>CAZAPJ010000024.1:0-62770 GCA_964487025.1 uncultured Hydrogenophaga sp.
CCAGAGATGCCGTGGAACCGGCTTCGCCGGGCCACAGGCATCGTCCCCCCTCCAAACGCCGCGCAGCGGCGCGCCAGAGAAGGGGGAAGCGCCGCAGGCGCGCAGGGGGGAGTCACTACCACCGGCGCAGGGGGGAGCCCATCATTTCACGCGAGATCACCTCCTTCATGATCTCGTTGGTGCCGCCGTAGATGCGCTGCACGCGTGCGTCGGCATACGCGCGCGTGATCGGGTATTCCCACATGTAGCCGTAGCCGCCGTGCAGTTGCACGCACTCGTCCATCACCTTGCACTGCAGGTCCGAGCACCAGTACTTGGCCATGCTGGCGGTCGCCGTGTCCAGGCGGTCCTGGCAGACCAGTTCGCAGCACTTGTCCACGAACACGCGCGCGACCTGCACCTCGGTCTGCAGCTCGGCGAGCTTGTGGCGCGTGTTCTGGAAATTCGCCAGCGGCTGGCCGAACGCCTTGCGGTCTTTCACGTACTGCACCGTCCAGTCGATCGCGGCCTGTGCCGACGCCACGGCGCCAATGGCGATCTGCAGCCGCTCCCAGGGCAGTTGCTCCATCAGGCAGATGAAGCCGCGCCCCTCGAAGGCCGGGGCCCCGCCGAGCAGGCTCCCGGCCGGCACCTTCACGTTGTCGAAGAACAGCTCGGACGTGTCTTGCGCCCTCAGGCCCAGCTTCTTCAGGCGCTTGCCCTTGCTGAAGCCTTCCATGCCGCGCTCCACCAGCAGCAGGCTGGTGCCCTTGGCACCGCCCGCCGCCGGGTCGGTCTTGGCGACCACGATCACGAGGTCGGCATGCCAGCCATTGGTGATGAAGGTCTTGCTGCCATTCAGCACGTAGTGCGAGCCATCCGCGCTCCGGATCGCCGTGGCCCTGATCCCCTGCAGGTCGCTGCCGGCCGCCGGTTCGCTCATCGCGATGGCGCCCACCATCTCGCCGCTGGCCAGCCGGGGCAGGTAGCGCTGCTTCTGCTCCTCGGTCCCGTAGTGCAGGAGGTACGGCGCCACGATCTCGCTGTGCAGGCCGAAGCCGATGCCGCTCACGCCCGCGCGTGCAATCTCCTCCATCTGCGCCACCGAATACAGCTTGTCGGCTCCCGCGCCGCCATACGCTTGCGGCATGGTCATGCACAGAAACCCCTGCGCGCCCGCCTTGCGCCAGACCTCGCGGTCCACATAGCCCTGCTCTTCCCAGGCCTCGTGGAACGGCGCGATCTCCTTGTCCACGAAGCGGCGGAAGCTGTCGCGAAAAGCGTCGTGGTCGGTGTCGAACAGGGTACGGTCGATCATGGGGGTGGCCTCTGGAATCGATGGATGGCTACGCGCGCGTCCCGGATGCCTGCTCCTTCGCCAGCGCTTGTTTTTGTGCGCGCTTTATCTGCTGCCACGAAGCGCCGGACTCGATGCCGGACACGCGGGCCTGGTACTTGCCGCAGGCTCTTCTCAAAACGGACTCGAGCCCGATGCCGGCTTCTTTTTCCAGCGCCAGCACGGCATTGAGATAGTCCCAGAGCACATCACTCAGCTCATCCTCCAGGAAGCAGACCCGATGCTTGGGTATTTCCTCGACCACTTCGTCGATTTCCTTGCGCATCGCAGACAGGTAGGTTTGCGGGCCGGCATACCACGTGTTGCCTTGGTCGAATGCCGATTTGCGCCTCGCGATTTCCAGCAGTTTCCCGAAATTTTCCATTGAACGCCTTCCTTCCCACCATGCCGAGGAATCAAACGCCTTCAGTTTCACCCACCCCTGCCGGCCTTGCAACAGCCCCTCTCCGATTTTCACCAAGCACTCGCTTGGCAAATGCCTATACTGGCGGGCGTTTCACCCCTCCAGACCCACAACAGCCGGAGACAGCCACCATGACGATGAGCGAAGCGTTCGTGTACGACGCCATCCGGACACCGCGCGGCAAGGGCAAGAAGGATGGCAGCCTGCACGAGGTGAAGCCGGTCGACCTGCTGGCCGGCGTATTGACCCAGTTGCAGCGGCGCCATGGTTTCGACACCGGGGCGGTGGACGACGTGGTCATGGGCGTGGTCTCGCCGGTCGGCGAGCAGGGCTCGGTGATCGCCAAGGTGGCGGCGCTCAAGGCGGGCTGGGACTGGCGCTGTTCGGGCGTGCAGGTCAACCGCTTCTGCGCTTCGGGCCTGGAGGCGGTCAACCTCGCGGCGATGAAGGTGCGCAGCGGCTGGGAGGATCTGGTGGTGGCCGGCGGCGTGGAGAGCATGAGCCGCGTGCCGCTCGGTTCCGACGGCGGCGCCTGGGCGCAGGACCCGCAGACCAACAGCCAGACGCTGTTCGTGCCGCAGGGCATCGGCGCCGACCTGATCGCGACGCTCGAAGGCTTCGGCCGCGAGGACGTGGACGCGTTCGCGCTCGAATCGCAGCGCCGCGCGGCCGCCGCGCGCGAAGCCGGGTACTTCAAGGGCTCGGTGGTGCCGGTCACCGATGGGCTGGGCCAGGTCATTCTCGAAGAAGACGAATTCATCAAGCCGCAGACCACGATGGACGGCCTGGCTTCGCTCAAGCCTTCGTTCGAATCGCTCGGCGGCATGGGGTTCGACGCGGTGGCGCTGCAGCGCTATCCGCAGGTCGAGCGCATCCACCACGTGCACCATGCGGGCAATTCGTCGGGCATCGTGGACGGCGCAGCGGCCGTGCTGGTCGGCAGCGAGGCCGCGGGCCGCGCGCATGGGCTCGCGCCGCGCGCGCGCATCGTCTCGGCCGCGCTCTCGGGCGCGGACCCGACCATCATGCTCACCGGCCCGATGCCGGCCACGCGCAAGGCGCTGGCCAGGGCGGGCCTCACGATCGACCAGATCGACCTGTTCGAAGTGAACGAGGCGTTCGCCGCCGTGCCCATGAAGTTCATGCGCGAGATGGGCGTGCCGCACGACAAGGTGAACGTCAACGGCGGCGCGATCGCGCTGGGCCACCCGCTGGGCGCCACCGGCGCCATGATCCTCGGCACGCTGGTGGACGAGCTGCACCGCCGCAACCTGCGCTACGGCCTGGCCACGCTGTGCGTGGGCGGCGGCATGGGCATCGCGACCATCGTCGAAAAGGTTTGACCGATGAAGACCATCCGCTACGAACTCGCCGACGGCATCGCCACCCTCACCTTCGACCAGCCGGACTCACCGGTCAACACCATGTGCGCCGACTGGCAGGCCGACCTGACCGAGGCGGCCGCGCAGGTGGAGCTCGATGGGCCGGACATCCGGGGCATTGTCCTGGCCTCGGCCAAGTCCACCTTCTTCGCCGGCGCGGACCTCAAGGCCACGATGCGCCTCGTGCCGGCGGACGCGCACCGCGTGTTCGCCGAGATCGAGCGGATGAAGAAGAGCCTGCGCACGCTGGAGACGCTGGGCGTGCCGGTCGTGACCTGCATCAACGGCACCGCGCTCGGCGGCGGCTGGGAAGTCGCGCTGGTGGGCCACCACCGCGTGGCGGTGGACGACCCCAAGATCCAGCTCGGCCTGCCCGAAGTCACGCTCGGGCTGATCCCGGGCGCGACCGGCATCACCAAGATGACGCGCCTGCTCGGCATCCTGGGGGCGCAGCCCTACGTGCTGGAAGGCAAGCTGTTCGGTCCGCGCGAGGCGCTCGAGAAAGGCCTGGTGCACGAACTGGTGCCGGCCGATCGCGACGCGCCCGCCGCGCTGCGATCGGCGGCGCTGGCCTGGATCGACGCCCACCCGAGGGCGCGCCATCCCTGGGACGAAAAGGACTACAGGATGCCCGGCGGCACGCCGGCCAGCCCCAAACTGGCCAGCATGCTCGCGGTGGCGCCTGCCATGCTCAAGCAGAAGACGCGCGGCCTGTACCCGGCGCCCGAAGCGGCGCTGGCGGCCATGGTCGAAGGCGCCCTGGTGGACTACGACACCGCGCTGCGCATCGAGAGCCGCTACCTCGCCGGGATCATCACCGGCCCGGTGGCGAAGAACATGATCAACACGTTCTTCTTCAACATGAACGCGATCCGCAGCGGGCTCTCGCGCCCCAAGGGGATCCAGCGCTACGTGCCCCGCCGGGTCGGCATCCTGGGCGCGGGCATGATGGGCGCAGGCATCGCGTATGCGCAGGCCAGCCGCGGCATCGCCACGGTGCTCGAGGACGTGAGCCTGGAGAACGCCCAGCGCGGCAAGGCCTACTGCCTCAAGATCACCGACCCGCGCGTGGAAAAAGGCCTGATGAGTCCGCTGGAGCAAAAGGCGCTGCTCGACCGCATCACCGCCACCGAGTTCCCGGCCGACCTCAAGGGCTGCGACCTGATCATCGAAGCCGTGTTCGAGAACCGCGAACTCAAGGCCGCCGTCACGCGCGAGGCCGAGCCCATGCTGGCCCCGGGCGGTTTCTTCGCCAGCAACACCTCCACCCTGCCCATCTCGGGCCTGGCGCAGGCCAGCAGCCGGCCGCAGCGCTTCGTCGGCATCCACTTCTTCAGCCCGGTGGACAAGATGAAGCTGGTGGAAATCATCCGCGGCCAGCAGACCGACGACGAGACCGTGGCCCGCGCCTACGACTACGTGCAGGCCCTGGGCAAGCTGCCCATCGTGGTGAACGACTCGCGCGGCTTCTACACCAGCCGCACCTTCGGCACCTACGTGATGGAAGGCGCGGCCATGCTCAGCGAGGGCATCCCCGCAGCGGTGATCGAGAACGCCGCCGTGCAGGCCGGCATGCCGGTGGGGCCGCTGGCGGTGCTCGACGAAACCGCCCTCACGCTCTCGGTGCACGTGATCGAGCAGACGCGCGCGGACCACCAGCGCGAAGGCAGGGCCTACGAGACCTCGCCCGGCGAGCGGCTGGTCGAGCGCATGGTCAAGGAGTTCCGGCGCCCCGGGCGCGCGGGCGGCGGCGGGTTCTACGACTACCCGGCGGGCCAGAAGAAGCACCTGTGGCCCGGACTCCAGGCGCGCTTCGAAAAACCCACGCTGCGCTGGGACCTGCAGGACGTCAAGGACCGCCTGCTGTACCGCCAGGCGGTCGAGACCGTGCGCTGCCTGGCCGAAGGCGTGCTCACCAGCGTTCACGACGCCAACATCGGCTCGATCTTCGGCATCGGCTTCCCGGCCTGGACCGGCGGCGCGATGCAGTTCATCTATGGCCTCGGCATCGAGGCCTTCGAGCGCCGCTGCGACAGCCTGGCTGCGACCCACGGCAAGGGATTCGCGCTGAGCCAGGCCGACGTCGATGCGATCCGGATGCACCAGCCGGTGTACTGACACCCCCCCAAAAAACAGAACCCCAACAGAACGAACCTCCGCATGAAACGACTCGAAGGAAAGATCAGCCTCGTCACCGGCGCGGCGCAGGGCATCGGCCTGGCGACCGCGCTCAAGTTCGCCCAGGAGGGCTCGGCCATCGTGGTCTGCGACGTCAAGCAGGCCGCGATCGATGCGGCCGTCCAGCAATGCCAGGCGCTCGGCGTGCCGGCGCTGGGCTTCATGATGGACGTGACGCAGCGCCCGATGGTGGATGCGGTGGTGGCCGAGGTGCTGGCGCGGCTCGGGCGCATCGACGTGCTGGTGAACAACGCCGGCATCACGCAGGACGCGCGGCTGCAGAAGATGACGCTGGAGCAGTTCGACCGCGTGATCGACGTCAACCTGCGCGGCGTCTTCCATTGCGCTCAGGCCGTGGCCGATCACATGGCCGCGCGCGGCAGCGGCGCGATCCTCAACGCCTCCTCGGTGGTCGGCGTCTACGGCAACTTCGGGCAGACCAACTACGCGGCGGCCAAGTTCGGCGTGATCGGCTTCACCAAGACCTGGAGCCGCGAACTCGGCCCCAAGGGCGTGCGCGTCAACGCGGTCGCGCCCGGCTTCGTGACCACCCCAATCCTCTCCACCATCCCCGACAAGGTGATCGCCGAGCTCGAGCACCGGGTCCCGCTGCGGCGCCTGGGACGCCCTGAAGAAATCGCGAATGTCTACGCGTTCCTGGCCAGCGACGAGGCGAGCTACATCAACGGGGCGGTGATCGAGGTCTCCGGCGGGATGACGGTTTAAAAGGGACTCCCCCCTGCGCGGCTTCGCCGCTTTCCCCCTCCCTGGCGCGCCTTCGGCGCTTGGAGGGGGGACGACAGCTCGGGCCGGCGAAGCCGGACCCTCGCTGTCCCTGGGTTAAGGCATCTTCATTCGCTGCAGCCAGCGGGAGAACGCCCGCCGCCCGATAATCGCGGCCATGCCCGCCCCCCGCCCCGAAGAAGCGCCCTGCCGGCCTGTATCCAAGGCCGACCTCTTTATTTCCTTCACCTGGCTCGCGCTCCAGGGCTTCGGCGGCGTGGTGGCCGTGGTGCAGCGCGAGCTGGTGGAGAAGAAGCGCTGGATGACGCGCGAGCAGTTCGTCGAGGACTGGGCGGTCGCGCAGATCATGCCGGGCCCGAACGTGGTCAACCTGTCCATGATGATTGGCGGACGCTATTTCGGCCTGCCGGGCGCCCTGGCCGCGCTGGCCGGCATGCTGGCCGCACCCCTGGCCGTCGTGCTGCTGATGGCCGCGCTCTACGGCAGCGTGGCCGACAGCGCGGTGGCGCAGAACGCGCTGCGCGGCATGGGCGCGGTGGCGGCCGGGCTGGTCACCGGCACCGGCATCAAGCTTATCGGCGCGCTGGAAAAGAACCCCATGGGCATGGCGGTCTGCATCGGCCTGGCCATGCTCACCTTCGCCGCCATCGCGCTGATGCGCTGGCCCTTGCTGTGGGTGCTGCTGACCCTCGGCTCCAGCGCCTGCCTGTGGGCCTACCGGATACTGCCGGACAGCGACGCGGACCGGCGCAAGGAAGAGCAGGACCGGGCGGATGGTGCGCCATGATGCAGCCCACCTTCGCCAACTGGCTCGACCTGTTCACGCATTTCGCCTCGCTCTCGCTGATGGCGCTGGGCGGCGCCATCACCACCGCGCCGGACATGCACCGCTACCTCGTCTACCAGAACGGCTGGATCAGCGAAACGCAGTTCACCTCGTCGATCGCGCTGGCCCAGGCCGCGCCCGGGCCCAACGTGCTGTTCGTCGCCCTGCTGGGCTGGAACGTCGGCCTCAACGCCGGCGGCGGCCCGGCGGCCGGCGGGATCGCCTGGGCCAGCGCCCTGCTCGGCGTGCTCGTCACCCTGGTGGCGATCCTGCTGCCGTCCTCGGTGCTCACCTACTCGGCCACGCGCTGGGCGCACCGCAACCGCGACCGGCGCACCGTGCGGGCGTTCAAGACCGGCATGGCACCCATCGTCATCGCGCTGATGCTCACCACCGGCTGGCTGCTGACCGGCTCGCACGACCACCCGGCGCGCGACTGGCCGCTGTGGTTGCTGGCTGCCGTGACCACCTTGCTGGTGTGGCGCACGAAGATCCACCTGTTGTGGCTGATCGGTGCAGGCGCGTTGCTGGGGACGCTGGGCCTGGTCTGAAGCAGTGTAACGACTGCGCTCGTGGTCGCGGTAGAAATGCCGGCTGGGTCATGCCGGCCACCTCATCGTGCCCCCAGGCCCCGCGCGATGATGCCACGCAGGATCTCACGGGTGCCACCCCGGATGCTGCATGATGGCAGGCGCAACATCGTCTCCTGAAAGGCGCGTGCATATGCCTCGGTTCCCGGTCCAAGCGCCTCGGCGGGCATCGATTCCCGGCATTGCACAGGCACCCACTGCTCAAAGGCCGCGCCCAGGTCCTTGACCATCGCCGCTTCCAGCAAGGGTTCTCGCCCGGACGCCAGCATTACGGCCACGGCATTCGACATGCTGCGCACGACATGCAGCCGCGCCACCATGCGGCCAAGCGCGATGGTGCCCGTCTGCGTGGGTTGCGCCTGCAACACCTGCGCAAGGGCTTCCATCAGCCCCACGCCGGAGAGATAGCGCTCCGGTCCGCTGCGCTCGAAAGCCAGCTCGCTCGTGACCTGCGCCCACCCCTCGCCTTCCTCACCCAGAAGCATCGCGTCGGGCACGAACACGTCATCCAGCAACACCTCGTTGAAGTCCACCTCGCCCGCCATGTTGGCAAAGGGCCGGCAGGTCACGCCATGGCTGTCCAGATCCACGATGAACTGCGACAGCCCCTCATGGCGGCTCGAACCGGCGTCACGCGTGCGGCACAACAGCATCATGTAGTGGGATTGGTGTGCGGACGAAGTCCACAGCTTGGCGCCGCGGATCGACCAGCCCCCTGGCACCCGCCTGGCGCGCGTGCGCACGGCGGCCAGGTCAGAGCCGGCACCGGGCTCACTCATCCCGATGCAGAAAAAGCACTCGCCGGCGGCGATCGCTGGCAGGATTCGCCGCTTCTGCTCGGATGTGCCGAAGCGTGCGATCATCGGCCCACTCTGCCGATCGGCGATGAAGTGAGCGCCGATCGGCGCGCGCGCAGCCACCAGTTCCTCCAGCACCACCAGCCGTTCACGGATGCCGGCCTCGCGACCGCCATACTCGCGGGGAAAGCTCATGCCAACCCACCCCCGAGCCGCGACATCGCGGCTGAAAACCGGGTCGCGCCGGCCCAGGTAGGTGAGTGGGCGCTGAAGGCGCGGCTCCCCGGCCAATCGCTCGGCCAGAAAATCCCGAACCTCGGCGCGCAACGCCGTCAGTTCGGAGGTCTCCGGCGAAATGGCGAAGACCGGCGCGGCGCCGTTCATGCGGAAGCCTCTCCCTCGCGCGGCAGCACGCGCTGCGTGGCCGCGCCCCATAGACCGTTCTCCCCTGCGGCCGCCATGTGCCGACCGATCCTGCCCGCCCAGAACGCATCGCTGCCAAACTCGTCCCGCCAGGACCACAGCCGCGTGGTGTAACGATGCAGCACATGCTCCTGGGTAAATCCGATCGCACCGAAAACCTGGTGCGCCAATTCGGCCCCTACACTGGCCACATCGCCGCAATACACCTTCGCAGCCGCGACGGGCAACAAGGTCGATGGGCACACCGCCTCGCCGGCATCGAGCGCTTGGAAAGCCGAGGCAGCAGCGGCATGGGTGGACGAGGCCATTGTTCCAAGTTGCGCCAGCGCATGCTGGATGACCTGGAAGCTGCGCAGCGGTTTGCCAAACTGCTCGCGCACACCCGCGTACTCCAGTGAGAGCGCCAGCAACGCATCCAACGAGCCCGCCATCTGGGCACTTCGGGCCGCAGCGCCCAGGGCTTGGACGACGGACGCCGACAGCGTCTCGGGCCCGGCCACCCACATGGCTGGCGCACCATGGAAAACCAGGTTGTCGCGGGCCTCACCGGCCAGGTTTCGGCCCGGCATTACCGTCGCGAGCGCCACCAACACCAGCACGATACCGTCGATACCGTTCAGGCGACCTGGCGCGAGCACGGCCTGGGCCGACCCTGCCCATGGAACACCGGGTAACGTGCCCGCAACGTGCGCCACCTTGTTCTCCATCGTCACCGACAGCGCATGCGGAGACAACGCCACACGCCCTTCGTGCGCGGGCAGACCGGCATCCGACAGCAGCCGTGCGGCCAACGAGGTTTCCACCCACGGGCACGGCGCGGCCCAGCGGCCAGCCATCTCGAACAGCGCGCCGGCAGCCGACCAGGGCAATCCCATGCCCCCACCCGACTCCGGCACCAGCACCTGTGTGAAGCCGGCGTCGTCGAACGCCTGCCACAGCGCCGCGGGATCACCCGTCTCGCGCGCAGCCGGCCCGAAATCTTCAAGCATCCGCTGGGCAGCATCCAATACCATGCGCGTGGTGTCGTGCACCACGCTCATTGCACCACCCCCTCCGCTTGCAACCGGGCCAAGGCGTCGGCGTCGATACCTATCTCGGCCAGGACCTCCCGCGTGTGTTCGCCTGATGCCGGCGGCGGGCGGCGCTGGCCGAAATCGCAGCCGGTCATGCGCACGGGAAAGCCGAAGGCCACAGGCCGCCCATTCGCATTGCGCTGGACCAGGTCCCGTTGTGCGAAATGCGGATGATCCACCGCCTCCGATGGAAACAGCACCGGGGTCACGCAGGCATCACGACCCTCGAATGCCGCGATCCACTCGCGCTGTGATCGGCTTCTGAAGAGAGCTTCCATGTCGATCGTCAAAGCCTCCCCTGCCGCCGATGGCGCCAGGTGATGGTCCTTGAGATCGGGCCGACCCAGCACATCGCAGGCGTTATCCCAAAAGTGCTTCTCCTGGGCGCCGATCGCCATGTATCGACCATCGGCGGTCTCGTACAACCGATAGCGCAGATTGGCCCCCGAGTGCGTGGACGGCGCGCGCGGCCGTTCACCCTCCTGCGTGTCCATGAAGGACAACACGTTGTGTACAAAGACCGCGTCGGTGATCGACACGTCCACATGCCGGCCCGGTCCACCGCGCTGAACCTCCAGCAATGCCGCGAGCAAGGCCATCGCGGCGGTCAGCGTGCCGCCCATCAGATCGGCCAGGAGAAAATGCGGCAGCGCAGGCGGGGCGGTACCACCCGCCACCATGTCCGTCACACCCGACAGCGCGCAGTAGTTGAGATCGTGACCACCAGCCTTGCGCAACGGGCCATCCTGGCCGTAACCGGTGATCGAGCAATACACGATGCCAGGCTTGACCTCTTGGGCCACCGCGTACCCCACACCCAACCGGTCGAGCACGCCGGGGCGGAATCCTTCCAGAACGGCATCGGCAGTGGCAATCAACCGCAGGAAAAGCGCCACCCCTTGCGGTTGCTTGAGGTCGAGCCGGATCGCGCGCTTGTTGCGGTTCACCGCATGCTTGACGGGCTCCGAGACGTAGTCGCCGCGCCCCGTGTCCTCGATCTTGATCACGTCGGCACCTAGGTCCGCCAGATGTTGCGCGCACAGGGGGCCGGGCAGTAAACGCGTGAGGTCCAGGATGCGCACGCCCGACAACGGCAAGATGCCCTGGCCGCCTGTCACCACGCGGCCTCCAGTGTCGCGTCGAGCGACGGAATGTGGTGGCGCAGCTCACGCCGCCGATCGGCATTGAAGTTCTGCAGCGCGAAATCACGGATCGGCACCAGCGCCTCGCGTGCGATCCCCAGGTCGCGCAGCCGCTGCGCACCGCCGTGGCGCGCGAAGAACCTGGAGGCGATATCCGCCAAGGCCTTGGGGCCGGCGCTGTTCACGTCGCCCGCGGCTCCATCACCCAGCGCACCGCACATGAAGCGCAGCTGCGGCAGATTGCGATCGCCAAAGTGGGCGATGGCCGGACCGGTGAGGCAGGCGTAAACATGGCCCGGAGCCACTCCGTCGTCCGCGGTGAAGATGCCGGAACCGAGCGCATAGCACACCTTGAACACCCAGTGCACATCGAACGGCGCGCCGCCATCGTCCTCGTCGCGGTTCTGAAGCAAGGCTGCCGCACACATCTCGATGCGCGCGCGGGCGTCGTCCGTAGCCATGCGCGGAAGCGCGCCAAGGGCGAGACGGAAGGACTGCAGGCGGTCGCCCTGGGCCAGCGGATTGCCATCCAATGCTCCCCCCAGCGTCATGAAACTCCACCAAAAGGTGGTGAGCCCGTTCGCCGCCGCGAGCGCCGCCGGCGCCGTCATGAGAGCGGCGGCATCCCAGTAGATCGAGGCTGGACGGGTCTTCGGATCGAACATCTCCAGCCGGCGACTGGCACCGGCTCGGCGCATGGCCGAACCACCCCGGTTCTGCGCATTCGTCGGCGCGGTGAGCACGTTCACGATGGGAAGCTTGGGCGCATCCAGGCGCGGGCTGTACGCGGTTTCGCCGTCGTACCGCGTCACGAGCTCGTCCACCGGCCGCTCTTCCGCCAGCACGATGGCGGCGAGTCGCGCCGTCATCAGCACACTACCGGCGCCCACGGCCACCAAACCGTCGCCACCGCAGGCGCGCATGGCATCAACCAACCGGTTCACTAGGGCTTCATTGGCATGCCGGCCAGCCTCGTCGAACACCGCGGCGCAACGTTCTCCCATGAGGCGCCGAAGCCCATCGATAAGCGGCGTCGTGAGAGACACCGTGCGTCCGCAAACAACAACGGCCCGCCGTATGCCGAGGCGGTCCAGGTCGGCAGGCAACGCGGCCAATGCCCGCTCGCCACTGTGAATGCGGCAGCGATAGGCGTCCGCCCGGAATACCAGTTGCATCGGAAAAGGTTCGAGTTGGATCACGGCAGCCACTCTAGGTGGCGCGACGCACCGCGTCCAATATCGATGAAATCTCTCGCGATACGCTCCATGAATCGATATCGGTGCCGCGAAGACGGTGGCACGATCGCCGTGGCCGCTTCAGAGCGAGGAAGCTGCCTGTCGAGCCACTTGGCGAAAATTGAGCAGTATCGGGTTGCGGTTGCCCTGGCGCATCGCCAAGCCAATACCGATGCGCATGGTGCGGCGGAATTCCGCCACTTCGACGAAGCGCACCCTGTGCAGGCTGAATTTGCTGGCGCGGGAAGGAACGAACGCCACCCCCAGACCGCTCTCCACCAAACTGATCACCGTCTGCACCTGGATGGCCTCCTGTGCCACCGGTGGCCTGAAACCCGCTGCATCGAAGGCGCGCATGCTCAACGCATGCATGGTGGGGCCCACGCTGCTCGGGTACGCGATGAAAGGCTCATTGCGAAGGTCGTCCACACGCACGCGCGCACGGTTCGCCAGGCGGCTGGAAGCTGGCACGGCGAGAATGAAGTGGTCGGTCTCCAGCAGATCGACGTTCACGTCGGGGATCTCCGACGCCGGCACCGGCACGCGGATCAGCGCGGCGTCCAGGGCCCCCGTCTCCAGGCGCCCCAGCAGGTTGAGCGTCACAGATTCGTCGAGCTGCAGGTTCACACGCGGGTATTGCTCCCGAAAGCAGTGGATCAGTTCCGGCAACAGTACGTGCGTGGCAGAGCCAATGAAACCCACCCGCAGAACGCCCTCTTCGCCGTTGGCCCCCGCAATGGCCGCGTGGCGCGTCTCTTGGGCAAAATGCAAGGCTCGCCGAGCGCTGTGCAGCGCATTCTGGCCGGCTGGGGTGAGCTCAACGCCTTGTGGCGTGCGTTCGAATAGCGCCGTGCCGATCTCCTCCTCGAGCTTGCGGATGGAAACGGTAAGCGGAGGCTGCGACATATGCAGCCGCTCTGCCGCACGATGAAAGTTGAGCGTCTCGGCCAGGACGACGAAATTCCTCAACTGACGCAGTTCCATGGAATCTCTTCTGGATGCATGGAACGAGTGTAAGCCGCGCGCGTGCCTCGCGCGGCAACCCTCAATCGACCTTGGCGCCTGAATTGCGGATCACATCGCCCCACTTGGGAATCTCGGACTGCGTGTAAGCACGCAGCTCTTCGGGCGTGCTGTGGACCGCCTGCGCGCCAAGCTTGGCGATGTAGTCCTGCATCTCCTGGCTGGAGAGCACTTTGACGAAAGCCTTGTTGAGCTTGTCGATGATCGGCCGCGGCGTGCCCGCCGGAGCCAGCACAGCCCCCCAGGCCGAGGAGTAGAAGCCCTTGTAGGTTTCGGAGATGAGCGGCAGGTTGGGCATCACCGGCGAACGCACGTTGCCGCTGAAGCCCAGTGCCTTGAGCCTGCCAGCCTGCACGTGCTGGCCGGCCGATGCGATCGGCTCCATCATGGCCTGCACCTGTCCCCCCAGCAGGTCGGCCATCGCCGGGCCCGCACCGCGATAAGGAATGTGCGTCAGGCGAATCCCGGCCGTGGACTTGAACAGTTCCATCGTCAGGTGGCTGGTGCTGCCATTGCCGATGGACGCGTAGTCGTATTTGCCCGGGTTTCGCTTGACCAGCTCCACGAACTCGCGCACGTTGTTGACGTTGAGAGAAGGATGCACAACCAGCATCAAAGACACATCGAACATGCGCGAAATCGGCTCAAAGTCCTTTAACGGGTCGTACGGCAAGTTCGGCACCAGGGTCACGTTTGACGCCAAGTTGAACGAGCCACCGAAAAGCAGCGTGTAGCCGTCGGCCGGTGCCTGTTTGACGACCATGGTGCCAATCACGCTGCCGCCGCCCGTGCGGTTCTCGATCACGATCGGCTGGCCGAGCACCTGCCCCACACGCTCGCTCACAGCGCGGGCAATGGCGTCGGAAGTGCCACCGGCTCCGAGCGGCACGATCATGCGGATCGGTCGGTTGGGGTAGTCGTCCTGCGCGCTGGTGCTGGGCGCGGTAAGGACAGTGAGCGCAGCGATGGCTGCGGCGAGGAATGGCCGGCGAGAGAACGGGCGAAGCGCTGCCGAGGAAGATCGGGTCATGTCTTTGTCTCCTGTGGTGATGATGGTTCGAAGAATCGCTTGCGCGCCAGGCGGTCGGCCAGCGCCGTCAGGGCTGCCCGGTGTTCGTCGCTCTGGTGGCAGATCGCCTGCAGCGCGGCAGACAGTTCCAACGTTTCGACGAGGCTGCGCGCGGGGGCCCCCATAAACAACCGACGCGTCATGCGCACTGCGTGCGGCGGGCAGGCCGCGATAGCGGCTGCGATCCGCATCGCCGCATCCATCAGGATCTCGCGCGGCACCACCTCGGACACCAGACCCCATTGCAGCGCACGGGTGGCATCCACGACCTCGCCCGTCAGTGCCATGCGCATCGCATTCGCGTGGCCGATGACGCGAGGCAGATAGTAGGCACCACCATCGCCCGATATCAACCCGAGGCGCACGAAGGCTTGTGAGAACACCGCCGTCTCGCTGGCGATTCGAATGTCGCACATGGCGGCCAAGTCGCAGCCCGCACCTGTGGCCGGGCCGTTCACGGCGGCAACCACGGGTGTCTCCAGCGATGCGAAGGCCAACGGTATGCGCTGGATGCCTTGCCGGTAGGCGTCTCGCTGCGCCAGGCCATCCAGACCGAACATGCCGCGCCCTTCCAGCATGGCGTCCACGTCACCGCCCGCGCAGAAGACCGTCCCGCTTCCGGTCAACACGATGGCACGCACCTGGGTATCGGCATTGCACTCGCGCAGCGCCTTTTCAAGCGCCAGCGCATGCGCTTCAGTCTCGAAGGCGTTGGCCCGGGCAGGCCGATTCAGTGTGAGTACCGCCACGGCATCTTCCATTCGCCGCAAAACGAATTCGTCCGTGTTCTCACTCATCGGTCATTCCCGCCGGTGGCGCCGCTGCCAAGAATCTCTTCGTTGTGCTCACCCAGGCGGGGAGCAGGCGCGAGTGGCGCCCGCTCGCCATCGAACAGCACCGGCGCCGTCATCGACTGCAGGCGGCCTTCGCTGGGATGCTGCACATCCTGGAAAAACCCCACAGCTCTCAAATGCGGATCCTGTCGGATCCCATCAAGCGAATTCACGCGGCATGCGGGAATCTCCAGCCGCTCGCACAGCGCCAGCCACTCGTCGGTCGAACGGGTGCGCAGCGTTTCGCCCAGCAGCGCATACAGCTCGCCAATGTGCGCGGTTCGCTGTTGCATGGTCGCGAATCGCTCATCGGCCTCCAGGTCGCTGCGGCCAGCGGCCCGCCAGAAGTCGCGCCAATGCCGGTCTCCGTAAGGCATCAGGCAGATATGCCCATCGCCTGTGGCATAGGGGCGACGGCTTTCGTCCAGCACACGCGGGTAGCCCAGCGGTCCGGTGTGCTCGTCGAAATAGCTGCCATACCAGTGCTCCAGCAAGATGAACGACACCATGGTCTCGTACATCGGCACCTCCACGTGCATCCCTTGTCCAGTGGACTGGCGTGACAGCAGCGCCGCGGTGATCGCCTGCGCGGCGACAATGCCGCAGGTCTTGTCCGCCAGGATGGTCGGCAGGTAGCGCGGCTCACCGAACTGTCGCTGCATCAGCGACGCGGCTCCGCACATGCCCTGGATGATGTCGTCGTACGCCGGCCGGCCCGCGTAAGGTCCCGCTTCGCCAAAACCACTCAGGCGCGCATAGACCAAGCGCGGGTTGCGCGCGGACAGTGTCTCGAAATCGATACCGATAGCGCGATTCTTTTGCGCACGGATGTTGTGCATCACCACGTCCGCTCCATCGATCAATCGCCACAGCGCCTCGCGCCCGGCGGCCAGCTTGAGATCGATCACCACGCTCTTCTTGTTTCGATTGAGGGCAAGAAACATCGCCGCCATGCCGGGGTTTCGTGCCGGACCGGTGTAGCGTGAAGAATCGCCCTCTGGCGATTCGACCTTGATCACCTCGGCCCCCTGATCGGCAAGGATCTGGGAAGCGTACGGGCCAAAGGCCACGGTGCTGAGGTCGATGATGCGGAGTCCGGAAAGTGGCAGAGACATGAATCGGTATCGCAGTCTGCGCAGGTCGTCAAGCCGACCGCAATGCGTCATCGTAGTGATGGGCCTGATTCATCTCAAATACCGATTCTGTTTCGGCCGATACACCATCAGTATCGAGCTACCCATGATGACGCACGGTGCATTGCGCCGTCCATGCATCTCAAATAGCTTGCCTGGTAGGCGCCTTTAGCCAGTGGCCGCCGGGATCAGCCGACTCGATCCCGCCGCTCATTCCAGCAGCGCGGATAGGCAATCCGCCGCAGGCTCGCGCAGGCAATGCGCGGCCACGCCATCAAGCGGCGTCGGGGCCGGGTTCACGGTCACCACCCGCGCGCCGTGCTGGTGGGCGGTGAACGCCAGGCCGGCCGCCGGATAGACCTCGCCCGAGGTTCCTACCACCAGCATGAGCTCGCAGCGCCGCGCGGTCTGCTCGGCCGCCTCCAGCTCGGCCACCGGCAGGTTTTCACCGAACCACACCACCGCCGGACGGCGCAGGTTGCCGCAGACGCCGCAGCGCGGCGGGTGTCCGGGCACGATGTGCCCGGGTCCACAGCAACTGCGCGGCGCATCGAGCCAGCGGTCTTCGGCAAGGCTGCCGTGCAGCGCGATCACGCCGGGGCTGCCCGCGCGCTGATGCAGGCCATCCACGTTCTGGGTGATCAGGGTCATGCGCCCGGGGTGGCGCAAGGCGAATGCCGCCAGCGCACGGTGCCCGGCATTCGGCGCCACCGCCGCGACCATCTGCCGCCGGTGCGCGTACCAGTCCCATACCCGAGCGGGATGCGCGCGGAACGCGGCTTCGGTCGCGAGCTCGCTCGGGTCGAAGCGCGCCCACAGGCCGGTCTGCGCATCGCGGAACGTCGGTACGCCGGATTCCGCGCTGACGCCGGCGCCGGTGAGCACGGCGACGTGGGCAGCCTCGGCGATCCACCGGCGTGCCGTGTCCACCTCCGGACGAGCATTCATCTCAGTGGCCACCGAACCAGCGTGCGGCGCGCAACGAACGAGGAAACGCAAACCCAGAGACAGCGAGGGTCCGGCTTCGCCGGCCCGAGATGTCGTCCCCCCTCCAAGCGCCGCGCAGCGGCGCGCCAGGGAGGGGGGAAGCGCCGAAGGCGCGCAGGGGGGAGATCATCTCAAAGCCCGATCTCGACCATCCGCAGCAAGCGCGCGCCCAGCGCCGCGCGCACGGCCAGCGGGGCGCGGCGCAGCGGCCCGTCGATGGTGAGCAGCGCCATGCCGTGCACCGACGACCAGGCCAGGAACTCGGCGCCCGGCCGCCGGTCCGTGGGCAGCGCACCGGCCTGCACCATCGCGTCCAGCGCGTAGCCCAGCAGCTCGAACGGGTTGAGCCCCTTGTCGGCGGTGCGCGCCGGATCGGCCGGCAGTTCGACGTCGAACGCGCCGGACGCGAACGCGGTGCGGAACCATCCCGTCTCCGCCTGCGCGAAACCCAGGTAGCCGCGCCCCACGGCCACGAGCATGGCGCGCGCGCGCGCGGCCGGGTCCGGCAGCGCCTCGGCCTGCCGCATCTCGTGCTCGATCGCCCGCGCCAGCGCCCCCAGGGTGGCCGCGCGCACCGCCTCGAACAGCGCCTGGTGGCTGGAGAAGTGGCGATACGCCGCATTGGGCGCCACGCCCGCGCGGCGCGTGGCCTCGCGCAGCACCACCGCCTGCGGCCCGCCCTCGCGCGCCAGCGCCAGGCCGGCCTCGACCAGCGCGGCGCGCAGATCGCCGTGGTGGTAGGTCGCGCGGGGCTTGGGGCGGCGGGCCGTGGCCATGGTGTCTTCAAAAAAGGGGGCAGGAACGGAACAAAAAATTACAGCCACATGGGCTTCTCATGTGGACAGTGTTCATTTTAACGCCTAATATGTGAACATCGTCCACACAACCACGGAGCCGCTGCCCATGGCCCACCTCATCTCGCGCATCCAGCCCTGCCTATGGTTCGACACCCAGGCCGAAGAGGCCGCGAACTTCTACGTCGGCATCTTTCCCGACTCGCGCATCCTCAGCATCGCCCACTACAGCGAAGCCGGTCAGGAACAGCACGGCAAGCCCATCGGCTCGGTGATGACCGTCTCCTTCACGCTGGACGGCCAGGACATGCTGGCGCTGAACGGCGGGCCGCACTTCCGCTTCAACCCCGCCGTGTCGCTGATGATCAACTGCGACAGCCAGGCCGAGATCGACCACTACTGGAACGCCCTGGGCGCCGGCGGCGATCCCGCCGCCCAGCAGTGCGGCTGGCTGGCGGACCGCTACGGCCTGTCGTGGCAGGTGACGCCGCGCGACTGGGAGCGCCTGATGAACGCGCCCGACCAGGCCGCCTCGCAACGCGCCATGCAGGCCATGATGAAGATGAAGAAGCTCGACATCGCCGCCCTGCAGGCAGCGTTTGACGGCAAGGCGTGAGTGGCGATCATGAGCAAGGTATTCGTCAACATCGGACTCAGCCTCGATGGCTACATGGCCCCGGAAGGCATGACCATGGGCAAGCCCGAGTACAAGAACTGGGGCGCCAAGTGGGGTGCGCTGATGGGCTGGCTCGTCCATCAGCAGTCTTTCCGCGAGAACCTCAAGCTCGGGCCGGGCGGAGAGACGGGCCCGGTCAACGACCTGGTTCGCAGCACGACGGCGCGCATCGGCGCCAACATCATGGGCAAGCGCATGTTCGACCAGGGCGAGGTCGCCTGGCCGGAGGAGGCGCCGTTCCACACACCGGTCTACGTGCTGACCCATGAGACGCGCCAACCCTGGGAGCGCCCCGGCGGGACGACCTTCCACTTCATCAACGACGGGCCGGAGCGCGCCCTGGCGCTGGCCCGGGAATCCGCCGGCAGCCGCGATGTTCGCATTGCGGGCGGGGCGGATGTGATCCAGCAGTACCTGAACCTGGGTGTCGTCGACGAACTGGAAATCGCCTTGGCGCCCGTGCTGTTCGGTGGTGGGCGGCGTCTCTTCGAGAACCTGCGCGAGCCCGGACCGCAGTTTCGAATCGACAGGGTTCTTGACGGTCCAGCCGCCACCCACCTGCGCTACGTGCGCCACTGAGGTGCTCCAGCAACCCATGCACGCGCCCTGAGCGCCCGACTTTCTTTCCCCCCTTTCACCGACCAGGAGCAACGCCATGCAATTCATCCCCTACCTCAACTTCGACGGCACCTGCGCCGAGGCCATGGCCTTCTACGCCAAGCTGTTCGGCGGGCAGATCGTGTTCCAGTCTACCTTCGGCGAGATGCCGCCCGAGGAAGGCATGCCGCCGCTGCCCGAATCCGCCAAGGGCCGCTTGATGCACGCGCAGTTGCAGGTCGGCGCGCAAAGCCTGATGGCGTCCGACACGCTGCCCGCCATGCCGGGCATGGACCCCGAAGCCTGCGGCGGCGGCTACCGCAAGCCGCAGGGCCTGTGGGTGTCGATCGGCGTCGAGACCGAGGCCGAGGGCAAACGCGTGTTCGACGGCCTGGCCGAGGGCGGCGAGGTGACCATGCCGTTCGCCAGGACCTTCTGGTCGGCCGGCTTCGGCATGGTGACCGACCGCTTCGGCACGCCGTGGATGGTGAACGTCGCGAGCGCAAGCTGAGGAGTCTGCCGTGGAGATCACCATCGAAACCTTGGTCAAGGCGCCCGTCGCACAAGTGTGGGCGGCCTGGAACGACCCGCGCGCCATCGAGCAGTGGAACGCCGCCTCGCCCGACTGGCACACCCCGCGCGCCAGCGTGGACCTGCGCGAGGGCGGGCGCTTCAGCGCGCGCATGGAGGCCCGGGACGGCAGCGAGGGCTTCGACTTCGAAGGCGTCTACACCCGCGTCGAGCCGCAGCGCCTGATCGAATACACCATGGGCGACCAGCGCACGGTGCGCGTGGAATTCTTGGCGTCGGCCGAAGGCACCACGGTGCGCGAGACCTTCGAGGCCGAGAACACCTACCCACCCGAACAGCAGCGCGAAGGCTGGCAGGCCATCCTCGACAGCTTCGCGCGCTACGTCGAAGCCAGGGCCTGAACAACCCTTTTTTCATCATTACAGGAGAGATGTCCATGAAACCCAACCCCGTCGTCTGGTTCGAGATCTACGTGCAGGACATGGCGCGTGCGCGCAAGTTCTACGAGGCCGTGCTCCAGTGCACGCTGGAGCCGCTCGCGTCCCCCGAAGGCGAGGCCAGCGGCATGGAGATGCTGAGTTTTCCCATGGACATGAACGCCCCCGGCACGGGCGGCATGCTGGTGCGCATGGACGGCGTCTCGCCCGGCGGCGGCGGCACGCTGGTGTACTTCGCCTGCGAGGACTGCGCCGTGGAGCAGTCGCGCGTGCAAGCGGCGGGCGGCCAGGTCCACAAGCCCAAGTTCTCCATCGGCCAATACGGCTTCTGCGCGCTGGTGGTGGACACCGAAGGCAACTGCATCGGCCTGCATTCCATGCAGTGAGCCAGAAGGAACCCGCCATGCACCACCAAGCCAGTTGCCACTGTGGCCAGAACCGCTTCAGCTTCGAGGGCGAGATCGCCGAAGTGCTGGCCTGCAACTGTTCCATCTGCCAGCGGCGCGGCTCGCTGCTGTGGTTCACGCCGCGCGAGAGCCTCCAGTTGCAGACGCCCGAGGACGCCAGCCGCAGCTACACCTTTCACAAGCACGCCATCCGCCACCGCTTCTGCCCCACCTGCGGCATCCACCTGTACGGCGAGGGCACCAGCCCGCAGGGCGTGACGATGGCAGCCATCAACGTGCGCTGCGTGGAAGACATCGATCTGGCGGCCGTTCCCGTGCGCCACTTCGACGGGCGAGCCATGTGAGCGCGCCCCACATCCAAGGAGACCCCCCATGCCCACCGGAACCGTCCACCTCCACCGCGTGCTGCGCACCACGCCCGAGAAGGTCTACCGCGCCTTCACGCACGGCGCGGCCCTGGCCAAATGGCTGCCGCCGTACGGCTTCGTCTGCCACGTCCATCGGTTCGATGGCAAGGTCGGCGGCCGCTTCCAGATGTCGTTCGAGAACTTCTCGACCGGCCACAGCCATTCGTTCGGCGGCGAGTACCTGAAGCTGATCCCCGGCGAACGGGTCGAGTACACCGACCGCTTCGACGACCCCAACCTGCCCGGCGAGATGCACGTGACGGTGACGCTGCGCGCCGTCTCGTGCGGCACCGAGGTCAGCATCGAGCAGGCCGGCATTCCCGAGCCCATCCCTACCGAGGCGTGTTATCTCGGCTGGCAGGAATCGCTGGTCCAGCTCGCCCACCTCGTCGAACCCGACATCACCGAGTAAGGAGATCCTCATGCACTATGTCGATGGCTTCGTCGTGCCCGTCCCCCGCGCCAATCTGGACGCCTACCGCGCAATGGCGCAGAAGGCCGGCGAGGTGTGGATGGAACAAGGCGCCCTGCAATATTTCGAATGCGTGGGCGACGACGTGCAGCCCGGCAAGCTCACCTCGTTCCCGCAAGCCGTGCAGCTCAAGGACGACGAAGTGGCCGTGTTCGCCTGGATCGTCTACGCCTCGCGCGCCGAGCGCGACCGCATCAACGCGCTGGTCATGAAGGACCCGCGCATCGCCTGCTCGCCCGAGAACATGCCATTCGACGGCATGCGCATGTTCTGGGGCGGTTTCACCGGGCTGGTCGAGTTGGGTTGGGGCGGCGGGCCGGCTGTTTGAGCAGATACCTGCGCCCTGCGGAGAATCCCATGCCTCCCGGCCCACCGAATCGCTCTGCCGTCATTCTCAAACCCGGGGAAGGACGAGCCTATCCCATGGGACGAATCCAAGCGGTCTTCAAAGCCGACGGCGACGAGTCCGCCAACCGCTACTCGATCTCGGAGTGGTGGCTGGAACCAAGGACCACGGGGCCAGGCGCCCATGCCCATGACGAGGATGATGTCTTCTACGTCCTGGCCGGAACCATGAGTTTTCTGATCGGCGAGTCGTGGATGGATGCCGAAGCCGGCTCGTTCGTCCTGGTCCCCGGGGGCACGACACATGACTTCGAGAACAGGGGAAGGCGCAGAGCCGGTGTGCTCAATTTCTCCGCGCCAGGCGGCTTTGAACCCCACATGCCCGGCATCCAGGACTGGTTCCGCGAGCATCCACCGAAGCGCCCTGGAGAAAACCCATGAACCACCCCTACCGCTGGGTCATCGTCGCGGCCGGCGGCCTGCTGGGCTGCGTCGCCTTCGGCGCGATGTTCTCGCTGCCCGTCTTCCTGCGGCCGATGGCCGAGGACACCGGCTGGTCCGTCACCGGCATCTCCGCCGCGATGACCTTCGGCTTCCTCACGATGGGCGCAGCCGGCCTGGCCTGGGGCAGCCTGTCCGACCGCTTCGGCCCGCGCCCGGTGGTGCTGGCGGGATCGATCGTGCTGGCGGTCAGCCTGGCGCTGGCCAGCCGGGCCGAATCGCTGTCCGGGTTCCAGCTCCTGTTCGGCCTGCTGGTCGGCGGGGCGACGGCCGCGGTCTTCGCGCCGATGATGGCCTGCGTCACCGGCTGGTTCGACACGCAGCGCAGCCTGGCCGTCTCGCTGGTCTCGGCCGGCATGGGCATGGCGCCGATGACCATGGCCCCGCTCGCCGCCTGGCTGGCGCAGCGCGATGCTCGCCATCGCCGGCATCGCGGCGGTCCTGATGATCCCCGCGGCGCTGCTGGTGCGCCGGCCGCCGGCGCTGGACGGCGGCGCACCCGCCGGGACGGCGACCGGCGAAGCGCCATCGGAGATGACGGTCGCCCAGGCGGTGCGCTCGCGGCAGTTCATCCTGCTGATGCTGGCGAACTTCTTCTGCTGCGCCACGCACTCCGGCCCGATCTTCCACACGGTGAGCTACGCGGTGACCTGCGGCATCCCGATGATCGCGGCGGTCACGATCTACAGCGTCGAGGGGCTGGCCGGCATGGCCGGCCGCATCGGTTTCGGCCTCGCGGGCGACCGGTTCGGCGCGCAGCGCGTGCTCGTCATCGGGCTGCTGGCCCAGGCCTTCGCCGTGCTGGCCTACGTATCGGTCAGCCGGCTCGGCGGTTTCTATGCCGTGGCGACGCTGGTCGGCTTCATCTATGCCGGCACGATGCCGCTCTACGCGGTCATCATCCGCGAGAACTTTCCGTTGAAGATGATGGGCACCATCATCGGCGGCACGGCGCTGGCCGGCAGCCTCGGCATGTCCACGGGGCCGTTGCTCGGCGGCCTGGTCTACGACCGCCTGAACAGCTACACGCTGATGTACGTCGGCTCGTGGGGCATGGGGCTGGCGGCGATGCTGGTGCTGATGGCTTTTCGACCGTTCCCCAGGCAGCGGGCCGGGGTGGCACCGGCGTAGGGCGTCGTTCCCTGCCCTACCCGCGCTGCCGCAGCGCCTCGTACAGGCATACCCCGCTGGCGACCGAGACGTTCAGGCTCTCCACCGCCCCGCGCATGGGGATGCGCACCAGCTCGTCGCAGGTCTTGCGCGTGAGTTGGCGCATGCCCGCGCCCTCGGCGCCCAGCACCAGCGCCACCGGTCCCTTGAGGTCCACCTGGTAGAGCGTTCTGGGCGCGTCGTCGCTGGCGCCGATCACCCAGATGTTGCGCTCCTTGAGCTCGTTCAGGGTGCGCGCCAGGTTGGTCACCATGAAGTACGGCATGGTCTCGGCCGCGCCGCTGGCCACCTTGGACACGGTGGCGTTGATGCCGGCGGCGTGGTCCTTGGGCGCGATGACCGCGTGCGCGCCGGCGCCATCGGCCACGCGCAGGCAGGCGCCCAGGTTGTGCGGGTCGGTGACGCCGTCCAGCACCAGCAGCAGCGGCGCGGTGCCGGCGGCTTCGAGCTGTTCGAGCACCGCGTCGAGCGAGCGCGCCTGCTCGACCGCCTGCACCCGCGCCGCCACGCCCTGGTGTCCGTGGCTGCCCGCCAGCCTGGCGATGCGCAGGCCATCGGCCTCGATCAGCCGCGCGCCAGCCTCTTTGGCGCGCTCCAGGAACTGGCGCATGCGCGCGTCGCGCCGCGAGGGGTCGTGGTAGATCTCGATGATGGACTGCGGCGCGGTTTTCAGGCGCACGCCCACGGCGTGGAAGCCGAACAGCACTTTGGGGGAAGACGGTGGCATCCCCGGATTATCGGGTCCGGCGCCGGCCACGCCCGGCGTGCCAGTTATCCCATGTTGGGGCGCGGGTAGCCTTCAACTGATATGGTCGGCTCTCGACATGACCCACGCATCCCTCCTGAAAACACCGCCCGCCTGGTGCCGGCGCGCGCTGGCCGCTCTGGCCTGCGCCTTCACCCTGGGCGCCGCGAGCGCCGCCCCGCCGTTCGAAGACAGCATGGCCCAGCGCATGCTGGCCTGCACCGCCTGCCACGGCCCGCAGGGCCGCGCCGCGCCCGACGGCTACTACCCGCGCATCGCGGGCAAGCCGGCCGGCTACCTGTACCACCAGTTGCTCCATTTCCGCGACGGCCAGCGCATCTACGGCCTCATGACGCGCATGGTGGAGCCGCTGAGCGACGCCTACCTGCTGGAGATCGCCGAGCATTTCGCCTCGCTCGACCTGCCCTACCCGCCCCCCGCGCCGGTGAGCCTCACGCCGACCGAGCGCGCGCGCGGCGAACAGCTCGTGCGGCACGGCGATCCGGCGCGCCAGTTGCCGGCCTGTGCGTCCTGCCACGGCGACGCGCTCACCGGCGTGCTGCCGGCCACGCCGGGGCTGCTCGGGCTGCCGCGCGACTACCTCAACGCCCAGCTCGGCGCCTGGCGCCATGGCCAGCGCAAGGCCCACGCCCCGGACTGCATGGCCGAGGTCGCCCGCCGCCTCGCCCCGGAAGACATCGCCGCGGTAGCCGGCTGGCTGGCCAGCCAGCCCATGCCGGCACAGACGAAAGCGGTGCCGGCCAGCGGCCAACCACTGCCCATGCGCTGCGGCAGCGCGCTGGCGCAGGAGGGCCGGCCATGAGCACCACCGGGCCGCCCCAAGGGGCTCGCACCGCAGCCCGCCAGGGCGAAGCTACACCCGTGAGCAAAAGCAGCCGCGCCGCCCTCTCCCTCCTGGGCGGGGCCCTCGTCCTGGCGGCGGGCACGTTCGCGTGGCTGGCCTGGCCGGCCGCGCCGATCGCCGTCGAGCCCGGCCCGCCGGTGGCGCTCGAGGACGCCGCCACCATCGAGCGCGGCCGCTACCTCGCGGTCCAGGGCAACTGCCAGGGCTGCCACACCGTGCGCGGCGGCACGCCCTTCGCGGGGGGACGCGCCATCTTCACCCCGTACGGGGTGGTCTACGGCAGCAACCTCACGCCCGGTGCCGGCGGCCTGGCCGGCTGGACGGCCGACGACTTCTGGCGCGCGCTGCACCACGGCCAGTCGCGCGACGGCCGCTGGCTCAACCCGGTCTTTCCGATCAACAACACCACGCAGATCGCGCGCGAGGACAGCGACGCGCTGTTCGCCTACCTGCGCCGCCTGCCGCCGGTGGACGCGCCGGTGCCGGCGCACGAACTGCGCTGGCCGTACCACACGCAGTGGGGCCTGAAGGCCTGGCGCACGCTGTACTTCCGGCCTGCCGACCCCGAGGCCAGCGCGCGCGAAGCCCGTGCCACCGACGAGGTGCGGCGCGGCGCCTACCTGGTCAACGGGCTGGGCCACTGCAGCGCCTGCCACGTGCCGCGCAACGCGCTCGGCGGCCACCGCGACATGCTCAGCCTGGCCGGCGGCCCGATCCCGGCGCAGAACTGGTATGCGCCCTCGCTGCTCGACCCGGCCGCCGGCGGCGTGCAGGACTGGGCGCTCGACGACGTCGTGGCCCTGCTGCGCACCGGCCGGGCCGGCCACGCCATCGCCACCGGGCCGATGGCCGAGGTGGTCCAGCACAGCACGCAGCATTGGTCGACCGACGACCTGCGCGCCGTGGCCCGCTACCTGCAGCAACTGCCGGTCATGCGCGGCCCGCAGCACGCCACGCCGCGCGAATCGGCGGGCGGCGCGCGCGCGCTGCGCGTGGGCGGTGAGCGCTACGAGCAGCACTGCGCGCAATGCCACGGCGCCCAGGGCGAAGGCGTAGCGGTCTACCCGCCGCTGGCCGGCAACCGCGCGGTGCTGCAGGCCTCGCCCACCAACGCGCTGCAGACCGTGCTCAACGGCGGCTTCGGCCCCGCCACGGCCGGCCACCCGCGCCCGTTCGGCATGCCGCCGTTCGTGCTCACGCTGAACGACCAGGACCTGGCCGACGTGCTGACCTACGTGCGCACGCAGTGGGGCAACCAGGCCGCGCCGGTGAGCGCGCTGGACGTGCAGCAGCTGCGGGGATCGCTGGGCCGCTGACGGATCGAACCCGGGGTCAGGCGGCCTCGGCCGCCTCGACCTGCCCGGCCGCGATGGTGATGCGCCGGTCGCAGCGCTGCGCGATCCCTTGGTCGTGCGTGACCAGCACGAGCGTGGTGCCCTGCTCGCGGTTCAGCTCGAACATCAGCTCCATGATCTTCGCGCCGGTGGCGAAGTCCAGGCTCCCCGTGGGCTCGTCGGCCAGCAGCACGGCGGGCTGGACCACGAAGGCGCGCGCCAGCGCCACGCGCTGCTGCTCGCCGCCGGAGAGCACCTTCGGGTAGCTCGACAGGCGCTCGCCCAGCCCCACGCGCTGCAGCATCTGCGTGGCCGCGGCGCGCGCGTCGCGCCGCCCGGCCAGCTCCAGCGGCAGTATCACGTTCTCGAGCGCCGTCAGGTTGCCCAGCAACTGGAAGCTCTGGAACACGAAGCCCACCTTCTGCGCGCGCAGCGCGGCGCGCTGGTCCTCGTCGAGCGCGAACAGGTCGGCCCCGTCGATGAGGACCGTGCCGCTGCTGGGCGTGTCCAGGCCGGCGACGATCGACAGCAGCGTGCTCTTGCCCGACCCCGAGGCACCCACGATGGCCACGGTCTCGCCCTTGTCAAGGGTGAAATCGATATCGCGCAGAATGGTCAGGGAACCGGTCGAATCGGTTACGGTCTTGAAGACATGCCGGACCGCGATCATCACATCGGACATGGAAGGATTTCCCGAGTTGAAACGACGTCACTTTAACGTGCTGGCCATGGCGGCCGCCCTGGCCGCCCCGGCCGCTTTCGCGCAGCCCCAGGGCAAACAGCCGCCCGTCATCCTGGTGGTGGGCGATTCCCTGAGCGCCGAATACGGCCTCAAACGCGGCACGGGCTGGGTGGCCCTGCTGGATGAGCGCTTGAAGAAGGAAAAAGTTCAGGCCCGCATCGTCAACGCCAGCATCAGCGGCGACACCACCGCCGGCGGCCGCTCGCGCATCGCCAACCTGCTCCAGCAGCACCGGCCCGCCGTGACCGTGATCGAGCTGGGTGGCAACGACGCGCTGCGCGGGCTGCCGCTGAACATGACGCGAGACAACCTGGCCGCCATGGCCCGGCTCGCGCGCGAGTCCGGCTCCAAGGTGCTGCTGCTGGGCATGGAGACGCCGCCGAACTACGGCGCCAAGTACGCACAGGATTTCCGCGCGGTGTTCACCACCGTGGCCAAGTCCGAACAGACGTCCCTGGTGCCGTTCTTCCTCAAGGGCGTGGCCGACACGTCCGACCCCACCGCGCTGTTCCAGGCCGATCGCATCCACCCCAACGAGACGGCCCAGTCGATCATGCTCGACAACGTCTGGCCCGAACTCGCGAAGCTGCTGCCGCGCGGATAATCGCGGCACCATGCCCGTCCACACCCTCGGCGCCGGCGAAGCGCTGGCCGGCCTGGCCAACTTCGACGCGGTCATCGATGCCCGCAGCGAAGACGAGTTCGTGCTCGACCACCTGCCCGGCGCGCTCAACTGGCCCACGCTGAACAGCGCCGAGCGCGTCGCCATAGGCACCCTGTACCGGCAGTCCAGCCCGTTCGAGGCCCGCAAGCGCGGCGCGGCGATCGCGGCGCGCAACATCGCGGCCCACGTCGAGCGCGAGGTGCTCGACAAGCCGCGCGACTGGAAACCCTTGGTCTACTGCTGGCGCGGCGGCCAGCGCAGCGGCGCGCTGGCCACGGTCCTGGGCGCCATCGGCTTTCACGTCACGCGGCTGGAAGGCGGCTACAAGGCCTGGCGCGCCGCCCTGGTCGAAAGCCTGCCCGGCATCGCCTCCCGCCTCTCGTACCGCGTGATCTGCGGCCCGACCGGCAGCGGCAAGACGCGCCTGCTGCACGCGCTGGCCGCGCAGGGCGCGCAGGTGCTGGACCTGGAGGCGCTGGCCTGCCACCGCAGCTCGGTGCTGGGCCACCTGCCGGGCCAGCCGCAGCCGGGCCAGAAGCGCTTCGAATCGCTGCTCTGGGATGCCCTGCGCGGCTTCGACCCGGCGCGCGCGGTGTTCGTCGAATGCGAGAGCAAGAAGGTCGGCAACCTGCGCGTGCCCGACGCGCTGATGGACGCCATGCGCGCCAGCCCCTGCGTGGACCTGCGGCTCAGCGACGAGGAGCGCGTGGCCCTGCTGCTGGAAGACTACGATTTCTTCGTGCGCGACCCGCAGGCCTTCTGCGAGCGGCTCCAGGCGCTGACCGCGTTGCGCGGCAAGGAGGTGGTGTCCGGGTGGGTCGACCAGGCCCGCGGCGGGGACCTGCCCGGGGTCGTGCTCGACCTGCTCAGGCGGCACTACGACCCGATGTACCGCCAGTCGATCGGCCGCCATTTCGCGCAGTTCGCGCACGCCCGGCCCTGCGCGCTGCCGGACCGCTCGGCGCCGTCGCTGGCGCACGCGGCCAGCGAACTGATCCGCGACGGCGAACAGGCCGCCCGATGCTGACGCGGGTTGCGCCGGCGTGAACCGTGGCGGCCGGAGGGGTCAGTCCGCCCCGCCGTCCCCAGCATCGCCCGGCGCCGCGTCGGCGTCCTCGGGCGGGACGGGGTGGTCGTCGTCCGCAGCGCCCTGGCCGTCGGCGTGCCGCCGTTCGGCCTTGGCCTTGAGCTTTTCTTCTTTCTTTTTCTTCTTGGCCAGCTCGCGCTGGCGCTTTTCGTATCCGTAGTTGGGAGTGGCCAATTCGATCCTTCAGGTCGGTTGAAAAGACATTCAGGCCTGGTGCAAGGCGTCCAGCGCCTGCGCCAGGTCGGCACGCAGGTCGTGGACGGCTTCCAGGCCTACGGCGAAGCGTACCAGCCCGCCGGCGTGCGGCCAGGGCCGGGTGCGCATCGACGACAGATCGTAAGGCGCGCACAGGCTGATCGGGCCGGCCCAGCTCCAGCCCAGGCGGAACAGGCGCAGGCGGTCGCAGAAGGCGTCGATGCGGGCCTGGGGAATGGCCGGGTCGAACACCGCGCTGAACAGGCAGGCCGCGCCGCGGGCGTCGCGCTTCCAGGCCTCGTGCCCGGGCGAGCCGGGCAAGGCCGGGTGCAGCACCTGCACCACCCCGCGCTGCCGCTGCATCCACGCCGCCAGTTCGCGCGTGGCCGCGTCCTGCGCGTGGTAGCGCAGCGCGATGCCGGGCAGCCCGCGCAGCACGAGCTCGGCATCGTTGGAACCCACCCCCAGGCCCAGCCGCATGCGCGTGAGCAGGATCCGGCGGTGCAGCGCCAGGTCGCGCGTGACGACCGAGCCCATGAGCACGTCGGCGCCGCCGCTGGGGTACTTGGTCAGCGCCTGCACCGACACGTCGGCGCCCAGCTCGAAGGCGTTGAAGGCGATGCCGGCGCCCCAGGTGTTGTCCATCGCGGTCACGATCGGCCGCTCGCCGCCGCGCGCTGCGTTGGCCTGGCGCACGCGGGCCACCAAGGCGGGCACGTCCGGGAACTCCAGCGTCACCGAGCCGGCCGCCTCCAGCCACACCAGGCGCGTGGCCGGGCCGATCCGGCGCGCCAGGTCGTCCGGGTCCATGGGGTCGTAGAAGCGCGGCGTGATGCCCCAGGCCACGAGCTCCACCTCGGCGAAGGTCTTGCTGGGGCCGTAGACGTTCTCGGGCAGCAGCACCTCGTCGCCACTGCGCAGCAGCGCCATGTCGACCAGCGAGATGACCGCCAGGCCGCTCGGGGCCAGCAGGCAGTGCTGGCCGCCTTCGAGGGTCGCGATGCGCTCCTCCAGCGTGAAGGTGGTCGGCGTGCCGTGCAGGCCGTAGGTGTAGCCGCTCTTGTCCTTCCAGTCGTAGGTGCGCAGCGCCTGGACATCGGGGAACAGCACCGTGGACGCCTTGTGCACGCCGGGCGCCACCGCCTCGAAGCCCGCTGGCGGGCGGTAGGGATGGTGGATCAGCCGGGTGGAAAGGTCGTCGCTGTTCATGAACGTTTCGCCGCCAAGCCGCCCCAAGGCGAAACGCGCCCCCATGGGGGGCAGCGGCGCAGCGTGGGGGCCATGTTCTTCAAACCTTCCATTTCTCCAGCAACTGCGCCGGGCGCATGCTGTCGTAGCCCTCGAAAGGCTGGTGGATCCAGGGGTTGGTGGGCAGGAACTCCACCGAATAGTCGGCCGTGAAGGTGGAGAACTGCTTGGTCCAGATCACCGCGCTGCGCAGTTCGGAGATCGGCTTGTAGCTGCTCTTGAGCAGATCGATCACCGCCTTGAGCGTGTGGCCGGAGTCGGCCAGGTCGTCCACCAGCAGCACGCGCCCGGCGATCTCGCCCTTGGGCGTGGTGATGTAGCGCGCGATATCCAGGTTGCCCTGCTCGGTGCCGGCATTGGCCCGGTAGGAGCTGGTCGACATGATGGCCAGCGGCTTGTCGAAGATGCGGGAAAGGATGTCGCCTGGGCGCATGCCGCCGCGCGCCAGGCACAGGATGGTGTCGAACTCCCAGCCCGACTGGTAGACCTTGAGCGCGAGCTTCTCGATCAGGTTGTGGTACTCGTCGTACGAGACGTAGAGGTGTTTGCCGTCTTCGGTCAGCATGCGGACTCCGGGGGTGGGGCTGGATGGGAATTTTGCACCATGGCAGCGGCCGCAAGACGGGTGGCGGGCTCAGCCATGGTAGGGGTTGACCAGAAGAATGGTGTGGTCGCGGTCCGGGCTGGTGGAGATCACGTGGATCGGCACGCCGGTGGTCTGCTCGATGCGTTCGAGGTAGCGCCGGGCGTTGGCCGGCAGGTCCTCGTGGCGCGTCACGCCGACCGAGGATTCGCTCCAGCCCGGCAGGGTTTCGTAGATCGGCCGGCAGCGCGCGATGTCCTCGGCGCTCATCGGCAGGATGTCGACCACCTGGCCGTCGAGCTCGTAGCCGGTGCACAGCTTCAGCTCGGGCAGGCCGTCGAGCACGTCCAGCTTGGTGATGCACAGGCCCGACAGGCCGTTGACCTGGGCCGAGCGCTTGAGCAGCGCGGCGTCGAACCAGCCGCAGCGGCGGCTGCGCCCGGTGGTCACGCCCTTCTCGGCGCCCACGGTGGCCATGTGCCAGCCCGGCGTGCCCTCCTTCTCCCATTCGAGCTCGGTCGGGAACGGGCCGCCGCCGACGCGCGTGCAGTAGGCCTTGGTGATGCCCAGCACGTAGTGCAGCAGGCCGGGCCCTACGCCCGCGCCGGCGGCGGCGTTGCCGGCCACGCAGTTGCTCGACGTGACGAAGGGATAGGTGCCGTGGTCGATGTCGAGCAGCGTGCCCTGGGCGCCCTCGAACAGCAGGTTGGCGCCCGCGCGGTGCGCTTCGTTGAGCTCGCGCGAGACGTCGGCGATCATCGGCTTGAGCCATTCGGCCTGCTGCATCGCCTCGGCGTAGACCGGGTCGAACTGGATCGCGCCGTCCTTCATGTAGGCCGCGAGCTTCGGATCCCAGTCCATCTCGGCCGCGTGCAGGTAGGTGGTGAGCACGTGGTTGTGCAGCTGCAGCAGCTCGCGCAGCTTGGCGGCGAAGCGGTCCGGGTGCTTGAGGTCCTGCACCCGCAGCGCGCGGCGCGCGATCTTGTCCTCGTAGGCCGGGCCGATGCCGCGGCCGGTGGTGCCGATCTGCTCCGCGCCGGCCTTGGCCTTGGCGGCCTCGCGCGCGATGTCGAGCGCGGCGTGGAACGGCAGGATCAGCGGGCAGCCCTCGCTCACGCGCAGGCGCGAACGCACCTCCACGCCCGCCTTCTCCAGCCCCGCGATCTCCTCGAACAGCTTGCCCACCGAGAGCACCACGCCGTTGCCGATGTAGCACTTCACGCCCGCGCGCATGATGCCGCTGGGGATGAGGTGCAGCGCGGTCTTGACGCCGTTGATGACCAGCGTGTGGCCCGCGTTGTGCCCGCCCTGGAAGCGCACCACCCCGGTGGCGGATTCGGTCAGCCAGTCGACCAGCTTGCCCTTGCCTTCATCGCCCCACTGGGTCCCCACCACCACCACGTTGCGCCCGGGCGTGACGGCGCTGCTGCTGTTCGTCATTTGCTGATTTCCGTTTCAATGTTCTGCACTGTCCAGCGTCCGCTCTGGCGCGGATCGGCGACCAGTTCGCGGTCGCACAGGAATTCGTCGACCTGGTGTTCGTGGCCCGGCAGCGCGCAGACCACGGTGTGGCCCTGGCCACGCAGCTCGGCGATGGCCTGGCGCAGGCCGGGATCGGTGCTCCAGGGCGCGCGGATCGCGGCCTGGAGCGGGCGCGGCGCGACCACCGACACCAGTTCCTTCAGATCGAGGCTGAAGCCCACGGCCGGGCGGTTGCGGCCGAACACCGCGCCGACCTCGTCGTAGCGCCCGCCGCGGGCGAGTTCGACCGGCTGCCCGGCCTGGCTGCCCGCGAACTCGCGGCCGAACAGGGCGAACCGCATGCCGGTGTAGTAGGCATAGCCGCGCAGGTCGGCCAGGTCGATCGACACCGGCAGATCCCCCACCTGCGAGGCGAGCCAGCGCAGGCCGTGCAGCGCGGCGTGCAGTTCGTCCGAAGGCTGCAGGGTGTGCTGCGCCTCGTCCAGCACCCCGACGCCGCCGAACAGGCGCGGCAGCGCGCGCAGGTCGCGGCGCACGCGTTCGGGCAAGCCGCGCGCCAGTGCTTCAAGGCCGGCCGCGTCCTTGGCATTGAGCGCGGCGTGGATGCGCGCCTCGTCGGCCGGCGAAAGCGCGACCGGCGCCAGCACGGCGTCGATCACGCGCACGTCGGCCATGTCGAGCTGCAGGCCACGCGTCCCGGCCACGCTCAGGCAGGCGCGGGCCAGTTCGATCACCTCGAGGTCGGCCTCCTGGCCGGCGTGGCCGTAGATCTCGGCGCCGAACTGCAGCGGCTCGCGGCTCGCGAACGGCCGGTCGGCCCGCGTGTGCACCACCGGCCCGCAGTAGCACAGGCGCGCCACGCCCCGGCGGTTGAGCAGGTGGGCGTCGATGCGGGCCACCTGCGGCGTGCTGTCGGCGCGCAAGCCGAGCGAACGGCCCGAGAGCTGGTCGACCAGCTTGAAGGTCTGCAGGCCGAGCGCTTCACCGGTGCCGGTGAGCAGCGATTCGAGGTGTTCGAGCAGCGGCGGCATCACCAGCTCGTAGCCGTAGCCGCGTGCGGTATCGAGCAAACTCCTGCGAAGTTCTTCGATGTGTCGCGCCTCGGAAGGCAGCACATCGGCGATGTGATCCGGAAGGACCCAGGCAGACATGGGAATTTTCAGGAGCTGTTGAAAACGCGATTTTACCGGCCCCGGTACCCCGGAACGGACAGGCCTCAGCCGAGCAAAGACCAGAGCAGCAGGCCGCCGACCACGCTCATCAGGCCGAAGAAGCGCAGCTGGCCGTCGCGCAGGCGCAGCATCTCGGTGAACATGCGGCGCCACAGCGCCGGCGCCAGCAGGGGCAGCAGGCCCTCGACGATCAGCACCAGGGCCAGCACGGGCCAGAACGTTTCGAGCATGGCGTGCTGCCCGGCCCTGCTGCGGCCTTCGGCCGGCTCAGCGGCCGCCGGCGGGCGCGAGCTGGCTGCTGCGCATGGACCGCAGGAAGTCCGACGAGCTGTCGATCACCACCACGTCGTTCTTGCCCGAGAAGCTGGCCTTGTAGGCCTCCAAGCTGCGGTAGAACTGCGCGAACGCCGGGTCGCGGCCGAAGGCGTCGGCGAACGAGGCGGCGGCCTTGGCGTCGCCCTGGCCCTTGATGCGCTGGGCTCCGCGGTAGGCCTCGGAGACGATCACCTCGCGCTGCCGGTCGGCGTCGGCGCGGATCGCCTCGCCCTCGGCGAAGCCGGTCGAGCGCAGCTCGTTGGCCACGCGCTTGCGCTCGGCCTCCATGCGCTGGTAGACCGACGAGACGATCGACTCGGCGTAGTCCACGCGGTTGATCCGCACGTCCACCACCTCCATGCCCCAGGACTGGTTGGCGTTCTGGATCGCGCCGGTCACCTCGCGCTGCACGTCGCGCATCAGCTCGTCGCGCCGCATCGAGAGCAGTTCGCGCAGCGTGCGCTTGTTGACCTCCTGCTGGAACGCGTTGCGCACCACGCGGTTGAGCTGCAGCGCGCCGGCGCGCTCGTTGGTGCCGACGTTGCGGATGTAGGCCTGCGGGTCGCTGATGCGCCAGCGCACGTACCAGTCGATCACCACGCGCTGCTTCTCGGCGGTCAGCGTGGGGTCGGTGTCCTGGCTTTCCAGGGTGAGCAGTCGCTTGTCGATGTACGAGACATTCTGGAACGGCGGCGGCAGCTTGAAGTTCAGGCCCGGCTCGGTGACGACCTGCTTGATCTGGCCGAGCTGGTAGACCACGCCGAACTGGCGCTGGTCGACGACGAACAGCATGGAGCTGGCAATGGCCAGCGCCACGATCAGGGAAGTGATGATGAAACCCAGTTTGTTCATGTGCTATGTCCTCGGATCAGGGCGCCCGTCACCGGACCTCGCGCTCGCGCGAGCGCGCCGCGCTGTCCGTGTTGCGGCCCGGCACCGCCGGCGTGCTGCCGGCGTTCGGCGCCGGCAGGTTGGGCGCGGCCGTGGGCGAACCCGTCTGCCCGCTCATCTGCAGGATCTTGTCCAGCGGCAGGTACAGCAGGTTGGAGCCGGCGCGCGAATCCACCAGCACCTTGGTCACGTTGGTGTAGATCTCCTGCATCGCGTCGACGTACATGCGCTCGCGCGTCACCTGCGGCGCCTTCTGGTATTCGGCGAGCACGGAGCGGAAGCGCTGCGCATCGCCGTCGGCCTGGGCGGCGATGCGCGCGCTGTAGCCTTCGGCCTCCTCGACCAGGCGCGAGGCGGTACCCCGCGCGCGCGGCACCACGTCGTTGCGGTAGGCCTCGGCCTCGTTCTTGGCGCGCTCGCGCTCCTGGCCCGCGCGCAGCACGTCGTCGAACGCCGCCTGCACCTGCTCGGGCGGGCGCACGCCGCCCTGCTGCAGGTTCACCGCCACCACCTCGATGCCGACGCGGTAGCGGTCGAGGATGGTCTGCATGAGCGTGCGCACGCGCGGCGCGATCTGGTCGCGCTCCTCGGCCAGCACGGCGTCCATGCGCATCTTGCCCACCACCTCGCGCACCGCGGTCTCGGCCGCCTTGAGCACGGCGAGGTCGGGGTCCCGGCTTTCGAACAGGAAGGCGCGCGCGTCGCTCAGGCGGTACTGCACGACGAACTTGATGTCGACGATGTTCTCGTCCTCGGTCAGCATGGACGATTCGCGCAGCCCGGTGGCGGGGATGATGTTGTCGCGGCCGACGTCGACCGAGCGCAGCTGCGTCACGAACACGGTCTCGTGCCGCTGCACCGGATAGGGCAGCCGCCAGTTGAAGCCCGCGCCCACCGTGCTGTGGTAGCGGCCGAACTGGGTGATGACGGCCTGCTGGCCTTCCTGCACGATGAAAAAGCCCGTGCCCAGCCAGATCAGCACGGCCACGCCGACGATCAGGCCGGCGCCGATCCCCGTGGTCTTGGGGCTGGGGTTGAAGCCCGGTATGCCGCCGCCGCCCGAGCCATTGCCGCCCCCCTGGCCGCCGCCGCGCGGACCGCCGTTGCCGCCCCGGTTGCCCAGCAGGCCGCCGAGCTTGCGGTTGAGGTCGCGCCAGAGTTCGTCGAGGTCGGGCGGCCCCTGGTTGGGCCCCTGCCCGCGCGGGGGGCGCTGGGGCGAGCGCGAATCCTCGTCGCCGCGGCCGGGTGGCTCGGGTTCGTTCCGGCCGCCCTCGTCACGGGATGTGTCGTCGCCGCGGCCCCAGCGGGGGTCGTTGAGATTGAACATGCCCAGCCAGCCGCGCCACCCACGGCGGCGGTTGCGCGTCACCTGGGCCGCGGCATCGGGCCTGGGGGAGTTCAGATTCACATCCATGCGTCACCAGCTCTTTTATCGATACAAAACAGTCGCATTGTGCCCAATCAAGGCAAGGGATTCCCGATATCCGTCAAGCGCTCCGGGGCCATCGGGAGCCCCTGCGCGCCGCGCTGCGCCAGCACGTGCCGGACCAATTGGGCCCGCAGCGCGGAAATCCCCTCGCCGGTGCGGGCGCTGACGTGGATTCGAGGGACCGATTGCCCCTCCAGTTCCATCGCATCGGCCGGCACGCGCGGGGTGCTTCCGGGCGCCACCGCATCGAGCTTGTTGAAGACCAGGATCTGCGGAACCTGCTCGGCCCCGATCTCGCGCAGCACCGCCTGCACCGAGGCGATCTGCTCGAGGTGGCCCGGGTTGGAAGCATCGACCACGTGCAGCAGCAGATCGGCGTCGGCGGCTTCCTGCAAGGTGGCCGCGAAGGCGTCGACCAGGCCGTGCGGCAGGTCCCGGATGAAGCCCACGGTGTCGGACAGCGACACCGAGCGCTGCGCCTCGCCCAGGTACAACTGCCGCGTGGTGGTGTCCAGTGTGGCGAACAACTGGTCGGCCGCGTAGGCGCGCGCCTTGACCAGGCTGTTGAACAGCGACGATTTGCCGGCGTTGGTGTAGCCGACCAGCGAAATGGAGAAGGTCTCGCGCCGCTCGCGCTGGCGGCGCTGGGTGGCGCGCTGCTTCTTGACCTTCTCCAGGCGCTCGCGGGTGCGCTTGATGGCTTCGCCGATCATGCGGCGGTCCAGCTCGATCTGGGTCTCGCCCGGGCCGCCGCGCATGCCGATGCCGCCGCTCTGGCGCTCCAGGTGCGACCAGCGCCGCACCAGCCGGGTCGACAGGTACTGCAGCCGCGCGAGTTCCACCTGCAGCTTGCCCTCGTGGCTGCGCGCGCGCTGGGCGAAGATCTCCAGGATCAGCAGCGTGCGGTCGTTCACCGGCAGGCCGAGGTGGCGCTCCAGGTTGCGCTGCTGGGCCGGGCTGAGCGCCTGGTCGAACAGCACCTCGGCCGCGCCGGTGGACTGGGCCAGCAGCTTGATCTCGTCGGCCTTGCCCGAGCCCACGAACAGCGCCGGGTCGGGCGCACGGCGCTTGCAGGTCACGCGCTCGGCCACCCGGTAGCCGGCGGTCTGCGCCAGCAGGCCGAGTTCCTCAAGGCCGGCGTCGAAGTGGGGAACGCCGAAATCCACTCCCACCAGGATGACCGATGGCGTGGCTGTCGATGGAGGAATGGAAAGGTTCAAATCGGTGGGTCGGCGGCGCACCGGGGCGCCGCGGGCCCGCCAGGCAGGCGGGTGTGTCCAGGCACTCGATCAGTGGCCGGCATCGTCCGCGTTGACCGCGGAGAATTGCACCGGGCGCCCTGGCACGATGGTCGAGATGGCGTGCTTGTACACCATCTGGGTGACCGTGTTGCGCAGGAGCACGACGTACTGGTCGAACGATTCGATCTGCCCCTGCAGCTTGATGCCATTGACCAGATAGATCGACACGGGCACATGCTCCCGGCGAAGCTGGTTCAGAAAGGGGTCCTGCAGAAGCTGGCCTTTGTTATTGCTCACGATATGCTCCGTGTTCAATGAAAAGTTAATGGAGGGCAGACCTTACCACAGCGTTGGCCTGGAAATTGGAGAATTGGAAATTCTTATTCCTTGAAGGGATTGGACGAGGTTTTGAATTCGATGCGCAAGGGGGTGCCGACCAAATCGAAGGCCTTGCGGAACCGCCCTTCGAGGAAACGGCGGTAGGCGTCGGGCACGTGCTCCAGGGAATTGCCGTGGATCACGATCACCGGCGGGTTCATGCCGCCCTGGTGGGCATAGCGCATCTTGGGCCGGAACATGCCGCTGCGCGTGGGCGCCTGGAACGCCACGGACTCCTGCAGCAGGCGCGTGAGCACCGGCGTGGGCATCTTGCGCATGGCCGCGGCGTACACCTGGGCGATCGACTTCCAGACCGGCCCCAGCCCCTGGCGCTTGGTGGCCGAGATCAGGTGCAGCGGGGCGAACTTGAGGAACGCCAGCCGGGTCTCGACCTGCCTTTCGATCTGCGTGCGCTGGTACGCGTCGACCGCGTCCCACTTGTTGATCGCCAGCACCACGGCGCGCCCGCTCTCCAGGATGTAGCCGGCGATGTGCGCGTCCTGGTCGGTCACGCCCTGGGTCGCGTCGAGCAGCAGCAGCACCACGTGGGCGTTCTCGATCGCCTGCAGGGTCTTGACCACCGAGAACTTCTCGATCGCCTCGAACACCTTGCCCTTGCGGCGGATGCCGGCGGTGTCGATGAGCTCGAACTTCTGCCCGGAGCGCTCGAACGGGACCGAGATAGCGTCGCGCGTGGTGCCGGGCAGGTCGAACGCGACCAGCCGCTCCTCGCCCAGCCAGGCGTTGATCAGGGTGGACTTGCCCACGTTGGGCCGGCCGGCCACGGCCAGCCGGATCACGCCGGTCTCGGCCGAGCGGTCGTCGTCCTCGTCCTCGGGCGGTAGGCCCGGGATGCGCTCGAGCGCGGTTTCCAGCATGGCGCGCACGCCCTGCCCGTGCGCGCCGGAGACCGGCAGCACCTCGCCCAGGCCGAGCTCGAAGAACTCCACCAACTGCATCCCCTGGACCATGCCCTCGGCCTTGTTGGCCACCAGCACGGTGGGCTTGCCCAGGCGGCGCAGGTACTGGGCGATCTCGTGGTCCTGCGCGCTCAGCCCGGCGCGCGCGTCGACGACGAAGACCACCACGTCGGACTCGGCCACCGCCTGGCGCGTCTGCTTGGCCATTTCGCGGTAGATGCCGTCGGCGGCGTCGGGTTCGAAGCCGCCGGTATCGATGACGATGAATTCACGCCGCCCGAGCCGGCCGTTGCCGTAGTGCCGGTCGCGCGTGAGCCCGGCGAAATCGGCCACGATGGCGTCGCGCGAGCCGGTGAGGCGGTTGAACAGGGTGGATTTCCCCACATTGGGCCGCCCCACCAGGGCGATGACGGGTTTCACTGGGGTCGCCAGGCAAAGATGCCGCCGTTGCGCGTCTGCACCACCAGCGCATCGCCCGCCAGCACCGGGGCCGCCAGGATCGGCGAGCCGTCGGTGGTCAGGCGCGTCATCTCGCTGCCGTCCTCGCGCGAGACCAGGTGCACCAAACCAGTGCCGTCGCCGACGGCCACCACGCGCCCGAGCGCCAGCGGCGCGCTGAGCGACCGGTGGCGCAGGCGCTCGATCTGCCAGGCCGGCTCGCCGTCGGTGCGGCGCCAGGCCTGGAAGCGGCCGCTGGTGTCGGAGCCGAACAACAGCCGGTCGTCGCCGTGCACGCCGGTCACGCCCTGCGCGGCGCGCGTCCAGGCCAAGGTGCCGCGGCTGGTGTCCACGCAGCCCACCGCGGCCGCATAGGCGCGCACGCAGACGCTGGCGCCGATCCGGCTGGCCGGGCCGACGATGTCCACCAGGCGCTCCACCTCGTTGGTGCCGCGCGAGGTCGCGATCGGCACCTCCCAGCGGATCGCGCCGCTGAGCGGGTTCAGGCCGGTCAAGCGCCCCGACAGGCCCGCCACCAGGGTGTCGCCCACGGCGAGCAGCACCCCGCCCTGGCTGAGCACCAGCGGCTCGGCCGGCCGGTTCTGGCTCCACAGGCGGGCGCCGTTCGAGCCGTCGAACGCGATCACGGTCCGGTCGGCCGTCAGCACGAACACGCGCTTGCCGGCCACCAGCGGCGCGGTGAAGACGCGCGCCGGCAGCCGCACGCGCCAGCGCTCGCGGCCATCGGCGATGGCCACCAGCTCGTTGGCCTGCGTCACCACGGCGGCGGTCTGGCCGTCCGACCCCACGCCGGCGGCGATGCGGGCGTCGATGTTCAGGCGCCAGACGTCCTGGCCGGTCCCGGCATCGAGCGCCGCGACGGTGCCGGCGCCGCTGGCGACGAACACGCGGCCGGCCGCCGCCAGCGGCGCCAGCGAGGCGTGGCCCTCGCCCACCTGGGCGCTCCAGGCCAGGCGCGTGCCCATGAGCGCCGCCACGGGCGCCAGCTCGGCCGGCTTGGGCTTGTCGGGCCCCGAGGAGCAGGCGGCCAGCCACGTGGAGAGTACCAGCAGGCCCAGCACCGCCAGGGGGCGGCGCCGGGAGGGCAGAAAGCGTTTCATCGTCGTCGTCATGGAAGGTTCATGGCGCGGAAGGGTTGAGGCTGGCGGCGGCCACGCCCAGCGCGGCGAGCTTGACTTCGACCAGGCGGCGGTATTCGCTGCGCTCGCCCCAGGCGCGCCAGGCGCTCTGGTACTGGGCGCGCGCCTCGTCGAGCTTGCCCTGGGCCATGTACACGTCGCCCCGGCGATCGGCCACCAGCGGCTCGAACGGCTTGGGCATCGGCGCCTCCAGCACCTTGAGCGCCTGGTCGAACGCTTGCGCCTCCAGTTCGAGCCCGGCCAGCCGCAGCCGCGCCACGGCCCGATAAGCCTCGTCGCCGGACTTCTCGGCCACCCAGGCCAGCGCGGCGCGCGCCTTCTCGGGCTGGCCGGCGTCGAACAGCGTCTTGCCGGCCAGTAAGGCGGCCTGGCTCGCGAACAGGGTGCGGCCGAAGTTGGCCTGCATGTCGGCCAGCGCACGCTCCATGCGTTGCGCATCCTTGTCCAGGGCGGCGCGATCGATTTCGTCGTAGAGCGCCGCCGCCTTGGCCGACTGGCTGCGCTGCCAGTAGTTCCAGCCGTTCCAGGCCGCCAGCGCGCCGAACACGGCGATGAGCACCCAGGTGATCAGGTTGCCGTATCGCGCCCAGAAATGCTTGAGCTGGTCGAGCTGCTCCTGTTCTTCGAGATCGAGGTGTTTGGCCATGTGAAGGTCTGCTGGATATGGTCCGCGCGCGGCGTGCGCAAGCGGGGAATTGTAGGCGGGCGGGTCGGCCGCTCCCCCCAGGGGTTCAGGCCTGCCGCAAGCGGCCCGCCCAGTCGGCCACCGACGCCAGGGGCAGCAGGCTCTGCGCCGCCTCGGACGCGCCCTGCGCCCCATCGGTGCGCGGCGTCCTCAGGGGCTTGAGCGCCACGGCACCCTGCTGCATCTCCTGCTCGCCGAAGATCAGCGCGAACCGGGCGCCGCTGGCGTCGGCCTTCTTGAACTGCGCCTTCATGCCGCCGCCGCCCGCGTGCTGGACCACGCCGACGCCGGCCGCGCGCAGTTGCTCCAGCGTGGCCATGACCTGGGGCAGCAAGGCCGCCGAGGAAACAATGGCGTAGGCGTCGGGCGCCGCGTCGGGCACCGGCAGTTGCAGTTCCTGGATCAGCAGCAGCAGCCGCTCGATGCCAAGCCCGAAGCCGACCGCCGGCGCCGGCTTGCCGCCCATCTGGCCGATCAGGCCGTCGTAGCGGCCGCCGCCGCACACCGTGCCCTGCGAGCCGAGCTGGTCGGTCACCCACTCGAAGACCGTGAGGTTGTAGTAGTCCATGCCGCGCACCAGGCGCGGGTTGATGCGGTAGGCCAGGCCGGCGGCATCCAGCACCGCGCGCACGGCGTCGAAGTGCGCGCGCGACTCGGCGCCCAGGAAGTCCATGAGCTGCGGCGCCGCCTCGACCATGGCCTGCATGGCCGGGTTCTTGGTGTCGAGGATGCGCAGCGGGTTGCTGTGCAGGCGGCGCTGCGCATCAGCGTCGAGCAACCCGGCATGCGCCTCGAAGTGGCGGACCAGCGCCTCGCGGTGCGCCTGCCGCTCGGCCGGCTGGCCCAGGCTGTTGATCTCCAGCCGCACGTGCTCGCCTTCCAGCAGGCCCAGTTCGCGCCACAGCGCGCGCGCCATCAGGATCAGCTCGGCGTCCACATCCGGCCCCGGGAAGCCCAGGGCTTCCACGTCCAGTTGGTGGAACTGGCGGTAGCGCCCTTTCTGCGGCCGCTCGTGGCGGAACATGGGGCCCAGGGTCCACAGCCGCAGCGGCCCGTTGTACAGGGCGTTGTGCTCCACCATCGCGCGCACGATGCCGGCCGTGGCTTCGGGGCGCAGCGTCAGGCGGTCGCCGTTCATCGAATCGGTGAAGGAGTACATCTCCTTCTCGACGATGTCGGTGACCTCGCCCAGCCCGCGCACGAACAGCGCCGTGGGCTCCACCACCGGCGTGACGATGTACTGGTAGCCATAGCGCACCAGCACGCGCCGCACCACCGACTCGAACCAGTGCCACAGCGCCGAATCGGGCAGCTTGTCGGTGCGCGGCACGCTGGCCGGCAGGATGTCGTTCATGCCCTTGACGGCACTGAGTCTGTCTGCCATGTTGCCTGTGGGCTGCCGCTCAGGCTGCGGCGCCAAACCTTTTCTCGATGTAGTTTTCAACGATCTGCTGGAAATCGCGCGCGATCGCCTCGCCCCGCAGGGTCATGGCCTTCTCGCCGTCGATGTAGACCGGCGCCGCGGGCGCCTCGCCGGTGCCGGGCAGGCTGATCCCCAGGTCGGCGTGCTTGCTTTCGCCGGGCCCGTTGACGATGCAGCCCATCACGGCCACCTTGAGGTTCTCCACGCCGGGGTAGCGCTCGCGCCAGGCCGGCATGGAGGCGCGCAGGTAGTCGTCGATCTGCTTGGCCAGTTCCTGGAAGGTGGTGCTCGTGGTGCGCCCGCAGCCCGGGCAGGCCGTCACGCTCGGCACGAAGGCGCGCAGGCCCAGCGCCTGCAGGATCTCCAGCGCGACCACCACCTCCTGCGTGCGCGCCTCGCCCGGCTGCGGCGTAAGCGAGATCCGGATGGTGTCGCCGATGCCCTGCTGCAGCAGCACCGAGAGCGCGGCGGTCGAGGCCACCGCGCCCTTGAGGCCCATGCCGGCCTCGGTCAATCCCAGGTGCAGGGCGTAGTCGCAGCGCCGCGCCAGCGCCTGGTAGACCGCGATCAGGTCCTGCACGGCGCTCACCTTGCAGGACAGGAAGATGTTGTCGCCGTTCAGGCCGATGGCCTCGGCGCGGCGGGCCGAATCGATCGCCGAGGTGATCAGCGCCTCGTACATGACCTGGCGCGTGTCCCAGGGTTCGCGGCGGGCCGCGTTCTCGTCCATCAGGCGCGCGAGCAGGTCCTGGTCGAGGCTGCCCCAGTTGACGCCGATGCGCACCGCCTTGTCGTGGCGCGCGGCGATCTCGACCATCTGCGCGAACTGGCGGTCGCCCTTGTCGCCGCGCCCCACGTTGCCCGGGTTGATGCGGTACTTGGACAGCGCCTCGGCGCAGGCCGGGTGGTCGGTTAGCAGGCGGTGCCCGTTGTAGTGGAAATCGCCGATCAGCGGCACGGCGATCCCCATGCGGTCGAGCTGCTCGCGGATGTAGGGCACGGCCTTGGCGGACTCGTCGTTGTTGACCGTGATGCGCACCAGTTCCGAGCCGGCCAGCGCCAGCTCCTTGACCTGGATCGCGGTGCCCACGGCGTCGGCGGTGTCGGTGTTGGTCATGGACTGCACGCGCACCGAGGCGTCGCCGCCCACCGTCACGCGCGAGCCGCCCCACGCCACCACGCCCTGGCGGGTGCGCCGGAGCGGCGGCGCCGGCAGGGGAACGGGCTCGCGGGCGTCCAAGGATTTCACCGGGCTGTCCATGATGCTTACCTGACCTCGAAACGCGCCACGTGGTTGCGGGTGACGGCGTTCACGTCGAACGGCTCGCCGCGCACCGACACTTGCACCGCCTCGGCGCGGCCCAGCACCACGGTATACGGCGGCGCATCGGAGAGCTCGGCCGACTCGCCGGGCTTGAAGACGCGCTGCACCACCACGCGGCCTGCGCCATTGCGGACCTCCACCCACGATTCCGCGGTGGCGGAGAGGTGCAGCAGGCTGGCGCCTGCTGCGGCACCGCCGTCGGCTCCAGGCTGGGCCGCGGGGGGGCTGTCGCCCACAGGGGCCTGCGGCTCGGCGGCTGGCGGCGCCGGATCGGCCGCCGCGGCATCGGCCTGCCCGGCAGGGAGAGGCGCCTCCTGCACGGGCAAGGGAACCTCCGTGACCACCGTGCCCGCAGCAGGCGTCGAAAACGGAGACGACGGCGTACGGGCAGGACTTCCGCCCACCAGGGGGCCCAAAGCTTCCAGATACGGCAGGAAGATGATCACCAAGGCACCCAGCAGCAGCACGATGGCGGCCAGCATGGCGGGACGGGACAGCCAGGACAGCGCGCCCTCGGGCGCGGGGTCGCTGGCCGGCTTGAACGGCGCGTTGATCGTCCGCGGCGAATCGCCCAGCTTGGACGTCCTGCCCTGGGGAATCTGCGCGAGCACCGGCGCCGGGTCGATCCTGAGCTGGCGGCAGGCGCTCGAGGCCAGCGCGCGCGCGAAAGTCAGGTCGGGCAGTTCCCCATAGCGCCCGGCCTCGAGCGCCTCGAGCTTGCGCACCGGCACCTTGAGCGATGCCGCCAGCGCCGCGATGTGCAGGCCGGCCGCCTCGCGCGCGGCGGTCAGCAACACCGGCCGGCCCACCGCCTCGCCCGCATCCTGCACCGCCTCACTCATCGAAAGCCCTCCGCTGATAGGCCGCCCACTCCCGCGACTCGGGGTAGCGCCGGCCGAGCTGCTGCGCGAGCTGCTGCATGGCCTCGGTGTTGCCCAGGCGGCGCTCGACCTTGACGCCGAGCCAGAGCGTCTCCGCGTTGGCCAGCTCGGAGTTGTTCAGCTTGCGGATGGTGAAGCGCGCCTTTTCGTCGTCGCCCCGGCGGAACTGCAGGGCGGCCAGGTTGTAGGCGGTGATGGGGTTGCCGACATCGAGTTCGTACGACCGCGCCAGGCTGCTCTCGGCCTCCTCGAACTGGCCGGCGCGCACCTGGCACACGCCCTTGGCCATGAGCGTCCTGGCCTGGCCGCCATACACCGGGCTCGCGAGCGCTTGCTGGAACAGGTTGATGGCCTGGGCATAGCGCCCTTGGTCGCAGGCGAACAGGCCATAGTGGTGCGCCACTTCCGGGTCGCGCGGGTTGAGCTGCTGGGCGCGCCGGAAGCTGTCCTCGGCCAGCGCGGTCTCGTTCATGCGCGCGTACACCAGGCCGCGCAGGGTGTAGATCGGCGCATAGCTCGGGTCGGCGGCCAGCGCCAGCTTGATCTCGTCCAGGGCCACGGTGGTCTGGCCCTGCTCGAAGTAGCCCGCCGCGAGCTCCAGGCGGATGCGTGCGCGCCGGCGCCCTTCGGGTTCGTCGGATTCGGTGATCGGCTCGGCCATGCGCGCCGCGCCAGCCGCCGGCGCCGTGCCCGGGGTCTGCGCACAGCCGGCCAGGAAGACCAACTTGGCCAGCACGAGCCACAGCGCCACGCGCCAGGGCGCGGACGGGCTGCGCCGAAGAAGGACGGAACGGTGGAGTGCTTGCGTCATGCCTGCCTTTCCTTGCGGACGATGCGAACGGGGCGGACCGCGACGGGTGGCGCGCGCCGGGCGGCCAGGCGGCTGGCGGCCCGGGTGCGGTCCAACACGTCGCCGGCCAGTTGCCCGCAGGCCGCGTCGATGTCGTCGCCCCGGGTCTTGCGCACGGTGGTCACCACGCCGCCGTCCTGGAGGATCTGGCCGAAGCGCAGCACCGCCGCACGGGGCGAGCAGCTCAGGCCCGAATCGGGAAACGGGTTGAACGGGATCAGGTTGACCTTGGCCGGCACGCCCTGGCCGCCGTGCGCCTTGAGCAAGGCGAGCAACTGCCGGGCGTGCTCGGGCTGGTCGTTCACGCCGTCGAGCATGCAGTACTCGAAGGTAATGAAGTCACGCGGCGCCACGGGCAGGTAGTGCAGGCAGGCGTCGAGCAGCTCGGCGATCGGGTACTTGCGGTTGAGCGGCACCAGTTCGTCGCGCAGCGGGTCGGTGGGCGCGTGCAGCGAGACCGCCAGCGCCACCGGGCAGTCCCGCGCCAGCCGCTCGATCATCGGCACCACGCCGGAGGTCGACACCGTGACGCGCCGGCGCGACAGGCCGTAGCCGTGGTCGTCGAGCATGGCGCGCAGCGCGGGCATCAGGGCGTGGTAGTTCTGCAAGGGCTCACCCATGCCCATCATGACCACGTTGGTGATCACGCGTTCCCCGCCGGTGCCGAGGTGGCGGCGCAGGAAATGCTCGGCGTGCCAGAGCTGGGCCAGGATCTCGCCCGTGCCGAGGTTGCGCGAAAAACCCTGGTGGCCGGTGGAGCAGAAGCGGCAGCCGACCGCGCAGCCGGCCTGGGACGAGATGCACAGCGTGCCGCGGTCCTCCTCGGGAATGAACACGGTCTCCACCGCGTTGCCGTCGCCCACGCCGAACAGCCATTTGATGGTGCCGTCGGCGGAGTCCTGGCGCGAAAGCACCGGCAGGCCCGCGACCGTGCAGACCGAGGGCAGTTTCTCGCGCAGGCTGCGCGCGAGATCGGTCATGTCGGCGAAGTCCGACGCGCCCTTCTGGTGGATCCAGCGGAACAACTGGACCGCGCGGAAGCGCTTCTCGCCCAGCTCCTCGCAAAAGGCGGCCAAACCCTCGAGATCGAAGTCGAGCAGGTTGACCGTCATGACATGGCCGGCGCGCCGCTTCAGCGCGAGTAGATGTTCAGCGCCGGGAAGAAGAAGGCCACCTCGGCGGCGGCCGTCTCCGGCGCGTCGGAGCCGTGCACGGCGTTGGCGTCGATGCTGTCGGCGAAATCGGCGCGGATGGTGCCGGCCGCGGCCTTCTTGGGATCGGTCGCGCCCATCAGGTCGCGGTTCTTGGCGATCGCCCCCTCGCCCTCGAGCACCTGGATCATGACCGGGCCGGAGATCATGAAGTCGACCAGGTCCTTGAAGAACGGACGCTCCTTGTGCACGGCGTAGAACGCCTCGGCCTCGCCGCGCGAGAGGTGGGCCATGCGGGCGGCCGCGATCTTCAGGCCGGCGGCTTCGAAACGGGCGTAAATCTGGCCGATCACGTTCTTGGCGACGGCGTCGGGCTTGATGATCGAGAGGGTGCGTTCGATGGCCATGGAAATCCTGAGGTGGTTGGGTCGATCAGCGAAGGCAGAAGGCACCTCGCAAAGCCTACGATTCTACATCGGTCAAGGCCTGCGAGCCCACAGCGCCGGCGTGGGATCAACGGCCGCCCTGGCGGCCGCCGCCGCCCCGCCGGCGGCCACCGGAGAATGCCCCTGCACCGCCCCGGCCGCCCGAGTCCTGCCGGCGCTGCAACGCGTCCTGCCCGATGTAGCCGAACGAGGTCTTCATGGGGTCCGGCTGCGCCTGGCCACTGCCCGGGCCGCCGCGGTTCGGCCCCTTGCCGCCCTTGCCCCGGCGCTCGCCGTTGTCCGGCGCGCGGCCACCACCGGACGGGTTGTTGCCCCGGGCACGGTCCTGCTCGGCCTGCGCCCGGCGCATCGCCTGCTGGCTGGGGTGCCGCCCGAGCACGCGCGGGCGCTTGGCGGACTTGTCGCCCGGCTCCGCGGGCAGGCCGGCCGCCGCGCTCAGGCGCCCGATGTCGCGCTCGTCCAGCTCGACCCAGGCGCCGCGCCGCAGGCCGCGCGGCAGCATCACCGCGCCATAGCGGATGCGGATCAGGCGGCTGACCGCATGGCCCACGGCCTCGAACATGCGCCGCACCTCGCGGTTGCGGCCTTCGGCGATCGTCACCCGGTACCAGCAGTTGGCGCCCTCGCCGCCGCCTTCCTCGATGGAGGCGAACTGCGCCATGCCGTCGTCGAGCGGCACGCCCTCGAGCAGCCGCTGCCGCTCCTCGGCCGACAGCGCCCCCAGGACGCGCACCGCGTACTCGCGCTGCAGGCCGAAGCGCGGGTGCATCATGCGGTTGGCGAGCTCGCCGGAGTTGGTGAACAGCAGCAGGCCTTCGGTGTTGAGGTCCAGCCGGCCGACCGACTGCCACTTGCCCTGCACCAGCCGCGGCAGGCGCCGGAACACGGTCGGCCGGTTCTGCGGGTCGTCGTGCGTGACCACCTCGCCGGCGGGCTTGTGATAGGCCAGCACGCGCGGCGGCGGCGGCGTCAGGCGCACGCGCACGGGCTTGCCGTTGACCTTGATGGTGTCGCCGAACTGGATGCGCTGGCCGATGTGCGCGGGCTCGCCGTTGACCGAGATGCGCCCTTCCAGGATGAGCTGCTCCATCTCCAGGCGCGAGCCCATGCCGGCCTGAGCCAGCACCTTGTGCAGCTTGGGGGAATCGGGCTGGGCGCTGAGCACGCGCTTGGCCGGCAGCGGCAGGTCCTGCGCCTGCTCGGCGTCGAACGCGCCGCTGACCACGTCGTCGAAGCGCAGGGCGTCCGAGCCGCCGCGCCTGCCGTCCGAAGCGGCTGCCGGGGCCGGCGCCGGCGCGCCGTCCTCGGCGTCGGGCTCAGGCTGCGTGGGGAGGTTGGGGTTCACCGGATTCATGGGGTTCCTGTGGTGCGGGGTCCTCGGCCAATGGCGCCTCGGGAGGCGTTTCGAAGGGATCGTCGGACGGGGCCTCGGCCGGCAGGTTGGCCGACAGCGCCTCGAAATCCAGCCGGTCCAGGGCGGACTCCTGCACGTCGCTGCCCTCCAGCGGCGGCAGTTGATCGAGCGAGGACAGGCCCAGGTCGTCGAGGAACTGGCGCGTGGTGGCGAACAGCGCCGGCCGCCCGACCGTCTCGCGGTGGCCGATCACCTCGATCCAGCCCCGGTCTTCGAGCTGCTTGATGATCAGGGAGTTGATGGTGACGCCCCGGATGTCCTCCATGTCGCCGCGGGTGACCGGCTGGCGGTAGGCGATGATCGCCAGCGTCTCCAGCGTCGCGCGGCTGTAGCGGGGCGGTTTTTCCGGGTGCAGGCGGTCCAGGAAGGGCCGCAGCTCGGGGCGGCTCTGGAAGCGCCAGCCCGAGGCCACCTGGACCAGCTCCACGCCGCGCCCGGTCCACTCCAGTTGCAGGTCGGCCAGCAGCGCCTTGAGCGTGTCGGCGGCGACCTCGTCTTCGAACAAGGCGCCGAGTTCGCGCACCGACAAGGGCTGGGGCGCACAGATCAGGGCCGTCTCGAGGACACGCTTGGCATCCGTGGTATTCATGGTGTCGATCTGTCAAAACCGGCTTGCCACCGGGGCGGAACGGATACAGGTCGGGCCGCTGGGCTCAAGCCGGCCGAGGGGCCGCTGGCTCGCAGCGAAGAAGGTGGAAGCGGCTGCCGTGTCGGGCAGCACCGAGGGCTTGCAGGGTCAGCAGGAAGCGGTCGCGCCGCCACGGGGGGCGCGGCCAAGCCAGCGATCAATCGGGGAAGGCGCTGGCCACGGACATTTCATTGTAGCGGAGGCCGCCCTCGGCGATGGCGTCCCGCATATCACGCGGCGGCTCGCTGCGGAACAGCAAGGGCGCGCCGCTGATGGGGTGGCGCAGTTGCAGGCGCGCGGCGTGCAGGGCCTGGCGCGCCATCCCCCAGAGCGGGCGGCCGCCGTACAGCACGTCGCCGACCAGGGGATGGCCCAGCCAGGCCAGGTGCACGCGGATCTGGTGCGTGCGCCCGGTGTGCAGCTTGCAGGCGACCAGGCAGGCCTCGTCCGTGCCGTCGAGCCGGCGCAGGGTGGTCCGGGCCGGCTTGCCTGCGCCGCCGTCCTCGCGCACCACCGCCATGCGCAGGCGCTGCCGCGCGTCGCGCCCGATCGGCTGGTCGACCTCCTGCTCGTCCGCGCCGCGCCAGCGGCCATGGGCCAGCGCGAGGTACTGGCGGTTGACCTCGCGGGCCGCGATGGCCCGCACCAGCGCGTCCGCGGCCAGCCGGCTCTTGGCCACGAGCATCAGGCCGGAGGTGTCCTTGTCGAGCCGGTGCACGATGCCGGCGCGCGGCAGGCCGGCGGCGGCGGCGTGGTGGGCCAGCAGGCCGTTGAGCAAGGTGCCGGTCCAGTTCCCGGCCGCGGGGTGCACCACGAGGCCGGCGGGCTTGTGGATCACCAGCAGGTCGTCGTCCTCGAAGCGCACGTCCAGCGCCATGGCCTGCGGCACGAAGGCCTGCGCCTGCTGGGTGGGCCGCAGTTCGACCACGAGCGGGTCGCCGGCCGCCAGCCGTGCCGCCGGCTTGCGCATCGGCGCGCCGCGCAAGGCCACCGCGCCATCGGCGATGAGCTGCTGTAGATAGGAACGCGAGAACTCGGGCACCTGGGCCGCGAGCACGCGGTCGACCCGCCACCCGTGCATCTGCGCCGGCACCGTGCAGACGCGGGTCTCGGCCTCGGGCGCGAGGCCGTCCGCCGCCCCCGGCAGGGCGCCGTCGGGCGCACCCCCCGCCGATATAATTTCCTGTCCCAATCCCGTCGTCCCGTCGTGTTTTCAAAGGTGCATCCGCGATGCTAGGTTTCAGATTATCGGCTGCGTCCTCCTGCGTGCTGGCCGCGGTGCTGGCGTTGGGCGCGTGCAGCACCAAGGTGGTGGACGAGACCGCGAACTGGAGTCCCAACCGCATCTACAACGAGGCCAGCGAAGAGCGCACCGCCGGCAACTACGAGCGGGCCGTGACGCTCTACGAGCGGCTCGAAGGCCGCGCCGCCGGCACGCCGCTGGCCCAGCAAGCACAGATCGACAAGGCCTACGCCCACTACAAGGCAGGCGAGCCGGCCCAGGCGATCGCCGTCATCGACCGCTTCCAGAAGCTGCACCCCACCAGCCCCGCACTGGACTATGCGCTCTACCTCAAGGGGCTGGTGAACTTCAACGACAACCTGGGCCTGTTCGGCGCGCTCGCGCGGCAGGACCTCTCCGAACGCGACCAGAAGGCGGCCAAGGAGTCCTTCGAGGCCTTCCGCGAACTCGTCACGCGCTTCCCGGACTCCCGCTACAGCCCCGACGCGCGCCTGCGCATGACCTACATCGTCAACTCGCTGGCCCAGTACGAGGTGCACGTGGCGCGCTACTACCACAGCCGCGGCGCCCACGTGGCCGCGATCAACCGCGCGCAGATGGCGCTGACCGACTACACCGACGCGCCGGCGCTGGAAGAGGCGCTGTACATCCTCATCCAGTCCTACGACGCCCTGGGCATGGCCCAGTTGCGCGACGATGCGCGGCGGGTGATGCAGGCCAGCTACCCCCAGAGCGAGTACTTGTCCAAGGGGTTCAGGTCGAAAGACGATCCTTGGTGGAAGGTCTGGTAAGGACCAGCGCGTCCAGGGCGGCCTCCATCTCCGCCTCGTCCCCCAGCCGGCGCATGGCGGGCAGCGCGGCCAGCAGGCGGTTGCCGTAGGAGCGGCCGAGCAGCCGCCGGTCGCCGATCACGAGCACGCCGCGGTCGGTCTCCGAGCGGATCAGGCGGCCCGCACCCTGCTTGAGCGCCATGGCCGCTTCGGACAAGGCCCCGGCGTCGAACGGATTCCAGCCGCGCGCCTGCAACCGCCGGGCCCTGGCCTGCACGAGCGGGTCGTCGGGCGGCGGGAACGGCAGCTTGTCGATCACCAGCAACTGCAGCGCATCGCCCGGCAGGTCGACCCCCTCCCAGAACGACGCCGAGGCGACCAGGACCGAGGCCTCGCCCGCGGCGCGGAACCGCTCCAGCAGAGCGCGCCGGGCGCCCCGGCCCTGGGCCAGCACCCGCAACGGTCCGCAGCGCCGCTGCGCTTGCAGCGCTTCCAGGTGGTTCGCCAGGCGACCCGCCGCGCGCAGGGTGGTGGTGAGCACCAGCGTATGCCCGCCCAGCCGCGTGGCCCAGCGCGCCACGGCGTCCGCCAGGGCCGGCGTGTGCCCTTCGTCGCCCGGCTCGGGTAGGTATTCGGGCACGTAGAGCGCGGCCTGGGACGCGTGGTCGAATGGGCTGGGCACCTGCAAGGTCCGCAGCCCGGGCAGGCCTTCCAGACCCAGCCCGCGGGTGAACCAGTCCAGCGTGCCGTCGTGGCCGAGCGTGGCCGAGGCGAAGATCCAACTGCGTCCAGGTCCCTCGCCGGGTGTCAGCAAGTGCTGGAACAGCGCCGAGCTGTCGGCCGGCGAGCGCGCCACGCGCCAGGCGCCGCCATCGCCCCACTCCACCCAGCGCACGCCCGGCGCGGCGGCCGGATTGGCCTCGGCCGACGCGGGCGGCTGTGCCAGTTCGCGCCATTGCCGCCGCATCGCCGAGGCGCGGCCGTGCAGCCGCTCCAGGTCGGCGCTGGCGCCGGCCACTGCGCGCAAGGCGTCTTCCACCGCGGCCAGCGCGCGCTCGAGCGCCGCAACCGCCGCGGCCCAGCGCGCCGCATCGACGTGTTCGGGCGCCGGCCCCTGCCAGGCGCCGCGCGGGGCGGGCTGGCGCGGCGCGGCGCCCAGCGCCCTGCCCGCCTGCTCGAGGCCGAGCGCCAGGTGGCTCCAGGGCCGCAGGCCCCGCGCCGCCTGGGTGCCGTGCACCGCCACGTCGCGCGCGAGCTCGCGCACCGCGCCCGACCCCAGCGCCTGGCCGAGGAACCCGACGCCGATGTCGTTGAGCTGATGGGCCTCGTCGAACACCACCACGCCCGCCTGGGGCAGCAGCGGATCGACACCCGCCTCGCGCAGCACCTGGTCCGAAAAAAACAGGTGGTGGTTGACGACCACCCATTCGGCGCCCAGCGCCTGCTGCCGGGCCAGGCGGACGTGGCATTCGGCGTGGCGCGGACAGGCCGATCCGAGGCAGTTGTCGCGCGTCGAGGTAATCATCGGGCGCAGGGGCGAGCGCTCGTCCAGCCCATCGAGCTCAGCCAGATCCCCGCTGCGCGTGGACCGGGCCCACGGCATCACCCGCGCCAGCCCGGCCGACAACAGAGGATCGCGCAGCGCCCCGGATGCCGGGCCGTGGAGAGACTGTTCCAGCCGGTGCAGGCACAGGTAGCTGGACCGTCCCTTGAGCAGCGCCACGCGCACCGGCAGGCCCAGCGCATGCGCCACCGCCCGCGCGTCGCGCGCGAACAGTTGGTCCTGCAGGGCCTGCGTGGCGGTGGAGAACAGCGCGCGCCGGCCGCTGAGCAGCACCGGCACCAGGTAGGCAAAGGTCTTGCCGACACCGGTGCCCGCTTCCACCGCCAGGCGCTCGCCGCGTTCGATGGCGCGCGCCACCGCCAGCGCCATCTCCCGCTGGCCGGGCCGCGCGCGCAGCCCCAGGGGCGAGCGCGCCAGGGGCCCGTCCGGCGCGAAGGCCGCCGCGACGGCGGACTCCAGGGCGTTCAGCAAAGTTTCCTCGCCGGCATCACGCCGGCCCCGGCTTGGTGGACAAAATCACGCGCCGCGCCCCGGCATGCGCCGCCGCTGCGGGTGGAAGGAACGATTGATGATAGGCTCGGCACGCCATGGCAGCGCCGGCACGGGCGTGCCGTCCGCATGGAGGCCATGGCACCACCGCACCTGCCCGAGAGACACCCCATCCGCTCCCATTCAACAAACATGGCCAAAGGCTACCGCATCCAGGCATCCACCGGCATCCACCGAGGCGACCGCGACTACCAGCAGGACCAGGTCTGCCTGCTGAGCCATCCGCGCCACGGCGGCTGCATGCTCGCGGTGCTGGCCGACGGCATGGGCGGGCGCAGCGGCGGGCGCAAGGCCTCCGACCAGGTCATGCTGACCGCGAAGCAGTTGTTCGAGCGCTACGACCCCGACACCGATGACGCCGGCGCGCTGCTGCGGCAGATCGTCGAGGAGTCCCACCTCGTGATCAAGCTCACCGCGGTGTCGGCCGAGCAGGAGCCCCACAGCACGATCGCCGCCTTCCTCATCAACCCCGGCGGCGACAGCCACTGGATCCACGCGGGCGACTCGCGCATCTACCACTTCCGCAACGGCAAGCTGGTCTTCCGCACCCTGGACCACTCCTACGTGCAAAGCCTCGTGAACCAGGGCGAGATCACCGAGGAAGAGGCGCTGGACCATCCACACGCCAATATCCTCATGGGCTGCCTGGGCACCGAGAACGATCCGCCGGTGGACATCCACGTGGTGCCCCACCTGGGCGCCGGCGAGGCGCTCATGGCCTGCAGCGACGGCGTCTGGCACTACTTCACCCCCGACGAGCTCTCCAGCACGATCGCCATGCTGTCCCCGCGCGAGGCCTGCGAGTTCCTGATCCAGAAGGCGCGCACGCGCGCCAAGGGCATGGGCGACAACCTGTCGCTCGCGATCGTGAAGCTGGAGCCTTTGGACTGAAGCCGCATCAACTTTCAATGCGCCGAAGCGCGACCTGCAACGAGCGAAGCGGCGCAAAACCCAGAGACAGCGAGGGTCCGGCTTCGCCGGCCCGAGATGTCGCCCCCCCTCCAAGCGCCGCGCAGCGGCGCGCAAGAGAGGGGGGAAGCGGTGAAGCCGCGCAGGGGGGTGTCCCCTTTTCCTCTCAAGTCAACCCCGTATCCACCAGCCGGTGCTCCAGCGCAAGGAACTCGGCCGACTGCATCTCGGTCAGTCGCGAGACGGTGCGCGGGAACTCGTGCGACATCGGGCCTTCCACGTACAGTTGCTCGGGCGGCACGGCGGCCGACATCACCAGTTTGACGCGCCGGTCGTACAGCACGTCCACCAGCCACGTGAAGCGCCGCGCCTCGGAGGCCTGCCGCACCGACATCTGCGGCACGTTGGACAGCAGCAGGGTGTGGAACTGGGAGGCGATCTCGAGGTAGTCGTTCTGCGAACGCGGGCCGCCGCACAGGGTGGCGAAGTCGAACCAGATCACGCCGCCGGCGCGCCGCACGGCCCGGATCTGCCGCGCCTCGATCCGCATCACCGGGTCCTGCTCACCGACCTCGGCAAGCTGGCCGAAGGTATGCTCCATCGCCGCATCGGCCGCCTCGCCCAGCGGGCAGTGGTAGAGCTGGATGTGGGTCAGCGTGCGCTGGCGGTAGTCGGTGCCGTTGTCCACGTTGATCACTTCCAGCCGGTCCTTGAGCAGCGCGATCGCGGGCAGGATGCGGTCGCGGTGCAGGCCGTCCGGATAAAGGCCGTCGGGGTGGAAGTTCGACGTGGTGACGAAGCCCACGCCGGCCTTGAACAGCGCGTCCAGCAGCCGGTGCAGGATCATCGCGTCGGTCACGTCGGCGACGTGGAACTCGTCGAAGCAGATCAGCTTGTAGCGTTTGGCGATGCGCGCCGCGAGCGCGTCGAGCGGATTGGCGGTGCCTTGCAGCTCGCGCAGTTCGCGGTGCACCTCGCGCATGAACTCGTGGAAATGCAGGCGCGTCTTGCGCCGCAGCGGCACCGCGTTGTAGAAGCAGTCCATCAGGAAGCTCTTGCCGCGCCCCACCCCGCCGAACATGTAGACGCCGCGCGGAATGTCCGGGTTGACGAAGAGCTTCTTGAGCGCGTTGGAGCGGCGCTGCTTGTACGCCGCCCACTCGGCCGCACAGCGCTCCAGCGCGTCCACGGCGCGCTCCTGCGCGGGATCGGCGGTGTAGCCGCGCTCCTTCAGCGCGGCCGCGTAGGCGCTGCGGACGCTCAAGATGGCACGCCGCTCAGAAGTTCAAGGTGCGCTTGTCCACCGCCAGGGCGGCTTCCTTGGTCGCTTCCGACAGAGAAGGGTGCGCATGGCAGATCCGGGCGATGTCCTCGGCGCTGGCCTTGAACTCCATCGCCACCACGGCTTCCGCGATCAATTCGGAGGCCATCGGCCCCACGATGTGCACGCCCAGGATCTCGTCGGTCGCCGCATCGGCCAGGAACTTCACCATGCCGGTGGTGTCGCCCAGCGCGCGCGCGCGGCCATTGGCCAGGAACGGGAACGTGCCCGCCTTGTAGGCCACGCCATCGGCCTTGAGCTGCTGCTCGGTGCGGCCGACCCAGGCGATCTCGGGGCTGGTGTAGATGACCCAGGGAATGGTGTTGAAGTTGACGTGCCCGTGCTGGCCGGCGATGCGCTCGGCCACCGCTACGCCCTCCTCCTCGGCCTTGTGCGCGAGCATCGGCCCGCGCACCACGTCGCCCACGGCCCAGACGCCCTTGAGGTTGGTGCGGCACTCGTCGTCGACCACGATCGCGCCGCGCTCGTCGAGCTGCAGGCCCACGGCCTCGGCATTGAGGCCGATCGTGTTGGGCACGCGGCCGATCGAGACGATCAGCTTGTCGGCCTCCAGCGTCCGGGCCTCGCCCTTGGCGTCGGTATAGGCCACGCTCACGCCCTTCTTGCCGGTCTTGACCTCGCCGACCTGCACGCCGAGCTCGATCTTCAGTCCCTGCTTGTCGAAGGCCTTCTTGGCCTCCTTGGCGATCTGCTGGTCGACCGCGCCCAGGAACGCGGGCAGGCCTTCGAGGATGGTCACGTCGGCCCCCAGGCGGCGCCAGACCGAGCCCATCTCCAGGCCGATCACGCCCGAGCCGATCAGCGCGAGCTTCTTGGGCACGGCGCCGATGCGCAGCGCGCCGTCGTTGGACAGCACGGTCTCCTCGTCGAACGGCACGCCGGGCAGCGCACGCGCATTGGAGCCCGTGGCCACGATGACCTGCTTGCCGACGAGCCGCTCTTCCTTCTCACCGGCAACCTGGATCTCGTAGCCGCCGTCGACCGCCTTGGCGAACGAACCCCGGCCATGGAAGAAGCTCACCTTGTTCTTCTTGAACAGGTAGAGGATGCCGTCGTTGTTCTGCTTCACCACCGTGTCCTTGCGGCCGACCATCTTGGCCACGTCGATCTTCACGTTCGTGGCGCTGATGCCGTGGTCGGCGAAATGGTGGTTGGCGTGCTCGAAGTGCTCGGACGACTGCAGCAGCGCCTTGCTCGGAATGCAGCCGACGTTGGTGCAGGTGCCGCCGGGAGCGGGACCGCCCGCGGCGTTCTTCCACTCGTCGATGCAGGCGACCTTGAAGCCCAGTTGCGCGGCGCGGATCGCGGCGATGTAGCCGCCGGGGCCGCCCCCGATGACCACGACGTCAAAAGCTTGAGACATGATGTTCTTTCAATGAGGTTCCGCGAACCCCGGGAGGCATGTGAGCGCAGGCATGCGGCGCGACCGCCTTCCAGGAATCCCGCGGAACCGGCTTCGCCGGGCCGCAGGGATTGCCCCCTTGAGGGGGGATTCGGCTACACGAAGTGAGCAAGAAACGGGGGGGGGGTCAAATATCGAACAGCAGGCGGGCCGGATCTTCCAGCGCTTCCTTCATCGCCACCAGGCCCAGCACGGCCTCGCGGCCGTCGATGATGCGGTGGTCGTAGGACATCGCCAGGTAGTTCATCGGCCGGACCACGATCTGGCCGTTCTCCACCACGGCGCGGTCCTTGGTCGCGTGCACGCCCAGGATCGCCGACTGCGGCGGGTTGATGATGGGCGTGGATAGCATGGAGCCGAAGGTGCCGCCGTTGGAGATCGAGAACGTGCCGCCGGTGAGGTCGTCCAGGCCGATCTTGCCGTCCTTGGCCTTCTGGCCGAACTCGGCAATCTTCTTCTCGATGTCGGCGAAGCCCATCTGGTCGGCGTTGCGCAGGATGGGCACCACCAGGCCGCGCGGCGAGCCCACGGCGATGCCGATGTCGAAATAGCCGTGGTACACGATGTCGTTGCCATCGACCGACGCGTTGATGATCGGGAATTTCTTGAGCGCGTGCACCGCCGCCTTGACGAAGAAGCTCATGAAGCCGAGCTTGACGCCGTGCTCCTTCTCGAACTTCTCCTGGAACTTCTTGCGCATCTCCATCACCGGCGCCATGTTCACCTCGTTGAACGTGGTCAGGATGGCGTTGGTCGACTGCGACTGCAGCAGGCGCTCGGCCACGCGGGCGCGCAGGCGGGTCATGGGCACCCGTTCCTCGGGCCGGGCACCGAGGTCGGGCGTGGCCACGGCCACCTGCGGCAGCGCCTTGGCCGGCGCGCCGGTGGGAATGGCCACGGGCGCCGGCACGGCGGCCTTGGGCGCGGCCACTGCCGCGAGCGCATCGCCCTTGGTGATACGGCCGTCCTTGCCGGTGCCGGTGACCGCGGACGGCGCCACCTGGTTGTCGGCCAGGATCTTGGCCGCGGCCGGCATGGCCACGCCGGCCTTGGCGGCGGAACCCGCAGCGGCGGCAGGGGCGGCCGCCGCCGGTGCAGCGGCAGCAGCAGGCGCCGCCGGAGCCGGCGCGGCGACGGCACCGGCGACCGCCTCGGTGTCGATGCGCGCGATCACCTGCTCGGCCACCACGGTGGCGCCGTCGCCCTGGACCACTTCCGCCAGCACGCCCGCGGACGGTGCCGGCACTTCCAGCACCACCTTGTCGGTTTCGATCTCGATCAGGATTTCGTCCGCCGCGACGGATTCGCCCGCTTTCTTCTTCCACGCCAGCAGGGTGGCCTCGGCCACCGATTCGGACAGTTGCGGGACTTTGACTTCTACGATTGCCATTTGAACCTTCCGGTTGAGTGTTCTGGGTTCGACGCCGGGCGTGTCCGGGCGCGAGCGGTACGCTCGACGCCGGACGCCCGACGCACAACGGTTATTTGGTCAGGATGAAGCCCTTGAGCTTGCCGAAAGCCGCCTCGATCAACTGCTTCTGCTGCTCCTGGTGCAGGTGGGCATAGCCCACCGCCGGAGACGCGGAAGCTGCACGGCCGGCGTAGCCGAGCTTCTGGCCGTCGAGCATGTTCTCGTGGATGTAGTGCTGCACGAAGAACCAGGCCCCCTGGTTCTGCGGCTCGTCCTGGCACCAGACGATGTCCACCGCGTTCGGGAAACGCTTGAGCTCCGCGCCGAAAACCTTGTGCGGGAACGGGTAGAGCTGCTCGATGCGCACGATCGCCACGTCGTCCTGCCCCCGCTCCTCGCGCTTCTTGACCAGGTCGTAGTACACCTTGCCCGAGCAGGCGATCACCCGCTTGACCTTCTCGGCCTTCTTGACCACGTCCGCGTTCTGCTCGGGGATCACGGTCTGGAAACCGCCCTTGGTGAACTCGGACAGCGGCGAGGTGGCGTCCTTGTTGCGCAGCAGGCTCTTGGGCGTGAACAGGATCAGGGGCTTGCGCAGCGGGCGCACCATCTGGCGGCGCAGCACGTGGAAGATCTGGCTCGCCGTCGTGGGCTGCACGATCTGCATGTTGGTGTCGGCCGCCAGTTGCATGAAGCGCTCCAGGCGCGCCGAGCTGTGCTCGGGGCCCTGGCCTTCGTAGCCGTGCGGCAGCATCAGGGTGATGCCGTTGATGCGGCCCCACTTCACCTCGCCCGAGGCGATGAACTGGTCGATCACCACCTGGGCGCCGTTGGCGAAATCGCCGAATTGCGCTTCCCAGATCACCAGCGTGTTGGGGTCGTTCGAGGCATAGCCGTACTCGAAGCCCAGTACCGCCTCTTCCGAAAGAATGGAGTCGATCACCACGAACGGGGCCTGGTTTTCCGCCACGTTCTGCAGCGGCACGTAGGTGCCCGTGTCCCACTTCTCGCGGCTCTGGTCGTGGATCACCGCGTGGCGGTGCGTGAAGGTGCCGCGGCCACAGTCCTCGCCCGAAAGCCGGACCGGGAAGCCGCTGGCCACCAGCGAGGCGAAGGCCATGTGCTCGCCCATGCCCCAGTCGACCGGGATCTCGCCGCGGCCCATGGCGGCGCGGTCGGCATACACCTTCTTGACCAGCTGGTGGGGCGTGACGTTTTCGGGAATCGTGGTCAGGCGGTCGGCCAGGCGCTTCCACTCGGCCAGGGGGATCGCGGTGTCGGCGCTGTCGGTCCACTTCTTGCCGAGGTAGGGGCTCCAGTCGACCGCGAACTTGCTCTTGAAGTTGGTCAGCACCGGATCGACCGTGTGGCGGCCCGCGTCGAGCGCCGCGCGATAGGCCTTGACCATGTCGTCACCCAGCGTTTCGCCCAGGCCCTGCGCGGCCAGCTTGTCCGCGTAGAGCTTGCGGGTCCCGGGATGGGCCGCGATCTTCTTGTACATCAGCGGCTGGGTCAGGCTGGGCGTGTCCTGCTCGTTGTGGCCCAGCTTGCGGAAGCACACGATGTCGACCACCACGTCCTTCTGGAAGGCCATGCGGAATTCCAGCGCGAGCTGGGTGGCAAGCACCACGGCTTCCGGATCGTCGCCGTTGACGTGCAGCACCGGCGCCTCGATCATCTTCACCACGTCGGAGCAATACAGCGTGGAGCGGCTGTCGCGCGGATCGGACGTGGTGAAACCGATCTGGTTGTTGATCACGATGTGCACCGTGCCGCCGGTGGAGTAGCCGCGCGTCTCGGCCAGCGCCAGGGTCTCCATCACCACGCCCTGCCCGGCGAAGGCGGCGTCGCCGTGCACCTGCACCGGCAGCACCTGCTTGCCCTGCGGGTCGCCGCGGCGGTCCATGCGGGCCCGCACCGAGCCCTCCACCACGGGGTTCACGATCTCCAGGTGCGACGGGTTGAACGCCAGCGAGAGATGGACCGGGCCGCCGGGAGTGGTCACATCCGAGCTGAAGCCCTGGTGGTATTTCACGTCGCCCGCGGGCAGGTCCTCGCGCGCGGTGTGGTCGAACTCGGCGAACAGGTCCTTGGGCATCTTGCCCAGGGTGTTGACCAGCACGTTGAGCCGGCCGCGGTGGGCCATGCCGATCACGATCTCCTGGATGCCGACCTGCCCCGCCTGGCTGATGAGCTCGTCCATGGAGGCGATGAAGCTCTCCCCGCCTTCGAGCGAAAAGCGCTTCTGGCCGACGTACTTGGTGTGCAGGAAGCGCTCCAGCCCCTCGGCCGCGGTCAGGCGCTCCAGGATGTGCTTCTTCTTCTCGGCGTCGAACACCGGCTTGGTGCGCGTGGCCTCCAGGCGCTCCTGCCACCAGCGCTTCTGGCTCTGGTCGGTGATGTACATGTACTCGGCGCCGATCGAGCCGCAGTAGGTCTCGCGCAAGGCGTTGAGCAACTCGCGCAAGGACATGGTCTCCTTGCCGAAGAAGGTATTGCTCGTATTGAAGACGGCCTCGAGGTCGGCGTCGGTGAAGCCGTAGAACGACAGCTCGAGTTCGGGAATGTGGTCGCGCTCGGCGCGCTTCAAGGGATCGAGGTCGGCCCAGCGGGCACCGACGTTGCGGTAGGCGGCAATGAGCTGCTGCACCGCCACGCGCTTGCGGCCGAATTCCGAGTCCGCTCCGGTGGCCTCGACCACCCGGGGGCCGCCCTGCTTGGCGCGCTCGGCGAAGGCGTTGATGACGGGCAGGTGCGGCACGTCTCGAGCGTCGGTACCGTCGACAGCGGGTACGTGCTGCAGCGCGTCGAAATAATCGCGCCAGTTGTCAGGCACGCTGCCCGGGTTCTCGAGGTAGTTTTCGTACATCTCTTCCACGTACGGCGCGTTGCCGCCGAAGAGATACGAGTTGCCCTTGTAGGCAACGTAGACGCTGCCCCCATTCGATTGGGATTCGCTCATGGAACCGCTGACCTCCGTTTCCCTTGGGGAAACATTAGCTGGTTAAGAAAAACCTTCCGCGGCCCGGCTGAACCGTTTGGCGGATGCGACAGTGACTGTGGAAGGACCTGGCTGCAGCCCGCGATTGTGCCACCAAGGAGCGCTTCGCGGGAAAAGAATGTGTGACGAATACCCATCAATCGGGTGCAGCGGGCCATCCTCTGCCGGCCCGGTCCTGTAAGCACAAATCATGCATCCGTGACCCGGCCGAGCCGCCGCTCTCGGGTCATCGGGCCAGCAGGTCCTTGATCTGCTGCAGGGCGGCCGGATCGTCCATGGTGGTGAGGTCGCCCGGGTCGCGTCCTTCGCACACGGCCTGGATGGCGCGCCGCAGCAGCTTGCCGCTGCGCGTCTTGGGCAGCACGGTGACGAAGCGCACCCGCGACGGCCGGGCCACCGCGCCGAGCTGCGCGTCCACCACCTTCATGATCTCGCCCTCGAGCGCGAGGCGGGCCGCCTCGCCGTCCAGGCCCGCGGTGTCCTTGAGCACCGCGAAGGCCATGGCCACCTGGCCCTTGAGCGGATCGGCCACGCCGACCACCGCGACCTCGGCCACGTTGGGGTGGCTGGACACGCTCTCCTCGATCTCACGCGTGCCCAGGCGGTGGCCCGCCACGTTGATCACGTCGTCGGTGCGGCCCAGGATGTAGAAGTAGCCGTCCTGGTCGCGCACGCCCCAGTCGAAGGTGCTGTAGACCAGCTTGCCCGGGATGCTCTTCCAGTAGGTATCGACGAAGCGCGCGTCGTCGCGCCAGACCGTCTGCATGAAGCCTGGCGGCGTGGGGCCCTCGATCACCACCACCCCTTTCTCGTCGACGCCGGTCAGCTCCTCGCCGGTGCCCTCGTGCAGCAGCCTCACGTCGTAACCGTACATCGGCCAGCCCGGGCTGCCGAGCCGGCTGGGTGCCTTCTGCACGCCGTTGGCGATCGTGAGGATCGGCCAGCCGCTCTCGGTCTGCCAGTAGTTGTCGATGATCGGCACGCCCAGGCTCTCGCCGATCCAGCGCGCCGTGGGCTCGTCCAGCGGCTCGCCGGCCAGGAACAGCGCGCGCAGGCTGGAGAGGTCGTACTGCTTCAGGTAGGCCGGGTCCTGCTTCTTCAGCACCCGCACCGCGGTGGGCGCGCTGAACATCACCGTCACCTTGTATTTCTCGACCAGGCGCCACCAGATGCCGCCGTCGGGCCGGATCGGCAGGCCCTCGTACAGGATGGTGGCCATGCCGGCGATCAGCGGGCCGTACACGATGTAGCTGTGGCCCACCACCCAGCCGATGTCGCTGGTGGAAAAAAAGGTCTTGCCGGGCTCGCCCAGGAAGATGTGCTTCATGCTCGCGGCCAGCGCCACCGCGTAGCCGCCGGTGTCGCGCTGCACGCCCT
>CAZAPJ010000025.1:0-59841 GCA_964487025.1 uncultured Hydrogenophaga sp.
TGGAGGGGGGACGACAGCTTGGGCCGGCGGAGCCGGACCCTCGCTGTCTCTGGGTCGGTGCTGTTTCACTCGTCGCGGATCGTGCTCCGGTACATCAACGGACAGCGTCTTTCAGGCCGTGGCGGCCAGGCGGCCGAAGGTGCGCCAGAACGCCGCGTCCTGGGTGGTGGCGAAGTTGATGCGCATCAGTGTGCTGGGCGCGCGCACCGCGTGGAACAGGGCGCCGGGCGCGATCAGGTAGCCCTCGTCGAGCAGTCGCTGGGCCAGGGCATCGGTGTCCACGCCGGTGTCGACCCAGCCGAACAGCCCCGCCGGTTCCGCCGCGAAGCGGCAGCCGGCCGCCAGCGCGAGCTTGACGCTGCGCGCACGCGCCGCGTCGAGCCGGGTGCGGATGCGTTCCGCGTGCCGGCGCAACTGCCCTTGTTCGATGCACAGCGCCAGCGCCTTTTCCAGCAGGGCCGGCGTGGTCAGCGAGCTCAGCAGCTTGGTGTCGAGCAGCGGTTCCACCAGCGCCGGCGGCGCGGCCAGGTAGCCGATGCGCCAGTTGGGCGCGAGGATCTTGGCGAAACCGCTCACGTAGAGGGTCCGCTGCAGGCCGTCGAGCGCGCTCAGGCGCGTGGCGTGCTCGGGCGCGATGTGGCTGTAGGTGTCGTCCTCGATCACATGGAAGTCGTACCGGTTCGCGAGCTGCAGCAGGCGGTGCGCGCTGCCCGGCGAGAGGCAGTAGCCGGTCGGGTTGTGGAACACGCTCACGCTCACATAGAGCTTGGGCCGGTGCGCCTCGCAGTACCGGGCCATCACGTCCAGGTCCGGGCCGTCGGGGCCGCGCGGCACCGGCAGGATGCGCATGCCCAGCGCGGACAGGCGGGCGAACTCCACCGCCCAGCCGGGCTCCTCCACCAGCACCGGATCGCCGTGGCGCAGCAGGGTCCGGCTCGCGATGTCCAGCGCGTGGGTGGCGCCCAGGGTCGTGATGATGTGCTCGGCGCGGGCAGGGATGTTGAGCGTGGACAGCTTCTGCGCGAGCTGCCGGCGCAGCCCGGCGTCGCCGAGCGGTTCGCCGTACTGCAGCGAACACGCCTGCAAGGCGCGCGTGCCCGTGACCTTGCGCACCGCGGCCGGCAGGAAGGACGACTCCAGCCAGTCGGGCGGGAACGCGCCCATGCCGGGCTGGGGCTTGTCGCTGACCTTGTGGAACATGCCGCGGATCAGCGCCGCGGCGCTGACCGGCGATCCGCCGACGCGGGCCTGGACGCCCGCCGGCTCCGCTCCGCGCGGCGCGCCCGGCCCCGGCACCCGGGCCGGAGCCGGCGGCGCCTCGCGCACGAAGAACCCGCGGTTCTTGCGCGCCACCACCAGCCCCTGGGCCTGCAGCTGGTCGTACGCCGCCACCACGGTGGACGGGCTCACGCCATGCTGCAGGGCGCACTGGCGCACCGAAGGCAGGCGCGCGCCCGGCGCCAGCAGCCGGTTGCGCACGCGCTCGGCAAAACGCGCGGCAAGCTGTTCGGTCAGGGATTGCGCGGAGGTCTTCAGCAACATGTCGAGGGCTTTCGAAGGGGCGTTCTGTACTGTCACGCCGACCGATACAGCTCGGCCACTGCGCTGGCGAACTGTATCGGCAGTGTACTGATCCGAAAGCTTACATTGAAGCCTGCAACGCCGCCATCGCACCCACTACCTATCCGCCCGCCACCTTGCGCCGCCATGAACACCACCGAGCTCACCGCCCTGCTGCTGTTCTGCGCCGCCATGAGCTTCTCGCCGGGGCCCAACACCACCCTGTCGACCGCGCTGGCAGCCAATCTCGGCCTGCGGCGCGCACTGCGGTTCTGCCTGGCGGTGCCGACCGGCTGGGTTCTGCTCATGCTGGTCTGCGGCCTCGGGCTGGGGGCGCTGGTTCAGGACGTGCCGGCCTTGCGGTGGGGCGTGAAGCTGCTGGGTGCGGCCTACATGCTGTGGCTGGCCTGGAAACTCGCGGGCGCCGTGCGGTTGGCCGAGGCCGATGCCGCGCGGCTGGACGTGAGCTTCCTGCAGGGCGTGGGCCTGCAGTTCCTCAACATCAAGGCCTGGATGCTGGGTCTCACGCTCACGGCGGGCTGGGTCGTCGACACGGCTGGCGAATCCGGCCGCGGCGAGCGCCTGGCGCTGACCTGCGCCATCATGGTGGCCTTCGCGTTCACCAGCAACCTGACCTACGCGCTGATGGGATCGATGCTGCGCCAATGGCTGGCGCGAGGCCGGCGGCTGGCCTGGTTCAACCGCGCGCTGGCGGCGGTGCTGGCCGCCACCGCGCTGTGGATGCTGACCGCATGAGGCGCACGAACGCCGCCGCCCCGACCGAGACCCGCCCCGAACAACCACCACCACAGGACTCGACATGAAGCCGAACGACCTCCAAGCGCCCGTGCACTGGACCCTGGCGCAGCGCGCCGAACGCATGAACCCCTCGGTGATCCGGGAAATCCTCAAGGTGACCGAGCGGCCCGGCATCATCAGTTTCGCGGGCGGCCTGCCCTCGCCGCAGACCTTTCCGGTGGATGCCATGCGCCAGGCCTGCGAGCGCGTGCTGCGCGAAGACGGCCCCGCCGCGCTGCAGTACGCCGCCAGCGAGGGCCACGGCCCGCTGCGCGAATGGGTGGCGGCCCACCTGCCGTGGCCGGTGGATCCGGCCCAGGTGCTCATCACCACCGGCTCCCAGCAGGGGCTGGACCTGGTGGCCAAGGTCCTGGTCGATGCCGGCAGCCGCGTGCTGGTCGAAACCCCCACCTACCTCGGCGCCCTGCAGGCGTTCACCCCCATGGAGCCGGTGATCGAGGGCGTGGCCAGCGACGACGAAGGGGTGGACGTGGACGCGCTGCTGGCGCAGGCCGGCAGCACGGACCGTGCCGGCGCGCCGCGCTTCATGTACCTGCTGCCCAACTTCCAGAACCCCACCGGCCGCAGCATGTCCCTGGCGCGGCGCGAGGCGCTGGCCGGCGCCGCGGCCCGCCTCGGCCTGCCCCTGGTGGAGGACAACCCCTACGGCGACCTCTGGTTCGACACGGCACCGCCGCCGCCGCTGACCGCGCTCCACCCCGAGGGCAGCCTCTACCTCGGCTCGTTCTCCAAGATCCTCGCGCCCGGCCTCCGGCTGGGCTTCCTCGTGGCGCCGTGCGCGCTCTACCCCAAGCTGCTGCAGGCCAAGCAGGCGGCCGACCTGCACAGCCCCAGCTTCAACCAGCGCATGGTGGCCGAGGTGCTCAAGGACGGCTTCCTGGACCGCCACGTCCCGACCATCCGCGCGCTCTACAAGCGCCAGTGCGCGGTGATGCTCGACTGCCTGGCGCGCGAGATGGCCGGCCTGGACGTGCAATGGAACCGGCCCGCCGGCGGCATGTTCCTCTGGGCGCGGCTGCCCGCCGGCCTGCGCGCCATCGACCTGCTGCCCAAGGCCGTGGACAAGGGGGTGGCCTTCGTCCCGGGCGCGGCCTTCTACGCCGGCCCGGCCGACGAACGCACGCTGCGCCTGAGTTTCGTGACGGCGAGCGAGGCGCAGATCCGCACCGGGATCGCGGCCCTGGCCGAGACCATCCGCGACGCGCAGAAGGGCTGACGCCATGCTGCGCCTCTGGGGACGCCTGAGCTCGATCAACGTGCGCAAGGTCGTGCTGTGTGCACAGGTGCTGGAGCTGGCGATCGAACGCATCGACGCCGGCCTGAGCCACGGCGTGGTGGACACGCCGGACTACCGCCGCAAGAACCCCAACGGCCTGGTGCCGCTGCTGGAAGACGGCGGCTTCACGCTCTGGGAATCGAACACGATCGTGCGCTACCTGTGCGCTCGGGAGAATTCGCCGCTCTATCCGCAGGACCTCCAGCGCCGGGCCGACGCCGAACGCTGGATGGACTGGCAGCAAACCACGCTCAACCCAGCCGGCAGCCCCGGCTTCAGGCAGTGGTTCCGCACCCCCGAGGCGCAGCGCAACCCGCAGGTGATCGCGGCCTCGGTAGCCGCGACCGAACCGCTGTTCGCGCAACTGGACGCGCACCTCTCGCGCCAGCCCTTCCTGGCCGGCGACGCGCTGACCATGGCCGATATCCCGATCGCCTGCGAGGTGCACCGCTGGTGGGGCCTGCCGCAGCCGCGCCCGGCCTGGCCACACCTGGAGCGCTGGTACGCCCACTGGCTGAGCCTGCCCGCCAGCCGCGGCGTGCTCGACCTCCCCCTGTCCTGAGCGAACCTGGAGCCTCGCCATGCCGCCCTCGCACCCCCCGCTCCCCTTGCGCGCCTTCCAGCAAGTGGACGTCTTCACCGCCACGCCCTGCCTCGGCAACCCGCTGGCGGTGGTGCTCGACGGCACCGGCCTGGACACGCAGTCGATGCAGCGCTTCACGGACTGGACCAACCTGTCCGAGTGCGCCTTCGTGCTGCCGCCCACGCCCGAGGGCGCGGCCGCCGGCGCCGACTACCGCGTGCGCATCTTCTGCCCCGGCCGCGAACTGCCCTTTGCCGGCCACCCGACGCTGGGCACCTGCCACGCCTGGCTGCGCGCCGGCGGTCAGCCCAAGAGCGAACACGTGGTGCAGGAATGCGGCGTGGGCCTGGTGCGGATCCGCCGGCAGGAGGACCGCCTGGCCTTCGCCGCGCCGCCGCTGCTGCGCGGCGGCCCGCTGGACGAGGCCGACGTGGCCCTCATCGCGCGCGGCCTGGGCGTGGCGCGCGAGGACATCGCCGCGCACGCCTGGTGCGACAACGGGCCCCGCTGGCGCGCCGTGCTGCTGCGCAGCGCCGAGCAGGTGCTGGCGCTCGGGCCCGACGCTGCCGTGCTCGCGGGCCTGGACATCGGCGTGGCCGGCCCGCGCCCGGACGGCGGCGAGACCCGGTTCGAGGTGCGCGCGTTCTTCCCCGGCCACAACGGCCTGGCGGAAGACCCCGTCACCGGCAGCCTGAACGCCGCGCTGGCGCAGTGGCTGATCGGCGCCGGGCTGGCGCCCGAGCGCTACGTGGCGGCCCAGGGCACGGCGCTGGGCCGCCAGGGGCGGGTCCACATTGAACGCGACGCCGGCGGCACGGTCTGGGTCGGCGGCGCCAGCGTGACCTGCGTGGACGGCACGGTCCAACTCTGAAACGGAAAGGCTGGCCATGGCGCTCTTCAGCCCCCAGGAACTGCTCCTCTTCGCGCTGGCCGCGCTGGTGCTCGTGCTCACGCCCGGCCCGAACATGGTCTATTGCGTCTCGCGCAGCCTCACGCAGGGGCCGCGTGCGGGGCTGCTGTCGCTGGCCGGCGTGGTGGCGGGCTTCGGCGTGCACTTGGTGGCCGCCACGCTGGGCATCACGGCCGTGCTGGCAGCCCTGCCGCTGGCCTTCGACCTGCTGCGCATCGCGGGCGCCGCCTATCTGCTGTGGCTGGCTTGGCAAGCCATCCGGCCCGGCGGCACGGCGCCGTTCGAAACGCGCGACCTGCCGCGCGACGCGCCGCGCAAGCTGTTCCTCATGGGGTTCCTGACCAACGCGCTCAACCCCAAGGTGGCGATGTTCTACCTCTCGTTCTTCCCGCAGTTCCTGCATCCCGAGCGCGGCCAGTGGCTGCTGCAGAGCTTCACGCTGGGCACGGTCCAGATCGGCATCAGCGCGTTGGTCAACGCGCTGCTGGTGCTGTCGGCCGCGCGCGTGGCCCTGTTCCTCAACCGAAGCCCCGGCTGGGTGCGCGCCCAGCGCTACGTGATGGGCACCGTGCTCGGCCTGCTCGCCCTCAAGCTCATCACCGACCGCAAGGCGCCCGCCTGAACGAGCGCGCCGGCGCCGGCCGCCGTCAAGCCTGACGGACCAGCCGCGCCACGATCTCGCAGAACTCCTCCACCGCGTCGGTCTTGAACACCACCTCGCGCACGCCCGCGGCGCGGGCCTGGGCCTGCAGGTCGTCGTCGATGTAGCCGGAGGCCACGGCGACCGGCAGCGAGGGGTTGATCGCCAGCACCTCGCGCGCCACGTCCAGGCCCGACATGCCGGGCATGTTGTAGTCGGTGAGCAGCAGATGAAAGCCCTGCGGGTCGGCCCGCACCGCCTCGATCGCCTGCCGCTGCTCGGCGAAGGCGGTCACGCGGTAGCCCCGACGCTCCAGCAGGCGGCGCACCAGGAACACCAGGGTGTCGTCGTCGTCGAGGTACAGGACATGCGGTGTGTCGGCCATCAGGTCGGTCTCCGTTGCGGTGCGTCCATTGTGACCGCTTCGGGGCGCGGGCATGCAACGAATGGTGAATCCCCGCCGCGCGGGACAGGGGCAGTCAGTCGCTGCGGAGACAAATCGCGCGCGGCCACCGGCCCAGAATCGCCCCATGGGAACGCTCTACCTCGTGCGCCACGGCCAGGCCTCGTTCGGCGCCGACGACTACGACCAGCTCAGCGAACTGGGCCACCGGCAAAGCGTGCGGCTGGGCCGCTACTGGGCCGAACGCGGGCTGGCGTTCGACGCGGTGATCACCGGCACGCTGCGCCGCCACGCGCAGACTTGGTCGGGCATCGCCGAAGGCGCCGGCCTCGACCTGCCGCCGCTGGCGTGGCCGGGCCTGAACGAATACGACGGCGACGCGGTGGTCCGCGCGATCCATCACCACCCGATGGACCAGCCCCGCTCCGCGGCGCAATCGCCCGAAGGCTACCGCCAGCACTTCCGCCTGCTGCGCGACGGCCTGGCGCAGTGGATGGCCGGCACGGTCAGCCCCCAGGGCATGCCGAGCTATGGCGACTTCGTGCGCGGCGTGACCTCGGCGCTGGACCACGTGCGCGCCCACCACCACGGCCGCAACGTGCTGCTGGTCTCCAGCGGCGGCCCGATCGCCACCGCGGTGGGCCACGTGCTCGGCCTGAGCCCCGAGGCCACGATCGAACTCAACCTGCGCATCCGCAACAGCGCGGTGACGGAATTCCAGTTCAACCCCAAGCGCCACGCGCTGCTGACCTACAACACGCTGCCGCACCTGGACCACCCCGACTGCCGCGACTGGGTGACCTACGCCTGAGGGCGGCCGGCATCGAACGCGGTGCGATCGGTCAGGGTGTCGGGCGGCAGGCGGTCGATCTCGGCCAGCAGCCGGGCCAGCGCGCGCCCGGCCGCGTCCAGCAGCGCGCGGCCCTTGTCGGCCGTGGCCGCGCCGGCGTTGCCCACCGCGCCATTGGCGTTGTAGTCCTGCATCTGCCAGCCGAGCTTGGCGCTGCGGCCGTTGCCGAGAATCGGGAAGTCCGGCGCGCGCTCCTGCGAGCTGGAGCGGAAATACTCGGCCTGCGCCATGCGCACGCGCCCGGGCGAGAGCGCGAGCATGAGCGAGGTCTCGATCTCGCCCGCGTGGATGCCGAAGCGGTGCTCCTCGACGCTGAACTGGGCGCCCACGTCCTGCCCATTGGCGTCCAGCAGCGGCAGGTTGAACCAGCTCACGCTGTAGACCAGCATGCCCAGCCGCGCGCGCAGGTCGCGCGCCACCAAGTCCATCGCGCCGACCTGCCCGCCGTGCGCGTTGAACAGCACCAGCTTGTTCACGCCGCTGGCGGCCACGCATTCGCCGACCTCGGTCCACAGCCGCAGCAGCGTCTCGGCCTTGAGCGTGAGCGTGCCGGCAAAGCGCGTGTGCTCGGGGCTGAAGCCCAGGGCCTGGGTCGGCAGGAACAGCGCCGGCAGATCGGGCGCGAGGTGCGGCAGCGCCGCCGCGACGATGCCGTTCGCGATGTCCGCGTCCACCGACAGCGGCAGGTGCGGGCCGTGCTGCTCGGTGGCCGCGACCGGCAGCACCGCGATGGCGCGCGCCTTGTCGAGCGCGGCCAGTTCGGCGGTGGTGCAGTCGGACCAGTAGCGGGAAAGGGCGGGCATGCGCACATCTTAATGAGGTGGGCCCGTAAGATGTCCGCAACATGACCCACGACCTTTTCAGGCAGGACGCCTACCTGCAGCACTGCGACGCCACCGTGACCCGCGTCGACGCGCACGGCATCGTGCTCGACCGCACCGTGTTCTACCCGGTCGGCGGCGGCCAGGCCGGCGACGCCGGTGCGCTGCAGCTCGCCGACGGCACGGCGATCGCGATCGCCGACACCCGCAAGGGCAAGGACGCCGAGGGCCGGCCCACCGCCGACATCGTGCACCTGCCGGCGCCCGGGCAGGAGGCGCTGCTCGCGCGGCTCGCGGCCGGCACACCGGTCACGGCCCGCATCGACTGGACGCGCCGCCACCGGCTCATGCGCTTCCACACCGCGACCCACCTGCTCTGCCACCTCGTGCCGGTGCCGGTGAACGGCTGCTCCATCACGCCCGACTACGCGCGCCTGGACCTGTGCCTGACCGATCCGCTCGACAAGGACCACCTGACCCAGGGCCTGGCCCGACTGGTGGCGCAGGCGCACGCGCTGGCCGTGGGCGCGATCACCGACGCCGAGCTCGACGCCAACCCCGCGCTGGTCAAGAGCATGAGCGTGGCGCCGCCGCGCGGCAGCGGCACGGTGCGCACCATCCGCATCGGCAACGATCCGACCCACCCGATCGACCTGCAGCCCTGCGGCGGCACGCACGTGGCCAACACCGCCGAGATCAGCCGCGTGGTGGTCACCAAGATCGAGAAGAAATCGGCCAGCACCCGGCGGGTGGTGCTGGGGTTCCTGGACTGACGGCCGCGGAGGCCCTGACAACACCTGGGCGAGGGTTTCGACGAGCTCAGCCCGAATAGGTCGGCCCACCCCATACGTAGGCGAATAAACAGGCACGGCAAGCAAAGCGAGCCGAAGTAAAACCCAGAGACAGCGAGGGTCCGGCTCCGCCGGCCCGAGATGTCGTCCCCCCTCCAAGCGCCGCACAGCGGCGCGCCAGAGAGGGGGGAAGCGGCGAAGCCGCGCAGGGGGGAGTCTCTTTCACCCGAACCCGATCAACTTGCGCAGCAGCGCGGTCAGGGCCTCGCGTTCTTCGACGGTCAGCCGTTGGGCGACGGCGTCCTGGTACTCGCCGGCGCGCCGCACGCCCTCGTCCACGACGGTCCGCCCGGCTTCCGTCAGGTACAGCGCGAAGACACGCCCGTCCGAAGGCGAACGCTCCCGGCGCAGCAGACCCTTGGCCACGGTGCGCGCGACCAGGTCGCTACAGGTATTGAGATCCAGGCCGATCTCCAGCGCAGCCTGGCTCTGCGACGCGCCCGGCAACCGGCCGATCATCGCCAGCAAGGCAAGCTGCCGCGACGTCACGGCATCGCCAAAGAGCTGGGTGAACACCGCTTCGGCCTCGAAATGCGCGCGCCGCAGCAGATGCGGAAGGTGGTGCAGCAGGCGGAATTCGTCGATCGGGTTCCTCATGAACGCATTGTGCCGGCGCCAAAGCCCATCACACTGCGCGAAATCGCCGCTGCCTTGTCCAGGCGGTTGCGCGACGACGGCTACTGCTTGACCCAGCCGGAAGACTGGATCAGGGGTGCCCAGTAGCTGCGCTCCGACGCGATGCGCCGTTGCACCACGTCCGGCGCGCCGGGCGCGGGATCGAAGACGAGAGCCGCCATGCGCTCCTTGACCTTGGCATCGGCCAGCGCCAGGTTCAGGGCCTGATTGAGACGCTGCACCACAGGCTGGGGCGTGCCGGCCGGTGCGAGCATCGCGATCCAGAAATTCATCTGGAGCGGGTAGCCGAGTTCGCGCGCGGTGGGCACTTCCGGCATCTGCGCCGTGCGGCGCTCCCCGGTCACGGCAGCCACTTTCAACTTGCCGGCCTTGTGGTACTCGGTGAAGTCGCCCAGCGCCGTGATGCCAGCGTCCAGGTGGCCCCCGCTCAAATCCTGCACCAGCGGCATGGAGCCGCGGTAGGGAACGGCGTTGAAGCTTGCGCCGGCCTGCTGCGACAGGGCATGCAAGGCGAAGACGGGCTTGCTGCCGGGTGCGGCCACGCCGACGGTGACCGGCTTGCCGGAGGCTTTCACTTTCGCGATCCAGCCGTTCATGTCCGCCACGCCGCTGTTCGCACCGAGCGCCAGCGCGCCGGCGTAGTCCGCCACCATGCCGACGGAGGCGAAGTCCTTGCTCACGTCGAAGCCGGGGTCCTTCAAGGTTTCGGGGAGGATGACCAGGGTGTGGTCGGGCGCGACCATCAAGGTGAGCCCGTCCGGTGCCGCCCGCTTGAGCGCCTGGGCGGCGAGCTGGCCACCCGCGCCGGTGGGGTTCTCCACCACCACGGGCACGCCGAGCGTGGAACGCATGTTCTCGGCGATCTGCCGCGCGACCACGTCGATGGTGCCACCGGCCGGAAAACCGACCAGGATGCGCACCTGTCCCGACAAGGTCTGTGATTGTGCGGAACCCGCCCAGGCGCAGGCGGACAGCAGGGTGGCGAGCAGGGCGCGGCGCAGGGCGGCGCGAGAAGAATGGGATGGCATGGTGACTCCTTGCAGAACGGCGACGAGGAGGAAAGAGGGAAGACGCGATGGAAGAGAACGGATCAGGCGACAGGCAGCAGGTGCTGCGTGCCGACGCGCAGCGCGTCGATCTCGATCTCGAGATCGATCACGGGAGGACGCACCCAGTGCCATGTCAGCCCGCCCGCCAGCGCCCCACGCGCCGCAAACTCGGGGCCGATGCAGGCGTGCAGGTCGCGCACCGTGTACAGGCGGGTCTGGGCCACGTCGCTCCATGCCAGGCCCAGGGCCTGCAGGCGCGATTCCAGGTCGCCCAGGGCAAAGCGCAGCTTGTCGCGCATGGCATCTGGCGAGGTCTCGCCCAGGCGCACGATGGTGTCTCGGTAGTTGGGCCGGTCCGGGCATTCGGCCGCGCCCGAGCTGACGAAATCGGCGACGGACCCGGACGCCCCCGGCACGGTGTAGCTGAAGGCATAGAGCGAGGCCTCGGCCGGGGCGTTGGCCTCCGGGATGAGGTTGCAGCGCGCCACGGGGTTGATGTCGTCACGGAACAGCCCCCAGCGCTCCAGCGTCTGCACGTAGACACGGTTGAAGGCCACGAAGGCGGGCTCGGCCATCGGTGCGGGTGAGCGCAACTCGATGGCGCACAAGGCGGCGGTCGGCCGACCCCGGCGCTGCAGATGGGCCTCGATCTGTGCAAAGCCCTGCGCCAGCGGAATGGGCCGGTCCAGCACCACGCGGTCGATCACGAAGCCCGGCAGCGCCTGTACCGCCGCCGAATACTGGAAGCCGCCGGGCAGATAGCGGTAGCCGCCAGGGAGGAATTCCACGGGTTGAAGCATCGAATCTTCCTTTCTCCAGTGATGTTCGATGCGTCAATATACTACGTATTCGTAGTAAATAGCAAGAACTCACGCCGGTCCTGTTCGCACAATCTTTTGAAAGCCCTAGCGGTAGAGCCAGCGCCGCGACCAGGGCAGTTCCGTCGCTCTGCGGCCCGCGGACCGGCAGATCACCTGGAAGATCGAGATCTCATCGTGCTCGAACGCCCAGGCGCAGCCGGCCAAGTACACGCGCCAGATGCGCCAGGTCTTCTCGTTCACCAGCGGCTTGATCTGCTCGGCGCGCGCCTCGAAGGCCTCGCTCCAGAGCTGCGTGGTGCGCATGTAGTGGCGGCGCAGGCTCTCGACGTCGAACGCCTCCAGGCCGCCTTCCTGCATGGTGCGCAGCACGGTGCCGATGTGCGGCAGCTCGCCCTGGGGAAACACGTAGCGGTCGATGAAGGTGCCGCCGCCGTGGCGCGTTTCCCCGTCGTTCGGGTCGGTGCTGGTGATGCCGTGGTTCATGGCCCAGCCATCGGGTGTGAGCAGCGAACGGATGTGGGAGAAGTAGCCCACCAGATGGTTCAGCCCTACGTGCTCGAACATGCCCACGCTGGTGATGCGGTCGAACGGGCCGTCCTTCACGTCGCGGTAGTCCTGCAGCCGGATCTCGATGCGGTCCTGCAGGCCGGCGGCCTGGACGCGCTCGCGCGCCAGCTCGCACTGGTTCTTCGACAGCGTGACGCCCACGCAGTGCGCGCCGAACTTCTCGGCCGCGCGCAGCACCAGCGCGCCCCAGCCGCAGCCGATGTCGAGCAGGCGCTGGCCCGGCTGCAGCCGGATCTTGGTGAGGATGTGGTCGATCTTCTTGAGCTGCGCCTCGCCCAGCGTCTCGTCGCCGTTCTCGAAGTAGCCGCACGAGTACACCATGCGCTCGTCCAGCCACTGGGCGTAGAACGCGTTGGACACGTCGTAGTGGTACTGGATCGCCTTGCTGTCGCTCTCGCGCGTGTGCCCGAAGCGCCGGCGCAGGCGGCCCAGCAGCCCGCCCTTCTCCGGCTGCGCGTTCTCCGCCAGCCGGTGCGCGATCGCCAGGATGTCGGGCAGCGAACCGTCCACGTCGATCAGGCCTTCCACGTACGCTTCGCCCAGGGTGTGCAACCCGGGGTCGATCAGCAGCGGCAGCGCCGCGGCGTCGCGCACCCGGATCTCCACCTTGGGCTGATCAAAATCTCCCAGCGCCAGCGAGGACGCCCCCGCCTCTCCCCAGCTCAGGCGGACCGGCAGGTTCACCCGTGTCCGGACCCGTTGCGCCCAGGGCATCAGGGCGCGCTCAACGATCGATCCCATCGCATCAGCCTCCAACCACCGTACTGCATCGTATTTTGTAGTTATACCGGTTTGCCGTATGTGCTCCCCGCAAGCCGGTTGTACCCAAACCGGAGGAACCCGTGAAGCCGGATGGATTTGGCGAGACACAATAGCGGCCGGGCCGCGCCCGCGCCGCAAGGAACTCGGCCGCGCCGCATCCCCTCATACCCTGGCTTTCCGACCGTTGACCTCCCGTTTCATGTCCCCGACCGCATTGTCTCCCCACCGCGCCGCCGCCTGGCTGCTGCGCGGCCTGCTGGCGCTGGCGCTGCTGCCCTGGCCCGCGCTGGGCCAGGGGCTGCTGCTCGCCGGCAAGCCGTCCGTGGTGCAGAGCGAGCGGGCCCGCGCCGAGCTGATCGCGCACGCACCCGAGGGCGTCGGGCCGGACCGGCCGGTCTGGGTGGGCCTGCAGATCACGCACGCGCCCGAGTGGCACACCTACTGGAAGAACGCCGGCGACTCGGGCCTGCCGACCGAGCTGCACTGGTCCCTGCCGCCCGGCGTCAGCGCCGGCGCCATCCATTGGCCGACGCCGCGCAAGTTCCCGATCGGCAACCTCGCCAACTATGGCTACGACGGCACCGTGGTGCTGCCGGTGCCGTTGGCGGTGGAGCCCGGCTTCGCCGGCCGCGAGCTCGACATCGAGCTGCACGCCACCTGGCTGGTGTGCCGCCAGGAATGCATCCCGGAAGAAGGCACGTTCTCCCTGCGCATCCCGGCCGAGGGCTCGACCGCCCTGCACGGCGCGGCATTCGAGGCCAGCTTCACGGCCGTGCCGCGCGAACAGGCGGCCCAGGGCAGCCACGCCGAACCCGCGCCGGACACCCTGAACGTCGCGCTCGACGGCCTACCGGCCGGCTGGCGCGGGCAGCGGCTCGAGTTCTTTCCCGAACCGGGCGGCCTGATCGAGCCCGGCTCCCCGTGGACCCAGGCCTGGGACGGCGAACGCTGGCGCGCGCAGATACCGCTGTCGCCCCACCGCAGCGACAGCCCCGCCACGCTCAGCCTCGTGGTCGCCCGCGCCGACCCGCCGGGCCAGGGCGCCGGCAGCGCGGGGGTGCGCATGACCGTCCCGGTGCAGGGCGCCTGGCCCGCGGCCGCCCCCCTGCCCACGGCCGTGCCCGAGGCCCTGCAGGCGGCGCTGGACGCGAACGCGGCCAGAGCGGCCGGCACCGGGGGCGGCGCGAACGCGCTCACCTGGGGCGCGGCGCTGCTGGGCGCGCTGCTCGGGGGCCTGCTGCTCAACCTCATGCCCTGCGTGTTTCCCGTGCTGGCGATCAAGGTGCTGGCCTTCGCGAAACACGCGGACGACCGGCGAGCGCACCGCGCCCAGGGCCTGGCCTACACCGGCGGGGTGGTGCTGTCGTTCATGGCGCTGGGCGCGGCGCTGCTCGCCCTGCGCGCCGCCGGCGAACAGCTCGGCTGGGGCTTCCAGTTGCAAAGCCCGGCCGTGGTGGCGTCGCTGGCCGTGCTGTTCACGCTGATCGGCCTGAACCTGGCCGGCCTGTTCGAGATCGGCCACCTCCTGCCCGGCCGGCTGGCCGGCCTGCAGGCGAAGAACCGCACCGCCGACGCCTTCCTCACGGGCGTGCTGGCGACCGCCGTCGCCGCCCCCTGCACCGCGCCGTTCATGGGCGCGTCGCTCGGCCTGGCGGTCGCCCTGCCGGCGGCCCAGGCGCTCGCGGTGTTCGCCGCGCTGGGCCTGGGCATGGCGCTGCCCTACCTGCTGGCCAGCTGGGTCCCTGCCCTGGCCGGCGCCCTGCCGCGCCCCGGCCCCTGGATGAACACCTTCCGCCGCCTCATGGCCTTCCCGATGTTCGCCACCGTGGTCTGGCTGCTCTGGGTGCTGGGGCAGCAGAGCGGCATCGACGGCGCCGCCGCGCTGCTCATGCTGCTGGTGGTGCTGGCGCTGCTGGTGTGGGCGCTGGGGCTGCGCGGCCGGGGGCGCGCCGCCATCGCGGGCCTCTCGCTGGCCGGCCTGGCCTGGCTGGGCTGGGCGATCGGCCCGCACGTGGTCCGGCCGCTGCCGGACGCCCCCGCCGGCCAGGCCGTGGCGACCGCGGTGCAGGGCGTGAGCTGGCAGCCCTGGAGCCCCGAGGCCCAGGCCGCGCTGCTGGCGCAGGGCCGCCCGGTGTTCGTCGACTTCACCGCCGCCTGGTGCGTGACCTGCCAGTACAACAAGCGCACCACCCTGGCCGATGCCACCGTGCTCGGCGACGTGGCGGCCCGGAACGTGGCGCTGCTGCGCGCCGACTGGACACGCCGCGACCCCGCGGTGACGGCCGCGCTGGCGAGCCTGGGCCGCAGCGGCGTGCCGGTGTACGCGATCTACCGGAAGGGCCGGCCGACCCAGGTGCTGACCGAGGTGCTCAGCGTCGAGGAAGTCCGCGCGGCGCTGGCCCGGCTGTAGGCCGGCCCCGGCGCATCCAGGCCCTGGGCCGCGGACTATGGGCTCAATAAGAACTATCAAATTCAAATACCGATGCATGTTGACTAACATCTCCTGACCCAGCCGCCAATCCGGCGTCCCGCTGGTTTTTTCCCGAGGAGCCCCACGATGAAAGATGAAGCCAAGCGCTGCCCCGTAACCCACCTAACCACCGACTTCGGCGCGCCCGTGGTCACCAACCGCGACAGCCTGACCGCCGGCCCGCGCGGCCCGCTGCTCGCCCAGGACGTGTGGCTGAACGAGAAGCTCGCCAACTTCGTGCGCGAGACCATTCCCGAGCGCCGCATGCACGCCAAGGGCTCGGGCGCCTTCGGCACCTTCACGGTGACCAAGGACATCACGAAGTACACCCGCGCCAAGATCTTCAGCCAGGTCGGCAAGAAGACCGAAATGTTCGCCCGCTTCACCACCGTGGCCGGCGAACGCGGCGCCGCCGATGCCGAGCGCGACATCCGCGGCTTCGCCCTGAAGTTCTACACGGAAGAAGGCAACTGGGACATGGTGGGCAACAACACGCCGGTGTTCTTCCTGCGCGACCCGCGCCAGTTCCCCGACCTGAACAAGGCTGTCAAGCGCGACCCGCGCACCAATATGCGCTCGGCCCGCAACAACTGGGACTACTGGACCCTTGTCCCCGAGGCGCTGCACCAGGTCACCATCGTGATGAGCGACCGCGGCATTCCCGCCAGCTACCGCCACATGCACGGCTTCGCCTCGCACACCTACAGCTTCTGGAACGCGCAGGGCGAGCGCTTCTGGGTCAAACTGCACTTCAAGACCCGGCAGGGCATCAAGAACCTGACGGACGCCGAGGCCGAGGCGCTGGTCGGCAAAGACCGCGAAAGCCACCAGCGCGACCTGTACGAGGCGATCGAGCGCGGCGACTTCCCGAAGTGGACGATGTACATCCAGGTCATGCCGGAGGCCGACGCCGAGAAATACCGCCTGCACCCGTTCGACCTGACCAAGGTCTGGTACAAGGGCGACTACCCGCTGATCGAGGTGGGCGAATTCGAGCTCAACAAGAACCCCGAGAACTTCCACCTCGACGTCGAGCAGAGCGCCTTTTCTCCGTCCAACCTGGTGCCCGGCATCGGCGCGAGCCCCGACCGCATGCTGCAGGCGCGTTTGTTCAACTACGCCGACGCGCAGCGCTACCGCCTGGGCGTGAACCACCACCAGATCCCGGTCAACAAGGCGCGCTGCCCGGTGCACAGCAACCACCGCGACGGCCAGGGCCGGGTGGACGACAACTACGGCGGCCTGCCGCACTACGAGCCCAACAGCTTCGGCCAGTGGCAGGCGCAGCCCCAGTTCGAGGAACCGCCGCTGCGCCTGACCGGCGAGGCCAAGCACTGGTCCTACCACCAGGACGACGACAACTACTTCGAGCAGCCGCGCAAGCTGTTCCAGTTGATGACGCCGGCGCAGCAGGAGGCCCTGTTCGGCAACACCGGCCGCGCCATGGGCGACGCGCCCGAGTTCATCAAGTTCCGCCACATCCGCAACTGCCACGCGGCCGACCCGGCCTACGGCGCCGGCGTGGCCAAGGCGCTGGGCATCGACCTGAAGAAGGCGCTGGCCTCGAAGGAAGCCGACCCGATGTTCGGCAACCCGCTGGTGCCGCTGCCCGCCTGACGTCCGGCCCAGCCGCGGCAGCGCCGAGGGAGCCCGCTTGCGGGCTCCGCTTCTCATTTTTTGAGAAGCGTTTTTGACCATCGGACGGGCCGCGCGCACCATGGAAGCTGCAGCCGCCCAGGCGCTCTTCCACCGTGTCGCGTGTGCCCACCATGAAAAAACCCCTGCCCTGGTCCATCTCCCTGGCCCTCGTTGCGCTGCTGGCCTTCGCGCTGGCCCGGCCGGCGTGGGCGCAAACCGCCGCGGCGCCAGGCGGCGCGGCCGAGGACCGCATCGTCGTCACGCTGCTCGGGACCGGCACCCCGGACCTCTCGGCCGACCGCTTCGGGTTCTCGAACCTCGTGCAGGCCGGCGGCCTGAACCTGCTCTTCGACGCGGGGCGCGGTGCGACGATCCGGCTGCACCAGGCCGGCCTGCGCCCCGGGGAACTGGACGCCGTGTTTCTGACGCACTTCCATTCGGACCACGTCAATGGCCTGGCGGACGTGTGGCTCACGGGCTATATCGGGAACCGGGAACAGGCGTTCAAGGCGCCGATGCAGCTCTACGGGCCGCGCGGAACCGCCCGGATCGCGCAGGGCCTGATGTTCGCGTTCCGGGCCGACGCGGAAATCCGCTTCGGCGAGGAAAAGAACTGGCGGCCCGGGGCGCGCATCGAGGCGCACGAGCGCTCGGAGGGCGTCGTGTTCGAGAAGAACGGCGTCCAGGTGACCGCGTTCACGGTGGACCACGGGCAGGGCATCGAGCCGTGCCAGGGGTACCGGATCGACTACCGCGGGCGCTCGGTCGTGATCGCGGGCGACACCGTCTACGACGAGCGGGTGATCGCCCGCGCGCGCGGCGTGGACCTGCTGGTCCACGAGGCGGGCTACAGCGTTGGCGGCGTCGCGCTTCCCCCGGCCATCCAGCGCATCCTGGGCCACCACACCAGCCCGGAGGACGCCGGGCGCGTGTTTGCCTCGGCGGCCCCCAAGCTGGCCGTGTTCTCGCACGTCGTTCGCCTGCCCGTGAATGGGCAGCTGCCGCCGGTCCAGGAGCTGATCGACCGGACCCGCCGGACCTACGGCGGGCCGCTGGTGGTCGGCGAGGACCTGATGCGTTTCGTTGTGGCCGATTCGATCGCGGTCTTTCCCATGCTGGGCAGCCGGGAGTGAGCAGACCCATGAACCAGGACCTCGCGCTGGCCAACCACATCCTGTTCCAGCAAGGCGTACTGGACGCCTTCGGGCACGTCAGCGTGCGCGACCCCGCCCGGCCGGACCGCTTCCTGCTCTCGCGCAACCTGGCGCCCGCCCTGGTGCAGCCCGAGGACATCCTCGCCTTCGACCTCGACGGCGTGGCGCAGCCGCCGGGCGTGCCGGTCTATCTCGAACGCTTCATTCACGCGGCGATCTACCGCAGCCGCCCCGACGTGCATTCGGTGGTGCACAGCCACTCGCCCTCGATCGTGCCCTTCACCGTCTCCCAGCGGCACCGCCTGCGGGCGGTCTGCCACATGGGCGGGTTTCTCGGCGGCCGGGTGCCGCTGTTCGAGATCCGCGCGCACGCCGGAGACGCCAGCGACCTGCTGACACGCGACCCCGCGCTCGGCCAGGCCCTGGCCGACACCCTGGGCCAGGACGCCGCCGCCGTGCTGATGCGCGGGCACGGCATCACGGTGGTGGGCGATTCGCTGCAGCAAGCGGTCTTCCGCGCCGTCTACGCGGAGAAGAACGCCGGCATCCAGGCGCAGGCGGTGGCGCTCGGCGGCGAGCCCACCTACCTGACCGAGGCCGAGGCCCGGCACGCCGATGCCGCCAACCAGGGCCAGGTGCAGCGCGCCTGGGACTTCTGGTCGCTCCAGGCCCGGCAGCTGCAAATCTGAGAAGGTGTGAACGAACCCGCCATGTCCGCTCATCCCGCCCAAACGCGTCCGCTCGTTGTTGCAAATGCTCGCCATAGCCCGAGCTATGGCTGCGCTTTGCGCCTAGATCGGCCGTGTTTGGACGGCCTGCTCGGCCACGCCGGATTCATTCACACCTTCTGAGGCGACGGGCTTCAGCCCACCCGCATCGCCGCGATCGGCACGTCGGTCACCAGCATGCGCGCGGACACGTGCGAGGCGGCCCAGGCTGGACGGGCCTGGGCCAGCACGAACTGGGTGGTGACGCCGCAGGCCCAGAACACCGGCACCTCGCCCTCGGCGATGCTGAAGTCCCCGAGCGACTGCATCGGCTCTTCCAGCCGCAGGCCGAGCGCGGCCGGGTCGCCCACGTGCACGGGCGCGCCGTGCAGCAGCGGGTACTGGCGCGAAACCGCCACCGCGCGCGCGGCCCATTCCGGGCGCAGCGGGCGCATCGAGACCACCAGCGGGCCCGCGTAGGCGCCCACCGGCACGGTCGGCCGGGTGGTGACGTAGATGGCGCCGCCGAAGCCGCGCGCCTCGTAGTCCAGCGGGATGCCGTGGGCGCGCAGCGCGTCCTCCAGCGAGAAGGAGCAGCCGAAGGCGAAGCCCACGGTGTCGTCGCCCCAGTGCGGCACGAGGTCGGGCACCTCGCCGGCCCGGGCGCCGTGCTCGAACACGTGGTAGGCCGGCAGGTCGCGGCGCAGGTCCAGGTCCTCGCCGAGCGCGGGCAGCCGGTACTCGCCCGGCACCGTGCGCGCGATCACGGGCGCCACCTCGGCGTTGCGCTCGCACCAGGCGCCAAAGGCATCCGCCTCGGCGCCGGGCAGCACCACCAGGTTGCACTGCACCACGCCCTGCACCGCGCCGCGCGTGCTGCCGGGCCAGCGCCCGGCGCGCGCCAGGCGGCGCACGTCCAGCGGCGTCATCGGCGCACCGCTCATGGACGCCGGAAGGTTCACTGAGGCTTGTAGCCCGCCGCCTGGACCAGCAGGGCGTTGGACTGGCGGCTGCGCTCGGTGGCCCGGGTCATGTCCTCGGGCGTGCCGGACTGCGGGACGATGCCGAGGTCGCTGGTGCGGTCGAGGAAGGCCTTGGACGCCACGACCTTGTTGATCGCCGCGTTGTACTTCGCGACCAGGTCCTGCGGCGTGCCCGCCGGCGCCAGCACGCCGATGAAGATCACGTCCTCCAGCCCCTTGATGCCGGCCTCGGCGTAGGTGGGCACGTCGGGGAAGCCCGGCAGGCGGCGCGGGCCGTCCACCGCCAGCAGCCGGATCTTGCCGGCCTGCACGTGCTGCAGGGACGAGGCCACGCCCGCGATGCCGGCCGGGATCTGGCCGGCCAGCAGGTCCTGCACCATGGGCGCATCGCCGCGGTAGGGCACGGCCTTGAGGGTCGCGCCGGAGCCGCGCGCCAGCGCCACCACCGAGAACTCGGGCGCGCTGGCGAGCGCCGGCACGCCCACGTTGCCGCGGTTGGCGCCGGCCTTGGCCCACTCGGCGAAGTCCTGCATGGTGCGCACGTTGTTGCCCACGGTGGCCGTGCTGACCATGAAGAAGTTGGGGTTCGTGGCCACCAGGCCCACGGGCACGAAGTCCTTCTCGGGGTCGTAGCCGGGGTTGAGCGTGGTCAGCGGGATCATCGCCGTGGCGTGGCTGTTCGTGAGGTACAGCGTGTTGCCGTCGGGCTTGGACGCCTTGAGCACCTGGGCGGCGATCTGGCCGCCGGCGCCGGTGCGGTTCTCGATCACCACGGTGCGGCCGAGTTCGGCCTGCAGGCCCTGCGCCAGCACGCGGCCGACCACGTCGGTCATGCCGCCGGGGGCGAAGCCCACCAGCAGGCGGATCGGGGTGCTGTCCTGCGCGGCGGCGCTGCCGCAGGCGGCCGCGGCCAGCGCCACGGTGAAGGCGCCGATCCAGCGGCGGCGCGAAGAGCAAGAGGGCGGGGAGGTGGTCATGGTGGGGCTTCCTTGAAAAGGGATGGGGAGTGGCGGAGATCGTAAACGCCTTGTCGGCTAGACCGGCATGTAGCCTTGTTCGACGTCGTGCCGATGGGCCTCGGGATCGCGCTCCTCGGGCGGGCCGTAGCCGCCGCCGCCCGGCACGTCGATGCGCAGCACCTCGCCCGCGGGCACGGTCTGCAACCCGAGCGACTGCAGCGCGCGGCCCGAGACCAGGCCGACCCAGCCCGGCGCGCCGTCCGCGCCGCCGTCGCGGCCGCGCGCCGGGTTGCGCACGCGATCGAACAGGCCGAAGAACTGGAACGCCCGGCCGTCGCGCGTGGACACCTCGACCCGCTGGCCCAGGCCGCCGCGCAGCCGCCCGGCGCCGCCGGAAGCCGGCAGCAGCTCCTTGCGCCAGATCACGATCGGCGCGAAGTTCTCGCAGATCTCGACCGGGATGGCGCGGATGCCGCTGGGGAAGCAGGTGGCCGAAAGGCCGTCGCTGGCGGGCCGCGCGCCCGAGCCGCCAGCGTTGAAGAACAGGATCTCGAAGGGCGGCTGCGGCTCGCCGCCGGGCTGGCCGCGCTCGCCGCGCAGCTGCAGGCCCCAGTTGCAGGCCGCGCCCTCGGCCGGCATGCGGCCCGGCAGCGCGTGGGCCAGCGCGCCCAGCACCACCTCGGGCAGGAACTGCCCGATGATGTGGCGCGCGCACACCGGCGCCGGGTGCTGCACGTTCAGGATGGAGCCGCGCGGCGCCTCCACCCGCACCAGCGCCAGCGAGCCGGCGTTGTTGGGCACCTCGGGCGCCACCGCCGCGCGCACGCCGAAGGCGGCGTAGGCGCGCGTGTAGTTCAGCACCAGGTTGATGCCGTGCGGGCTCGCGGGCGAGCTGCCCTCGAAGTCCACGTCGATGTGGTCGCCGGCCAGCCTCAACTGGCAGTCGATCCGCACCGGCGCGTCGTAGCCGTCGAGCTGCAGCGTGTGGCGGAACTCGCCCTGCGGCAGCTTCGCGATCGCCGCGCGCATGCCGACCTCCGAGCGCGCGCGCACGAACGCGCTGATCGGCTCCAGGCCCTGCTCGCCGAACTCGTCGAGCGTGGCGGCCAGGCGCCGCGCGCTGACCTCGTTGGCCGTGATGTAGGACAGGATGTCGCCGCGCACCGCGTCGGGCTGGCGCACGTTGGCGGCGACGATGTCCAGCACGTCCTCGTTGAGCCGGCCGGCGCGCGCCAGCGGCAGGATCGGCAGGTACAGGCCTTCCTCGTAGACCGAGCGCGCGTCCGGTCCCATGCCCAGGCCGCCGATGTCGACCTGGTGGCAGGTGCAGGCGAAGAAGCCGATCACGCGCCCGTGCTGGAAGGCCGGCGAGAGCACCGTGATGTCGTGCAGGTGGCCCGAGGTCAGCCAGGGGTCGTTGGTGATGAAATGGTCGCCCTCGCGCATCGCGTGGGCGGGGTACTTGGCCAGGAAGTGGCCGGCGCAGGCGGCCATGGAGTTCACGTGGCCCGGCGTGCCGGTGACGGCCTGCGCGACCAGCCGGCCCTCGACGTCGAACAGCCCCGCGGCCAGGTCGCCGGCTTCGCGCACCGTGGGCGAGAACGCGGTGCGCATCAGCGTGCGCGCCTGCTCCTCCACCACGGCGATCAGCCGGCTCCACAGCACCTGGCCGCGGATGTCGGCCGGCATCTGCGCGGCGCCGGCCGCGGCATCGGCGGCGCCGGCATCGCGCTGGAGCACGATGTGGCCCAGGCGGGTGGCATGGCCGCCGAAGCCCTCGGGCACCACGATGGTGGTCTCGTCGGCCACCAGCAGCGCGGGGCCGGGCGTGGCGGGGGCGGGGGGCAGGGCCTCGATGCGCAGCACCTGCGCCTCGTGCCAGCGGCGCTGGCCCTGGTCGTAGGCGCGGCGGCGCGGCAGCGCGGCGGCAGCGGCCGGCGCGGCAGCGGCGCCGGGCGCGGCCTGCGGCGCCTGCTGCGCTTCCACGCGCACGGTCCAGCCCAGGATCTCGACCACGCCCTGCTCGATGGTGCGGCCGTACAGCGCGCGGTAGGCGTCCTCGAAGGCGGCGTGCAGCACCTCGCCGTCGCTCGCGGCGAAGGCGCGCGCGGGCAGTTGCACGCGGATCTCGTGGCCCTGGCCGCGGTAGCGCATCCAGGCCGTGCGCTGCACCGCCGCTTCGCGGGCGGGCGCGGCCCGGGCCACCACGGCGCGCATCTCGGCGACCAGCGGCTCCACGATGGCGTTGGCCGCTTCGGCATCGAAGCCGGCGGTGCTGAGCATCACGCTGCGCGTGGCCTCGAAGGCGATCGGCGCGCGCAGGAAGCCCAGGGCCGAGCCCACGCCCGCGCCCACCGGCACCACCACGCGCTCCAGCCCCAGCTTGGCGGCCAGCCGCGCGGCGTGCAGCGGCGCCATGCCGCCGATCGCGATCAGGGTGCGGCCGTCCACGCCCTTGCCCACTTCCACGGCGTGCTCGCGCACGGCGCTGGCCATGTTCTCGTCGACAACCTCGCAGACGCTCCAGGCGGCGTCCTCGGCGCTGAGTTCGAGCGAGGCCGCGAGCGCCGCGTAGGCGCGGCCGCAGGCGTCGGCGTCCAGCCGCATGTGGCCGCCGCCGAAGGCGTCCGGGTCCAGCCGGCCCAGCAGCAGATGGGCGTCGGTGACGGTGGGCTGCGTGCCACCGCGGGCGTAGCAGGCCGGGCCGGGCACGGAGCCCGCGCTCTCGGGGCCGACCTGCAGCCGGCCCAGGCTGTCGCGGTGCGCGATCGAGCCGCCGCCGGCGCCGATCTCGGCCAGCTCGACCACCGGAAAGCGCAGCGGGATGCCGCTGCCGGCCTGGAAACGCGCGATGCGCGCCACTTCCATGGTGCGCGCGGTCTGCGGCATGCCGTCGTCGATGAAGCACAGCTTGGCCGTGGTGCCGCCGATGTCCACCAGCAGCGCGCGCTCGATGCCCAGGCTGCGCGCCACGTGCGCGGCCAGGATCGCGCCGCCCGCCGGGCCGGACTCCAGCAGCCGCACCGGGAAGCGGCGCGCGACCTCCACCTCGCACAGCCCGCCGTTGGACAGCATCATCATCAGCGGCGCCTGAACGCCCATCTGCGCGAAGGCCTGCTCCAGCCGCTCCAGGTAGCCCGCCATGACCGGCTGCACGTAGGCGTTCACGCACACGGTGGCGAAGCGCTCGTATTCGCGGATCTCGGGCGCCACCTCGCACGACAGCGAGATGCGCAGGTGCGGACGCAGCGACTGCAGCAGCGCCGCCGCACGGCGCTCGTGCGCGGGGTTCACGAAGCTGTGCAGGAAGCCGATCGCCACCGCCTCCACGCCGGCCTCGTCCAGTTGCGGCAGCAGCGCGCGCACGGCGGTTTCGTCCAGCGGGCGCAGCACGCTGCCGTCGGCCGCCATGCGCTCGGGGATGGGAAAGCGCAGGTGGCGCGGCACCAGCGGCTCGGGCTTGTCCACGTACAGGTCGTAGTGGTCGTAGCGGCTCTCGGTGCCCATCTCCAGCGTGTCGCGGAAGCCCTCGGTGGTGAGGAAGGCGATGCGCGCGCCGCGCCGCTCGATCACGGCGTTGGTGGCCAGCGTGGTGCCGTGCACCACGGCCTGCAGGTCGGCCGGCTGCAGGCCGGCCTGCGCGAGCACGCGCCGCGTGCCTTCGAGCACCGCGAGCTCGGGTGCCTGCGGCGTGGTCAGCACCTTGGCGAAGTGCTGCTGCAGCCGGCCGCCGCGCTCGACCTCCAGCGCGAAGTCGGTGAAGGTGCCGCCGATGTCGATGCCCAGTCGTGCCATGTCCGTCTATTGCTCCCGGCCGCTCGGCGGCCTCGCGGGTGAAGGGGGGGGTTGGTGGAGGCGCTTGCGCCCTTGCGCCACGGCCGCCAGCACGGCGGCCTGGCTGTTGGCCAGCAAGCCGTGCATCGCGGCCTGCGCCGCGGCGCGGTCGCCGCGCGCGATCGCGTCCACGATGCGCCGGTGCGCGGCGACCACGGTGCGCCGGTTGTTCGCGTCGCGCAGCGTGAGCAGGCGCAGCGCCTGGATCTGGCTGTCGTAGCGGCGCGCGATCTCGGCCAGCCGCGCGTTGCCCGCCAGGTCCAGCAGCAGCACGCGGAAGTCGTGGTTGGCCATCGCGAACTGCTGGGGCGAGCGCCGTGCGACGGCCTGCGCCTCGGCCGCCAGCGCGGCCTCCAGCCGCGCCACGTCGGCCGGCGTGGCGCGCTCGGCCACGCGGGCCGCGATGTAGGGCTCGACCAGCAGGCGGATCTCCATGATCTCCTCCAGGTCGGCCGGCGTGAGCGCGGCCACCACGGGCGCGCGCGGCGGGCCTTCGAGCAGGCCCTCGCGGCGCAGCCGCACCAGCGCCTCGCGCACCGGCGTGCGCGAGGCGCCCAGCAGGGTGGCCAGGTGCGTCTCGGTGACGCGCGCGGCCGGATCGAGCTCGCCGCGCGCGATGCGCTCGTGCACTTCGCGGTAGATGCGCTCGGGCAGGCGCATGCGATTGGGGTGGTCGGTGGAAGTCATGTAAAAATACAATTGTTTTTTTCAGTGTAAGGGCTGGCGGCTGCCGGCGCAATAGCCATCGATCGCCATCCGGCGCCGGTGGCCGAGCGGTGGCGCCGGTGGTAAGTTCGGCTCTTCCCCAACCGGAGCATCCGATGCGTGACTATGTGAACCGGCTGCGCGAGCGCGGCGACCTGCTGGTGGTGGAGCGCGAGGTGGACCCGCGCCACGAACTGGCCGCCGTGGCGCGGCGGCTGCAGGACGCGAGCCGCAAGCCCGTGCTGTTCGAGCGCGTGCGCGGCCACCACGCCATGCCGGTGCTGATGAACCTCTACAGCGACCACGCGCGCCTGTGCGAGATGGTCGGCGCGGGCGGCGGGCAGACCTTCTGCGAACGCCTGGAGCAGTTGACGGCACAGCCTGCCGGGGCCGAGTGGTCGCGCAGCGCGCCCCCCGACGGCGCGCCGTGGGTCGAGGGCCGCCTGTCCGACCTGCCGCTGCTGCACCACCACGCGCGCGACGGCGGCAAGTACGTGACCTCGGGCGTGTTCCTGGCGCGCAACCCGTCCACCGGCGTGCCCAACCTGTCCTTCCACCGCTCGATGTTCATCACGGACCAGGAGCTGCGCATCCGGCTCGGCAGCTCGCACGACCTCGCGCGCTTCCAGCGCGAGGCCGAGTCGCGCGGCCAGGCGCTGGAGGCGGCGATCCTGATCGGCGCGCCGCCCGAGATCTTCATGGCGGCCTGCGTCTCGCTGCCGCCCGACGGCAACGAGATGGCGCTGGCTGCCGCCATGCGCGGCGCGCCGTGGCCGATGCGGCGCTGCCGCACCATCGACCTGGAGGTGCCGGCCGAGGCCGAGATCGTGATCGAGGGCCGCATCCTGCCCAACGTCAAGCGGCCCGAGGGCCCGTTCGGCGAGTTCATGGGCTACTACGTGGAGGTCGGCGACAACCACGTGTTCGAGGTCACGCACGTGTCCTGGCGCCGGGACGCGATCTACCACGGCCTGATCTGCGGCTCCGCCGAGGACCTGCGCCCGCTGGAGGCCGCCACCGCGGCGCGCATCTACAAGGTGCTCAAGGCGCAGGTGCCCGGCGTGCTGGACGTGAGCTGTCGCCCCACCGTGATGAACACCATCGTCAAGATCCGCCAGCAGTACGAGGGCCACGCCGGCCACGTGCTGCTGGCCGCCATGGGCTCGCACCTGGACTACAACAAGCTGGTGGTGGTGGTCGACGAGGACGTGGACATCTACAACATGGAGGAAGTGGTCTGGGCCTTCCTCACGCGCGGCCGCGCCGACACGCGCACGCTGGTCGTGCCCAACGTGGCGGGCTTCTACCGCGACCCGCACAAGGACCACTGGGGCCGCCTGGGGCTGGACGCCACCAAGCCCTGGGGCCGCGCGGCCGAGTTCGAGCGCAAGACCATCCCCGGCACCGACACGCTGGACCTGGCCGACTACCTGCCCGGGGGCGTGTCCTGATGGCGGCGCGGCAGACGGCGGCCGCCGGCGGCCCGTTGCCGCCGCCCGCGGCGCCCCGGCGCCTGCTGGTGGGCGTGAGCGGCGCCACCGGCGCGGTCTACGCGGTCCGCCTGCTGGAAGTGCTGCGCGCGCTGCAGGTGGAGTCGCACCTGATCGTCTCGCGCTCGGGCTGGCTCACGGTGGCGCAGGAGACCGGCCTGGGCAAGAAGGCGCTGCAGGCCCTGGCCAGCGTCTGCCACCCGATCGACGACGTGGGCGCGAGCATCGCCAGCGGCTCGTTCCGCACCGACGGCATGGTGGTCGCGCCGTGCTCCATGCGCACGCTGGCGGCCGTGGCGCACGGCTTCAACGACAACCTGCTCACGCGCGCGGCCGACGTCACGCTCAAGGAGCGCCGCCCGCTGGTGCTGATGGCGCGCGAGACGCCGCTCACGCTGGCGCACCTGCGCAACATGACGCTGGCCACCGAGATGGGCGCTCGCGTCATGCCGCCCGTGCCGGCGTTCTATACCCAGCCCAAGAGCCTGCAGGACATCGTGGACCACACGGTCTGGCGCGTGCTCGACCAGTTCGGCCTGGCCGGCGAGGACAGCTACGGGCGCTGGAGCGGCATGCGCGGGCAGTGACCCGGCGGCGCGCCCGGCCCCGGGTCAAGGCTGCAGCAGCACCTTGCCGACGTGACCGCCCTCGTCGAGCAGGGCGTGCGCTCGGGCGGCTTCGCGCAGCGGAAAACGGGCCCCGATCACCGGCGCGATGCGGCCCGCCGCCAGCAGTTGGAGCACTTTCTGCTGTTCGCCGCGCGTCGAGGCGCGCGTGCCGAGGATGTCCAGGTGCTTGCGGAACACGTCGGCGATGCGCAGCTCGAAGGTGCGCCCGCCCATGATGGACGAGAGCACCACGCGCCCGCCCATTCGCGCGGCGCGCATCCCGAGTTCGACCATGGCCCCGCCGACCATGTCGAGGACCACGTCGGCACCGAGCCCGCCCGTGAGCGCATGGATCTGCTCGACGACATCCGGCGCGCGGTAGTCCAGCACCACGTCGGCCCCCACCGCCGTCAGGCTCGCGGCCTTGGCCGGCGAACCGCTCAGGCCGATGACCGGGTGGGCGCCCGCCAGCCGGGCCAACTGGAGCCCTGCCGTGCCCATGCCGCTCGAGGCGCCGGTGACGAGGACCGCGTCTCCCGGCCGCACGCGGGCCCGGGCATCCACCATGTGCAGCACGGTGCCATAAGACCAGAGCGCGCACGAGAGCGTCTCGAACGGCACATGGTCGGGCGCGTGCAGCAGCCCGTGGCCGGGCACGAGGACGTACTGCGCGTAGGTGCCGTACCGCTGGTGGCCCGGCAGCGCGGTATCCAGGCACAGGTTGTCCAGCCCCCGCAGGCACATCGCGCACCGGCCGCAGGCCGGATTGGTCATGACGACCACCCGTTCGCCGACCGAGAACGCCTGGACGCCGGCACCGACGGCGGCGACCTCGCCGGCGCCCTCGCGGCCCAGTTGGAACGGCAGCGCCAGCGCCGGCCGGCCGGGAGGGGCATGCACGATGCCTTTTCGGTAGCCGGTGTCCCACCAACTAATGGCCGCCGAACGGATGCGAACCAGCACCTCGTCCGGACCGGGCGCCGGCACGGGAACCTCTTCCACGCGCAGCACGTCCGGCCCGCCATGCGCATACAGGCGCACGGCCGTCATGGTGGAGGGCAGCACCGCGCTCACCCGGCGCCGCTCAGTCGAGAGACAGGCGGTTTTCCTGGGCCACCCTTTTCCAGATCTCGAACTGCTCGGCCACCAGCTTCGCGAACTCCGCGGGCGTGCCTGACATGGGCACCAATCCGGCCATCTCCAGGGCCCGGCTCACCTCAGGCTTCGCCACCGCCTCGCGGACCGCGCGGGCGACCTGCTCGACGATCGGCGCCGGCGTTCCCGCGGGGGCGAAGACGCCCTCGAAGCCCACGTCTTCGAACCCCGGCACGCCCGCTTCGGCCATGGTGGGCACTTGCGGCGATTGCGCCGAACGCTTGGCCCCATTCGTCGCGAGCAGCCGCACCCGGCCGGTCTGCGCGTAGGGCGCCAGCACCGAGTACGGCCCGAAGATGCTCGTGACCCGGCCGCCGGCGACGTCGTTCACGGCCGGCGCGCTGCCCTTGTAGGGCACGTGCAGAAGATTGACGCCCGCCTTCGCTGCCAGCACGCTCCCCAGCAGGTGCGGCCCGGTGCCGGCACCGGGCGACGCGTAGGACAACTGGCCCGGCGATGCCTTGGCCAGTTCGACGAACTCCTTGACCGTCGTGGCCGGGACCGAGCTGTGGACGGCCAGAATGAGCGGGGCCTCCGCGAGCTGCGCCACCGGCACCACGGACTTGATGTCGAACAGCGGCTTCTTGTACAGGTGCGGCGACTGGACGATGCTGGTGGCGGCCAGCAGCAGGGTGTGGCCATCGGCCGGCGCCTTGGCCACGGCGTTGATGCCGATCGAGGAGCCCGCGCCTGGGCGGTTCTCGATGACGACCGGAACGCCCCAGGACTTGGTCAGCGATTCGCTGAGCACGCGGGCCGAGTTGTCGGTCGAGCTGCCCGCGGGCGCGGGCACGACGATCGTGACCGGGCCGTTGGGGAAGGCATGGGCGGCCCCGCCGAAGCCCGCCAGCGCCAGCAGCGCGGCAGCGGCGGGAAGCCAGCGCCGGGCGCACTCGACAAGGGCGGCCGCCACGGCAGCGGGACGTTTCGTGACAGATCGTGTGTTCATTGCTTTGTCTCCTGCGAAGAAAGTCGTTGTGGCGCCGGGATAGGACCGGCCCGCCATCTCAGTTTCCATGGTGCTCGCTGAGCGCCACCCAAAACGTATGAACGCCACCACCCAGCCCAGTGCGCCCGCGGAACCGGCTTTGCCGGGCCGCAGGGTGCGCCCCCCAGTGGGGGGAGGCGCCGCAGGCGCTTCGGGGGGCGTCCATTTCAGAACGTATGGCGGATGCCCAGCTGGATGCCCCGGGGATCGGAGAAGTCGCCCGCGGCGCCGGTGTTGGCGAAGCCGCCCAGCCGGATGTTGAGGCTGCCCTTGTTCACGATCCGCGCATAGTTCGCGTACAGCATGGTGCGCTTGGAAAGGTCGTACTCGTAGCCGAACATGAAATGCGTGGCGTCGTCGCCGGCATTGGCCGCGGGCTTGCGCCCGTTGCGCTTGGTGTAGCTCGCCCGGACCGTGCCGTTGGGCGCCACCCGTGCGCTGGCGCCGATCGACCAGGCGTCGGAGACGGCGTCGGCCGCCACCACATTGTCGGTCTCCAGGTGCCAGTAGCTGGCGAACAGATCAACCGCGCCCCAGCGGTAGCGCACGCCCGCCATGGCTTCGGTCACGTCGCGCACGGTGGCGGTCCTGCGCTGCACGTTCGTGATGCCGCCGCCCAGCCACCAGTTGCCCATGCTGTATTGCAGCGCCACGTTGGTGTGGCGGCCGGCGGCGTGGTTCAGCGGGTCCTCGTCGCCGGCGCTGACCAGCGCGGAGAACTCGAACCCGCCCCAGCGGGGCGACCGGTAGCGAATGGCGTTGTTCGCGCGCGATTCCCCGCTGATGATGTTCTGCGAAGGCGCCCAGAACGTCACCGTATACGGGTTGGAGCGGATCTTGATGTCCCACAGGGGCACGTACTCCCGGCCCAGCATCACGCTGCCCCAGCGGCCGGACAGCCCGACCACGGCCCGGCCGCCGAACGCCATGCCCTGGAACAGCTGGCCATCGTCCATGGTGAAGCGGCTCTCGATGTTGAACTCCGCCTTCAGGCCGCCGCCCAGGTCCTCGGCGCCGCGCAGGCCCCAGCGCGACTGCTGCGTGCCGCCCGAGCTGACCCGCGTGGCCTTCGCGGTGCCCGAAGACATGGAGTCGATGGACATGTCGGCAATGCCGTACAGCGTGACGTTGCCCTGGGCATACGCGCAGGCCGGCAACAGCGCCAGCGATGCGATCAGTCGAAGGATCGGGGGGTTCATGCAGTCTCCTGGTTCTGGGGTTGAATTGCAGCGCGGCAGCGCCCGGCCACGTCTGTCGCCTGACCGATCAGGCGGTTCTCGGCTGGCACGGGGCGCATGCTCCGCGCCCGGCCTTGGGGTGTCAAAACCGCCTCTCTCATCATGAGAATCCAGCGGCGATTCCGATGCAGGCGGGCGGTCCGCGCACGCGCACGGCGGCACCGAGCCGGCCGGCCAGCCCGCGCAGGCGCGATGCGCGCCGGTGGGGGAGGAACGGTCAGCCGCCCGCGGACGCGGGCAGCTTCGTCGAGTGGAAGACCTGCAGGGCCCACCGGTCCTGGCGGCAGCGCCAGACCTGGGTCACGAAGGACACCGACGAGAACGGCTCCTGGCTGGCGAGCCGCACGCCCGCCAGCCGCAGCAGCCCCGTGCAGACCACGATCGGCCCGCCCTGCGACACGATCCGCAGGCGCTCCCGGTCGACCTGGCGGTACGCCACGCTGTTCGCGGCGAATTCGAGGAACGCCGCCTTGTCCTGCACCAGGCCGGTGCTGTGCACGTAGACGAGGTCGTCGTCCAGCAGCGCGGCCAGGCCCGCCAGGTCGCGCTCGACCAGCATCCGGCACCGCGCCTGCTCGACCTGGAGCACGACGGCCTCCGGGGCCGGTGGCGGCGGCGCCGTCATTCCTGCTCGATCCCGTTGCCGAGCACGCCCACGTGCGAGAGCTCCACCTCCACCGTATCGCCCGGCTGCAGCCACAGCGGCGGGTTGCGCTTCGCGCCCACGCCGCCCGGCGTGCCGGTCGCGATCACGTCGCCCGGATGCAGCGTCATGAAGGTCGAGAGATAGGCGATGACGCGGGGGACCGGAAAGATCATCTGGTCCGTGAACGCATGCTGGACCGTGGCGCCATTGACACGGGTGGTCAGCTCGAGCACGCGGTCGGGCGGCAGTTCGTCCAGCGTGACCAGGTGCGGCCCCAGGCTCGCCGTGGCGGCGAAGTTCTTGCCGGGGCCGAACTGCCGCGTGTGGTGCTGCCAGTCCCGCACGCTGCCGTCGTTGAAGCAGGTGATGCCGGCCACGTGGTCCCAGGCGTCCTCCGGCCGGATCCGCCGGCCGCCGGTTCCGATCACCACGGCCAGTTCGCCTTCGAAGTCCAGTTGCACCGATTCGCGCGGGCGGACGAGGGCCTGGCCCGAGCCCCGCAGCGATTCGGGGTAACGGAAGAAGATGGACGGGTGTTCGGTCGGATCGCGCTGGGTTTCCTTGCGGTGGTCCTCGTAGTTGTGGCCGACGCAGGCGATCACCTGCGGGTCGCCGACCACGGGCAGCAAGCGGACGGCGGACAGCTCGCAGCGCCCGGCGCGCCGGGCCGCCTCCTCCAGCCGCGGCTTCCAGTCGGCAAAGCCCAGCAGCTCGCGCAGGCTCGGGGCCTGGCCGCGCAGTTCGAGGGAAGCCTCGATCACCTCGTGGCCGGAGACCAGGCCGTAGCGCGCTTCGCCGGCCTTCAGGTAGCTGATGATTTTCATGGGTGGAGGGTCCTGAGAAAAAGCCGGTGGAACCGGGGAAACGATGCGGTCTGCCAACTGGCCTGCCGCGCCTCAACCGGCCAGCAGCGCCGGCAGGCGGTCGGCGACGGATTGGCCCGGGCGCAGCAAGCCCAGCACGTAGCGGTCGGGCCGCAGCACGGCCGCCCGCGCGCCGTGCGCGTCCAGCCAGCGGGCGATGTCGTCGCGGAAGTCGCGGGCGAACCGGACGTGCGCGGTGTCCTGCTGGCCCAGGAAATCGTCCTGGCCCGGGATCAGCGCCACCACGGAGCAGTCCAGGCCGGCCGCGCGCAGCTTGCGCGCCTCCTCTTCCAGGTCCGGCCCGTCCCAGCCGACGACCGCGTAGCCGCCGCCCATGAGCTCGTCGAGCGGCCGCTGGGCGCCCGAGCGGTCCTGCACCTGGGGCTGCAGGAACAGCTCGCAGGCCGGCAACTGGTCCGAGCGCACGAAATAGCCGTGCGCGTACTGGGGCTTGGGCTTGAACTTGAGCTGCAGGATGTAGTCCCGCACCGGGCGCGCGAGGCACAGGAGCCGCAGCAGCGTCTGCGTCATGGCGGCGCCGGGCACCGACTTGGGCTGCATGTAGCCGCCGATCTTCAGCGCCATGTCGATCAGCGCCTGCGCATGCGGCTTGCGTTCGGCCTCGTAGCTGTCCAGCAGCGACGCGGGCAGTTCGCCCTTCACCACCGCCGCCAGCTTCCAGCCCAGGTTGGCCGCGTCGCGGATGCCGCTGTTCAGGCCCTGGCCGGCGAACGGCGGCGTGAGGTGCGCGGCGTCGCCGGCGAGCAGGATGCGCCCGGCCCGCCAGCGCTCGGCCACCCGCGCATGGAAGCCATAGACCGCCTTGCGGACCAGCGGAAGGTCCTTGTCTTCCGGATTGAAGCGCTCGATCCACGACCGGAACACCGGCTCCTCCAGGACCGCCTGGTCGGTGTCGCCCTGCTTGAGCATGAACTCGTAGCGCAGGCTGCCATGGGGGCCGGGCAGGCGGATGGCCGGCCGCTGCGGGTTGCAATAGGTCTTGGTGTGCCGAAGGGGAATCGACCGGTGGTCCAGATCGACGATCAGCCAGCGCTCCGGATAGGTCTTGCCATTCATCGGGATGCCGAGCCTTTCCCGCATCGGGCTGCGGCCGCCGTCGCAGGCCACGACCCAGCCGAAGCGCAAGGTCTTCTCGGCGCCGTCGGCCGTCCGCACCTGGACGTCGACCCCGCGGTCCGACGGGTCCACCCCGGTGACCTCGTGTCCGAATTCGACCGAGACGTTCGGAAAACGGCCCAGCCCGCGGTGCAGCGCCTTCACAAGCAGCGGCTGCCGGAACGCGTTGCGCTTCGGGTACCCGTACTCCTCGCGCGTGGGCGCGATCTGCGCGAACGGCCGCCCGCGCCAGTCGAAGTACTGCACGCCGTAGCCGAGCACCACGTCGCGCAGCACGTCCTGCGCCAGCCCCATGGACTGCAGCGTCCGCAGCGACTCGTCGTCCAGCGTCACCGCGCGCGGCTCGGGCTCGATCGACGGATTGCGCTCCAGCACCCGCACGCTCACGCCCTGCGCACCAAGAATGTTGGCAAGCGCCAGCCCCACAGGGCCGGCACCCACCACGAGAATGTCAGCAGCTTGTTTCTGGTCCAAGATGAATTCCTTGTGGTCTTACTGGTCGTCTATGGCGTAGAGAGGGCGAGGCGACCCAAAACCCAGAGACAGCAAGGGTCCGGCTTCGCCGGCCCGAGCTGTCGTCCCCCCTCCAAGCGCCACGCAGCGGCGCGCCAGAGAGGGGGGAAGCCGCGCAGCGGCGCAGGGGGGAGTCGCATCCTCACCCCATCCGCCCTTCAATGCGCAGCGCGCTGCGCAGCACCAGGTCTTCCAGCTTCGCCTCGTCGGCGTTCGGGGCATGCGCCCACAGCACGATGCTCAGGCTCCCGATCACGTGCCGCCCCTGGTGGATCGCGGCGGCGCAGCCCTTGGCGTCCCGGTCCACCTCGCCCGAGGTCCGGCAGACCCGCCGTTGCCGGATCGGGTCCAGCGCCTTCCACAACCCCTCCACGTCCTGGGGAAGGCCGGCGGCCCGCAGCATGGTTTGCTCGGTGTTCACAAGCTCGCCCAGCTCCTCGCGCGAGAGGCAGGACAGGATGATCTTGGAGGTCGCGCCCTTGAACAGCGGCATGGCCCGGCCCCGCTCGTAGCTCACCTGGGGCGGGCCGTTCTTGCCCCGGATCTGGTGGACGCACACCACCTTCTTGCCGTGCAGCCGGCTGAGCAGGGCCACGCCCCCCGTCCGGTCGACCAGCCCTTTCATGACGTCCCTGGCCGCATCGATCAGCGGATCGTTCTCCCGGATCAGCCGGTCCAGCTCGACGATCGTGGGGCCCAGCACGTAGTGGCCGATCGTCGTGCGCTCCACCAGCCCCGCCTCCTCGAGGTCCGCGATGTACCGGTAGGCGGTGGCGGGCGACACGCCCAGCAGCGTTTCGACGTCGGTCGCCTTCAACTGTTTGCGGCTGTCGTTGAACAGCTTGAGCACCTGCAGCACCTTGGCGGTGGTCGTCATGGGGAAATCCTTTCCAGCGCGTTGCCTCCGCCAGCCGCGGCAGCGGGGCCACGCACTAGCTCCGCATGATCGCGACGCCCCACTGGTTCAGCGTCGAGGCCTTGTGGGGCCACACGCCGACCGGCCGGCCGGGCGAGCAGCGCTCGAGCTCGGCGGAGATCTCGCCCATGTTGCCATCGGCGTCCCGCACCATGAAGAAGGTGTCGTTGCCCGGCCCGTGCCGGCCCACGCCCCAGGCCAGTTCGTGGCCGGTGTGCGCCATGTGGTCGGCCCACACCTTCAGCGCGTTCCAGTCCGCCGTCTCGCAGGAAAAGTGGTCGAAGCGCGTGACCGGCGACTTGAACAGCGCCAGGCAGTGGTGCTCCGCGTCGGCGCGCAGGAACGCGGCCGTCAATTCGCCCTGCTCGTTTTCCACCCGGTCGGACAGCACGAAGCCCACGCGCTCCACATAGAAGGCCAGCAGCCGCTCGGGGTGCGGCGTGCGCAGGGCGTAGTGCTGGAGCCGCGCCTCGGGCAGATCGGAGCGGCGCGCCGCGCGCGCCGCTCCGCCCCAGGCGAAGCGCAGCAGCCGGCCATCCGGGTCCGTGATGTCCAGGCAGGCCGCCGATTCCGCCAGCAAGCCGTCGCGCGCCAGAGCCTGCCAGCGGCCCCTGGCCCGCTCCCACGCCGCCTGGGTGTGAAAGGCGAAATGCGACGCCCGGATCTGCCCCGAAGGCCCCTGGCGAAACGCCAGCCGGCGCCCCGGCCCCGCGAGCTCGACGCCATCGGATGTCGGCACCATCTCCATGCCGAACGCCCCGGCATGGAAAGCCCCCAGCGCCTGCGGCGCTTCGCTGAACAACTCCAGCTCGGTCAGGTGGGCATCGAGTTCCACGGCTTCTTCTCCTCGGAATATGAGGATGCGATCGTGCAATCCGCGCCCGGCCTGGTCAAACTCGATTCTCGATAAGTGAGAATCCTGGCCATCCCCAGCGCACCACCCGGCCCACTAGCGCGAAGGGAGCTTGCGCACCAGCCACAGGGCCAGCAGGACATAGGCGACCGCCGCCGCGCCGCAGAAGGCATAGCCGGTGATCTGGCCGCCGCCACCGCGACCAGGAGCGCGGTGAAGCACAGCGCGTGGATGTGGCCCTTGTCGCGCAGCACCTGCCAGAACCAGCAGGCTGACGACCAGGCCGGACGCGCCCGCGGCGAACGAATAGGCCGACACCAGGACCGCGAACTGCGCGTCGCTCAGCGAATACAGCGACATGAGCAGCGGCCCCAGCGGCATGATCGCCACGAAGTCGACCACCACGACGAACTGGATCGCGGCCAGCGTCAGCAGGCAGGCGCGCTCCTCGCGAGCCGACAGCGGCCGGGCCGGGTTCAACGCCTCACCCGTTGCACCCGCTATTCCCCAAGCAGTGGCACCACCGTGATGGCGCGGCCGATCCTGAAGCGCAGCAGGTCCTCGCCGATCACCAGCGGGCCGTCGTACGTGCTGCGCGTGCGCTCGACGATCTGGTCCAGGCTGGCCATTCCCGGCGCGCCCAGCCGGACCATGTGCGTATACACCGCGAGCCTGGGGCCGGCTTCCTGGAACACGCGGCCGGCCTCCTCGGGGCTGGTGTGGTGTGCCAGCACCTGCTGGATGTTGGGCTGGTTCTGGGCGTTCGCGGGCCCGACCCCCACCTCGTGAATCAGCAGGTCCACGCCCTTGGCGGCCTGGACCACGTTGCGCTCGTAGGTGGTGTCGCCGCTGATGACGACCGACCGGCCCCGGTAGTCGACGCGGTAGCCGACCGCGGGCTTGATCTTCTCGCCATGCAGCACGTGGAACGCGGTCACCCGCACGCCGTGGCGCTCGAACACCACCCCCGCGTCGAATTCATGGGTCTCGATGCCGGCGATGGCGGCGGCAACCCCTTCGTCGGCGGACCGGATCTCGACGTCCGCGTGGTGCGCCGCACGCATGCCCTCGGCGAGCTTGAGCGTGCCGCGGGGTCCGTACAAGGGCATGGGGCTCTGCCGCCGCTGCGAGCGCGCGCCGACGTAGCCCGACATCCACACGTCGGCCAGCCCGTTGACGTGGTCGGAATGGAAGTGCGTCAGGAACACCGCATCGAGGGCGCTGGGCCGCACGCCGGCCTGCGCCAGGCGGATGCTCGCGCCGCGGCCGGCGTCGAACAGCAGGTTCATCCCGCAGGCCTGAACCAGATTCGATGCGCCGAAGCGGTTGGGCGACAGGCTGGGCGTGCCGGTGCCCAGCAGGGTGACGACCATCTCGTCCGATGGGCATTCCCGGGGCGCGCCGGCGGGCTGCTGCCCCCACGCCCCGCCCCATGCGCAGGCCATGAAGGAAGCGGCAAGAACCCGCAAGGCGGACTTGCGTGCGGCAAGCCAGGTCATGAACATCCCTCTCTCCTCAGGGGGCCGAAGGCCCGCCGCCGTCGAACACATTCACGTCGCCCTCGGGCCAGCCCCGGAACGCCCGCTCGGGCGAGACCTGCACCCCGTGCGGCGTGCGCCCCATGCGGACCGCGCAGCGGCCGGTCACCTTGACCGTGTCGCCCCAGGCGAACTGGACCTTCCCGTCCGCGGTCGAGACCGCGGGCTTGCAGATGTAGACGCCGTGCGCCGGCAAGGGGTGGTCCAGGGCGCGTTCGGTGGCGCCGTAGAACGGCACGCCGTCGAGATGGGTCAGCACCAGCGGCCGGTCGTCGCCCAGGCCCCTGCCGTGCAGGATCAGCGAGGCGCGCATCCCGACCAGCGGGCCGGTCCGGGGCGCGACCTCCCTGGCCAGGCCGACCGTGGCCGAGATCAGTTCCTGCACCGTCACGCCGGGGCGGAACCGCTCGAGCAGCGCCTCGTACAGCCGGCCGTGCGCGTCCGACAGCGCCTGGATCAGCGGCGGGCACTGGTTCACCGCCACCACCGGCAGGCGCTGGGCGCGGTAGCCGATCACCGAAGCCTCGATCTCGCCCAGGATCAGGTCCCCCTTCTCCAGCCGCCGGCCGGTGGGGCGCGTCAGCGTGCGGCCGGGGTTGCGGCCGCTGACCCAGTTGTAGTGCACGCCCAGTTCCGAGCCCCGCACGAACATCGCGTGCATGGTCTGCGCCCACACCACGTAGTCCGGCACGCCGGGCTGCGCCGCTTCCAACTGGGCGTCCATGGCGCGCTCCACGAGGTCGATCGAGCACTGGAGCGCGGCCGTCTCCTCCTCGCTCTTGGCCTCCCGCACGTCCTGGAGCAGGTCGGTGGCATCCATGAAATCCGCCTGCGGCAGCGCCTGCCGCAGCGCCGTATAGGTCCCGTGCAGGATGGTGCCTTCCGGCGTGCGCGTGCCGCCGTACAGGCCGGAGATGCCGATCCGGCCGCGCTGCAGGCCCAGCTCGATCAGGCGGTCCGCCATGGCGCGGCCGAAGTCGCGGTTCACGGAGCGCACGTCGGCTACCCAGTCCTGCACCGCCGCCCCCCAGCGCTCGCGCGCCGAGGCGGCCACGGCCGTGACCTCGCCGACGGCCGGGAACACCACGCCGATCGAGGTGTCGTTGCCGCCACCGCAATGGGACAAGTAGCGCGCGTCGGCCTGCCAGTCGGTCGAGTTGCCCGGATTGGGCGGCGCGACGATCGCGTCGAGCCCGTCGCGCTGCATCAACCGGCGCACCGCGGCCCAGCGCCGGTCCCGCTCGTGCAGCGAGAACCGGCGATACGGATGATGGATCGTGTCGACGGACATGGCGTTCACTGGCGTACCTTCGCCCTGGCGGGCTGCGGTGCGAGCGCCTTCGGGCGGCCGTGCGGCGCTCATGCCGGGACGTGGCGGTCCAGGAACGCATCGGTCGCGCGCCAGGCCTGGCCGGCTTCGTCCGCGCGGTACATCTGGGGACGGTCCTCGTTGGCGAAGGCGTGACCGGCGCCGGCATACACATGCTGCTCGAACGGCACGCCGGTGGCGGAAAGCGCGCGGTCGATGGCCTCCCGGTGTTCGGCGGGGATCAGCGGATCGTCCGCCCCCACGTGCAACAGCATGGGGCACCGGATCCGGCCGGCCTGGTCCAGCAGCGCGTGCGGCCCCGCGGCCACGCCAGGCCCGTAGAACACCACCGAGGCCGCCAGGCCGGGCAGCGCGACGGCCGCCGTGAACGCCGCCCGCCCACCGAAGCAGAAGCCCACCACCGCCGTGCTTGCGCGGGGAACGTGCTCCTCGCCGGCCAGGTGGTCCAGCACGGCCCCGATGTCCTGGGTGATGTCGGCGGCGGTGATGCCGCCGATCAGGGCCACTGCTTCCGCGTGCTGGTCGTAGGCCAGCTGCTCGACGCCCGAGCGGTGGAAGAGGTCGGGCGCGACGGCCAGGAAGCCCCTGGCCGCGAACCGCTCCACGACGCCGCGGATCTGGTCGTTCACGCCGAAGGCCTCGTGCGCCACGATGACCGCGCGGCGCGCGGCCTGGCTGGGGCGCGCCAGGTGCAGCTTCATCGGGCCGCTGGCGGTTGCAATGGTTTTTGATTCGTACATGGTTCTCGGTTCCTGTTGGGTCGGGGCCGGCACGGCGCTCAGTGCGGGTGCACCACGGTCATCCACATGGGTTCGTCGCGCGAGGCAGTCGCCTCCAGCGCCCGGTTCACCTCGGCCAGCGCAAAGCGGTGGGTGATGAGTTCGTCGACCTGGAGCGCGCCGCTGCCGAGCAGGTCCAGCACGTCCCGGCTGTCCGAGCGGGTGCAGGAGCGCGTGCCCACGATGCGCCAGCAGTGGTGCATCAGGTGCCGCAGCGGGAACGGCAGGACGGCGTCGCTGCCGCCCATGTGCACGTACGTGCCGCCATCGGCCAGCGCGGCCACGCTCTGGGCCGACCCGGGCCCGCCCGGCAGGAAGTCCAGCACCGCGTCGGCGCCCCCCGGCAGCGCGGCCAGCAGGGCCTGGGTCAGGCCCTCCGTGCGTTCCCAGTCGGCGCCCAGTTCATCCAGCGCGACGACCTGGACCGGCAAGTCCCCGGCCAGGGGCCGCAGCATCTCGACCCGCGCCCGCGCGCGGCCCACCAGCACCAGCTCGCGCGCGCCATGGAAGCGCGCCAGCTTGATGCTGGCCGTGCCCATCGTCCCGGTCGCCGCGGTGATGACCAGGCGGCCGCTGCCGGACAGGTTCGCGCACTTCAGCGCGCGCACCGCGTTGGCGAGGTCGTGCACCTTGGCGCCGACGTCGAAGCTCACGTTGTCCGGCAGCACGTCGACCAGGCGCGCGGGCGCCCGCGCGTACTCGGCCAGGCCCCCGGCGTGGTACCGCTCGTACAGCGGCATCGGGCCGGTGCCCATGGCGGCGTGCCCCAGCATCGCGGCCTGCGCGCACATCTGCTCGCGGTCCGACAAGCAGAACCCGCATTCGCCGCAGGTCAGCATGGGATGCACCCGGACCCGCTGGCCCATCAGCGACCGGGGCGCGGCGGCGCCCAGCGCCACCACCGTGCCCGCCAGCTCGTGGCCGGGGGTCGTCGGCAGGTGGTGGAAGCGCCCCCGCTGCAGCAGCTTCATCATGCCGGGCGCCAGCCCGGCCGACGCCACCTGGATCAGCACGTCGTCCGGCCCCAGCTCGGGCACCGGCACGGACTGCAAGTCCAGTTGCGCCTGGCCCCGGTCCGCGCGCGCGGCCACCATCATGGTTTTCATGTCGCGTCTCCTTGTCTTTCTTTCAACCGATGCGGGACCGCAGCCCCGCCCGCGCCTGCGCGGCCGCCTGCGCCGAAGCCGGCACCGCCGTGCGGGCCGTCTCGGCCACCTGCGGCATGGGGCGCCGCGAGCACAGCGTCAGGTGCGAACTGGGCTGCGCATGCAGGCTGGTGAATGCGCAGCCGCGCGGAATCTTCACGAAGTCGCCCGGCTCGATCTCGATCACGCCGCGCTGGCTGACCAGCGTGCGCCGGCCGCGGATCTGGTACTGGATTTCGTCCACGTCCAGGTGCCGGACGTAGACGCGGCCATCGGACGCGGCCCGGTAGGTCTGGCCGATCAGCACGTCCGCCGACCGGTAGACCCAGGTCGTGCCCTCGACCTCGGGGTCGGGCCTGAGGATCTGCAGGCGCTCGTCCGTCGTCTCGGCGTGCCGCAGCAGCAGTTCCTCGTCGACCGGCATGCCGGCGATGTCCGTGCCCGGGCCGCCCAGGCCCTCGCTGACCTGCTCGTTCATGACCTGCGGCGTCCAGCCCTCGAACGGCGGAATGGCCGCCTCGGAGGTCCGGTAGGCCGCGATGCCGTCCTCGACCGGCGAGGGGATGTAGAACAGGATGTGGATGTCGCCCTGGCCGTAGTTGTCGTGCGCCACGCCCTCCCCCAGACGCGTGAAGTCGCCCGGCCGCAGCTCGACGCTGCCGATGTCGGTCATCAGCACGCGCCTGCCGTCGACCTGGTACGACAGCTCGTCGGTGCCGGTGCCGCGGTGGTAGAACGGCTGCCGGTGGTTGGGCATGGTCTGCCACTCCAGGCGGATGTGCTCGCTCTCGTACACCCCGCGCGGATGCCCGAACGGCAGGTCCATGAACGCCGGCGGAAAGTGGACCACCTGCAGCAGCGGGTGCTCGCGAAACCGCTTGCGCGTGCCCTCCACAGGCGCCGAGAGCAGCAGGCCCTCGCGCCTGCGCAGCACCAGCCGCGGCGCCTGGTCGAACGGGAACTTGAGCAGGTGCTCCTCTACGAGGTCTCCATCAGTCGTCGTCATACATGTCCTTTGGTCTGTCCCGCAGGCATCATCGGCAGCCACAGCCCGCTCTGTCAAAGCCCTTTCTCATTTTTCGAGAAACCGGCTCCGTGAAGCGCGCCGTGGATCGACCGGCTTCGACACGCCCCACCCATCGACGCGGACCGGGTGCGGCCCACGCGCACGGGATAATGCCCCGTTCTCTTCATCGCTCCACGTCTCCCGCCCCCATGCCCTTCGCCCCCCTGCAGAACGACACCTTCCTGCGCGCCTGCCTGCGCCAGGCCACCGGCCACACGCCCGTGTGGCTCATGCGGCAAGCCGGGCGCTACCTGCCCGAATACCGCGAGACGCGCGCCAGGGCCGGCAGCTTCATGGGGCTGGCGACGAACGTGGACTACGCGACCGAGGTCACGCTGCAGCCGCTGGAACGCTACGCGCTGGACGCGGCGATCCTGTTCTCCGACATCCTGACCGTGCCCGACGCCATGGGCCTGGGCCTGTCGTTCGCGCTCGGCGAAGGGCCCAAGTTCGCCCGCACCGTGCGCACCGAGGCCGACGTGGCCGCGCTCGCCGTGCCCGACATGGACAAGCTGCGCTACGTGTTCGACGCCGTGACCTCGATCCGCAGGGCGCTGAGCGGCCGCGTGCCGCTGATCGGCTTTTCCGGCAGCCCCTGGACGCTGGCCTGCTACATGGTCGAGGGCGGCGGCTCGGACGACTACCGGCAGGTCAAGACGCTGATGTATAGCCGGCCCGACCTGATGCACCGCCTGCTGGCCGTGAACGCCGATGCGGTCGCCGCGTACCTGAACGCGCAGATCGAGGCCGGCGCGCAGGCGGTGATGGTGTTCGACAGCTGGGGCGGCGTGCTCGCCGACGGCAAGTTCCAGGCCTTCAGCCTCGCCTACACGCGCCGCGTGCTGGCCCAGTTGCGGCGCGAGCACGAAGGCGCCACGATCCCGCGCATCGTGTTCACCAAGGGCGGCGGCCTGTGGCTGGACGCGATGAAGGACCTCGACTGCGACGTGCTCGGGCTGGACTGGACCGTGAACCTGGGCCGCGCGCGCGCCCTCGTGGGCGAAGGCCCGGCCGGCAAGGCCCTGCAGGGCAACATCGACCCCAACGTGCTGTTCGCGCCGCCCGAGCGCATCGACGCCGAGGTGGCCGCCGTGCTGGAGAGCTTCGGCCCGCCGCACCAGGGGCCGGGCCACGGCCCCACGCACATCTTCAACCTGGGGCACGGCATCAGCCAGCACACTCCGCCCGAACACGTCTCGGCGCTGGTGGACGCGGCCCATCGGCACTCGCGCCGCCTGCGCGGCCAGGCCTGAAGCGCGGTGCCCGGGCGCAGCGGCTTAGCACAAAAGTCGCCAAAAAAATCACTTGACAGGCTTCACTTATGCACAAAACTTGTGCTGCGGTGCGCCATCCGTCCCATTCAGGATTCCATACCCTGGTAATGCACCCGATCGGCGATAAGTTGTTGATTCATAAAGATTTTGCTTTTTGCTTTTTTAGAAGGCAATTTAACCAAACCCTTGATTTGCAAGGCTTCCGGCGCCGCCGGAGCAGACTATCAACAAAGTTATCCACAAAAAGTCTGGATATGTTCCGATGCACTTTCAAATCAAGCACTTAGCGTGTATTCCGACACATTGGCTGAGGAACCCGCGCTAAACATGGAATTCTGGCCCACCGTGGTCGTGGCCACCCCGGCCCACAGCGGCGTGGCCACCGGCCTGAGCTACCGAAGTGAGCTGTCGCTCGCCCCCGGTACCTTGGTGCGTGTGCCGCTGGGCGCGCGCGAGGTGCTGGGCGTGGTCTGGAGCTGCGCGGACGCGCCGCCCGAGGAGTTGGACGCGGCACGGGCCCGCGCGGTGGCGGGCGTGCTCGACGGCCTGGCGCCACTCAACGCGCGCTGGCGGCAGCTGGTCCAGTTCACGGCGCGCTACTACCAGCGCAGCCTGGGCGAGGTCGCGCTGGCTGCGCTGCCGCCCCAGCTGCGCGACCTGAGCCCGGCGCAGCTCGCGCGCCGCCTCAAGCGCGCCCCCGCCTCGCCCGGCGGCGCGCCGGACGCGGCCGGCGCTGGCGCCGCCGCCACCGGCCACGACTCCAGCCCGGAGCAGCGCCAGGCGCTCGACGCGCTGCACGCCGCACAGGCGCCGGTGCTGCTGTTCGGCGCCACCGGCAGCGGCAAGACCGAGGTCTACCTGCAGGCCACCCAGCGCGCGCTCGACGCGTCGGCGCAGGCCCAGGCGCTGGTCATGGTGCCGGAGATCAACCTCACGCCCCAGCTCGAGGCGCGCTTTCGCGAGCGCTTCGAGCCCCGCCACGGCGCCGGCGCCGTGGTCTGCCTGCACAGCGGCATGACGCCCGCGCAGCGCCTGGCGGGCTGGCTGGCCGCGCACACCGGCCGCGCGCGCATCGTGCTCGGCACCCGCATGGCGGTGCTCGCCAGCCTGCCCGGGCTGCGCCTAATCGTGGTCGACGAGGAACACGACCCGAGCTACAAGAGCCAGGAAGGCGCGCGCTACTCGGCGCGCGACCTCGCGATCTACCGCGCCAAGCTGGAGACCGAGGCGCTGGCCCCGGCCACCGGCGAGCGCTGCCAGGTGGTGCTGGGCTCGGCGACGCCCTCGCTGGAGAGCTGGCACGCCGCCGAGCAGGGCCGCTACCGCCGCGTCGACATGCCCGCGCGCATCGGCGGCGGCGCGCTGCCGCGCCTGCGCCTGGTGGACATGAACCACCAGCCCAAGGGCGCCCTGCTGGCGCCACCGCTGCTGGCCGCCATGGGCGAGCGCATCGCGCGCGGCGAGCAGTGCCTGGTGCTGATCAACCGGCGCGGCTACGCGCCCGTGCTGGCCTGTCACGCCTGCGGCTGGAAGAGCGGCTGCCCGCACTGCAGCGCCTACCGCGTCTTCCACAAGCTCGACCGCACGCTGCGCTGCCACCACTGCGGCTTCACCGAGCGCGTGCCGCGCGCCTGCCCGGACTGCGGCAACCTCGACATCGTGCCCGTCGGGCGCGGCACCGAACAGGTCGAGGAGCAGCTCGCCGGCCTGCTGGCCGACGCGAAACGCGCCGACGGCACGCCCGCGCGCGTGGCGCGCATGGATGCCGACTCGACCCGCCACAAAGGCAGCCTGCAGGCGCAACTGGCCACCATGCACGCCGGCGAGGTGGACGTGCTGGTCGGCACGCAGATGATCGCCAAGGGCCACGACTTCCGGCGCATCACGCTGGTGGCCAGTGTGAACGCCGACGCCGCGCTGTTCGCGAGCGACTACCGCGCGCCCGAACGCCTGTTCGCGCTGCTCATGCAGGCCGGCGGCCGCGCCGGCCGCGACGCCGCGTTCATGGACCGCCAGGGCTCGGCCAGCGAACTGTGGGTGCAGACCTGGCACCCGCAGCACCCGCTGTTCGACAGCCTGCGGCGCCACGACTACCCCGCCTTCGCCGCCGCGCAACTGGCCGAACGCGAAAGCGCGGGCATGCCGCCGTTCGGCCACCAGGCCCTGCTGCGCGCCGACGCGCGCACCCAGCAGGCCGCGCAGGCCTACCTGAACGCCGCCGCCCAGGCCGCCGCCGGGCTGCCGCACGCCGGCGACGTGGCCCTGTACCCGGCCGTGCCGCTGGCGATCCAGCGCGTGGCCAACGTGGAGCGCGCACAACTGCTGGTGGAAAGCGCCTCGCGCGCCGCCCTGCAGCGCTTCCTGGCCGCCTGGCAGCCCGTGCTGCTGGACTGCCGCAACCTGCCCGAAGCGCGCGGCCTGATCCGCTTCGCGGTGGACGTGGACCCATTGATGATCTGATGACACCCCCCTGCGCCGCTGACGCGGCTTCCCCCCTCCAAGCGCCGCGCAGCGGCGCGCCAGAGAGGGGGGAAGCCGCGTCAGCGGCGCAGGGGGGAGTCGTTCAATACATTTCGAAGTACGCCGGCACCTCCCGGCGCGCGCTTTCCGCGCGGTTGACATTCGTCAGCAGATCGCCCCAATCGGCATCGACCGCCGTGCGCCGGTTGCTGACCGCCACGGAGCGGAACTGGCCGAAACGCGCGCTCAGGCCGCCGTCCACCAGCACGTCCATCTGGAGCGCCAGTTCCGCGGTCAGGCCGGTCAGGCGCATGACGTGGCGGTCCGTGCTCACGAACGCCCCGGCGTTGGCGGGATCCGGATCTCTCACGGCCCAGCTCACGGTCATGAAGCACACCTCCAGCCAGCGGGGCGAGCCGCCCGAGTCCTGGTAGAGGTACTGGTGCTCCCGCTGGTGCCCGTTCCCCTGCGGCACGCGCACGCCGGCTTCCAGGAAATCCCTGACCATCGTCTGGCCGCAGTGCGGCGTGCCGCGGGCACGGGCCACGAAGCTGGTCGGCACCGCGGGGGGCTTGCCGTTCCCCGGCAACCGGCCTGTCACGCGGGTGTACTGCGAGAACGCCTCCTGCCAGCCCATCACGAAGCTGGAGAACGTCTTCTGGCCGCGCGCGTTGCGCAGCAGGTCGGTGCCCACGGACACGGCGCTGAGCACGACGCCGATGATGACCAGCACCACGGTGATCTCCAGCAGGCTGAAGCCGCGGGCACGGTGCCGCTGCCGCCACTGCGGCGGGACGGCGGCGCGGCGGGAAGCCAGGGTGGGCGGGGAAAAGCAACGGCGGTGGAAACTCATGGCAGGCGGGCCTGACGTGGCCTCAGGGTTGGCTGCCCAGGAGGAAGTTCTTCATCGCGTCCAGGTCGACCTCGCCGTGCCCGTTGGCCAAGCCGTGCTGGTGGACCGGGTCCGCCAGTCGGTCGGCGGCGGCGCCGAGGTTCCCGGCATCCTCTTCCCTCAGGGCGGCGGCAGCGTCATCGCTCATGCCGTTCAGGGCGGAGTTCTCCAGCGTCTGGCCCATGGCTTCGCCCAGCGCGCTCGCACGGCTGGGGTCCAGCGACGGATCGGACGAGGCGGGGTTGCCGACGGCCGGCAAGTCGGCCGGCCGCTCGACCGGCGGCGACTGCCCCTCGCTGGCCAGCGCGCCGCCGGTGTCGGTCTGGGCGGTGGACAGGTCGGCGACCGTCGGGTCCAGCAGGTCCGCGGGAATGCAGTCGCTGGGTGGCAGCGTGGCCAGGCCATTCAGCAGCCCCGGGTAGCCCAGGCCGCCGGCGCGCTGTTGAGCCAGCGCCGCCATGCTCAGCGCCGTGGCGTTGGTGCCGAAGTCGCTGGCCGGGCCGGGCAGGGCCGGGGTGGCCGACGCCTGGTCCTGTTCGCGCAGGAAATACCCGCTGGAACTGCCCTTCACCGCATGCTCCGTGGCGGTGGCGTAGCGCGTCAGCGATGCATCCACCAGCCTGTTGATGATGCAGCGGTGGGCGTAGAAGTTGTGCATGTTGTTCGAGAACCGGACCAGGTTGGAGACGCGCGCGGCCCACGAGGCGAGCTTGGAGGCCTGCGTGGCGGCCGACAGCGCCAGGGTCTTGAGCGTGCCAGGAAGCTGCGCGGGCGAGAACATGTTGGCATGCAGGGCCGAGACCGCCTGGATGCCTTTGCCCCAGGCCACGAGCGTGGCCCAACTGTGGTGCGCGACCGACCACGCGCCTTCGGCCACCTCCATCACGGTGATGGCGTAGGCCAGCTCGAACTGCCCGCGGTAGTCCTGGATCGACTGGGCCAGGATGGCGCCGGCCAGGTGGGCGTTGTACTGGCCGCGCCCGCTCACCGCCACCATGGGGCCGCAGCCCAGGTAGCGCGCGAGCGCGGCCGCGGGGACCGGCTGCTGCCGCTGCTGCGCGGACGTGGCCAGCGCGCGCAGGAAATCCCCCTGCTCGAGCACGAGCATGTAGGCGCGCCGGTTGGCCGGGGACAGCGCCGCGCACAGGTCCAGCAGGCCGTCGTAGGTGCTGCTGGGCGGCAGCGCGCGCAGTTCGCGCAGCCGTGCCCGGGGCCCCGGCGCCGAGGGGTCGCCGGGCCCCGCGGGCAAGGGAAGGGCGTCCACCAGGCGATCGATGGGCTGGACGTTCGTCAGCACCTGGAAGCGGCCGCCGCCGGCCGTCATCAGCCGGCCGTCCACCGTGTAGCGCAGGCGCGCCAGCCCGGGCTCGGGCACGCCCGCGCTCAGGTAGGGGAAGAAGCCCTGCGCCTCGCCCCCCGCCGCCCCGGCCGCGAGGAAGGCCGCGCAATCTTCCAAGCCGTTGGGCTGGCTGGCGGGACAGGGCAGCCGGGCGTGCAGCGCGGCGAAGACCCGCACCGCCGCATGCATCCGCTCCAGGTGCGACTGCACCCGGTCCTGGTTCTCGCGCCCGAGGACGCCCCCGATCGCCTGCCAGAACACCACCGCGGCCACGCCCAGGATGGCCATGGCGACCGCGGCCTCCACCAGCGACACCCCGCGCTGCGGGCGCCGGTGCATGCGCCCCATGGCGCCCGGACTGTTGTTCATGGCAGCACCCCCTTGTCCTGGAAGCCCTCGACCCGGCCCTGGTGCCAGGCCCGCTGCTGGCCGAGCTGCGCGCGGTGCGCCTGGGCCTGCACGAGCGCCGCCTCGGCGCCGGGCAGCGCGTCGCGGGCGGACTCGTAGACGTCCTTGGAAAAGTCCAGCAACATGATCCAGGTCGCGGCCTCGGCCGCGAAGCCCGCGAGCGTCGCGCCGGCCGAGAAAAAGCCCATCGGGGTGGTGGTGATGGTCACCAGGGCCGAGAGCGTGTCCCAGGTGGCGGTGGCCAGCCGCACCGAGGAGTTCACGATCCGCCACAGCGCGTTGATCATGGACTCGCGCGTCGCCCGGACCGCATGGTGGCGGAACACCACGTTCAGATCCGCCTGGGCCATCAGGTCGCCGGCCAGCGCCATCGCCTTGACCTCGGTGGCCAGCCGGGCGAACGCGGGCACGCAGCCCAGGCGGTCCATCAGCTCCCCATAGCCCAGCGTGCGCAGGCCGGCCTGGGCGGGCGCGTCCGGCCCAGCCGCCTGGCCCTGCCAGTCGAGCACGAAGCTGTCCGGCGGCGGGCCGGCCACGGCGTCGTGCCTCCGCAGGGCGAAGGCCAGCCGCATCGGGTTGGCGGGGCTGAGCGTGGTGTTGCTCTGCTCCCGCCGCGCGAGCGCGAGGCACACGTCCAGCCCGCCGATGGCGCGCGGGCCCAGGGTGCCGCTGCCGTTCAGCACCATGGGGTCGGGCCGGTAGCGCACCGCGGGCGCTGCCACCAGGGTGCGGTCGACCAGGTAGCGGATGGTGTTCGGCGGCACGGCGGCCAGCACGCCCTGCGGCAGCCAGCCCTCGAAGTGCTGGGGCTGCTGGGGCCTGAGGCGCGCGGCATCGGGCGGCGGCAGCGCGTGGTCGCGCAGCAGCCGCCCATGCAGGGCGTCTTCGGCGCGCTGCACCAGGCTGCGCGCCTCCTCCACGCGGCTGGCGCGGTCGACCGCCTCCAGGGTGCGCCACAGGCCGACGGCCATCAGGCCGGTCAGCGCCACCACCACGACCGATTCGAGCAGGCTCCAGCCGCCTTGGGCGCGGCGCGGACGGCGCGGGCGGGATGGTGCGGCAACGGCAGGTGCGGCGGAATCGGGCGAACGGGAAAGGTTCATGATTCGGCTCCTGGCAAGTCAGGGGGCGGGAGGGAGGGAAGGATGGAAGGCGGCGCCCTGCTGGTACGCGGGCTGCAGCACACCATTGACGGCGCCGGTCCACACCGGCAGCGCCTCGGCGTCGGCGCTGAGCTGGAAGTACAGGTGGCTGATGGTGGCGTCCAGGCTGAGCGCCACGGCGATGCGCGCCACGTCCACCGCCGAGATCGCCATGCCCCCAATGGCCCACCCGATGCCCTTGACGTGGACCGGGATCCGGTAGAACTGCCAGGAAAGGATGGCCTTGACGATCCCGAGGATGTTGGAGGCGTTGTTGTAGATCCCGTTGGCCAGCCCGCCGACCGTGTCCACTAGATAAAGGCCATCGGAGATCGTCGCCGTCAGGACGATCTTGCCCAGGATCTGGCCTACCTCGATGTTGCCGGCGCGCGAACCGATGGCCGCTTCGGTCCAGGTCTGGGCCACCGCCATGTTGTCCAGCGAGGCCATGAGCGGGCCGCAGCCGAAGGCTTCGAAGTAGGCGGCGGGCATGACCACGCGCACGCGGTCGGCGTAGCGGGTGTCGCGCGCGCGCAGCGGCGACTCGAGGCGCAGATCGCCGAATCGTTCGTTGAGGCCCGACAGCGCGGCCGACGCGCCATGGGCGGCCACCGCCACGCCGTAGACCATGGCGTTGCCGCTCACCGGGACCGCGGGGTCGAACGGTGCATCGGCGGCCATGCCCCAGCGCCGCAAGGGGTTGAAAGCCCCCTGGAGGCGGGCGCAGAAGTCCAGCCCCGGACTGCCGGTGCCCCCGGGAAAGCCCGCCAGCGCCGTGCCGTCGGCCAGCCTGGGCTGGAACGTGGCCTGCGCGCGCGCCAGCGCGCCGCCGCGCCCCGCGAGGTAGCGGATGTCCAGGTGGGACTCGAGCGGTTCGTCCGCGTTCGCCACGTCCACCAGGCTCGCGACCGGCAGCCAGCCCTTGTTCTGCGCACAGGTTCTGTTGGCGTCGCCGTTGCGCGCCTCCGCGCCGCGCGGCTGCGCGGCCGGGCATGGCAGGTGGCCATGGGTCAGCACGTAGCCGCGCACCGCCGCGTCGGCCCAGCGCAGCGCGTCGGCCTGGCCCTGGACGTTCCTGGCCGAGGCCTGGGCGCGCTGCAGCAGGTGGCTGCCGAGCATGGCGCCGGCCACGCCGAGCGCCACGGCCGCGAGCGCGATCGCGAAGACCCCGCGCTGGCGCGCCGGAGCGGCGCTCGGCCGGTGCCTGGGCGGTGAAGACGGGTTCGGGAACGGGTTCATGGGGCCACCTCGCGGATCAAGGAGTTGGTGGTGGGGTCGGGCCCGGTTCACATCGGCCTGGCCATGGCCTGGCGCACCAGGTCGTAGACCGGCAGCAGCAGGGCGATCAGCAGCACGAGGAACATGCCGCCGGCGACCACGACCACCAGGGGCTTGATGATCTCGGCGATGGTCGCCACGGTCTGCTTCAGGCGCTTGCCGTACTCGGCCGCCAGGTAGGACAGTTGCCGGTCGAGCGAGCCGGCGTCTTCGCCGACGGTGATCATGCGGACCATGAGGTTGGGAAAGCCCCCGATCAGCCGCATGGCGGAGGAGATGCGGTCGCCGCGCTCGACGTACAGGCGCATGGCGGCGATGCGCTCCTCGTAGTAGATGTCGGCGGTGCTGTTCTCGAGGATGGTCAGGCTGCTCACCACGTCCAGGCCCGAGCGCATGAGGATCGCCATGTACTCGGACAGGAAGGCCAGCCCGGAGGACGTGACCAGCACGCGCGAGACCGGCAGGCGGTGCAGCGCGTTGTAGCCCAGGCGGCGGAACCAGCGGCTGGATTTCCAGCTCCAGACCAGCACCAACAGCGTGCCCAGCACGCCTCCCAGCACCAGCGCCCAGTGGGCGTTGAGCCACTCGGCGCCGGCCAGCACGGCCACGGTGAGCGGCGGCAGCGTGGCGTTCATCTGCTTGAACAGGTCCACCATGCTGGGCATGACGTAACCGATCCAGAACGCCGCCGCGCCGAAGATGGCGAGGAAGGAGAACGCCGGGTAGATCATGGCCTGCTTGGCGTCGGCCTTCATGTTGTTCACGCGGTCCAGGTGGTCGGCGGCCTCCTGCAGCACCTCGGCCAGCGTGCCCGAGGCGTCGCCGATGGCGACCAGGCTGCGCACCGATTCGGGAAAGGCCTCGGACTGGCGCGCGAACACCTCGGTCACCGAAGCGCCGGCCCCGAGGTCGTCGAGCATGAGGCGGGCCATGCGCGTAAGGCCCTTGTTGGCCTCGGCGGAATCGTCCTCCGCGATGGCGCGGAACGCCTCCTGCAGGGGAATGCCGCTGCCGACCATCACCGCCAGGTCGCGCATCAGGCCGGCCACGTCCTTGGCGCCGGGCGTGGCGTGCACCAGGCGCTGGCCCCAGCGGTAGGCCTGCGCCAGCGCGGGCGGCACGCGCCACAGGCCGACCACCATGCCGTTGGTCTGGCGCTCGATCCAGGCCGACGCCGCCTCGTCGCGCTCGTAGGGCGTGACCACCAGCGCCCGCGCGGTCCTGCCGCCGGGGAAGATGACCTCGTAATAGAACACGCCGCTCATCGCCCCGGCCCCTCGCCCGTGACCCGGAAGATTTCCGCCGTGGTGGTCTGGCCCAGCAGCACGCGCCGCCGCGAGATGGTGGACATGGCGGTGAAGCCGCGCGAGAAGGCCAGCGCGCGGATGGCCTCGCGGCCGGCGTCGTCGGCGATCGCGTTGGCCATGTCCTCGTCCACCATCAGCAGCTCGTACAAGGGCAGGCGCCCATAGAAACCGGTGCCGCGGCAGCGCGAGCACCCGACAGCGGCGTAGCCCAAGGTGCCGTGCGGAACGCCCAGCCATTCGCATTCGCTCTCGGAGAACGGCTTCTCGGTGGCGCAGGCCGAGCACAGCTTGCGCACCAGGCGCTGGTTGATCACCAGCTTGAGGTTCTCCGCGATCACCTGCGGCGAGAGCGACATCGGCCGCAGCCGCGGCACCACGCCGAACACGGTCGTGACGTGCAGCGTGCTGAGCACCAGGTGGCCGGTGGCCGCGGCCTCGAACGCGGCCTGCGCGGTCTCGACGTCGCGCATCTCGCCGACCAGGATCACGTCGGGGTCGTGGCGCAGGAAGTGGCGCAGCGCGGTGCCGAAGTCGTAGCCGGCGCGCCGGTTGACCTCGGTCTGGCCGGCCGCCGGCACGCGGTACTCCAGCGGGTCTTCCACCGTGAGCACGTTGCGCTCGATCAGGTGCTGCATGCGCAGGCCGGCGTGCAGCGTGCTGCTCTTGCCCGAGCCGGTCGGCCCGGTGATGAGCACCATGCCGACCGGGTTCTCCATCACGCGCGCGATCTTGGCCACGTCTTCCTCGAAGAAGCCAAGGCTGGCGAGGTCCTGGATGTCGTGCGCCTCGGGCAGCAGGCGCATCACCATGCGCTCGCCGTATTCGGTCACGATGGTGGAGACCCGGATCGTGATCGGCATCTCGAACACCACCACGCGGAAGCTGCCGTCCTGCGGGCGGCGCTGCTCGGAGATGTCCATCTCGGCGCGCAGCTTGAGGTAGCTGACCAGGCGGTTCAGCGCGGGCGGCAGCGCGATCATGGGCTGCAGCACGCCGTCGATGCGGCACAGGATGTGGTAGCCCCAGGAGCCGGGCGTGATGTGGATGTCGGTGGCGCGCTCGCGCATCGCCCAGTGCACCAGGCTGTCGACGAAGTGCTCGGGCGAATGCGCGTGCTCGGTGTCCTTGAGCAGCTTGGCGGTCTCGCGCCGCACGTCGTCTTCCGGCGGGTTGCGGGCGAAGTGGTAGCAGTGCCGGATGAAGCGCATCACCTCGGAGAACTGCCCGCGCACGAAGGTGGAGCGCATGCCGGTGCGCCGCAGCACGAGCTGCGCCACCTCGTCCGGCTCGGCATCGCCGAGCAGCACGGTGAGCTGCTGGTCCTGCCGGCTCAGCGGCAGGAAGCGCGCGGTCAGGCACAGCTCGCGCGGAAACATCGCCAGCAGCGCGTTGTCCGGCGCGTCGAGCGTGCCCACGACCACGTAGTCCATGCCCTGGAGCTGGCTGAGCTCGCGCACCACGTCCTGCTCGCCCACCAAGCCTTCCTGGGCCAGGATGGTGCGCAGCAGGCCACCGCCGGCGGCCTGCTTCTGCCGCACGTACTCGAGCTGGACCGCGTCGAGCATGCCCTTGCGGATCAGCATCTGGCCCAACAGCTCGGACTGCTGCTCGGCGGACAGGCGGGGTGGCCGGGACATGGCGGCGGTTTCCTGGTGGGGTATCAAGCGGGGTTCCGTCCAGGGCGGCGATCGGCCTACTGCAGGATGCGGGCGCGCAGCACCATCACCAGCTCGCGCGTGGTGTTCTGCGCCGCGCTGGAGCGGAACAGGCCGCCCAGGCCGGGCAGCTCCGAGAGCCCGGGCACGCCGTCGCGCCCGGTCGAGCTCTCCTGGTCGATCAGGCCGCCGAGCAGGACCACGTCGCCGTCGCGCATGCTGAGCATGGTCGTGATGCTCTTGGTGTTGACCACCGGCAGCGTGAGCCGGTTGCCGTTGCCCACGTCGAGCAGCGCCAGGCTGTTGCGGTCGACCTGCGACTGCGAGGGGCGCACGAACAGCTCGATCTCGCCGCCGTCCTTGACCACCGCGCCCAGGCCGAGCACCACCCCGGAGAAGACCGAGTCGGTCTTGATCTCCACCGTGACCGGGGTGATCTCGCCCGGCGTGGCCGTGCTCGTGGCCGCCGCGCTCGTGATCTCCTTGATGTAGCGGTAGTTGGTCCCCACGCTCAGGTACGCCGGCATGCCGTTGTTGACCCGGATCGACGGGTTCGACAGCAGCTTGACGCGGCCGTAGGCCTTGAGCGCGTTGATGGTGGCCGAGAACACCCGGTTCGACAGGGTGATGCCGCCGCCCGCCCCGACCGTGGAGCCCAGCATCTGGGCAGGAATGGTGACCATGCGGCCCAGCAGGTTCGGCGGCGCGCCGACGGTGCCGGCGGTCGGGTCGATCGAGATCGGCGAGGCGCCCAGGGTCGACATCACCCGGCGGCCCAGCAACGTCCAGTCGATGCCGACCTGGTCGCCGTTGTTGAGCGACACGTCGATCAACTGGGCATCGATCTGCACCTGGCGGCCGCGGAAATGGCGCCCCTTCTGGAGCAGTTGCTCGACCATGCGGATGCGCGAGGGCCGGGCCCGGATGTACAGGCTGCCGCTGGTGCGGTCCAGCGTGAAGCGCGCCGCGTCGGCCTTCGGCGCGGACGAGCCCTCGCCTTCGTTCAGCAGGACCTCCAGGGTCCGGCCCAGCTCCGACCAGGTGTCGCCCTTGTCGTCGCCCAGGCCGCCGGCCAGGGCCACGCTGTCCTTGAGGCCGGTCGACTCGCCGCCGCCGCCGCCGAGCGCGTCGCCGCCCGCGCTCAGGCTCAGCGCGCCGCGCACCGCCAGCGCGTCGATCGGGAAGATCCGTTCGGCCATCGGGCTCACACGCAGCACGTTGTCCGCGCCGACCCGGCCGTGCACGTCGAACACCTCCAGGATGTGGATCAGCGCATCGCGGCCCGTGACGTCCTTGAGGTACAGGTTCACGGTCTTGTCCATCGCCAGCACCTCGGGCTCGATCGACAGGCCGAGGCCGAACTCCGTGCCGACGATCCACAGCAGTTGGCCGATCCGGGCATCCTGCATGCTCATGCCGAACTTCTTGTTCACCAGCGCCCCGGTGGAGGGAATGCCGGGATGCTCGGGCGGCGCGGACGCCTCGACGGGTTCGGGTGGCGGGGAACGCCGCTCCAGCTCTTGCCACAGCGCATCCTGCGCGGCCAGCAGCTTGGCGGCATCGCCGCCGATCTCCTGCCCGGCGAGTTCGAGGTCTGTGGTCTGGGCCGCCTGCTGCGCGGCCAGCGCGTCCCCGGGCTCCTGCATGTGCGCACACCCGCCCAGGGCCAGCAGCGCAGCGGCCAGGCCGATCACGGCAATTTGACGTTTCATTCCGGTTTCTCCGACATCGATCCCACTGAAGAAAGAAGAGGCGGCCCCGGCGGGGAATCGCCCATCGCCACTACGCCCCCAGCGCCGACCGCAGCCAGCCCAGAAACTCCAACCGCTCCATCGCCACCAGGCCGCGCACGCCGTCCCGGCTCTCGCTGAAGCACAGCGAGAGCAGCGCCTGGGGTTCGTTGGCCCCGGGCACGGGCGCCCACATCAGCACGTACGCGGGGTTGAACGCCGCGCGGCCGCAATCGCTGAACGCGCCGTCGTCGCCGCGCCCGCCGACCCAGACCTGCCCCAGCCCGGGCGCCGCCCGGCTGGCCGCCAGGGCGCGCCCGAGCAGGGCCGGCCCGTCGGCCACCTGGCCGAGCAGGTCGCCGGCCACGCCGTAGCGCAGCACCAGCCCGTTGGGCAGGTTCGGCAACTCCATGCCCAGCGAGACGAAGGGCACGCTGCCGGCCCGGCGGGCACACGCGGCGGGCCCCGCGGCGGTCGCTTCCACGCCGCTGCCGGCGATGTCCGGACAGGGCAGCCGCCCTTCCCGCAGGACGAACGCGCGCACCGCCGCATCGGCCGCCTGTACCAGGTGGCGCGCGTCCGAGACCTGCTGGCGCTTGCGCAGGGTCGCCTGGATCTCGAACGTCGACACGGTCAGCAGGCCGGCGACGAGCAGCACCAGGGCCGCCTCCAGCAGGAAGCCGCCGCGCTGCGGTGCGGGGCGGGTGGTCATGGCTTCACCGCGGGCGCGGCCGACCGGTCGGCGGCGTAGAAGTCCATCCGCAGCTCGCGCTGCAGGGCCTGCACCTCGTCCAGCTTGCGCTGGACCTCGGCCTGCAGTTCGGGGCCCGGCGGCTGCCCGGCGCTGCGCTGCTGCAGCGCCTGCAGTTCGTTGGCCACCGTCTGCATGCGCGCGGCCACGCGCAGGTTCTCGCGCAGCACGTCCAGGCGGATGCCCTGCAGGACGTTCGAGCCGTTGGCGCGCTGCACCTCCGCCAACACTTTGTCCACTTCGAGCGGGTCGGTGTGCTTGCCGGAAGCCTGCAGCCGGCTCAGGCTCTGCAGCGCCGCCTGCATGCGGGCGGCGCGCTCGGCGTCCTTGCCGGCCGGCGCGCCGGCAGCGGCGCTGGCGCCGGCCGGGGGCTTGGGAACCATGTCGGCCATCCAGGCCGGCATCGAACCGGCGGTGCCGTCCGCGGCCGGGGGCGACGCAGGCGCCGGCACCGCCTCGGCGCCGGCATCCGCCGGGGCGGGAACCACCGGCGCCGCCGGCGCCCGCTCGCCCTCCGCCGCCGGTGCCTGCGCCACCCCCGGGAACACCCGGTCGCGGAACAGGATGCCCGCGGCGAACAGGGCGGACACCACCACCGCCGCACCGACGACGACTTTCCATTGCTGCTTCATGATCAGGCTCCTTGTGGTCCTAGGGCGCCGCGGACGGTTCGCGCGGCGGCCCCCCGAGGCCGCGGCCGAGTTCCACCCGGCGCTTGCGCCCGTCGGGCAGGGTGAGGTCCACCCACTGCAGGTCCAGCCGGTGAACGGTTTCGCCGGTGCCGATGCGCTCGCCGACGCGGAAGCGCTGGTCGCCCAGCATCAGGTAGAGGCGGTTGCCGGAGCGCACCACCACCGCGCCCTTGAGCAGCGGGTCGATGGCCGCCAGTTCGGCGGCCGCCGGCGGCGGTGGCGGCGCCTCGGGAGCGGGGTCGATCGCGAGGCGCCCGTCGTCCGGGGCGTCCCCGCGCCGGCGCGCCATCGCCTGCACGATCTCCTCCAGGTGCCTGGCGGCCTGATCGATCGTGTCGCCCTCGCCGGCCGGCGCGGCCGGCGGCTCGCCGCCGACGAACAGCAGGTCGGCGCGCTGGGACAGCACGTAGGCGGCCAGCAGCCCGGCGGCGGCCAGCACGCCCCACCCCAGCAAGGGCAGCCAGCGCGGCTTGAAGAAGGCCAGGGTTTTCATGGTCGCGCTCCACCGGGTTCGCGGGCCTCGGCGATGCGGGTCAGCCGATAGGAAAACAGCCGGGTGGAAGCGCTCTGGTCGGCCGCCGCCGAGCGAATGTCCATCGGCTCGGCGCGGTAGCCGTGCTCGGCCAGGGTCCGCACCAGGCTCGAGAGCAGGCGCGTGTCGCGGCCCGCGTCGGACGCCTTCTCGGGCAAGGTGCCGTCCACCAGGACGGCCGCCTCGCCGCCCGCGGCCGCGGCGGCCTCAGGCGCCGTCGCGACCGACAGGATCCGCACGCCGCCCTGGGCCGCGCGCCGGAGCGCGCGCAGCAGGTGCACCGGGTCCTGGCCGCCTTGGACCTTGCGCAGCAGGGCCAGCATCTCGACCTGCTTGTCCACCGGCCCGCGGTCCAGCGCGATGTCGCGCGCCACCGCCGCCGTGGACTCGCGCACCTGGGCTTCCTCGGCCTGGAGCCGCGCCGCCTGCTGCTCCAGCGCGGAGGCGTCGGCCATCCAGCCGTAGCCGATATAAGCCAGCCCGAGCGCCGCCAGGGCCGCCGCCACCGCGCCATGGGGCAGGTACTCGCGCGCCAGCACCTGCAGCCGGTCCCAGCCCTGGTTGAGCAGGTCCTGCGGGCGGGCCAGCCGGGCCGTGCCCAGCAGGCCCGAGAGGATCTGCACGCCCGCGGCGTCGCGTGCGCCGAGTGGCTCGCCCTCGACCTGCACCGACAGGCCCGGCGCCGCGGCGGTGAACGCCGCGGCCACTGCGTCCAGGTCGGCGCGCTCGCCTTCGTAGGCCACGGGCAGCCACAGCACGTCGAAGCGCTCGCGCCCGCGCGCTGCCATTTCCTCGCGCACCTGCATGCCGAGCATCGCGGCCACCGCCTCCAAGTCGGCGCGCGAGCCGTCCACCGCCACCGCCTGCAGGTGGATCAACTGGCCGTCGTGCAGGGCCAGGAAATGGAAATGCCGGTCGGCCTGCAGCACCACCGTGCACGCGGCGGCCTGCCCCCGCGCGAGCGCCAGCGAGACCGCGAGCGAGACCCGGCAGATGTGCGGCTGCGCCGCGGCCCAGGAGAGCATCTGCTGCCACTCGTCGAGCGCCACCGTGGTGTAGAGCACTTGGTAGCCGCGCCCCACGCGCTGCGACTGCAGCACCAGGATCTTGACGTCCGAGGAGATCTCGCCCTGCGCGCGCAGCTTGCGCTCCAGCAGGGTGACCGCGTGGCGGGGATCGCCCTCGAAGGCGGCGACGCCGATGGTGCACTGTTCGGGGTACCACACCAGGTTGCCGGCCTGCTGCAGCGCCGGGTAGCGGCCCGGCGCGCTGTGCGGCTGGCGGCCGTCGTGGTCGCCGGACAGCCAGCGCTCGCCGAGGACGAGCAGCGTCATGATCCACCTCCCGAGATGCGGAACATGAGGCTGCCGCGCACGCTCACCTCCACCCTCGAATCGGGGTCCTGGACGTCGGAGAACAGGCTCTCGGTGCGGCGCAGCACCGAAAGCTCGAACCCCTCGGCGCCGAAGAACCGGTCCGGCGCACGCACCAGCTCGGCGAGCAGGGCGTTGGCCTCCTCGCGGCGCATCGTGGCCTTCTGGATGTTGAAGCGGCGCTCGGCCCAGTCCTGGTGGCCCAGCCCCTGCCGGGCCGCGTCGCGCAGCAGCTTGTGCGCCATCTGGGTCCGCTGGGCCAGGTGGGTGGTGCGCGCCTCCTCCTGCCGCACCTCGGCCAGCCGCTGTTGCGCCATGTCCAGCGCCTGCCGGGCGCTGGACAGCCCGGCGCGGCTCCAACCGAAGAGCACCGCCGCGACCAGCAGCAGCGCGAAGGCCGCGACCACCCAGGGGCCGTGCGAGCGCTGCTGCGGCGGCTGCTCGCGCCGCCGCGCCTGCAGGGCCTTGAGCACCTGGAGCGCTGCCGTGCCGGTCGGGATCTTCATGACGTGCTCCGACGGCCGGCCGTCACTGGTTCATGCGGTAGTGGGCGACGACGGTGCGGACCTGGGTGTCGCGGGAGTCGTTCACCGTCGACCCCGCCACCGCACCCCGGGTGGCGGTATAGGTCTGGGTGTTTTCGCTGACCCAGTCGACCCCACCCGTGTTCCCTATCCCCTGGCCGGCGATCCCTGTGTTGGCCCCCGAAAGCTGCCCCCCGTCCGCGCCGACCGCCACACCTTCCTGCCGGAAGGAGCCGCTGTTGGCATCGGCATTGCCCTTGATCGCCGAGGCCAGCGAGCGGGCCAGATCGGGCGTGAGGCCGGAGATCACCATCACGTTGCCCGAGCCGAAGGGCCTCCCCGGCCGGTTCCACTGGAAGCAGACCTGCAGCTCCTGCGGGTTGCCGTTGGTATCGCGGTAAACGTAGCGGTCTTCCATGCCCAGGCCGCGCCCGGCCGGCAGTTCGACGCCGGCCTGAAGCATGATCGCCCTCAGGTCAAGCCGCGGGTTTGCCGTCCGTTGCATGTTGCGGCCCAGCGTCCCCTGGCAGAGGGCCGGCGGCTCCGCCACGGCGGAGAGGTTTCCGCCCAGCACGCCGGTGTACTGCTGCCCGTTGACCATCAGCCGCGGCGCCGAGAGGTTGTCGCCTGGCGGCACGCCCATGCGCTGGACGTAGGTGTTGTAGGCGACCGCCCACTGGTTGATGAAGGTCTGGCGGATGCGCAGGTACTCGGCGTTGCGCTGCGCGTCGCGCCCGATCATGACGGCGCCGAGGATGACGCCGATGATGACCAGCACCACCGCCATCTCGACCAGCGTGAAGCCGGCCTGGCGCTGCGCGGTGGCTGCCGTCTGATGGTGGATGCCCCGGCGGCCAAGCAGCGGCCTCGAACGGGCATGTCGTGGGGAATGAGCTGCCGTTGTCATGAACATCTCCTGAACGCGTGAACACGCGGCCCCGATGGCCACGCACAGGAGAGATTCTTTCGATCGGCAATCGCCGCAGCGCGCTATTTGACGAGTTGCGGCGCCGCGAGAACATTCCGCCCGATTGTTTCCACGAAGCCGTTTCGGCCGCGTGGAGCGGTTGCAGAAATTGGCGGGGCTGGCCTGGCCTCCGCGGGATTTTGGTGGTAGTGCGCGTCCGGCCCCGCCCATCGAGGGCCGCGCGAAGCCGCTGGTCTACCTACAGGCTTTTGACGAGTTCGGGGACGGCGGTGAACAGGTCGGCCTCCAGCCCG
>CAZAPJ010000026.1:0-59043 GCA_964487025.1 uncultured Hydrogenophaga sp.
ACGGTGATGGCCTGACTTAAACCAAACAGCCTCCGCGAATCCCGGGGCGATTCAGATCAGACGGTAGAAGGTCGTTTGGGGCACATTGAGAAGATCATCAAGGAGCTGGAGGTAGCGCAAGGGAAAACACATATTGCGGTTCTTCAAGCTGAGAAGAAAGCACAGCAAGCACTGGATGCGCAGGTTCGTCAGTTCGCTGGCCTGATTGCCGATATCTCGAAGAAGATCGAGACGACCGCTATAGGTGGTGTTCATGTTTCCGCAGTGGGTGTTGTCCTGCTCTCCGTCGGCACAATTTTTAGCGCTGCCGCGCCTGAACTTAGTTACCTGCTGACAACATATCAGTTTATTCCCTCTGTGGAAGGGTGAGCTAATGCCTAGCGATCTGAATAAATATCTGACTGACTACTTGGCCCCGGCTTCTGCCGCGCTTGCTGCGTTGGTGGCATATGTAGCGGTCTACAAAAACTCCCAACCTCAAGTCGTTGCGTACTATCAGCCCAGCGAGCGGCAGCAATCAATTATCGAACTTGTCATTGAAAACATAGGCACCGGCAATGCCTTTGATATAAAGTTTTCGAAACCGATACCTATTGGTTGGTATGGAATTAAAGCCCCATCTGAGCGCGGTAGTTACATACCCACATCAGGTATTCCCTTGCTTGCACCGCGCCAGCGTCTGGTATTTCATGGCGGTCAGTTTGGAGGGCTTGCAAAGGAGCTCGGACCAGAGGGAATTCAGTTGGATATCACGTATAAATTCAATCCCCCACTGTGGCGCAAGAAAAATGCTATTGATTCCTGCGTTCTATCTATAGAGCATTTCAAGGGGATGGCAACGATAAAGAGCCTAGAGCAAGCAGTGGTTGATGCCATTGATGGGCGTAATCAAACTACTATCAAGGATATTCGCGGCTCTCTTCATAAGATTGAGCAGCATTTGGCAAAAATTAGCCTCGCTACGGTTTCAGATGGTGAGCAGGAGAATCGGATTAAAAAATATTAAGGTGCTTTTGCTTGATCGGTTACTGTTTGCTACGCTAGTAGTTGATCCGGCAACCATGGTAGGCCGATCTAGTTCTTGAAGGTCGGCCTGTAGGGGGTTTCTGCGCTGGATTTGAGTTGAAATCATGCCAAGATCTATCCGCTTGGGCCGGTAAGCCTTAGATATAGAGCATTCCGGCCCTACGCGTTTAGGCGGCTGTGGTGTTTGTTGGTTTGGGGCCGGCTTAAAGGTGTCTCTCGACTACGTGCTGCTCGAACACCTACAGGACCGTTCTCGCTGCAGAGGTGTCTTAGGTGATCGTCGGCCGGCAGACGGCGACGGATTGAAGCCAAATGTGTAGTGCGCGCTTGATCCGCCTCGCTGCCGCCACCCATCGCCCCCTTTCAGTGCGCCGCCGCCCCCTTCTGCCGAGCCGCAAGCAGTTTGCCCAGGGCCAGCACGAGCAGCGCGCCGACGACGTGTGCCGTCCAGGACAGGGTGTCGGAGATCACGGCCTGGCCATGCGCATCGAGGGTGCCGGGCTTGGGCATCCAGGTCCACTTGTCGGGATCCACGAAGGCGGGGTCGGTCACCAGCATGCCGCCGGCGATCCAGCCCAGCAGCATGCCGCCGACCGTGATGATGAGGGGGAAGCGCTCCATCAGCTTGATCACCAGTTGGCTGCCCAGCACGATGATGGGGATCGAGATCAGCAGGCCCAGGATCACGAGCAGGAGCGAATGCTCGCCCGCGTTCTGCGCCGCGCCCGCGATGGCGATCACGTTGTCCACGCTCATCAGCAGGTCGGCCACGATGATGGTCTTGATGGCGGCCAGCAGACGGTCACTGCCCTGGACGTCGCCATGGCCGTCGTCGTCGGGCGCGAGCAGCTTCACGCCGATCCACACCAGCAGGATGGCGCCGACGAACTTCAGGAAGGGGATGGTCAGCAGCGTCATCGCGAACGCGATCAGGATCACGCGCAGGATGATGGCGCCCGCCGTGCCGAAGATGATGCCCTTGGTGCGCTGCTTGGGCGGCAGCTTGCGGCAGGCCAGCGCGATGACCACGGCGTTGTCGCCGCCCAGCAGGATGTCGATGATGATGAGCTGGCCCAGGGCGACCCAAAAGGGTGGGGATGTCAGGAAATCCATGGGGTTCCTCTTGCGTCCTCGTTCTTTATTTTTTGTGGGTTGTATCGGCGGGCGGGAGACTGGAAGCGGGTCCAGAGCGGCCGGGCGCCGGCGGCAAAGGTTTCCAGTATGGCGGTTGGTGGCGGTCTTCGGCGCCTGTGCGGCCGCATGCCAGCGCTGGCGGCATTGGTATCGGCCTTAATCCGCCTTTCGCGGCCGCGATGCGCCCAGGTGGGCCAGCAGGCTTTGCATCGGCGCCGACAGCGCGTCCCAATCCTTGAAGCAGGCGCAGAGCTGGCGGCGCGCCCAGGCCTCGTCCAGGGCGACCGTGTGGTAGGCATGGCGGCGGCGTTCGCGGCGGGCCACCCCCTGCGGCACGATGGCCAGGCCCACGCCGTGCGAAACCATTTCGCACACGCCTTCGAAGGTTTTCATGCGGATGCGGAAGTTCAGCGCCTGGCCCGCCGCCTGCGCGTAGGCGTCGATGTGGTCCTGCAGGGCGCTGCCCGGCGCCAGGCCCACGAAGGGCGCGTGCAGGACGTCGGCGAACCGCGCGCTGCTCCTGCCCGCCAGCGCGTGGCCTTGCGCCACGATGAGCACGAGGTGATTTTTCGCCACGGGCTGCAGGTGCACGCCAAGGCCCCGCACGTCGGTGGCGTCCGAGACGATGCCCGCCTCGATGAGGCCCGCGCCGGCGTGGCGCGCGATCTCCGTGCTGGTGCGCTCCTTGAGCTCGACGCGCAGGCGCGGCCTTTGCGCCAACCACGGTGCCAGCTTGTGCGGCAGGAACTCGGTCAGTGCCGCCGTGCCTGCGTACAGTTGCAAGGTGCCGCGCGCGCCGCTGGCGAAGTCCCTGAGCTCTCCCCTCAGCAGCGCCTGCTGCTGCAGGATCAGGCGCGCATGGTGCGCGAGCGCCTCGCCCGCCTCCGTGGGGACCACGCCGCGCGCGCGGCGCTCCAGCAGCGCCACGCCGGCGTCTTCCTCGATGTTGCGCAGCCGCTCGCTGGCCGAGGCCAGCGCCAGGTGCGCCTGCTGCGCGCCCTGGGTAATGCTGCCGGCCTCCACCACGCAAAGAAACAGCCGCAGATCCGCGATATCGAGCCGCATGGGCGTCCTCTCCGCCGAGGCAAGCCTTCGGGCCATCCGAAGGCTGCCGCGAACAATCCGCATTGTGCCGCCGCCGTGGAACGCCTCCAATCCGGGGACGCTTTTGAATCGAAGGAGAAGACGATGCGATTCCTCATGGCACAGGCGCCGCGCGCCAAACCCCGAACTGCGTGGGCGGCCGCCGCGCTTGTGCTGGCATTCGTGCCGGCCGCCGCGCCGCCCGCCCACGCCGCGAGCCCTGGCGAGATCACGCCGGAGCAGGCTTACCAGCTCGCGCGGGAAGCGCGCACCGAGCGCGACTATCCCCGCATGCTCGCCCTGCTGCGCCTGGCGGGCGAGGCCGGCGACCTGCGCGCCCAGGAACTGCTGGCCGGCGTGCTGCTGGCTGGCCAGGCGCTGTACGGCCCTGCCATCGCCGCGGACCCTTGCGAGGCCGATCGGTGGGCGAGGCGCGCCGGCGATCAGGGCAGCCAGGTGGCGCGGCACTACCAGGAGCTGTTCAACGGCCTGCGCGAAATGCCTGGCGGGCGGGCGGGCTGCGCGCCGCGCGGCGAATAGGGCGCTGCCGCCCCTGCGGGCCGCTTGGGCGGCCCGCGTTCATCATCAGCAAGTCGCGAGATCGGCCAGTGTGCGCTTGCGGGCGTCGAGGTCCTTGTAGAAGTCGGACAGGCGGGCGCCTTCGTAGAACGTGGTCGACCAGGAGGGCCGCGCGCGAAAGCGCGCCAGCCAGTCCTGCACGGCCGCGTCATCGGCCCAGAGGTAGCTGTGGCCCAGGTCGTCCATGCGGTCGATCAGCGGGGCGACGCAGCAGTCGGCGATCGAAGGCCGGTCGCCGCCGAGGATCCAGTCCTGGCCTTGCAGCGCCTTCTCCATCCGATGGCAGGTTTGCGCGATGTTCTCGTAGGCGATCAGCAGGTCCCTGTCCGAAAACCCCTGCTTGCCCATTTTCTCGATGAAGCGTTTGCGCAGCGGCCGCCGGTTGACGGCCTCGGAGAACTCGTCTTCATCGAGCGGCGTGAAGCGGCGCAGCATGCCCTGGTTGAAAGAGGGGAAGCGGACCGCCGGCGTCGCCACTTCCTCGAAGTAGCGCAGCCAGGCGCGCAGTTGGGCGCGCCCATGGGGCGTCCGCGGAGCCATGGGTGGCGCCGGCACCACTTCGTCCAGGTACTCCATGATGACCGACGAGTCGATGACGACCTTGTCGTCGTGCACCAGCGTCGGGACGACGCCGTTCGGGTTGAGTTGCAGGTACTCGGGCGTCAGGTGCTCGTTGAGCGCGAAGCTGACCTGCTTGTCCTGCCATTCGATGCCCTTCTCGGCGAGAAGCAGGCGAACCTTCAGGCTGCAGGTCGAATACGCATTGTTGTAGAGGGTGAACACGATCGGATCTCCATGGGCAAGTGGTTGGGCGGGATGGCTTCATCCGGATTGATTAGTTAGTCGATCGACTAAATTATGGGCCGGCTTGAGGGACGATGCAAGTGGGTTTGCCGGCCCCGGGTCTTTTAAGATCCGGGGGGCGGGCACAGTGCCCGCCCTGATCTGGCATCCATCTGGCACCAGGCATCTGGTGCATGCAACGAGGCAATGGCATGAAGGCGACCGCTCCCCGCCCTGTTTCCCCCGGCTCGGGCCGGCACAAATCGGACGCGCGCGAAAAAATCCTTCAGGCGGCGGCGCGCCTGTTCGCCGAGCATGGCTTCGAGGGGTGTTCGCTGCGCACCGTTGCGGACCGGGCGCAAGTGAACCAGGGCATGATCCACTACTTCTTCAAGAGCAAGGAGAACCTTTTTCTCGAGGCGTACATGGGCTCCGGCAAGCCAATGGTGGAGCAGCGCCTCCAACTGCTCGATGAAGCCGAGGCCGCGGCCCGGGGCAAGGCGGTGCCTCTGGAGCGGCTGATCGAGATCTTCCTCGTGCCGGCCGTGAAACTGGCTATGAAAAGCCAGAGCGGCCGGAGCTTCCTGCGCATGCAGTCGCGCCTGCAACTGGACACCTCGCCGCTCGGTGCCAGGCTGCGCAGCGCGCTGTACGACGAGTCCTCGAAGCGCTACTTCGAGGCCTTTTCGCGCGCGCTGCCGGGGCACCCGGCGCAGGAGGTGGGCTGGCGGTTCACGTTCATGCTGGGGACATACCAGTACGCGCTGGCCAGCACCGGCCGCCTCGACTACCTGTCCGGTGGCGCGTCCAGCAGCAAGGACTATCCGGAGGCCCTGCGGCAGATGATCCCCTACATCGCCGCGGGCATGCGCGCGAAGTCCCCGGCCGCGTGAGCCGGGGGACGGCTCAGGGCTTGATCCCGGCTTCCTGGATGAAGCGGTTCCAGCGCGCGCTCTCGGCGGCCTGGTAGCGGCCGAGGTCTTCGGGCGTGCCGCCGGCCAGGTCGGCGCCGAGCTCGGCGAGGCGCTGGCCGAGTTCGGGGGTGCGCAGCGCGGCGTTGATGGTCTGGTTGAGCTTGGCGGTGACGTTGGCGGGCATGCCGGCCGGGCCGAACACGCCGTACCAGATGGTGACGTCGAACCCGGGCAGGCCCGATTCGGCGATCGTGGGCACGTCCGGCAGCAGCGAGGAGCGCTTGGGCGTCGTCACGGCCAGGGCCTTGAGCTTGCCCGAGCGCACCAGTTGCAGCACGGTCGGCATGCTCTCGAAGGCCATTTCGATGCGGCCGCCGGTCAGGTCGAGCAGCGCGGGCGCGCTGCCCTTGTAGGCCACGTGCGTGATCTGCACGCCGGCCATGCGCTTGAACAGCTCGCCCGCGAGGTGCTGCATCGAGCCGTTGCCGACCGAGGCGAAGTTGTAACTGTTCGGGTGGGCCTTGAGGTAGGTGATCAGCTCCTGCACGGAGTTGGCCGGCACCGAGGGCGGCACCACCAGCACGTTGGGCACGGTGCCCACGAGCACGACGGGGGTGAAGCTCTTTACCGGGTCGTAGCCCAGGCCGGGCACCATGCTCAATGCCGTGGCATGCGTGCCGGGGCTGCCGAGCGTGAGCGTGTAGCCGTCGGGCGGCGCCTTGGCGACCATGTCGGTGCCGATGGTGCCGGACGCGCCGGGCTTGTTGTCCACCACCACCGGCTGGCCGAGGGTCTTGGCCATCTCGTTGCCGATGGCGCGCGAGAGCACGTCGTTGCCGCCCGCCGGCGCCCAGGGCGAGATCCAGCGGATCGGCTTGTTCGGGAAGTCCTGCGCGGTCGCGAGGCCCGCGGTGGCCACGGCGCACAGGGCCAGCAGCAGCTTGGGCAAGAGCTTGTTGATCATGATCGTGATTCCTTTCGCATCCAGAAAAATAGCCACATCCCCGCCTGAGCTTGTCGTCGTTGTGTTGCGTTCATTCGGCGGCGCGCCGCAGCGCGCGTTCCACGAAATCGAGCCGGTCCTGGCCGAAGTGCAGGTCGCCGTCGATCACGAAGCTGGGTACGCCGAACACGCCGGCGGCCAGGGCTTCGGCGGTGCAGGCCTCGAAGCGCGCCTGCAGCGCCGGCTTGCGGGCGCGCGCGAGCAGCGCGTCGGCATCCGTCAGCCCGGCGTCGCGCGCGAGCCGCGCCAGCGTGTCCGCGTCGGCGATGTTCTGGTCGTGCACCCACACGCCGGCCAGCATGCGCTCGGCCAGCGGCCAGACCACCGCGTCGCCATGCGCCTCCTGCGCCGCGAGCAGCAGTTGCGCGGCGAGCGATTCGTCGACCGGGTGGTGCGCGGGCTTGGCGCGGACCGGCATGCCCAGCCACTCGGACCAGCGCGCGCGCTCGCGCGCGCGGAACGCCTGCCGCGATGGCGACAGCGCGGCCAGCGGCGTGCCGCCGGTCTCGCGGAACACGCGCAGCAGGTCGATCGGCCGGTAGACGATGGTGGCGCCGCTCTCGCGCGCGATGGCGTGAAAGCGCGGGCCGCCGAAGTAGACCCACGGCGAGAGCACCGAGAAATAAAAGGTGACGGTTTTGCTTCGCGGGGTCGTCGTCATGCGTCGTGGCCTTTCTTCTCCGCCGGTCCGGGCGGCGCGGCGCGCGGCACCACCGCGGCGTCGAGCGCCAGCACGCCCTGGCCCGCCGGGAACACCCGCAGCGGGTTGATCTCGATCGATTCCACCGTGTCGGCGTGGCGGGCCGCGAGCCGCGACAGCCGCACGATGGCATCGGCCAGCGCGTCGACGTCGGCCGGCGGGCCGCCCCGGTGGCCCCGCAGCAGCGCATGGGCGCGCAGCTCGCGCAGCATGGCGTGCGCCTGTTCGTGCGACACGGGCGCGAGCCGCAGCGCCACATCGTCGAACAGCTCGACGAACACCCCGCCCAGGCCGGCCACCACCACCGGGCCGAAGATCGGGTCGCGCTGCACGCCGACGAGGAACTCCAGGCCGTCGCCGACCATGGGCGCGACCAGGGCGCCGTCGATGCGCGCTTCGGGTGCTTCGCGGCGCACGCGCGCCATCATGGCGCGCCAGGCGGCCGAGAGCGCGGCCGCGTCGGCCAGGCCGAGCGCCACGCCGCCGACCTCGGTCTTGTGCACGATGTCGGGCGAGAGCACCTTGAGCGCGACCGGGTAGCTGATGCGGCGCGCGGCGTCGAGCGCCGCGGCCTCGTCGGCGGCCGCGTGCTCGGCCGGCACGGCGATGCCGCAGGCGGCCAGCACCTGCTTGACCGCGTGTTCGGTGCGGGCCCCGGCCAACGGGCGTTCGCCAGCCGGCTCGGGCAGCGGCTCCGCCGATGGGTGGGCGCGCGCGGGGCGTTCCCGGGCCGCCGCCAGGTCCCGCAGCGCGGCCACCGCGCGCATGGCGCGCGTGGTGTCCTCGAACAGCAGGTAGCCTTCCTCCTGCATGCGCCGCGACAGCTCGGGCGGCGCGAGCATGGACAGCACCAGCAGCACCTGCGGGAACTCGCGCCGCAGCCGGGTGAGGATGTCCGCCAGCGGGGCCTGCAGGTGCGGCGCGTGCGGCATGGCGGTGAGGAACAGCAGCACGCACTCGTAGCGGCCTTCGGCCAGCATGGTGCGCACGAAGGTCTCGAACACCCGCATGTCGGCCCAGATCTGGGCCGTGCCGTCCACCGGGTTGCGCACCGAGGCGTGCGGCAGCAGCGCCTGCAGGCGCTGCTGGGCCTCGGCGGGCAGCGGCGGCAGCGGCAGGCCGTGCTGCTCGGCGGCGTCGGCGGTGAGCACGCCGATGCCGCCCGAGACGGTGAACACGCCGACCCGGCCCTCGCGCGGCCGCGCGCCGGTGGCGCAGGCGCGGGCCACGTCGAAGAAGTCCTCGACCGACTGCGCGCGGTGCACGCCGTATTCGCGGAACAGGGCGTCGAACACGCGGTCGTCGCCGGCGAGCGCGCCGGTGTGCGACTGCACCGCGGCGCGCCCGGCTTCGGAGCGGCCGGCCTTGACCATGATCACCGGCTTGCCTTCGCGTTGCGCGAGCGCCAGCGCCTCGATCAGCCGGGCCGGCGTTTTGCAGCCTTCCATGTAGCCCATGATCACGTCGGTCTGCGGGTCGCGCGCGAAGTGGGCGATGCAGTCGGCCAGCTCCACGTCGCATTCGTTGCCGGTCGTCACCCAGGCGCCCAGCGGCAGCCCCTGCTGGCGCGCCATCACCAGCGCCTGCCCGCCGAAGGCGCCGCTCTGGCTCACCAGCGCCACGCGCCCGAGCGGCGGCAGGCCCAGGTCGACCATGAACGCGAACGTGCCCAGGAAGCCGGTGCGCAGGTTCATGAAGCCCATGCAGTTGGGCCCGAGGATGCGCATGCCGCTGTCGCGCGCGATCGCGCCGAGCTCGGCCTGCGCCGCGCGGCCGGCGCCGTCGACCTCGGCGAAGCCCGAGCTGAACACCGTGACCGCGCGCACGCCGCGCTCGGCGCAGGCGCGCACGGCCGGCAGGGCGGCGGCGGCCGGCAGGGCGACGATGGCGTGGTCCACCGGGGCCGGGATGTCGGCCAGGCTGGCATAGGCGGGCAGGCCCTGGACCTCGGCCGCGCGCGGGTTGACCGGGTAGATCGCGCCTTCGAAGCCGTGCGTGCGCAGGAACTTCACCGGCCGCCCGCCGATCTTGGTGGCGTCGGACGAGGCGCCGAGGATGGCGACCGAACGCGGCGCGAGCAGCGGCGCGAGGGACGAGCGCGCGTCGGTGGGCGCCAGGCCCCGGGTGTCGCTCAGGTCGGTCATGGCGCCGCCGTGCCTTTCGGGGTGGTCTTGTTCTGCTGCGGGTCCTGCGCCTGGGCGGCGCGCGCGGCGAAGAACGCCGCGACCAGGCCCTGCGTCTGCGCCGACGCGGCCAGGCGCTGATAGGTTTCGCGCTCCTCGCGCGCGCCCTCGGCGAACGGCCGCTCGGCCGCGCGGGCGATCAGGCCGATGGCTTCCCGCGCCGCCTGGCGGTCGCCGAAGCGCTCGGCCGCGAGCGCGCGGTAGTGCGCGAGCAGGGTGGGCGGCGCCGCGCCACCGGGCACGGCGAGTTCGGCGGTGCGCCGCCACGGCATGCGCCCTTGCGCGATCGCCCGCGCGTGCGCCGCCGCCGCATCGCGCAGGCGGCTGCCTTCCGGCACGACGGCATCGAGCAGCCCGGCCGCGTGCGCCGCCTCGGCGCGCATCGGCTGGGCCAGCGCGACCATGCGCAGCGCCGCTTCCACGCCCACCAGGCGCGGCAGCCGCTGCGTGCCGCCGGCGCCGGGCACGAAGCCCAGGTTCACCTCGGGCAGCGCGAGCTGCGCGTCGTGCGCGCCCACGCGCGCATGGCAGGCCATGGCGAGCAGCACGCCGCCGCCGATGGCCTTGCCCTGCAGGGCCGCGACCACCGGTTTGGGAAAGGCCTCGACCAGGCCGGCCAGTTCGCCCAGCGGCGTGCTGCCGGGCGGATCGGGCTGCCCGATCTCGCGCAGGTCGCCGCCGCCGGAGAACGTGGCCCCTTCGCTGGCGATGACCACCGCGCGGATGCCGACGTCGTCGCGCACGGCCTGCAGCGCCTCGCGCAGCGCGTGGCGCACCCGGCGGTCGAGCGCGTTGATGGGCGGGTTGCGCACCTCCAGGCAGGCGATGCCGTCCGCGCACCGCACGGCGATGGGAGTGGTTTCGCGAGGGTCGAGCGTGAGGCCGGTGGAGGGCATGCGGCCAGTGTGGACCAGATGGTGATTCTGAAAAACTGAGTTGTTTTGATCGATCGATTCCATAATGGAATCGAAATGGCCAAACCCCCTTCCCCCGCTTCTCCCTTGTCCGCTTCCGTGGCGGGCGTGCGCCTGCCGCACCTGATGCTGTGCCGCGTCCTCGCGGCCACCGGCACGCTGCACGAGGCCGCGCGCGTGCTGCACCGCACGCAGCCTGCGGTCACCAAGATGCTGCAGGAGCTGGAGGCCTCGCTCGGCGTGCGCCTGTTCGAGCGCGGGCGCCTGGGCACGCGGCCCACCGCGAGCGGCCGCGCCTTCCTGCACCGCGCCGAGGTGATGCTCAACGAATGGGACATCCTGCGCGAGGAGCTGCGCGCCATCGCGGCGGGCGAGGCGGGGCTGCTGCGCGTCGGGGCCACGCCGATCATGCTGCTGTCCCTGCTGCCGCGCGCGTTCGGGCGCCTGCTGGCGCAGCGGCCGGGCACGCTGGTGCGTTTCCGCGAAGGCTCGATGCACGACCTGCTGCTCCTGCTCGATGCGGGCGAGGTGGACTGCGTGGTCGGGCGTTTCTCGGGCGAGCTGCTGGCCAGCGAACCGATGCGCTCGCTGCGGGTCGAGCGGCTGTACGACGAGACGCTGGCCATCGTGGCCGGCGCCAGCCATCCGCTCGCGCGCCGCCGCCGGCCGGTGGGCTGGCGCGAACTGGCGCAGGCGCAGTGGGTGCTGCCGCCGCCGGAGCTGGTCACGCGGCAGTTGCTCAACACCGAGTTCATCCGCGGCGGCGTGGCGCCGCCCCGGCCGCTGATGGAGTCGGCCTCGTTCAGCAGCAGCCTGGCGCTGGCCCACGAGCTCGGCACGCTGGCCGTGGTGCCGCTGGACGCGGCCCGCCTGGCCCAGCGACACGGCCTGGTGCGGGTGCTGCGCACGCCGATGTCGTCGTTCTCGGCGCCGGTCTCGATCGTGCAGCGCCCCGGCTCGCTGCAGGGCGAGGTCTACGCCGACTTCCTGGCAGCGGTGCGCGCTGCGGCGGCGGCCCAGTCGCGCGCCTAGCCGGCTTGGCCGGCGGCCGCTTTCCCCGCGCTTGCCGGGGCAGGTGCGTCAGGCCATTCCTGGGAGCGGCTGTGCCGAAGGCCAAACTTCCTGGGCGACCGATATGAACTCCCGGACGGCAGGGTTGACGTTTCTCGTGTGGTACGCGAGCGCCATGGCGTAGTGCAGCGGGGCGCCGGAGGAGTCGATCAGCTTGACGTAGGTGACGTTGTCGAGATCGACGCGCTTCAGCGCCGCGGAAACGATGGCCACGCCCAGCCCCGCCGACACCAAGGGCAAGGTCACCAGGGCGTGCGAGGATTCCAGCAGTCTTTTCGGATGGAAGCCCTCGCTCTGGCAGAGCGCGAGCAGCTCGCCGGCAAAGCCCGGGCTGTCGGAGTGCGTCAACGCCACGAGCGGCTCATCTCCCAGCTCGCTCAACTGGATGCAGCGCCGCCGCGCCAACCGATGATCGGCCGCCAGCGCGAGCACCAGTTCCTGGCGTGGCATCTGGATATACCCGATGTCCGGGTACTTGGAGGCCGGGGGCACGACGAAGGCGGCGTCCAATCCACCCTGCTGCAGGTCGCCGAGGATGGGGACGGTGCTGCCGCTGCATAGCACCACCCGGATGGATGGGAACCGCCGGGTGAACACGGGCAGTATCTGCGGCAGCAACAGCAGCGCCGCGCTGGGCACGGAGCAGAGCCGCAAAACACCGATGCGTCCCTTGTCCGCGTCCCGCGTGGCTTGCACCGCCTGTTCCGCGCCGGCGAGCAATCGGCGGGCTTCTTCCAGAAAAACGCTGCCGGGCACGGTCAGCCGGACGCCGAGGCGGTCTCGCTCGAAAAGCTTTACCCCGAGATCCGCCTCCAGCCGCTTGATCGCGATGCTCAACGGCGGTTGCGTCATGTTCAATCGCTCTGCGGCCCGCCTGTAGTTCAATTCCGCGGCGAGCACCACGAATTGCCTGAGCTGTCGAAGATCCATGGGAGCGTCTCGAGTGTTCCGACATGCGATTGGACCATGGCGTCTGATGCGGGTCCCCCGGAAAAGGCTGCGGGTTTACCAGCGAATGCCGTTCCTGCGGCGCCGGGCGCCTTCGCTGCCCGGTCGAAAGATATCAGGCACACACAAACTAAGAATTGGACGAAGCCGCACCGCAACCGCAGTATCGCGATTGCCTTCAACAGAATCCAAGGAGACATATGAAACTGAGCGGCATCGTAGGCTATGTCCTCACCCCGTTTGACGAAAACCATTCCGTGGACGCCGAGCTCCTCGCGCTGCACGTCAAGCGGCTCGTCGACGCCGGTGTGCACGGGATCGCGCCGCTGGGCAGCGTCGGCTGTCTGCCCTATCTTTCCGATGAAGAACGCGGCCTGGTGCTCGAACAAACGGTCGCGGCCTGCGCCGGACGGGTCCCGGTGCTGGCCGGCGTGTCCAGCCTCGGCACCGAAGCGACCGTGAGGCATGCGCGCGCCGCCGAAGCGGCGGGCGTGTCGGCGATCCAGGTGCTGCCAAGCACCTACTGGAAGCTGACCGAGGAAGAAATCTTCCAGTACTTCCGCACCGTGGCGGAGTCGGTGTCGATTCCCGTCATGGCCTACAACAACCCGTTCACCACCGGAATCGATTTGTCCGTCGAGTTTCTCCAGCGGCTGACGTCGCTGCCCAACATCAGTCTCATCAAGGAGGCGAGCCCGGATCCGACGAAGATATCGCGGTTGCGAAAAGCGTGCGCCGATGATGTGCAGATATTCGTCGGCCTCAACACGATGGCGCAACAGGGTTTCCGGGACGGCGCGTCGGGCTGGTGCACCGTCGCCCCGAACCTCTGCGCCCCCTGGATCCTGAATTTCTACCGCTGCGTCAGTGCCGGCAACCATCCCGAGGCGGAGAAATGGTTCAACGAACAGCGCAGCCTGCTCGACTTCCTGGTCGAGCACGGCCTGCCGCGCGCCGTCGCCGCGGGATTGCAACTGTGCGGTGTCGATAGCGGACAGCTTCGGCGCCCCCTCATGCCACTGCCTTCGGCTCCACGCGAGAAGCTGAAAGCCATCCTGAAATCCATGGAGATCGTGAAATGACGAAGAAGTACTCATGCATTGGCGCCATGCTCGCGCTGGGCGTTGCGTTGTCCGGCAATACCCATGCGCAGGGCTATCCCCAGCAGCCGATCCGAATGGTCGTGCCGTTCGGTGCCGGTGGTGTCACGGACATCACCGCGCGGGTCTTCGCGGATGGGTTGACGCGGGAACTGGGCCAGCCGGTCGTCGTCGAGAACCGTGCCGGGGCCGGCGGAGGCATCGCTGCGGGGGCGGTTGCCAAGGCGCGCCCGGATGGCTATACGCTGCTGGTGGTCACGAACGGCATGTTCTCCGTGAATCAGTGGATCTACCCGCAGCTCCCCTACGATCCGAACAAGGACTTCACCTACGTCGCGATGCTCGCGAAAACGCCGGTGATTTTGGCCGTGAGCGCCAACAGCCCATACAAATCGCTGGACGAACTGGTCAAGGCCGCGGCGGCGGGAAAGGACAAGGTGTCGTTTTCAACGGCGGGGGCAGGCTCCGACAGCTATCAACTGCTTCAACTGTTCCAGCAGGCGACCGACACCCAACTGCTTCATGTGCCTTACAAGAGCGGCCCCGAGTCGATGACGGCCTTGATGGGCGGGCAGGCGGACATGACGGCGATCTCGGCGGCGACGGCCGTGGGCCCGATCCGGTCCGGCCAGGTGCGCGCCTTTGCCGTGGCGTCGAATCGGCGCCTGGAAAACCTCCCGGAAGTGCCTACCGTGAAGGAGGTGCTGGGCAAGGAGCTGGAGGGCGGTTCTCTTTCAGGGATCGCCGTGCCGGCCGGAACGCCGGCGGACATCGTCCAGCGGCTCAACGCCGCGATTGCGGCCGTCGCGGCCACGCCGCTTGCGCGGGAAAAGCTCTACACCCGGGGCAGTGAGCGCGTCGATGGTTCGCAAGCCGTTTTCGAAAAGGTGGTGCGAAGCGAGCAGGAGAGATGGTCGGTGCTGCTGCGCAACCGCAAGGACTAGGCAGGATGCTCGTCGTGTTTTTGGTCTTCGCGGGAAGCACGCTCTTCGTGAATGGGGTGCGGCTCATTCAAATGCAGGCGCTCGGCGCGAAGCCGGACACCGAGGGCAGGGATTCGGCCGTGCTGAACATCTTCACGGGCCTCATGGGGTTCATGATGGTGGGCGTGATATTGGCCAGATACACGACGGATTCGGTCATGCTGGCGTCCGCGGCCTATATCGCGGTTTTTGCCCTGACCTACATCTGGAGCGGGGTGAACGCGTGGACGGGTGCCGGCGGAGAAGCGCTCGGCTGGTTTTCGCTGCTGGTTCCGTTCATCGGGATTCCGGCTGGCGTGAAGACGTGGCACGGTGCCGACTCGGTCTTCGAGTACTGGATGGCGGTCAATTGGTGCGCCTGGTCGTTTCTGTGGTTTTTGTACTTTCTGCTCCTGGCCAAGCGGCGACCGATCGCGCGCTTCACGGGAATCGTCACGGCCGGGCAGGGCATTCTGACGGCGTTGCTGCCTGCCGTCTTGAGCTTTTCCGGCGCCATCTAGGGCGCCGGGCCCGGGTTACTGGAACGCCACTTCGGCGAAGCTGCGCAGCTTGCGGCTGTGCAACTGGGCCGAGCCGCCTTCGCGCAGGCGGTCGACGGCGCGGATGCCGATGCGCAGGTGCTGGTCGACGCGCTCGCGGTAGAAGTGGTTGGCCATGCCGGGCAGCTTGATCTCGCCGTGCAGCGGCTTGTCGCTCACGCACAGCAGGGTGCCGTAGGGCACGCGGAAGCGGAAGCCGTTGGCGGCGATGGTGGCGCTTTCCATGTCGAGCGCGACCGCGCGCGACTGCGAGAAGCGGCGCTGCGGCATGTTGTCGGGCAGCAGCTCCCAGTTGCGGTTGTCGGTGCTGGCCACGGTGCCGGTGCGCATGATGCGCTTGAGCTCGTGCGCCGCCACGCCGGTGACGTCGGCCACCGCGGCTTCGAGCGCGAGCTGGATCTCGGCCAGGGCCGGGATCGGCACCCACAGCGGCAGCTCCTCGTCGAGCACGTGGTCCTCGCGCACGTAGGCGTGGGCCAGCACATAGTCGCCGAGCTGCTGGCTGGTGCGCAGGCCGGCGCAGTGGCCGAGCATGAGCCAGGCGTGCGGGCGCAGCACGGCGATGTGGTCGGTGATGGTCTTGGCGTTGGCCGGGCCGACGCCGATGTTGACCATGGTGATGCCGCTGCGGTCGCCGCGCACCAGGTGGTAGGCGGGCATCTGCGGCAGCCGCGGCGGCGCGTGGCCGAGTTCGTCGCCCGGCTCGGGCGCGAGCCCGCGGCGGCGCGTGACCAGGTTGCCGGGTTCGATGAAGGCGGCGTAGCCGCTGTCGGGCCGGGCCATCTCGGCGTGGCCGAGCCGGATGAACTCGTCGATGTAGAACTGGTAGTTGGTGAACAGCACGAAGTTCTGGAACCCCTCGGGCGCGGTGCCGGTGTAGTGGCGCAGCCGCTGCAGCGAGTAGTCCACGCGCGGCGCGGTGAAGAGCGAGAGCGGGTGGGGCTCGCCGGGCGCGGGCTGGTAGGTGCCGTTGGCGATGCCGTCGTCCATCGCGGTGAGGTCTGGCAGGTCGAACACGTCGCGCATCAGGGCGCGCCGCGCGGCGTCCAGGCTGCCTTCGACGTGGTCGTTCTCGGCGAACGAGAAGTGGATCGGGATCGGCTGCGTGCTGGTGCCCACCTCCAGTTCGCCGCCGTGGTTGGCCAGCAGCAGGCTGAACTGTTCGAGGTAGTAGTGGCCGAACAGGTCGGGCCGCGTGAGCGTGGTCTCGAAGCGGCCGGGGCCGGCGACGAAGCCGTAGCTCAAGTGCTTGACCGGCGGGCTGTCGGGCGAGCTGCCGCGGCGCGAGACGCTGTGCGTGTGCAGGCGGACGTACGGGTAGCAGGCGCGCACATGGACGCCGGCGAAGTCGCCGCCAGCCACGAAATCGCGCATCGCCTCGCGCAGGAAGTCCACGTTGTGCTGGTAGATGCGCTGCACCTGCGCAAGGGCCGCCGCAGGATCGGTAAAGACCATCGGCGCAGTGAATTCGGGCGTTTTTTGCATGACGCCTATTGTCGCCGCCCGTGGCAGTCAGGCGGAGTCAAGTAAGTAATAGCTGCCGGAGCGAATCAGCGCAAAACCCAGAGACAGCGAGGGTCCGGCTCCGCCGGCCCAAGCTGTCGTCCCCCCTCCAAGCGCCGCCAGGCGCGCCAGAGAGGGGGGAAGCCGCGCAGCGGCGCAGGGGGGAGTCCCTGTCACCCCCTCATCGTCACGAACTCCTCGGCCGCCGTCGGGTGGATGCCGATGGTGCTGTCGAACACCGCCTTGGTCGCGCCCGCCTTCATCGCGACCGCGAAGCCCTGCACGATCTCGCCCGCCTCGGCGCCCACCATGTGCAGGCCCACGACGCGGTCGCTCGCGCTGTCCACGACCAGCTTCATGAGCGTGCGCTCGCTGCTGCCCGAGAGTGTGTGCTTGAGCGCCCGGAACTCGCTGCGGAAGACCGTTACGGCGCCGAACTTCTCGCGTGCCTGGGCTTCGCTGTAGCCCACGGTGCCGATGCTGGGGTGGGTGAACACGGCGGTCGGGATGAAGTCGTAGCCCATGGTCCGGGGCGCTTTGCCCGCCGCGGGGCCGAACAGGCGGTCGACCACCGCCATCGCCTCGCCCAGCGCCACCGGCGTGAGCTGCACGCGGTGGGTGACGTCGCCCACCGCGTGGATCGAGGGCACGTTGGTCTGGTAGTGCTCGTCGACCAGGATCGCGCCGTTGGCGCCCTGCGCCACGCCGACGGCCTGCAGCCCCAGGTCCTTGACGTTGGGCACGCGGCCGGTGGCGTAGAGCACGGCGTCGGCCATCACCACGGCGCCGCCCTCGCAGGTCACGCGCAGGCCGCCGCTGCCGCCTTCTTCCCGGCGGATGTCCACCACGCCGGCGTTCAGGTGCAGGTCCACGCCCGCCTTGGCCATCTCGGCGGCGACGAAGTGGCGGATCTCGTCGTCGAAGCCGCGCAGCACCTGTTCGCCGCGGTAGAGCTGCACCACGTGCGCGCCCAGGCCGTTGAAGATGGAGGCGAACTCGCAGGCGATGTAGCCGCCGCCCACCACCACCAGCCGCTTGGGGAACGGCTCCAGGTCGAAGATCTCGTCCGAGGTGATGACGTGCTCGCGGCCGGTGAAATGCGGCACGTGCGCCGTGCCGCCGGTCGCGATCAGGATGTGCTTGGCGGTGAACGCCTGGTGGCTGGCCGAGCCGTCCTGGTTCAGCGTGGCCAGCGAGAGCCCGTGCGGCCCGGTGAGGCGCGCGAAGGCGGGGAACACGGTCACGCCCGAACCGCGCAGCAGGTCGCCATAGACGCCGTTGAGGCGGGCGATCTCCTTGGCCCGGTTCGCCTTGAGCACGGCCCAGTCGAGCGGCGGGCGCTCGCTCCGCCAGCCGAAGCCGCGCGCCTCCTCGAAGGCCTCGCCGTAGTGCGCCGCGTAGCTGTAGAGCTTCTTCGGGATGCAGCCCACGTTCACGCAGGTGCCGCCCAGGCCGTCGGTCCCCAGCACCTCGGCCAGCCCCACGCGCGCGCCGCGCTGCGCCGCCATGCGCGCCGCCCGCACGCCGCCGCTGCCGCCGCCGATGACGAACAGGTCGAAGTCGAAGGAGGAAGGGGAGGGGGTTGCGCTCATGTGGGGGTTCCTTTGGGGCAGGAGCGCATGTTAATTCGGAGCGGAAAACCGGTGCCGGCCAGGGGCTGCGTGCCGCGCCGCGACCTCTTCGTGGACGCGGGCCCGCGCCTGGAGCCTGGATCGCGTCGAGCGGTTCCTTTGCCTCCCGGGGCGGCGTGCGCGCATCAGAATGCGCGCACGATCGGCACCGATCGACGGGTTGTCTCCAAGGCGGGTTCAAAAGGCGCGATGCCTTTGGCTTGCTGTTCGGGCCCACTCCCCGCGCGGGGCGTGGGCCTCTTTTTTGCGCCAGTTCCTCCGGGCTGTCCTGGGTGCCTGCTGCAGGGTCGGGGCAGCGTGTTTTGAAGCAGCCGAAAAAAGCAAAAAAAGGGGCGTGGCCTCGGGGAGGCGATTCACCGTTTCAATGCCGTCCGATCAGCCGCGCAATCAGCTCGCTGGTGAGGGCCACGTCGAACTTCTGCAGAAGGCGTGCACGGTGCGCCTCGACGGTGCGGTGGCTGATGTGAAGCTCGCGGGCGATCTGCTTGTTGGACATACCCGTGACCAGGAGCTGGGCGATCTGGCGCTCCCTTGAGGTCAGCTCCGCCGTCACCGGCCGATGGGATGAGATGTCCTCGAACGCCCAGACCGCTGATGCGAAAGGGTCGGCCTGGTGGATCGCCCGGCCGGAAACGTGGCACCAGAACAGGTTGCCGTTGAATTTGCGCATGATCCGGTCATCCGAATACACGCCGGTGTCCCGCATCGCATGGAGTGCCCGTTCGCCGATGTGGTGGAACTCGTCCGAGGAAGGGTACAGGCACTCGAGCGACTTGCCCGATAGCGCATCGAAGGCGTAGCCGAACATCTCGGCGAACGCGCGGTTGTAGGACCGCACCACCCGTTGCCGGGACACGAGCAGTCCCACGGGTGCCATGTCGAATGCCAGCAGGACGTCAGGGTCGGGAAGGGCCGGATCTGACATGCAGGATGGATCTCCGGAGTGGGGCGAGTGGAAACCCCTAGGTATTCGAACGACTGCCCTGCTGGGAACGGTCGGACTAGATTGTTCATCTGCCCACTGCGCGGCCATGTTAGCAGGAGCGCCTGGTCTCCGTGGACAGTGGGTAAGCCGGTATGAAACATACAAAGGTGTGCCATGAACTCCGACGCCGACGATATCGAGACCCAATGGATCCATCTCCAATACGAGGAGCCGGCCGCGTTCAACGAAACCTACGGCTTCTCCGGCAACCAGGGCTCGGTGAACGTCGAAGGCCTGCTGCTGCGGGCGAAGGGCAGCCGATCCCGGACCCTGATGGTGTACATGCACCCGGCCTCGACGCTCCAGCTGCTGCCGGTGCCCCGGGCGATGGCGCGGGCCGGCGTGGATGTGCTCTGCGCCGCCAGCCGCTACGCGAAAAACGACGCGGCGCTCATCATGGAGAAGGTCATCCTCGACCTGGGCGCCTACATACGCCACGCCCGGGACGTGCTGGGCTATCGGAAGATCGTGCTGACCGGATGGAGCGGCGGAGGCTCGCTGGCGATGTTCTACCAGGCCGAAGCGGAGGCGCCCAGCATTACCCACACCCCGGCGGGCGACCCGGTGGACATCGGCCGGCTGCCGCCTGCGGACGCCGTGATCTACCAGGCCGCGCACATTTCGCGCGCGAGCCTGCTGGCGGAGTCGCTCGACCCTTCCGTGCAGGACGAACTCCACCCGGAGCGCCGCGAGCTTGAACTCGACATCTACGACCCGCGCAACCCGAACCGCCCGCCGTACACGGCCGAATACCTGCAGCGCTACCGCGCGGCGCAACTGGCCCGGATGCGGCGGATCACCGCCTGGGTCAAGGCCACCCTGAAGGACCTGAAGGCGCGTGGAACGGACGAGATGGAGCGGGGCTTCGTGGTGCACCGCACCCAGGCGGACCCCCGCTTCAGCGACCCATCGCTCGAGCCCAATGGCCGGCGCCCGGGCTGGTGCTACATGGGCAAGCCGGAAACCGTGAACACCGGCCCGGTCGGGCTTGCCAGGTTCTGCACGCTGCGGTCCTGGCTTTCCCAGTGGTCCGTCGACGACAGCCGTGCGAATGCGCTCCAATGCGCCGCCCGGGTGCGCGCGCCGCTGATGGTGATCGAGAACGGCGCAGACGACGCGGTTCCGCAGCCCCACTCCGCCATGGTGTTCAACGCCTCGGTGTCGGCCGACAAGACCATGCACCTGATTCCCGGTGCCAACCACTACTATGCCGGCCAGCCGGAACGGCTGGCCGAGTCCATAAGCCTGATCCAGGACTGGCTCGGCCGGCGGGGCTTGCTGGCCACGCAGTGAAGCGCCCATCAGAAGAAAGCAGGTCGAACGGTTGGTGAAACGCATGCCTGCGACAGAGGGCTAGCTGTGATGTTTCAATAGGTTGTTCACCCGAGGGCATCTGGGAGACTGGAGTTACCACGCTTCAGAACTCCCAGAGGAAACCCATCGGATGAACAGCCACAAGAATGCCAGATTGACCTTTGAAGGGCGCAAATTGCTCATCGAGCGCATCGCCGTCATGGGGCTGATGCCTGCGGCCTCGGCCGCAGGCATCAGCCCACGCCCCGCGCGCAAGTGGCGCCAACGCTTCGAGCTGCGTGGCCTCGATGGCCTGCTGGACAGCAGCTCTCGCCCCGCGCGCACGCGCAGCACGATTGATGAGGTGCTGGGCCAGCGTATCGAGCAACTGCGGCGCAGCCGCATGCCCATGCGCCGCATCGCCGCTGTGGTTGGGCGCAGCGTGGCCACCGTCAGCCGCTGGCTGGCCAGGCTGGGCCTATCCAGCCTGAAGGCGCTTGAGCCTCAGCCCACGCCTGTGCGCTACGAGCACGATGCGCCGGGCGCCATGCTGCACATGGACACCAAGAAGCTCGGGCGCATCCAGCGCCCCAGCCACCGCGTCACAGGTAATCGGCGCGACTCGGTCGATGGCATCGGCTGGGAGTTCGCTCACGTGGCCATTGACGACCACAGCCGCGTGGGCTTCGTGCAGATGCACGAGGATGAACGCAAGGGCTCGGCAGTGACCTTCCTGCGCGCGGCTGTGGCCCACTACGCTGCTCTGGGTGTGCGCATCGAGCGGCTGCTCACTGATAACGGCTCAGCCTACCGCTCGCGCCTGTTCGCCAAGACCTGTCAGGCCTTGGGTATCAAGCACTGCTTCACCCGCCCGTATCGGCCACAGACCAACGGCAAGGCCGAGCGCTTCATCCAGACCTGCCTGCGCGAATGGGCCTATGGCAGAACCTGGAACAACAGCGCCGAGCGCACCGCCCGGTTACCAGCGTTCCTGAGTTACTACAACACTCGCCGGCCTCACTCGGCACTGGACTATCGCCCTCCGGCTTCCCGCCTCAGCGCGAACAACCTATTGCAACTCAACAGCTAGGGTTTTCCTTTCCGTAGTCGCACGCTATTGCGGCGGACGTCCACTCCAGAAACACTGATTCCGTCGCCCAAACGATGGAGGTTGCAACATGTCTGTTTCCTGCTCCGTCCAGCCCCTGCGCCGCCGCACCGTGTTGTCCGCCGGCGCGGCGGGCCTGCTTGCCGCCGCAAGCCCGGCCTCATGGGGCCAGGCCGCTCCCGCGTATCCGGCGCGGCCGGTGAAGTTCGTCGTCAACGCCCCGGCGGGAAGTTCGCCCGACGTGGTCATGCGCATCGTGGCGCAGAAGCTGAGCGAGACCTGGAGCCGGGCGGCGCTGGTGGAAAACCGCGTCGGGGCCGGCGGCATCGTCGGCGCGCAGGCCGTGGCCACCTCGGCGCCGGATGGGTATACCTTCCTCTACACCATCAACTCGGTCATCAGCGCCAATCCCCACCTGTACCCCAAACTGTCCTACGACCCGATCAAGGGGGTTCGTTCCGGTTGTGCTGGCGGTGAACCTGGGCTATGTGCTCCTGGCCAGCAGCACCTTCAAGGGCAACAGCGTCGCCGATCTCATCGCCACCGCCAAAGCCGAGCCGGGCAAGCTCAATTTCGCTTCGGCCGGCGTGGGGGCCGGCAACCACATCACCATGGAGCTGTTCAAGGACATGACCGGGACAGATATGGTGCACATTCCGGTGGGCGACAGCGCGCAGGGCGTGCTGACCAGCACGGTGGACGTCGCAATGGTCCCTTACACCACAGCGCTGCCGCTGGTTCGCGGCGGCCGCGCCCGGCCGCTGGGCGTGTCGCTGGACAAGCGGCTGCCGCAGCTCCCGGATGTGCCCACCATCGCCGAGCACGTGCCCGGCTTCAGTTCCAGCGCATGGCATGGCATCTTCGCCCCGGCGGGTACGCCGCAAGCCATCGTGGACAAGGTCGCCGCCGACGTGATTGCCACGCTCCGCATGCCCGACGTGAGCCAACGCCTTGCCGACATCGCCCTGGACCCCGTGGGGCTGCCGCCGAGAGAGTTCGCGCAGTTCATACGAGAAGACTACGAAAAGTGGGGCCGCCTGATCCGCAAGCTCAACATCACCATCAACTGAACGACAGGAAGGAGACACCATGCCCCAGGAGCTTCCACCGCCGCGCGTGCTGATCGCCGGCACCAACGCGCAAGGCCGATCGGTGATCGAGTCGGACGCGCCGATCAGCGCCTGGCGCACCGTCGCTGAACGCCCCGGCTACCGCATCAGCAACGTCTGGGCGCTGTTCGATGCGCCGGCACCGGTCGACGAGCCCGCCCGCATGCATGAGATCACGGGCCTCGCGCCGCCCAAGAGGGGCAACATCCTGCGCATCCTGGACTACCCGCCCGAGCCGAGCGATCCGGTGGAGCGCCAGAAGATGTTCGACGCGATGTTCTCCAAGCTGTTTCCCGGCGGCCACCACCGACCGGGGGACGCGCGGCACCCGGGCATGCACATGACCGACACGGTCGACTACGTCATCTGCCTGGAAGGCGAACTGTATGCCGTGATGGAAGAGGGCGAGGTGCTGATGCGCGCAGGCGACATCCTGATCCAGCGGGGCAACCAGCATGCCTGGAGCAACCGTTCCGGCAAGTTCGCGCGCCTCGCGGTCGTGCTGATCGACGGCAAGCGCTGACTGTCCAGCGCCAGTTCGCGGCCCATTAGGACAAACCCCATAGGGTAGTCTTACGACTTCCGCCGCGCGGGTTCGTCTTCCAGAATCCGGCCCATGCAAGCGATGGCCATCACGGACCATCCGCCCACCTGGAGACAAGCATCATGCGACGCGCGGCCATCGTTGGATGGGGTCACACACGGTTCGGCGCCCTGGCCGACCAGGACCTGGAAAGCCTGATCCTGAGCGCCTCGGACGAGGCGATCCGCTCGGCGGGCATCGCGCCCTCCGACATCGACGCGGTCTACGTCGGCCACTTCAACTCGGGCATGGTGCCCGACGGCTTCTGCGCCAGCATGCCGCTGGCGCTCGACCCGGGTCTGCGCTTCAAGCCCGCGGCGCGGCTGGAGAACGCCTGCGCCTCCGGCTCCGCGGCCCTGCACGCGGGCCTGCAGGCGATCGAGGCCGGCCAGGCCCGCACGGTGCTGGTGGTCGGCGCCGAGAAGATGACGGCGGTCGACAACCCGACCGTCACGCGCGCCCTGGCCGGCGCCAGCCACTGGCGCGAGGAGGGCGCGCAGGGCATGAACTTCCCGCGCATCTTCGCGCGCCTGGCGCAGCAGTATTTCGAGCGCCACGGCGACCACGCCGACACGCTGGCGCGCATCGCGGTCAAGAACCACGCCAACGGCTCGCGCAACCCGCTTGCCCACATCCGGCGCGCGCTCGACTTCGATTTCTGCAGCACGGTGTCCGAGCGCAACCCCGTGATCGCGGCCCCGCTGCGCAAGACCGACTGCAGCACCGTGGCCGATGGCGCGGCCGCGCTGGTGCTGGCGCACGACGACCTGCTCGGCCAGTTTCCGCGCGCGGTCGGTTTCCGCGCCGCCACGCACGTCAACGACTTTCTGCCGATGTCGGCGCGCGATGCGCTGGCCTTCGAGGGCCCGCGCCGCGCCTGGCAACTGGCCTATGAGCAGGCCGGCATTTCGGTCGACGACCTGTCGCTGGCCGAGGTGCACGACTGCTTCACCATCGCCGAGCTGCTGTCCTACGAGGCGATGGGCCTGGCCGCGCCGGGCCAGGGCGCGCGCTGCCTCGACGACGGCACGGTCATGCTTGATGGCCGGCTGCCGGTCAACGCCTCGGGCGGGCTCAAGGCCAAGGGCCATCCGGTCGGCGCCACCGGCGTGTCGATGCACGTGCTCGGCGCCATGCAGTTGTGCGGCCAGGCCGGCGAGCTCCAGGTGCCGGGCGCGACGCTGGCCGGCATCTTCAACATGGGCGGCAGCGCGGTAGCCAACTACGTCAGCGTGCTCGAGCGCGTGCGCTGAAGCGGCCTCGCATCATGAACATCGGCCACCTGCTCGACCGCGCGGCGCGCGTGTTCCCGACCCAGCCGGCGCTGCTGCACGGCGCGCGGGTGCTGCTCGACTACCGCCAGCTCGCGCAGCGCGCAAGCGCCCTGGCGGGCGCGCTGCGCGCCCGCTTCGGCCTGCTGCCGGGCGAGCGCGTGGCGATCCTGATGCACAACCACCCGAACTACCTCGAAGTGCTGCAGGGCGCCTGGTTCGCGGGCCTGGTGGTGGTGCCGATCAACTGCAAGCTGCATGCGCGCGAGGCCGCCTACATCCTGGCGCACAGCGGCGCGCGCGTGCTGTTCGCCTCGAACGACCTGATCAGCGACCTGGCCCCGGGCGATCCGTCCCTGCCCGATCTGCGCGCCGTGATCGACGCGGAAGGCACCGACTACCAGGCGCTGCTGGGCGCGGCGGCGCCCCTGGCGCTGCAGCACCGCGCGCCGACCGATCCGGCCTGGCTGTTCTACACCTCCGGCACCACCGGCCGGCCCAAGGGCGTGACGCTCACGCACCGCAACCTGATGAGCATGACGCTGTGCTACTTCAGCGACGTCGACCCGATCGCCGCCGGCGACGCCAGCCTGTACGCGGCGCCGATGTCGCACGGCGCGGGCCTGTATTCGCTGCCGCACATGCTGGCCGGCGCGCGCCACGTGATGCCCGAGTCGGGCGGGTTCGACGCCGACGAGATCGCGCACCTGGCGCCGGTGCTGCGGGACGTCTCGATGTTCGCCGCGCCCACCATGGTCAAGCGGATGGTCGAGCAGGCCAAGGCCACCGGCGGCCGGGGCGAGGGCCTCAAGACCGTGGTCTATGGCGGCGGCCCGATGTACACCGCCGACATCGAGGAAGCCCTGCAGGTCATGGGACCGCGGTTCGTGCAGATCTACGGGCAGGGCGAGTGCCCGATGGCGATCACCGCCCTGTCGCGCCACCACCTGCAGGACCGCGGCCACCCGCGGCACGCGCACCGCATCGCCTCGGTCGGCGTGGCGCAGAGCAACGTCGAGGTGCGCGTCGCCACCGCGCAGGGGCAGCCGTTGCCGGCCGGGGCGTCGGGCGAGATCCTGGTGCGCGGCGACACCGTGATGGCCGGCTACTGGCGCGACGACGAGGCCAGCGCGGCCGCGCTGGTGGACGGCTGGCTGCGCACGGGCGACGTCGGCGAGCTCGACGAGGACGGTTTCCTCACGCTGCGCGACCGCTCCAAGGACCTGATCATCAGCGGCGGCTCCAACATCTACCCGCGCGAGGTCGAGGAAGTGCTGCTGCGCCACCCGGCCGTGCTCGAGGTCGCGGTGATCGGCCGCCCGCACGCCGAATGGGGCGAGGAGGTCGCTGCCTACGTGGTGGCGCGCCCGGGGCGCGAGCTGGACACGCGCGAGCTCGACGAGCTGTGCCTGGCCAGCATCGCGCGCTTCAAGCGCCCGCGCCACTACCACCTGATCGGCGAACTGCCCAAGAACCACTACGGCAAGGTGCTCAAGACCGCGCTGCGCGAGCTCGACACCAGCCACGCCCATTGACGACCAGCCAACGACCCGAGGAGACGCACTCATGAAACTCATCACCTTCGATCTGCCCGATGGCCAGCGCCACATCGGCGCCCTGCTGCCCGGCGAACAGACCCTGGCCGACTTCACCGCCGCGTCCAGCGAGCCGGCCTTCCGCGACATGCTGGCCCTGATCGACGGCGGGCCCGCCGCGCTCGATCAGGCGCGCGGCCTGCTCCAGCAGGCCCGCGTCGTGCACAAGCTGGAAGCGGTGCGCCTGGCGGCGCCGCTGCCCGAGCCGCGCCAGATGCGCGACTTCCTGTGCTTCGAGAAGCATTTCCGCCAGGCGCGTGCCAACAGCCACCTGTTCGGCATCGAGGGCGAGCGCGATCCGGCCAAGGTCGAGATCCCCAAGGTCTGGTACGAGGAGCCGATCTACTACAAGTGCAACCGCTTCTCGGTCGTGGGCACCGGCACCGACGTCGTCAACCCGCGCTACTGCAAGATGCTGGACTACGAGCTCGAGTTCGCGGCCATCACCGGCCGCAGCGGCAAGAACATCCGGCGCGAGGACGCGCGCAGCCACATCTTCGGCTACCTGATCTTCAACGACATGAGCGCGCGCGACCAGCAGCGCCGCGAAATGGGCGGCACGCTCGGGCCGACCAAGGGCAAGGACTTCGACACCGGCAACGTGCTCGGCCCCTGGCTGGTCACGGCCGACGAGATCCCCGACCCGTACAACCTGACCATGGTGGCGCGCGTCAACGGCGAGGAATGGTCGCGCGGCAACAGCGGCGAGATGCACCACCGCTTCGAGGACATCCTGGTCCACGCCTCGAAGGACGAAACCCTTCGCGCGGGCGAATTCTTCGGCTCGGGCACCGTCGGCGGCGGCTGCGGCCTCGAGCTCGGCAAGTTCCTGAAACACGGCGATACCGTCGAACTCGAGGTCACCGGGCTCGGCATCCTGAAAAACCGTGTCGTTTTCCAGCAGTGACCACCCCCATCCAAAAGGAGACATGCATGCTCAACTTTCGCATCCACCCGCGCGGCCTGGCGCGCTCACTGGCGGCCTGCGCGCTGCTGCTCGGCCTGTCCGCGCCGGCCATGGCCCAGAAGATCGTCTACGGCTTCTCGGCGTCCACCGCCTTCGCCAACGCGTTCGTGGCCGCCAACGAAGGCATCTTCAAGAAGCACGGCCTGGACGTGGAGATGAAGCTGGTGCCCAACTCGGCCACCACGCCGGCCGCCCTGATGGCCGGCAGCCTGCACATCGCCACCCCGACCGCGCCCAACACCATGCAGGCGGTCGAGCAGGGGCTTGACCTGGTGGTGCTGGCCGGCGGCGGCTACTACACCAAGGGCATGGAGGACGTGGCCATCATCGTGCGCCCTGACAGCCCGATCAAGACCGCCAAGGACTTCGAGGGCAAGCGCGTCTCCACGCCGGGCCTGAACGCCTTCCTGCACGTGTTGTTCCGCAAGTGGATGGCCGAGAACGGCGGCGACTACAAGAAAGTGACCTTCACCGAGAACGCGTTCGCCCAGTCGATCGACGTGCTGCGCGCCGGCCAGGTCGACGGCGTGCTGGCGGTGCAGCCGTTCCTCTCGCGCGCGCTCGAGACCAAGACCGGCCGCGTCGTCGCGCACTACATCGCCGCGCTCGAGGGCGAGACGCAGTCCGGCTGGCACGTGGCCAACCGCAAGTGGGCCGATGCCAACCCCAAGCAGGTCGCCGCGTTCCGGGCCGCCATCGTGGAAGCCTCCGAACTGGCGCTGAAGAACCCGGAGGTGGTGCGCAAGGCCAACCTGGCCTACATCCCCTTCCCGGCCGACGTGCAGGCCACCTTCGCGATGCCGCGGTTCAAGCCGGTCATCACCCCGGACGTGGTCCAGACGTGGAACAAGATCATGATGGACCAGAACATGCTCAAGCAGCCGATCGATCCCGCCAAGCTGATCTACAAGTGACGGCCCCGACGCCGCGCGCCAGGAGACCCGCCGCATGAACCACGCCACCGCCAGCCCGGTCCTGTCCGTCGAGGGACTGGACTTCACCGTCGGTTCCCTGAACATCCTCCAGGGGATCTCGCTCACGGTGCGGGAGAAGGAGTTCGTCTGCATCGTCGGCGCCTCCGGCTGCGGCAAGACCACGCTGCTGCGCATGATGGGCGGCCTGCTCTCGCCCACCGGCGGCAAGGTGCTCTACCGCGGCCAGCCGGTGTCGGGCCCGCAGCGCGAGCTGGCCGTGGTGTTCCAGGACTACGGCCGCGCGCTGCTGCCCTGGCGCACCGTGGCCGGCAACGTGGAGCTGGCGCTCGAGGCGCGCCGCGTTCCCAGGAACGAACGCGCCGAGATCATCCACGACATGCTCGCGCGAGTCGGTCTGGCCGAGCGCAAGGACGCCTACCCGGTGCAGTTGTCCGGCGGCATGCAGCAGCGCCTGCAGATCGCCCGCTGCATGGCCCAGGCGCCGCAGGTGCTGCTGATGGACGAGCCGTTCGGCGCGCTCGACGCCATGACGCGCCAGACCCTGCAGGACGAGGTGGCGCGGCTGTGCGCCGAGGCCGGCGTGACGGTGGTGTTCATCACCCACGACCTCGAGGAGGCCATCTACCTGGGTGACCGCGTGATCTCGATGGACAAGCACCCCGGCCGCCTGTCGGAGACGCTGGACATCGACCTCGAGCGGCCGCGCAACCAGCTCACCACGCGCGAGGACGCCCGCTTCCTCGGCTACCGCCACCGCCTGTTCAACCTGCTGCCGCCGCACTGAGAGCATGACGACACGCATCCTCAAGGGCCTGCTGCTGCCCGTGCTGGTGCTCCTGTTCTGGGAGTGGAGCGCGCGCTCGGGCCTGCTCAAGGCCGAAAGCCTGTCCTACCCGAGCGCGATCCTGCAGGCCGCCGTCGGCGTGGTGCTCGACGGCAGCCTGTTCAAGGCCGCGCTCGAGACCTTCGGCGGCGCGGTCGGCGGCCTGGCCGTGGGTGCGACCGCCGGCATCTTGGTCGGCGTCGCCTTCGGGCTCTCGCGCACCTTCTCGCGGCTGATGCGGGTCTCGACCGAATCGCTGCGCCCGATTCCGTCGGTGGCGCTGATCCCGCTCGCGCTGCTGATCCACGGCTACGGCTTCAAGATGGAGAGCAGCATCGTCGCGTTCTCCTGCTTCTGGCCGCTGCTCATCATCACCGAGAGCGCGGTGCGCGGCATCGAGCCGCGCCTGCTCGAGGTGTCGCGCGTGCTCAACTTCAACCTCGCCGAGCGCGTGACCAAGATCGTGCTGCCGGCCGCGCTGCCGCGCATCTTCGTCGGCCTGCGGCTGGCCGCGGCGGTGTCGCTGGTGGTGGCGGTCACGGTCGAGATCACGGCCAACCCGATCGGCCTGGGCTACGCGCTGATCGTCGCCCAGGAGAGCATGCGCCCGGACAGGGTGTTCGCCTTCATCTTCTGGATCGGCCTGATCGGCTGGGCGCTCAACGCCTCGCTGCTGCGCGCGCAGCGCAAATGGTTCGGGCGCATGGGCAACTGGGCGGAGCAATCGCAATGACCTCAAGCAGCGGCACCGGCCAACGCGGATTCCTGATGTGGCTCGCGAGCCTGGGCGTGCTCGCGCTGCTGGTGGGCCTGTGGCAACTGGCCGCGCACTGGGAGCTGATCTCGCCGGTGTTCTTCCCGGCCCCGACGCGCAGCTTCGAATCGCTGTGGGGCCAGTTCGGCAGCGCGGAGTTCTGGGACGCGTTTCGCCAGACCCTCACGCGCATGGCCATGGGCTTCGTGACCGCCTCGCTGGCCGGCATCGCGCTGGGCGCGGTCATCGGCCTGTCGCCGCGCGTGCGGGCCTACATCGAGCCCACGCTCGAACTGATCCGCCCGCTGCCCGCCTCGGCCATGGTGCCGGTGTTCGTGCTGCTGTTCGGCCTGAACGACCGGATGATCGTCACCGCGATCGCCTTTTCGTCGCTGTGGCCGGTGCTGCTCAACACCGTGCACGGCTTCAAGACCGTCGAGCCGCGGCTGATCGAGGTCGCGCGCATCCTGCACCTCTCGCGGCTGGAGACGGTGTGGAAGATCGCGCTGCCCAACGCCATGCCCGACATCTTCGCCGGCCTGCGGCTGGCGCTCACGGTGTCGCTAATCCTGGCGGTGGTGGCGGAAATGCTGGCCGGCGTCACGGGTCTGGGCCAGAACATCACGCTGGCCGCGCGCTCGTTCCGCAGCCCGGACCTCTACGCCGGCATCATCGTGCTCGGCGCCGTGGGCTACGTGACCAACATCCTGCTCGAGCGCGCCGAGCAGTACCTGCTGCGCTGGCGCGGCACCTGATCCAGGGGCCGCGACCCCATCCCCTTTCTTCCCCATCGATCCCCGCCAACCAAGGAGAACACGCATGAAGTGGCAATACACCAAGGGCCTGCACGAAATCGGCAACGGCAACCATGCCTGGCTGCTGCCCGACGGCAGTTGGGGCTGGAGCAACGCGGGCCTGATCACCGACAGCGGCGAGTCGCTGCTGGTCGACACCCTGTTCGACCTCAAGCTCACGCGCGAGATGCTGCACGCCATGCGCAACGCGGTGCCGGCCGCGCGCGAGATCGGCCAGGTCGTCAACACCCACGCCAACGGTGACCACTACTTCGGCAACCAGTTGGTGTCCGACTCGGAGATCATCGTCTCGCAGGCCTGCGCCGACGAGATGCGCGAGAACCCGCCCGAGCACCTGATCGACCGCTTCCGCAACTACAAGTCCATGGGCGACGGCGGCGAGTTCCTGATGAAGACCATGGGCCGCGTGTTCGATTTCCGCGGCATCGTCTACACCCCGCCCACGCGCACCTTCAGCGGCGAGACCACGCTCAAGGTCGGCAACAAGACGGTGCGCCTGGTCGAGGTCGGCCCTGCGCACACCAAGGGCGACGTGCTCTGCTACGTCCCCGAGGACAAGGTTGTGTTCACCGGCGACATCCTGTTCAACGGCGGCCACCCGATCGTGTGGGCCGGCCCGGTGGACAACTGGATCCGCGCCTGCGACCTGATGCTGTCCTGGGACGTCGACGTGGTCGTTCCGGGGCACGGCCCGATCACCGACAAGTCCGGCGTGCGCCAACTCAAGCACTACCTCGAATACGTCAAGGCCGAGGCCCGCAAGCGCTACGACATGGGCATGACGCTCGAGCAGGCGGTGGACGACATCTCGCTCAAGGAGTTCAGCTCCTGGACCGACGCCGAGCGTATCTACGTCACCGTCAACAACCTGTTCCAGGAATTCAGCGGCGACACCTCGCGGCCCGACGCGGTGCGGCTGTTCGGCCTGATGGCGCACTACGAGGAGCGCCAGCGGCGCCTGCACGGCCAGCATCCCGGCGGCTGCGGCCCGAACTGCGGCCACGACCACCACCGCTGAACCCAACCGAAGGAGACACCCATGGCTTGGAGAATCCGCCGCGTCGTGACCGGCCATGACCAGCAGGGCCGCTCGACCTTCCTCCTCGACGGGCTGGCGCCCAACGTGAAGGAGATGGAGTCCATGCCCGGGGTCGCGCTGACCGACCTCTGGGAGACCACCACCGCGCCGGCCGACAACAGCGGCAGCGCCGACGCCGCCGCGCGGCCCGTGAAGCTCGAACCGCCCTCGGTCGGCAGCATCCTGCGCATCGTCGAGTTCCCGCCTGACACGCAGTGGCGCGGCGCCGACGCGGCCCGGGCGTTCGCCTCCATCGGCGCCGCGCACGCTCCCGACGCCCACTCGAGCGACCCGATGCGGCACAAGACCAGCACGGTCGACTACATCATCGTGCTCAAGGGCGAGATCTACGCCATCCTGGACACCGGGGAAACGCTGCTCAAGGCCGGCGACATCCTGGTGCAGCGCGGCACCATGCACTCCTGGAGCGTGCGCGGCAACGAGCCCTGCATCGTGGCCGCGGTGTTGATCGGGGCCGAGCCGCACCCCTGAAGGCAAAGCCGTAAGGCCTGCCGGGTCAGTGCCCCGCGGGCATGCCCAGGATGCGGGCGATCAGCTCGCTGGTGGTGTTGACGCCCAGCTTGCGCATCAGGCGCATGCGGTGAGCCTCGATCGTGCGGTGGCTCACCTGGAGCTCGCGCGCGATCTCCTTGCTCGACATGCCCGAGGCCACCCGGGCCGCGATCTCGCGTTCGCGCGCGGTCAGGCTCTCGCTGACCGGGCGGTTTTCGCTGATGTCCTCGAACACCCAGATCACCGAGGCATACGGCGCCTCGGGCGAGAACGAGCGCCCCGACACCGCGCACCAGAACATGCGGCCGTCGCTGTGGCGCATGATGCGCTGGTCGCGGTACGTGCCGGTGCGCTGCATGCTCACGACGGCGCGCGCGCCGATGTACTCGAACTCCTCGTGCGAGGGGTAGAGGATCTCCGTCGTCTTGCCCTCCAGCTCCTGCGGCCGGTAGCCGAACATCTCGCCCAGCGCGATGTTGCACCGCTCGATCACGCGCTCGCGCGTCACCATCAGCCCGATCGGCGCATGCTCGAAGATGCGCCCGGGCTCGGCAATCGAATCGGCCAGCGTCTGGATGACTTTGGGTGCCATGTCGCGGCATTCTGCCACCGGGCCGGCCCGATCGAGCCCTTTCCGGGACCCCTTTCCGCGCCATTTTTCGGCGGGGCCCGCTTCCCGCTGGTTTCCCGATTCGAGCGGCTCGTGCCCCAGGAGCCCCCCTTGGGCACCAAGGCCCACGCGCCGCCGCGCCGCGCGTTCTACTGCCGGGCATCGGCCTGCGATGTCCATCGCGGGAGGTGGTCCGGCCATGAACCTGAAACTGCACCTCGGCGGCATTCTCCAGGGGCGTCCATCGACCCGGCGCACGCCCGTGCCCGTGCCCGCACCCGACGGCGGCGACACGCTCCCCTGCCCCGACGACGCACGGCGGCGCGACGCGCTGGCGCAGCAGCACCTGCTGCGCATGCGGATCGCGCGCGACCGGGAACTGAACCAGTTGCGCGCCCTCATGGCGCACCGCCGCAACGGTCCCGCCAGGGCGGCCGCGACGCCGGCCGCCCTGGCCGCCAGCCGGTCGCCCTTCCCGCTGGAGAGCTCGCGGCTGCTCAACCTCATCAACGGGCTGGAAAGCGAGGTGTTCTCCGAGCCCATGGCCTGCCCAGGCCCGTTGCCGTTGCCGCCGCAGCCTCCCGAGGACGCGGCCCCGTCCGGCACCGGCACCTCCGGGCCGCACCCCCATCCCCTCGACGATGCCGCCTTGATGGTCGCCGCGCAGCAGTGGGGCCAGGCGGCCGACCTCCTGCTCGGCGCCCTCGATGCCGGCCAGTTGCCCGGGGAGGCCGAATGGGCCCCGCGCTGCGCGGTCGACCTGTTCGAGCGCGACGGACAGCCCGATCGCGCCCGGGCGCTGCGCCGGCAGTACCGCCTGCAAGGGGCGGCGCAGCACGTCGTCCCGTCCCCCCTCGCCGGAACCGCCGCGGGCGGCGTGCTGCCCTGCGCCATCGCACCCTGGCGCTGCCCCGAGCCCTGGGGCGCTGCGGACGTCGGCGCGCTGCTGGCGCGGCTGGCCGAGCCGGACCCGGCCGGCTCCCCGGTGGTGCTGGACTGGCGGGCCATGGCCCGCATCGACGCCGCTGCGCTTCCGGCGCTCCAGGCCCTCGTGGAACAGGCCATGCGGTCCCGGACGGTGTTCGTGCACGTGGGACTCGCCCGGCTGGTCGACGCCGCCCGGCAGGCGATGCGCGAGCAGGCGTACGCGAAGGAGAGCCGCGACCTCTGGCTCGCGCTGCTGAACTGGACCGGTTTCCGCCAGGCCCACGCCAAGGCCGCCGCGGTGTTCGCCCATCGGTTCGGGGACGCGCCACCGCCCTGGCGGCACACCCGGTGCGTCGGCCATCGGCTGAACACGGCCAGCGGCGCGCCTGCCCAGGACCTCATCCGCGCGGCCTGCCTGCAAGGCGAGCTCACGAACGCGCACATCGGCGAACTCGGCCGCTTCGACGCCGCGCCGCCCTGCCCGGGCGGGCTGGTCCTGCTGGACCTGCGGCACCTGGCCTCCATGGACTTCTTCTTCGGCGCCGAGCTGCTCAACGCCGCCATCCGGCGCCACGCGAAGGGCGAAGCCGTCTGCGTCGCCCATGCCCATCCCCTGCTGGCGCACTACCTGCGCATGCTGGGGATGAAATAGCGAACACCCCCTGCGCCGCTTTGCGGCTCCGTGCCGCCGCCGGAGGCAGGCTTGGAGCCGCGGCCCTCAGCCCCCTCTCTGGCGCGCCTTCGGCGCTTGGAGGGGGGACGACATCTTGGGCCGGCGGAGCCGGACCCTCGCTGTCTCTGGGTTTTGGGTCGCCTCGCTTCGCTCGCTCCATTGCTTTGGAGGTCGAGGATCTCAAAACTTCGTTCCTGTTTTCCGCATTTCATTCCGCTTAAACGCCTATTGGTTACCGAGCGGCCGGCGCATGGGGTGTTGCGTCGACGATCGGGGCTTTCTTGGTTCGTGCCTGGAGCGGATACTGCCGACCCGCCATGGGCCAGAAGGCTTTTCAGGGAGAAGAAGGGGCGCGGTCCGCGGGCGGGCCGTGTGGCCATGCATCAATCGAAACCTGCGAGATGGAGGCACGACACCATGGGAACCATTCGATCCGTGATTGCTGAAGACGACACGAGCCAGGCCGAGGGCATTGCCTCGCTGGTCAGCCAGCTCAGGCCTGGCTGGCAGGTGCAGGAGATCGTCCACGACCGGGCCCAACTGGCCAGGGCGCTGGAAGAGGTGGTGCCCGACGTGCTGCTGCTCGACCTGCACATGCCCGAGCACCCCGGGCAACCCCGCAGCGTGCTCGAGATCGTGCGCAACAACACCTCGCCCCCGGTGGTGATCCTGGTCACGGGCGATCCGTCGCAGGCGCTGCAGGCCTACGAAAGCTCGGTCGCGGACTACATCGTCAAGCCGGTGCGGCCCGCGCGGCTGGCCCATGCGCTGGAGCGCGCCGAGGGCGCCCTGTACGCGCGCCGCGCCAAGCAGACCGGTCTGACGCTGCTGCCCCAGAGCGCCATGCTGCCGCCCAGCCAATGGCTGAGCGGCTCCCGCGGGCGGGACGTCGTGATGATCGAGCCCTCGGACATCGTCTACCTGCAAGCCGAGCGCAAGTACACCATGGCGGTGCTGTCCGACGGCCACGTGCTGATCCGGTACGGCATCAGCGAGGTCGAGGCCAAGCTCGACTCCGGCACCTTTCTTCGCATCCACCGGAGCACCATCGTCAACGCCAAGCGGATCGACTTTCTGCGCCGGGACGAAATGGGCCGGCTGCGCCTGCACATGCGGGGCCGCCCCGAAGGCTTGATCGTGAGCCGGACCTTCGAGAATGTCTTCAAGGGCGTCTGAGACCCCGCCGAGCCTGTCGGACACCTCGCAGCTGCTGCCGGAGCTGCCGCCCACGGCCCGGCTGCATGCCAAGGAGCCCGCCGACCAGGTCCTGGCCCTGGTCGGCGGGCAGCTCCTGTCGGTGCTGTTGTTGCTGGTGAGCGCGGCGACACTGCCCACGCCGCAGTCGCCGATGCAGGCCCGGCTGCTCTGGCTGGCCAGCATCGGCTGCACGGCGGTCTACGCGGTGTGGGCGTTGTGGATCTTCAAGTGCACCACTCCCAGGGCCGGGCGGGCGCCGCCGCGGCAGAGCACCGCCTTTCGCGTGCTGATCGGGCTGAGCGCCGTGCTCGGGCTGGTCTGGGCCGCGCTGGCCCTGCTGGCGCTGCGGCAGGCCCCGAGCGCCAGCCTGGACGCGTTGAGCTGGATCCTGCTGGTGTCGCTCCTGCTGTCGTCGCACTACCACGCCCACGGCGCCCTCACGCAGCCCGCCTGGCTGCTGCTCGGCATGCAGAGCGTCACGCTGGCGGCCGGGTGGCTGTGGCGCGCGCCCGCCGAGGCCCACGCCCAGCTCCAGGCCGTGGCCGTGCTCGCCGTGCTGACGCTCTCGTGGGCGGTCTCCAGGCTGCGGGCGCGGGAATACGCCGAGGTGCAGCGCAGCATCGCGAGCCGGCTGGAAGAGAAGGGCACCTTGCTGCAGCAGATGGCGCACTTGCAGGAAGCCCATTCGGCCAAGTCCCGCCTGCTGGCCATGGTGAGCCACGACCTGCGGCAGCCCGTGCACGCCCTGGGCCTGATGCTGGGCCGGTTCCGCGAGGACGCCGCGTCGTCCGCGCTGCGGCTCGAGATCGAGGCCGTCAACGACGTGGTGGAGTCGCTGTCCAAGTCGCTGACCATGCTGATGGCCGTCACGCGGCTCAACTCCGGGCAGGTGAGCGCGCTGCCGGAGGCGGTGTCGCTGGAACGGCTGTTCCGGTCCTTGGCCCACGAGTTCGAGGAAACCGCGGCGTCCAGCCACCTGCAACTGGTCTTCGAGGCGAACGGGTTGAGCGTCACGACCGACCCGCACCACCTGCGCACCATCCTCGCCAACCTGATCTCGAATGCCATCAAGTACACCCCCCAGGGCGGCGTGCAGGTGCTCGCCTCGCGGGTCCACCCGGGCGCCGTCGGCATCCAGGTCCGGGACACCGGGATCGGCATTCCCAGCCACGAGCTCGACCGGATCTTCGACCCGTTCGTGCGCCTGCACTTCCGCAAGACCGCCGCCGACGGCATCGGCCTGGGCCTGGCCATCGTCAAGCAGACCGCCGACTGCATCCAGGCCCCCCTGCGGGTGGAATCGACGGTCGGCATCGGCACGACGTTCACCCTCGAACTGCCGCAGAGCCGGCAGGCGCCGACCGAGGGCGGCGCGCCATCGGACACCTACCTGCGCGGCCTGCGCATCGTGGTGGTCGACAACGACGAAACCGTGCTGGAGAGCATGGCCCGCACGCTGGAGGAGTGGGGCTGCCGCGTCATCGCCGCCAGCCATTGGGAGGAACTCGAGACCAAGCTGGACATGACGATCAGCCCGATCGACCTGATCCTGACCGACTTCCACCTGGACGCCGGTTTCTCCGGCTACGAGCTCATCGTGCGCGTGCGCGCCCGGCACCAGAGGCCCATCCCCGCCATCCTGCTCACCGGCGACGTCGAGATCCGCCACAGCCTCGAAAGCACCACCACCGCGGTCGTGATCGCCTACAAGCCCCTGTCGCGCGAGAAACTGGCGCTGCTCATCCACAACACCGTCTCGACCCACGCGCAGCAGCAGCGGCCGTGACCGCGGGCAAAGGCGCTCCGGCTACTGCGCCACGATCTCCACATTCCTGGCGCAACAGGGGACAAAGAGGCGTGATCGCATGTCACCCGATCGCCAGATGGACCGGCTTCCCGACCCGGCTCAACATCTCCACCAGTGTGTCGATGGTGAATTTCGCTGTCTTCCTGTTCACCACATCGGACACACGCGGGCGCGACACCATCAGGATCTTCGCGGCCTCGGCCTGCTTCAGGTGATGCTGTGCAATCCACTCGGCCAACTCCGACATCAGTTGCTCCTTGAGCAGCCGCGTGTCGTTGATCTGCTGGCGCGAAGCGGCTTGTAACCGCGCGGCTTCCTCGGCCGGAAACCCCAGTTCGAGGAACAGGTTCGCACCCGGTTTCGTGACGTGGCGAATTTTGGTATCAATCTTCATCACCTGCCCCTTCTCGCGTTGACCACGGCACGGTAGCGTGCCGTGGCAATGTCCTTGTCCCGCTTGCTGGTCGCTTGCGTCTTCTTCTGGAAGCAATGCAGGACGTATACGGCTTCCTCGAACTTGGCGACGTACATCACCCGGAAGATGCCGTTGGCGTCGCGGATGCGGATTTCCCGTGTCCCAGCACCCACGTCATCAAACGGCTTCCAGTCCTCCGGCTCCAGGTTGGCTTGGACCTTGCCTAGTTGGAAACCGGCATCCCGGCGTGGATCGTCGGGGAATTTCACCAAATCGTCATGGGCGGACCCAACCCAACGAATCTCCTTCTCGTGCTGCATCCATCAAGCCTGTATAAAATTTTATACCAGTCACACTCGCCGCAGGCCATGTGCCTGGTCGCATCGTTCGGCGCCGGCGACAGCTCCGCCGTTGCACGGGTCATCACCCCAAGGGAACTGCTTTGGCTTCGGGCGGCCTGGCGAAAAAACAAAACCCGCCGCGGGCTCGCCGTGGCGGGCTGGCATCCGGCCTCTCTTGAAGGCCGGGGCGGTGGCGAGGGAATCAGAAGCTGTGGCGCATGCCGAGGCCGAACAGCCGGTCCTTGGTCGTGGTGGTCGTGGCGGGTGCGACGACCGCTTCCGTCTTGGTGTGGCCCAGGGCCGCGTAGAGGGTGGTGCGCTTGCTCAGGCCGTGGCGGTATTCCAGGCCGTAGGAAGAGGCCTTGCGCGTCTTGGCGCCGAGGAAGTTCTTCTCGCGCTCGTTGCCGAAACCTACGTTGAACGTGCCCGCGGTGCCGACGGGCACGGACACGCTCAGGTGGTAGTAGTTCTCGGAGTTGCCGGTGGCGGCCTTGTCCTTCTGGTGGATGACCTGGGCCAGCAGTTTCATCGGGCCGAAGTCGTAGCTGGCGCCGATCCCGCTGGCGTTGACCGCGGGGGTGGCGCCGTTGGCCTTCACCGTCTGGTAGGCGCCGTGGATGGCGAACGGGCCCGCTTCGTAGCCGGCCAGCAGGCCAGTGGCGTGGCCGGCGGATACGCCGGGCGTGGGGTTCTCGCCGAAGGCGTACTGCACCGAGGCGCTGAAGCCGCCCAGCGACGGGGTGCTGTAGACCACGGAGTTGTCCCAGCGCACGGCGTCGCCCATGCCCACGAAGTAGGCGTTGGTGGCGGAGAACGAGGAGGTGCCTTGCGCGTCGTAGCTGTCGATCAGGTTGAACATCCGCGTGTACTGGCGGCCGAACTCGATCGAGCCGAAGCCGCCGCTCAGGCCCACCTTGCTGGTGCGGTTGAATCCGACGGGTGCGCCGGCGGTGCCGTTGTCGGCGTTGAAGCCGGCCTCGAGCTGGAAGGTGGCCTTGAGGCCGCCGCCCAGGTCTTCGGCGCCGCGCAGGCCCCAGCGGCTGCCGCTCAGGCCGCCGCTGCTCAGACCGGTGGTGCTGACCGAGGTGGTGCCGAGGGGGGTGGTGGTTTTCGTCGAAGCTCCGCTGAGGAACACGTCCGCCAGGCCATACAGGGTGACGCTGGACTGGGCGTGGGCCGCGCCGGCCAGCGCGCCGAAGGCAGCCAGGGCAATCATCGTTTTTTTCATGAAGTTTTCCTTGGTTCGGTGAAGACAGGGGATGGGTTGAGAAACGCCGCCTGGGCCGGTGTCCGGTCTCGAGCGAACAAGGCGCGGGCCGGCTGGCGGTTCCATCGCGTTCGGGAGCGGTGCGGGCACCGCGCCGATCGCCTGGTGGGCACGAATCTAGGAGGAAGCGTCTGCCGCGTGGCCGGGTGGGATCGAGCCGCCGGCTGCAAAGAACCAGCCAGGGAAAAGGGGCCATCAGCTGCAAAAAGCGGTGGAAATCGGCCCGGTTCGGGTCGTTTCGCGTTCGGCGGTGCAAGAGGCCTTGGCAGGGCTGCCAGCGGGTGCCGGGTGTGAAGGCCTGGTCGATGGCGATCAGGAAATTGCGTTCAGATCACGGCCAATGGCGATATTTGGCCGCTTGATCGAGGTATTTGATGCTTCAGGGTAAATCTGAGCCTTGCCGGCCATGGGGCGCTGGCTGTGGTCTCGGGCACCTTGCGCCTGGTCGCTGACCGAAACCTTTGGCACGCAAAAAGGTGGAAAAAGGAAAACTTTCCACCTGTAGAGCGCCTGATCCGTTGTTGATGGACAACAGGTCGGCAGGGTTGGCCCTTTGAAGCGGGTGCGCGGCGATCGTGAGAAATAGCACCAAATGAACCGGCGCTTGCGCCCGATCCCTGGCGGTGCGCGCCGGCAGCGCCCTCGCCGGCGTGATGTTCGGCACGTTGCGCGCCGGTAATAGTTGGCACCTGAATTTTTGGTGCGAGTTCCAGGTGCACTGGTGTTGCCGCTCTCCCGCTTGGTGACTTACTGCCCTGTGCCGCCGAGGAGGCTGGTGCAATTGCCGCTGGTTTACCAACCCGGAGATGCATCATGGCCTTGTCTGGCGTGCGCGCATCGGCGCCCACCGAAATCAAGTTCGACCTGCTTCAGGGCGCGCTCGCGATCGACGGCGCCGCCATCGGCTTCTGGGGCGCCCGTGGCCTGCGCCACGTCTACCTGGGCGAGGGTCGCTGCTTCGACCTGACCTGCGGACTGGGCGGCGCGGACCGGCTGTTCCTGCGCGGCGCCAGCATCGGCTACCGGGTGGACGTGCGGAGGAGCGACGTGCTGGTCCTGCGGCACCCGGCCTTGCAGACGGAGGTGCGGCTGCATGCGAGCCGGGGGCCTTGCGAGCTGGTGTTCGACGATGGCTGGGTCGGGCTGGGCGACCTCTGGCGCAGCGTGCGGCAAGCGTCGGCCTTGCTGGACGTGGTGGGCGAGCGAACTTCCTGCGCGGCGGCGAGCGTGGCCCACCACGTGGCGGCCGGGCCGGGCCGGGCGTGCGCGGCGCTGGCGGCCGGCGCGCTGATCCAGCTCGAGGGCGCGGCCGGCGTGGAGACGGTGTATGGGCCGGGCGCGGTGGTCTGCCTGGGCGCGCGGCTGAGCGAGCACCGCGCGCACCTGGCGGGTGGCGTGCTGGCCCTCAGCCGCCGCGCGAGCGGCTGGCTGGAGGCGAGCTACCTGGCGGGTCCGGCCCGGCTGGTCTGCGCCGATGGCAGCGTGGACGCCGGCGCGCTGTCGCGGGCGGTGCAGCGCAACGACCCCTGGCCGGCGCCCGAGGGGGAGGCGGCGCCGGCCCTGCCCCGCATCACCGCCGTGGCGCTGGACGTGGACAGCGGCGCCGACGGCGCCGAATGGCTGCCGGACGGGTGGATGACGGCGGACGGCGCCGGTGGCGCGCTGCCCGGCGATCTGCCCAGCGGCCTGTTCGGCGGCTGCCGCGCCGGCCAGGTGCTCGAGGCCAGCGTGTCGCTGGACGAGGCGGTGGTGGTCGAGGGGGCGCCCCGGTTGTGCCTCAGCGTGGGTGGACGCGGCCGGTCCGCGCACTTCAGTGGCGGCAACGGGACCGATACGCTGCGCTTCGTCTACACCGTGACCGACGACGACGTGAGCCTGGCCTGCAGCAGCGAGACCAAGGGCCTGACCTTGACCGGCGGCGCGGGCAACCTCGACGTGGAGGTCGGCCCGGTGCTCACGGTGGGGGCGTCGATCCGGCCCTTGCGGCACCTTCCGCCGGCACCCGACGCCGCAGCGCCGGCCGGCGAGCCGGAGGTGCGCGAGAGCGATTGGGTGGCGTTGATCAGCGAGAGCGAGCGGCGGCTGGCCTTGGCCCTGGCGTCGCTCGAGGGCACATCGCTGGCGGTGGCGGCGCCGGATGGGGTGGTCGACGTCGCCATCGACTGGCGGCTGGACGTCGACCTGGCGGGCCTGGAACCGGCGGATCGGCGCGAGGCGGAAGCGCTGGCCGATCCGGTCGGCGGCTGAACGGCCGTCCGGCAAGCCCCATGGTGCGCCGGCGCTACGACGGCGCAGCCGGATGGGGGCCGCTCTGGCCCTGGAGGGGCGCCAGGGCCTGCTCGAGCCGCAGCACCAAGGCCTTCACCCTGGCCAGCTTCAGCCTGCGCCTGGGCACGTACGCCTTGAACCAGTTTTCCTGCGCGGCGAAGCGGGGCAGCACTTCCCGCAGCCGGCCCTGGGCGAGCGCTTCGCTGGCCACGTACGCCGGCAGCAGCGCATAGCCCAGGCCCGCGATGGCCGCTTCCAGCAGCGTCCGGTTGTCGTCCGCGAGCAGCCGGGCGCGCACCTCCACCGACTGGACGCCCCGGCTGCTGTGGAAGCGCCAGTGGTTGCCCGTCGCGGAAAAGACGAGGCAGGGCTGGTTGGCCAGCTCCCGCGGGTGCGCGAGCGGCGCATGCGTGTCGAGGCAGGACGGCGCCGCGCAAAGCAGGGGCTTGACCGGGCAGAGCGGAATGTCCACCACGCCTTCGTAGGTGGCGGCCCGACCGCTGACGGCGATGTCGAACCCCCGCTCGGCCGGGCTCGCGGAGTGGCCGACGAGCGAGAGCTCGATCGAGATGCGGGGATGCTCGGCCAGGAACGATCGGAACACGGGGCCCAGCCGCTCGATGGCGAGCGTGGTGGGCGCCATGACCCTGATGTGCCCTTCGAGCTTGCCCTCGTCGCGCTCGACGGTGTGCACGAGGTCCTCGAAGTTCGCCACCACTTCCATGGCTTTGGCATGGAAGCTTTCGCCGGCTTCGGTCAGCGCGACCTTGCGCGTGGTCCGCTCGAAGAGCCGTGTGCCGAGTTCGCGCTCGAGCTGGCCGATGCGTTTGGCCACCACGGACGGCACGACGTGCAGGCCACGCGCCGCCCCGGAAAAACTGCCGGCGCGCACCACCTCGGCAAAGGTGCGGATGTGGGTGATCAGGTCCATTGATGCAAAAAAGCAAAAGGTGATGACCAAAACTACCGCAAATTATTCCCTGAGTAAATCAATAGACTGGCGGCTCCGGTCCTTCGGCGGACCTCAGGCGGGAAGCGAAACGCTATGTCGGATGAAATGGGAGCCGGCGCCCCTCGCGCGCTGGCGGGGCTGCGGGTGCTCGACATGAGCCAGGGCATTGCCGGGCCGTATTGCACGCTCATGATGGCGGCCCACGGCGCCGACGTCATCAAGCTGGAACCGCCAGCCGGCGACTGGCTGCGGTCGTCGCGGGCCAAGGCCCGCGGGCAGGTCCCGACCGCCGTGGTGATGAACGCGGGCAAGCGCAGCCTCGTGCTGGACCTGAAGGACCCCGCGTCGTGCGCCAAGGCGCGCCGCATCGCGAGCCAGTGCGACGTCATCGTCGAGAACTTCCGGCCCGGCGTGGTGGAGAAATTCGGCCTCGACCACGGCTCGCTCAGCCGCGAGAAGCCGGACATCGTCTACTGCTCGATCACCGGCTTCGGGCGCCAGGGGCCGCTGAAGGACCGCCCGGTCATCGATCACGTGGCGCAGGCCTACTCCGGCTGGATGGCGGCGCAGCCCGGGCCGGACGGCCTGCCCCAGCGGACCCCCAATGTCGCCGTGGCCGATCAGGTGACGGCGATGTACGCCTACCAGGCGATCGCCAGCGCGTTGATCCGCAGGTTCCGGTTCGGCCAGGGCAGCCGGCTCGACGTGACCCTGGCCGGCGCCATGGCCGCGTTTCTCGCCACCCGGATCACGTCCCACGTGCTCAGCGATGGGGCCATGAAGACCACCGGGTGGCTGCCGCCGACGGGGGAATTCCCCACGCAGGACGGCCTGCTCGTCATCGCGGTCATGCGGTTTCCCGAACTCATGAACCTGTTCGGCGCCCTCGGCCGGGACGATCTGGCGGGCGACCCCCGGTTCGCCACCCAGGGAGCAGTGGTGGAGAACGCCGCCGAACTGCGGGAGGAATTGCTCAAGACGCTGCGTTCGAAGTCCGCCATGGCGTGGGAGCAGCAACTGGCCGGGCGCGGCGTGATGGCTTGCGCCGTGCGCGACATCGGGCAGTTCCTGGACGCGCAGCGCGCGGACGGGCTGGACCTGGTCGAGTTCATCGACACCCGGCACCTGGGCCTCTGCCCGATGCCCTCGATACCTGGCGCCCCGCGCTGGTCGGAGCAGCGCGCCACCCCGCAATTTCCGCTGGTCGGTGAACACACGGACGAGGTCCTGCGCGAGTTCGGCCTGTCCGGGACATCGACGGACCTGACGGCGCAAGGGGCCTCATGAACCACCCGCTGCTGCGCGGCTTGCGCCTCCCCGTGGTCAACGCGCCCATGTTCCTCGTGTCGGGGCCCGAGCTGGTCATCGCTTCCTGCTGCGCCGGGATCATTGGTTCGTTTCCCACGCACAACGCGCGCCCGATCGAGGCCCTCGACACGTGGATGGGCACCATCACCGAGCGCCTCGAACAGGCGCGGCTGGAAAACCCGGCAAAGCGGATCGCACCCTGGGCGGTCAGCCTCGTCACGCACCGCTCCAACGCCCGGCTGGAACACGATCTGGCGCTGATCGCGAAGTACCGGCCGCCCATCGTCATCACCGCACTGGGAAGTCCGAAGCCGGCCGTGGACGTGGCCAGAAGCTACGGCGCCCTCCTGCTGGCCGACGTGGTGAACCTGGCGCTGGCCCGCAAGGCCGTCGCGGCCGGCGTGGACGGACTGGTTTGCGTCAGTACCGGCGCCGGGGGCCACACCGGCTCGATTTCGCCCTTCGCCTTCGTGCGCGCCGTGCGCGCGTTCTTCGACGGCATCGTCGTGCTCGGGGGCGCCATCGCGGACGGGCACAGCGTCGCGGGCGCCATCGCCGCGGGCGCCGATCTCGCCGCCATCGGCACCCGCTTCATCGCCACGCACGAAAGCCTCGCCGCGCCGCGCTACAAGGAGATGCTGGTCGATGGCTCGATCGACGACCTGGTCGTGAGCAAGGCCCTCACCGGCGCCTCCGCCAACTGGCTCAAGCCCTCGCTCGTCGCCGCCGGGCTCGACCCGCTCGAGCTGCCCGAGGCCCCTGCGGCCGGGTACGACATGAACCGCGCGGCGACCCGCAAATGGGTCGACACCTGGAGCGCGGGACAGGGGCTCGGGTCGATCCAGCGGGTCGACTCGGTGGCCGACGTGGTGGATGAGCTCGCGGCCGGCTACCGGGAGGCCACCGGCCGGCTTCGCGAGCTGGCCGCGTAAGCCGGCCGGCATGGGGTGCTCGTTGCGGTTTGATGTCGCGTGTTGTACAAAGCGGCGGACCGAATGAACCGGCGTCCGGGATACTGCGGCGGTTGTGTTCGCCGACTCGAGGATCCTCGTTGCCTGCCCCATGACCGCGACCCCTGCCTCCCTCACCGACCTGGCCTTCGAACTGGCGCCGATTGGCCTGCTGGTGACGCGCGACCGGGTGATCGAGCACTGCAACCGCGCGCTCATGGCGATGTTCGGCTACAGCCGCGAGCAACTGGTGGGCCGGACCACCGAAATGCTGTATCCGTCCCATGCCGAATACGAGGACATCGGCGCGCGTGGGGTGCGCAGCATACTGGCCGAGGGCGTGCACCGCGACGAGCGGATCATGCTGCACCGAAACGGCGAGTTGTTCTGGTGCGCGGTCTCCGGCTATCCCATGGACCCGGCCCACCCCTATGCCTGCGCCGTCTGGGTGCTGGAGGACCTGAGGTCGCAGCGGCCGGTGCGCATGGCGCTGACGCCGCGCGAGCGGGAGATCTCGACCCTGATCCTGGCCGGCCGGACCAGCAAGCAGATCGCCAAGGAGCTGCACCTGACCCCACGCACCGTGGAGACCTACCGCCTGCGGTTGATGCGCAAGCTGGAGGTGCGCACGGTGGGTGAGCTGATCTCGCGGATCCTGGGGCTGCTCTGAGGGGTTGTTAAGGGGTTGCCGCCAGGCTGTCCGCGCAGTCGATCAGGACGCCCATCATCAGCGCGGGTTCGGCGCCCTTGTTGATCCACGCGTGGTTGGTGGCCCGCTGCACGACCACGTCGAACGGCTTGAGGTCCACTTCGCCCTCTTCCAGCAGCATCGTGACCTCGCCTTTGAGCAGCACGATGTAGTCCAGCGTCGGCGTCTTGTGCATGCCCGGATGCCGCGCCGTGTCGACGCGGACGTCGGAGCCGCCGATGTTGGCAAAGGCGGCGGCGAAGGCTTTTTCGGCGTCGCCCTGCGGGACGCTCTGCTGCGGCGCGACCTGGAAGAAGCGGAACGTGGAGCCGCCCTTGGGCGGCAGGATCTGGACCGGTGCCTGGTCGACCCGTTCCATGCCGATGTGGTGGCCATCGGTGATCCAGAAGTCCATCAGGCCTTTGTCGGGCCCGTACTCCAGGGCCAGGGGGGTCGGCCCATCGGACAGGACGACGGATTTTCCTTCTTTGTTGAAGCCCGCGACGACGCGGCGCGTGGAATACAGCATGCGGTTCTCCGTTGGAATCGGGGGGTGGGTCAGTAGATGGCGCGGGCGTTGTCGTAGGTGCGGCTGCCCTGGATGTCGACCACCCGCCCGCTGGCCACTTCGTGGATCGGCAGGCTGGCCAACTGGTTGATGATCATGAACTGCGTGGGCGCCTGTTCGAAGGTCGTCGCGAAGAACGCGATGCGCGCTTCCGCGGTCTGGAAGCGGGCGATCTTCTGCTCGCCGGGCAGGTGAGGGGTCAGCACGGCGTGCTCGACCTCCGCCTCGCCGGGCGCGCCGACCTTGGGCACGTAGCGGTAGAACAAGGTGCCGTCGTGGGAGGGCATCGGCGGGATCGGGCCGTCCGCGAGGTTGCTCAGATCGATGCGCAGGAACTCCTTGCCATCCGCATAGGCCTTGTATGTGTGCCGCCCATTGAGCACGGCCGGCGGGGGCACGTCGCCGAAGATCTTCGGCGCGCCCAGTTCTTCGCGGCCGGTGAGGCAGCAGTCGGTCCGGTTCTCCCACAGCACCAGCGAGTGCTGCCCGACCACCTTGTCGCGCGTGCCGTGGTAGCGGGTGAGCACGTTGACCGAGACGAGCGCGTAGCTGCCGCCTCCAAGCCAGCCCAGGTTCGACAGGTAGCTGAATTCGACGTTGAGAATGGGCGCGCCTTCGAGCGTGAACTTCGGCGGCAGCATTTCCTCGATGCGGTCGGCATCGGTGCGGATGCTGACGCCGGCCGTGGTGATGCGCCCTTGCTGCGTGGCCCGGTCGATGCCGGGCGGCACGGCGCGCGGGCTGACGCTGGGTCCGAAGCCGATGGGCATGCGGTAGCGCCGGTTGGGTTCATAGGTCAGGGACATGGCGTTGCTCCAAGGTTTTTCAGATCGGAATGAGAATGGGGAAGGGCGGGGGCGAAGGCACGTGCGGCGCCACGATGCGGTTGCGCAGCGTGCCCAGGCCGCTGACTTCGAGTTCCAGGACGTCGCCGTCCTTCAGGAAGCGGCCGAGCTCGTTGCCGCAGCCGCCGCCCACGGTGCCCGACCCCAGCACCTCGCCGGCGTACAGGGTCTCGTCGGCCGAGACGTAGGCGATGATGTCCTGGAAGGTGTGGTGCATGTCGCGCGAATTGCCACGCGACCACTCTTCGCCGTTGACCCGGGTGACCATGGTCAGCGACTGGGGGTCGGTGATTTCGTCGGCGGTGACCAGCCAGGGCCCCATGGCGTTGCCGGTGTCGAAGTCCTTGCCCTTGGCCGGGCCCAGGCCGCCCTGCATCTCGGCGTACTGGGCGTCGCGGGCCGAGAAGTCGTTGAAGATGGTGTAGCCGAAGATGTGCGACGCGGCTTCCGAGGCGGCGATGTTCTTGCCGCCGCGCGAGGTGACCATGCCGATCTCCAGCTCGTAGTCGATGACCTGGGAATAGGCGGGCCAGTGCACCTCGGCGCCGTCGCCGACCACGCTGAACGGGTTGCCCTTGTAGTAGATCGGGCGTTCGTACCAGACGCGCGGCAGCTCGATCGAGGCCGGGTCCAGCCGCGCGGTGCCGATGCCGAACAGGTGGCGGTTGGCGCGCGATTGCCGGAAGTGCTTCTCGAAGCACAGGCAGTCGCGCAGGCGCCGAGGCTGCGGCAGCGGCGCCTGCCGCGCCACGGCCGAAACGGCATGGGTGGCGGCGGGGCGCTCCAGCAGCCGGCGCGCATGGTCGAGCGCGGCGGGGCCGGCGTCGATCAGGTCCAGCATGCTGCGGAAATAGGGCGCCGCGTCGGACGCCGTGAAGTCCGCGATCGTGGCCTCGCCGGGCAGCAGGGCGCCGATATGCGGGGCGCCGCCGGGGGCGATGAAGGTGGTCAGTTTCATCCGTGGTTCCCGTCGCAGTGGTCGTGTCCGCAGGCGTGCGGCTTGCGCGCGAAATGGCGCTTGCCCATCAGGGCCAGCATCTCCATGACGTTGGGCGCGGCCAGCGTGCCGCCCGAGATCTCGCGGTAGCAGGCATAGACGTTGACGCACAGCCGCTCGTCCTCGCCCCACGAGGCCCAGCGGTCCATCGAGATCGCGTCCACCGCCTGCTCGAAGGACATGCCCGCTTCGTAGCAGCGGCGCGATTCGGCCAGCAGGTAGATCAGGTAGTCGCGGAATTCCCGCACGCCGCTCTTGTCGGTGATCGGGCCGTGGCCCGGCACGACGGTCTCGACGTCCCAGCCCAGGATGCGGTCGCAGGCGGCGATCCAGTTCGACACCGGGCCGCTCCAGATCGCCGGATGCGCGCCGACGAACAGGATGTCGCCGGTGAACACGGTGCGGTCCTGCGGGACGTAGACCAGCACGTCGCCGCGCGTATGGGCCGGGCCGACCTCGATCAGCTGGACTTCCTTGTCGCCGACCTTGAGGTCCATGCGGTTGTCGAAGGTCTCGGTGGGCAGCGTCATGCGGATGCCGCTGAAGTCGAAGTGCGAGCCGATGACCTCCTGCCAGAACTTGCCGGCCATGCCCATGTTGGGCCAGTCCTTCTGCCACCCCGCGTACTGCTCGGGCGGGCGGTGCTTCATGTCCTCCACGCAGCCGTTGGAGGCGATGATGCGCGAGCCTTCGAGCAACTGGTTGCCGAAGGTGTGGTCGCCGTTGCCGTGGGTGTTGACCAGGGCGCCGATCTGCCGCGCGGCGGGCACGGCGTCGCGCATGCAGGACAGCATCTCGGAGGTCAGCGGCAGGTCGAACAGGGTGTCGACCAGCAGTGCCTCGTCGCCGTCGGAAACCAGGCCCGCGTTGGACCAGCCCCAGCTTCCGTCGGGGACGAGGTAGGCATGCAGGCCGTTGCCCAGGTCGTGCAAGCCTTTGGTGTAGCGCCATTTGGCGGTCGATGTCGTCGTCATGTCGTCTCCTTGTCGTCGAAGGGGATCATTCCAGGCGGATGTTGGCCTTGCGAATGACCTCTCCCCATTTGTCGTAGTCCTTGCGCAGGATGGATGCCATCTCGGCCGGCGTCGAGCCCACCGGCTCCAGGCTGGACGTGAGGAGCTTCTGCCGCACGTCGGGCATGGCGAGCGCCTTGGCGATGTCGGCGCTGATCTTTTCCACCACAGCCGGCGGCGTGCCGGCCGGCGCCAGCATGCCGTGCCAGGCATCGCCCAGGAACCCGGGCACGGTGTCGCCGATGGTCGGGACGCTGGGCAGGTTCTCCGTGCGGCTGTTCAGCGTGACGCCCAGCGCGCGCAGCTTGCCGTCCTTGGCGGCGGGCACGCCGGTGGTGTAAGGCTCCATGGCCAGGTCGATCTGGCCGCCCAGCAAGGCCATGATCTTGCTGGAGGTCATGGGCACGTGCAGCATCGAGGTGCTGGTCATGCTGTTGAACAGCTCCATCACGATGTGGTTGCCCGAGCCGTTTCCGGCCGATCCGTAGGTCAGCTTGCCGGGGTTTTTCTTGGCGTACTCGATCAGCTCGGCGACGTTGCGGGGCTCGAGGCCCTCGCGCGCCAGCAGCACGTAGCCGAGGTTGACCATGAGCGATACCGGAGCGAAGCTCTTGAACGTGTCGTAGCCCAGCTTGGCGTAGAGGTGCGGGTTGGCGCACAGGACCGAGTTGACGACGTAGACCAGGGTGTGGCCGTCCGGCTTGGACTGGGCGACCGCCGCGGCGCCGATGCCGCCGCCTGCGCCGGGCCGGTTCTCCACCACCACCGGCTGGCCCCACATCTCGCTGAGCTTTTGCCCGACGATGCGAACGACGACATCGGGCGAGGTGCCGGCCGGGAAGGGTACGACGACCCGGACCGGCTGCGTCGGAAAACTGTTCGCGTGGGTCGGCCAGGCCGCCAGGGCGGCGAGCGCGAGCACGGCGCGTCTGCTGATGCGTGCAAATGAGGTGTTCATGTCGTCTCCTTGGTTGGTGATGGGCTCATTCGATCCGCCGGCAAGCGCGGCCCTGAGCGTGGTTTTCAGACCTTGCCGTAAGGTTCCTTGGGGAAGTGGCGCGCTCAGTCCAGGCGGATGTTGGCCTGGCGGATGACCGCGCCCCATTTGTCGAAGTCCCGGCGCACGGTGGCGGCCATCTCGGCCGGCGTCGAGCCCACCGGCTCCAGGCTGGAGTCGAGGAGCTTTTGCCGCACGTCGGGCATGGCGAGCGCCTTGGCGATGTCGGCGCTGATCTTTTCCGCAATGGCCGGCGGCGTGCCGGCCGGCGCCACCAGGCCGTGCCAGGCATCGCCCAGGTACCCGGGCACGGTCTCGCCGATGGTCGGGACGTTGGGCAGGTTCGCCGAACGCTTCGTCAAGGTGACCCCCAGCGCCCGCACCTTGCCGTCCTTGGCGGCGGGTACGCCGTTGGTATAGGGCTGCATGGTCAGGTCGATCTGTCCGCCCAGCACGGACAGGAGCGGGCTGGACGTCATGGGCACGTGCAGCATCGAGGTGCTGGTCATGTTGTTCAGCAGCGCCATCACGATGTGGTTGCCCGAGCCGTTGCCGGCCGACCCGTAGGTCAGCTTGCCGGGGTTTTTCTTGGCGTAGTCGAGCAGCTCGGCGACGTTGCGGGGCTCGAGGTCGTTGCGGGCCAGCAGCACGTAGCCGAGGTTGACCACGAGCGACACCGGCGTGAAGCTCTTGAACGTGTCGTAGCCGAGCTTGGGGTAGAGGTGCGGGTTGGCGCACAGGATCGAGTTGACGACATAGAGCAGCGTATGGCCGTCGGGCTTGGACTGGGCGACCGCGGTGGCGCCGATGCCGCCGGCCGCGCCGGGCCGGTTCTCCACCACCACCGGCTGGCTCCACGTCTCGCCGAGCTTTTGCCCGACGATGCGGATGACCACGTCGGGCGAGGTGCCGGCCGGGAACGGCACGACGATCCGGACCGGCTGCGTCGGGAAATTCGTTTCGTTCGCGTGGGCCGGCCAGGCGCCGAGCGCGGTCAAGGCGGCGAGCGCGAGCGCGGCGCGTCGGGTCGGTCGTTCGGGTGCGGTGTTCATGTCGTCTCCGTGGTCGGGATGGTGGGTTCGTTCGGTCCGCCGGCAAGCGTGGCCTTGAGCGTGGTTTTCAGGACCTTGCCGTAGTGGTTCTTGGGCAGCGCGTCGACGAAGCGGTAGCGCTTGGGGCGCTTGAAGCGCGCGATCTGGCTCAGGCACAGACGGTCGAATGCGGCCGGGTCCGGCGCCGCGCCGGGCCGGGGCACGACGAAGGCCACGACCTCCTCGCCCCACTCCGGGTCGGGCACGCCGACCACCGCGACCTCGGCCACACCGGGATGGGTGAGGAGCACCTCCTCGATTTCGCGCGGGTAGATGTTGGAGCCGCCCGAGATGATCACGTCCTTGGACCGGTCCTTGAGCGTCAGGAAGCCGTCCGCGTCCAGCACGCCCATGTCGCCGGTCCACAGCCATCCGCCACGCAGCGCGCGGGCGCTGGCTTCCGGGTCGCGCCAGTAGCCGGCCATGACCGCGTCGCCGCGCACCTGGACCTCGCCGATCTCGCCGTCGGGCAGCGGCTGGCCCTGCTCGTCGGTCACGCGCACCTCCACCTGCGACTGGGCGTAGCCGACCGAGGCCAGGCGGTCCAGCCAGCGCGGGTGGTCGCGGTCGGCCAGTTGCTGGCGCGGCAGCGCGGTGATTGTCATGGGCGATTCGCCCTGGCCGTAGATCTGGACGAAGCGGTTGCCCATGACGGCCAGCCCCTGCCGGATGTCCTCCACGTACATCGGGCCTCCGCCATAGACGATGGTCTTGAAGCCGGAGGGGTCCGCCCCGCTCGCCTCGATGCGGGCCACCAGCCGCTTGACCATGGTCGGGGCGGCGAACATGGACAACTGGCCCAGGCGGCTGGCCAGGTCGATCAGCTCGTCGGGGTCGAAACCGCCGGATTCCGGGACCACGTGGCGGGCCGCGGCCACCATGTGCGGCAGGCTGTACAGGCCCGCGCCGTGGGACATCGGCGCCGCGTAGACGATGGCGTCGCCGCTGTCCACGGGGTCGACGTCCGAGAAGTAGCAGGCCGTCATGGCCAGCAGCATGCGGTTGGTCTGCGCGACGCCCTTGGGGCGCCCGGTGGTGCCGGAGGTGTAGAACAGCCAGGCGAGGTCCTCGGGCCGGCGCGGCTCGGGCGGCAGGGGCGCCGCGCCCAGCAGGTCCTGATAGCTTGCCGTGCCGGCCTCGAACACGTGGCGGACCGTGGGCGCGCCGTCCAGCAGAGGCATCAGGCCGGCGGCCAGGTCGGGGCTGGCGAACAGCGCGCTGGCCTGGGCATGGTCCAGGATGAACAAGGTTTCGCGCGGATGCAGCTTGGCATTGATCGGCACGACGGCCAGCCCGGCCCACCAGGCGCCGTACAGCGCTTCCAGGTATTCCGGGCCGTTGACCATGAACAGCGCGACCCGGTCGCCGGGCGCCAGGCCGTGGCGGCGCAGGCCGCCGGCGATCGCCGCCGCGCGCGCGGCCAGCCCGCGGTAGTCGAGCAGGCAGGTGGTTCCGCGGTACAGGGCGGGGCGGTCGCCATGGGTCCGCGCGGCACGGGCCAGCAATTGAACGACGTTCATTGCGCACGGCTCCGGACGGGCCGTTGCTCGGCCCTAGAGCGTCGTCCGAACCGGGTGAAGTCCCGTCCGGCCATGCAAGGGATGTCCATGGCGTCTCCTTCTCGGCGCCTGTCCCGGCGGGGGCGGCGCGATCGTTGTGGAGGCCATTATTTCCAGCCGGGGATGCAGGGCCTAGTCGTAGGAATACGCTAGGGTTTGGGAGGGCCTGGCTCGAAGGCGGTGCGGGTCTCCAGGACGGCCAGGCCGTCCTCCAGGTGCCAGGCGGACGCGGAGGCCTCGGCGGCCGGCGTGTCGCGGCCGCACTCGGCGGGTTCGCTTGCGATCTCGACGCGGACCTTGGCCAGCGGGTGGTCCTGCGCGGTGGCCAACACCTCGATGCGGATCTCGTGCACCGGGCCGACCTTCTGAAGGAACGCCATCAACTGGCGCACCAGGGACTTGGTCTGGATGCGCCAGACGTTCTTGTGCATGCGCACGGTGATCGCGGCCAGGCTGCTGAACCCCCGGTGGTCGGCGATGATGCGCGCGTGCGCCTGCAGCCAGCCTTCGAGCGACTTGTGGTCGGCCCACCCGTCTTCCCGCTGGATGAGCGCGCTGTGCAGCAGGTAGTCGGACAGCAGGTAGATCAGCGCCGGATCGCTGGGGCGGCCGCGCTCGGCGGCGAGCGCGAGCTTGTTCATGGTGTTGAGCACGCTGTGGACGTCCCAGAGCAGCGCGGATGCGCCGCCGCCCTTGCGCAGCGTGCGGCGTGCCCGGATCGAGACGCGCCAGTACCAGAGCAGGGCGCCGATCGCGATGCCGGCGATGAATGCCGTGGCCATGCCGGTGATGCCGGTCAACCAGTTTTCCATCGAGGGTTCTCCCTTTTTTTGTGGTGTGGATCGTGGCGCGGCCGTCAGGCCGACTCCGCCCGTCCGGGCAGGCTCATCGGCCAGGTGGGGGGATGGGCGTTGTCGTGCTGCTTTCTGCGCCGGGCCTGCGCGGCCATCGTGGGCGAGAGCGTGGGCAGGACGTCGGCGAGGTTGGGCGCCTCGGCGATGCGCCGGGCGACCTGGCGGGCGATCTGCTCCAGGTCCTCGCGCTGGCGCAGATACCAGTTCAGCGCCTCCTGCTGCGAGCTGTTTTCGCGCAGGCTGTGGGCGACCGCCGCCAGCCGCCGCCGCGAACCCGGGTCGAGGTCTTCGTAGTACCAGTCGTCGAGGCCATCGTCCGGTGCCGGGTGGTCGGGCAGCCAGAGGACGGGGGTGCCGCTTTCCATGGCGCGCAGGGCGACGTCGCGCCGGCCGCAGAACAGCAGGTCGCTGCTCCAGATGAGCTCGTCGAGCTGGTTCCAGGCCAGCTTGGGCAGCGGCTGGATGCGCAGCGGCATGGCGTTGGCGGGTGTGGCCGTGATGGCCGCGCGGGGCGGGGCGCTGCGGTCGGGCGGCTCCTCCGGGTCGTCCATCGGGAGCAGGACCACGCGCCGGTCGCTGGCCCGGGCCAGGGCAGCCGCGAACCCGGGCGCGTCGGCGATCGCGGCGCCCCACTGGCTCACGATGAGCGCGTCCTGGCTCCAGTCGGCGGGGACGCCGAGCTGTTCCAGCGTGGTCTGCACGAGGCTGGGGTGCGTCTTCCAGCGCAGGCGCAGGTCGGCCAGGCCGCGGGCGTCCTTGACGATGCCGCTGCCCGAGGCCTTGGTGTCCTGCACCACGTCGATGCGCAGCAGGGACGTGGTGGCCGCGCGGTGGGCGGGGTCGGGGGGCGTCGCGTGCCCGAGCGGCCAGAGGCGGAACAGCTTGCCGCAGCCGCCCGCGCCGTACGCCATGCGTTCCCGGTAGCGGGTGGGGGGCTCCAGGCCGGCCGGGCAGACCACGTGGTCGGCCGGCGCCACGGCTTCGGCCAGGCGCAGCCGGACCAGGTCGCAGTTGGCCATCGGCTGCCACCAGAGTCCGCCCTCGATGCGCGCGCTCAGCGGGACCAGGCGCCCCGGGTCGTTGATGAACACGCGCACGCGGTGGTTGGGCGCGTTGGCCAGTTGGGTGGCCAGCAGGGTGATGCTCCTGAGATCGTCGCGGGCCTGCAGGGGGCAGAAGAGATCCCAGGTGAGGGATCGGGGAAGAGCTTGCCGTGGTGACATGGGTGACTCCATCGCAATGACCAGGCGAGGGTCTGCCGGCCTCGGCAACACCGCGGAAAGACCCGGCGCCCGGGCGCTTTCCAGGGTGTCGTGTGCCGCGGTGCAGACCGCTGCCAGGAGCCGATCATCTGCGCAGGATTTCATCTGGCTGAGAGAAGGGTATGAAGCGTTTTCTGCCAGGCACGAATTGCGCTGTCGCGGTGCTGAACAGGGCGGCACCCGGGGTGTGGGGCCGCTCAGCCCGGTGCCAGCAGGGTGTCCAGCACTTCGCGCAGGCGGTTCGGCAGCAGGGGCTTGTGTTCCAGGCGGATGCGCTGCGCCTGGGCGGTCTGCAGGAGGGCGGGGTCGATGTCGCCGGTCAGCATCACGGCCGGCAGGTGGTCCGCGCCGGTGCCGCGGCGCAGCGCGTCGATGGCATCGAAGCCGGAGTGGGACACATCCAGGTGCAGGTCGGACAGGATCAGGCGCGGCGTGAGGCGCGCCTGGTTCAGCAGTGCCATCACCTGCGTGGACGTGGTGCCCGCCACGGGGTGGCAGCCCCATCCGCGCAGCATGTCGCTCAGGCCTTCGAGGACCACCGGATCGTTTTCCACGATGGCCACCACGCCGTCGAGCGGGCGGTGCGGCGAGGCGGCGAACGGATGCGCCTGGTCCGCCGGGACCGCTGGGCCCAAGTGGATGGAGAAGCGGCTGCCCTGGCCGGGCCGGGAGTGCACCTCGACCGGCTGGCCCAGCCGCTCGGCGCAACGGCGGACGATGCCCAGTCCCAGCCCCAGCCCGCTGTCCGGGTGGGGCGACGGCTGGGTCGCATCGACGGTCACGTAGTCGTTGAAGATCTCGTCCAGGCGGTCGGGGGCGATGCCGATGCCCGTGTCTTCCACGTGCAGCACGATCCGGCCGTTGTCCTCCAGGCCGGCATGGACCCGGACCGTGCCTTCGCGGGTGTACTTGATGGCGTTGGAGACCAGGTTGAACAGCATGCGGCGCAGCAGGTGCGCGTCGGTGCGCGCCACCAGCGAGGTGGGCTCGACGCGCAGAACCAGGCCTTTGCGCCAGGCCAGGGGCGTGAACGTGCGCACGGCCTCGTCGAACAGGTTCTGCAGCGCCACGGCGCGCGGAGTGGCGGGCAGGCCGCCCGCGTCCAGGTGGGTGAAGTCGAGCAGGTTGGCCAGCATGTCCGACAGCAGGTTCACGCAGTCGGTGGCCGCGCCCAGGCGCCGGTGCAGGGGCTGGGGCTCGTGGCTGTGCCGCAGGTTCTCCATCAGCAGGCCCAGCGCGTGCACGGGCTGGCGCAGGTCGTGGCTGGCGGTGGCGAGCAGCAGGGTCCTGGCCTGGGCCATCTGCTGGAGCGTGGCGTTCTGGCGGGCCAGTTCGCGGACCAGGTGCTCGTTGCGCAACTGCAGTTCGAACTTGGCGCGCAGGCCGCGGTGGAAGTCCCGGGCCATGACCACGAACAGGCCGGCGAGCAAGGCCAGCACGCCGGCGGCGAGCGCGCCGAGCCGGCCGCCCCAGACCAGCCAGGCCGGCAATACGCCGAGCAGCACGGTGGCGGTCAGGACCATGAACTGCGGCATGGTGAGCAGGCGCGGCGCGCCGGCGATCATGGTGACCGCGGCCAGGGTCCAGGTCAGCTTGACGGCTTCGGGCGAGCCGGGAAACGCGATCCAGAACGCCGCCCCCCAGAGCAGGCCGAAGACCAGCGAGGTCGCCAGCAGGGTCCGGTGCAGCCGCCGCAGTTGCGCCTTGCGCGCGTTCACGCTCAATGCGGCGTAGCGGCGGCCCAGGTGCCGGCGCGCCAGGATGTAGCAGGCAAAGCCGCTCGCCCACAGCAGGCTGGGCGCCCAAGGCGAGTACGGCAGCATCAGCGCCAGCAGCAGCACCAGCAGGACCGTGTATGGGATCAGGGCGCCGCGCGCGCTGGCCATGGATTGGTCGACCTCGAGGTACTCGAGCTGGCGCTCGAGTTCGTCGTCGTCGGGTCCGTCGTGCCCGGCGTGGCCGCCGCCGGACGTGCCGTGAATGGGTGCAGCAGACATGGTGGCCACCTTGTGTGCAAGCGATGCCTTCCCTGGGGCGGAGGGGGATTGTCGTTGCTTATCCCGCGTGCAACGTAACGGAGCGTGACGCAGGCAACGTTTCGAAGCGTGGCCACGCGCGCGGCGCGGCGCCGGGGCGCGCGGCCCGGGCGTGGGGGTCGTGCAGCCAGGCCCAGAAGCGGTCCAGGGTGGGCTTGGCGTCGCACGGCGCGCCGGCGCCGTGCGCGCGCAGCAGGCAGATGTCGAGCACCGTCTGGAGCGCGTCGCCTGCGGGCAGCAGGCGGCCTTGGTGCAGTTCGGACTGGATGCTGCGTTCGGGCAGGAAGGCGATGCCCCGTCCTGCCAGCGCCAAGGCCTTGAGCGTCTCGGGCGAGTCGGACTCGAACACGCGCCGCAGGCGGGCGTGCTGTCCCGTGTCGGCGAGCGCGTCCTCCACCCACCGGTCCAGGTCCGTGCCTTTCGAGTGGGCCAGGTAGGGCAGGCCGTGAATCGGTGGCGCGGCCAGGTGGTGCAAGGGCCGGCCGCCGGCATCGGGGCGGGTGCAGGGCAGCAGGCGTTCGCGCTCCAGCGGCAGCACCGCGAAGTGCGGGGTCACGTGGGGCGTGAAGGGCTGGCGGGTGGCAGGCAGGGGCGTGCCGGCGCCGCGGTAGGTCAGCAGCAGGTCGCAGGCGCCATCGCTCAGGCGCTGCAGCCCGTCCTGGGTCCCGAGCGCGGTGGTCACCCGCGCGCGGGCGTGGCCGAGGCCGTCGTCGAGCTGGCCGAGCCAGGCCGGGAAGAAGTGCAGCGCCAGGGCGTGCGGCGCGGCGACCTCGAGCACGTCCTGGCCGCTGCGGCCGCACGCATGCATGCGGGCGTGCATGCGCTGCACCGCGCCCACGAGGCCGGGCGCCTGGGCGAGCAGGTGCTTGCCGGCCGGCGTGAGCGCGGGCGGGTGGCGGCCACGGTCGACCAGGTCGACGCCGGCCCAGGCTTCGAGCGAACGGATGCGGCGCGAGAACGCCGACTGGGTGATCTCGCGCAGTTGCGCGGCGCGGCTGAAGCTGCGCGTCTGCGCCAGCGTCATCAAATCGGTCAGCCAGTCGGTCTGCATGGTCAAGGGAAGGAGGTCCGCTCGAGCGGCCGAGCAGGATACGGGACACCGGCCGGTGGTGGGAGGCAGGATCACGAACCACCCGCAGCGGGTTTTCAAGCGACGGATTGGGGGAATGCGCCGCTTTTATCCGGTCTGCCAGAATGGCCGGCATGCGCACCATGCCCTCGACCGCCTCGCACGGCCCTCTCATGGTCCACCTGCTCGCGCAGTTGGCCTTTGGCCTGGCGGCCATGACGATCTGTATTCCTTCGATGCAGGAATGGGGGGCGATGTTCGGTCGCAGCCAGGCGGCGGTGCAGCTCACGTTCAGCGGCTACGTGATGGCCTTCGGGGGCTTGCAGTTGCTCTACGGGCCTTTGTCGGACCGGCTCGGCCGCAAGCGGATCCTGTTGTTCGGCCTGCTGCTGGCCGGCGCGGGCTCGGTGCTGGCCGCGTTGGCGACGGACCTGCCCGTGCTGGTGCTGGCCCGCGTGCTGCAGGGGGCGGGCAGCGCGGCCGGCATGGTGGTCGGGCGCGCGATGGTGCAGGATCTCTTCGACGGCGCGCAGCGCACCCGCGTGATGGCGTTCATGGGCATGACCATCGGGCTGTTCCCGCCGATGGCCACGGTCCTGGGCGGGCAGTTGCACGTGTGGTGGGGCTGGCAGGCCAATTTCGTGCTGCTGGCCGTGCTCGCCGCCCTGATGTTCGCGACCGGTCTGCGCATCCTGCCCGACGACCGGCGCCGCACCCATGCCGGCGCTGCCGAGGCGCAGCCGCACTGGCTGCGCGCGATGTTCACGTCCTATGCACGGCTCGGGCGCGAACCGGCGTTCCTGCTGCACGTGGCCATCCTCGCCTCGACCACCGCCACGTTCTATGCCTTCCTGGCCGGTGCACCCATGGTGCTGGGCAGCTACAGCGTGGGCCCGGACTTCATCGGCTACTACATCATGTGCCCGCCGATGGCCTACATCGTCGGCAACTACCTCACCACCCGCATGGCCTACAGCGTGGGCGGGGGCACCCTGATCCGGCTCGGCCAGATCAGCGTCGCGGCCGGGCTGGTGCTGGTGATCGTGCTGGCGTGGGCGGGGCTGCGCACGCCGCTGGCGTTCGCGCTGCCGCTGACCCTCATGGGGCTGGGGCACGGCCTGACGGTGCCGGCGGCCCTGGCCGGCACCGTCGGACTGCTGCCGGTGCTGGCCGGCGCCGCCGCGGCCGTGGCCGGCCTGGCGCAGCAGATCATGGGCGCGGTGGGCGGCTACGTGGTCGGCCTGGTGCCGCACGATGGCGCAGCCAACCTGGCCTGGATCATGCTCGCCTTCACCCTGTGCGGCGTGGTCGCCCAGGCGGGGCTGTACCGGCGTACCGCCTAGCTTTCAAGGCGAGCGGAGCGAGGCGAGCAAAACCCAGAGACCGCGAGGGACCGGCTTGTATGGTTGAGGGTGTTGGGGTGGAG
>CAZAPJ010000027.1:0-58345 GCA_964487025.1 uncultured Hydrogenophaga sp.
TGCCGGGTGGTGTGGGAGGGGCCCGGTCAGCGATGATCGGCCCCTATCCCGATTGCATCACCGTGCGCAGGCCGGCCGCCGTCAGGATCATCAGCTTGATGTGACCGCCCAGCAGGTCCTGCGCGCCCTGCGCCTCGCCTTTGTAGTTGACGAACTTGAATCGGGCTCCGGTTTCGCGGTTCACGGTCTCCAGCACGATATGGCCAAGCGTCCCCGCCCCCGTGGTGCCGAACGAAACTTCTTCCTTGCGGGTCAGGGCGACCAGGTCTTTCAGGTTATCCACGCCGAGCGACGGATGCGCGACGAGCACCACGGACGCCCGGCCGATAATGGAAATGGGGGTGAAATCCTTGTTCGCGTCGAAGGGCAGCTTGCTGAACAGCACCTGGTTGGCGGAAATGGCCGCCTGCGGGAAGAGTCCGATAGTGTGTCCGTCCGCAGCGGACTTGGCGACATGGTCCGTTGCCAGCACCAGGCCGCCACCCGGCCTGTTCTCCACGACCATGTCCCACCCGGACGACACCCGGATCTTCTCGGCGAACAGGCGTGCCATGGCATCGCCCTGTCCCCCTGGCGGAAAGCCGCTGACCAGCCGGATGGGGCGTTGAGGGAAGTCGCTGGCGCGCGCGAGCGCCGGGAAGGCGCTCGCCGCCGCTGCGGCGCCGAGTCCCTGAAGCAAGCGGCGGCGGCGGGAGGAGATCGGGTCGTTCATGCATGTCTCCAAGTGGGGTTTCATTTAGTAATCGTAATTCTGATTATTAAATTGAGGTGCACTGAGAAAGAATCCCCACGTATGTGTTGTAAAGTTTGCGGGTAAACCCGCATCCTTAATATCGCCTGTTATGAAATCAAGCGGAGTACTGCCTGGTGCCGCCGGCTTGCCGCCCCGGCGGCAGAAGCGTGGCGTCGAGCGGCTCGAGGCGCTCGTCGCGGCCGGCAAGCGGATGCTCGGAGAGCGTTCCCTGGAAGAACTGTCCGTCAGCGACTTGTGCCGCGAGGTGGACGCCACGACGGGGGCGTTCTACAACCAGTTCGAAAGCAAGGACGCCTTTTTCCGCGTGGTGCAGACGAGCGTGTGCGAGCAGCGGAGCCGCGAGTTCGAGGCATTCATGCGGGAGGTGCAGGCGCAGGACCTGACGCCAGGCGAGATGGTGGCCCGCCTGGTGCGCAACTACATCGAGCACATGCGCCAGGATGGCGGTGTGCTCCGTGCCTCGCTGCTGCATGTCCGGACCGAAGAGGACTGGTGGGCGCCGTTCCGCGAGCTCGGCGCCCACCACCGGCAGGTCCTCGAGGCCTGGCTGCTGCCCCGTCTGCCGCACATCAAGGTTTCGCAGCGCGCGCTGCGCATCGCATTCGCCCACCAGGCGCTCTCCGGCACCATCGTGCACACGATCCTGAACCGTCCTGGCAACCTGGGGCTGCACGACGAGGCGTTCGTTCGCGAGCTCGTCCGTCTGGTGCGAAGCTACCTGGAGTTGCCGCAGGGCTGAGGCGCATCCCGTTCAAGCGCGTTGGCGCCTGGGCGGCGTCCCGTGGCGGCCCAGGCCGTGGCGCGCTCAGGAAGTCGCCGCCGCCGCGTTGGGCAGGCGCAGCCGCAGCAGCGCGCGCACGAAGCCGTGGTCGCTGCGGCTGCGGTCGCGCCCCTCGTGCAGGTGGTCGTTGAACACCTCGACGCGCCGCACGTCGCCGAGGGTGCGGCGGCTGGTGGCCACGAACTCTTCGCTCACGAACACCTGGTCCAGCACCTCGGGATAGCCCTGGTGGATGTGCGAGTAGGCCACGTCGCGCCGCAGCGCGGCCTCGCCCTGCACGTCCCAGGCGCTGAAGAGCGCGTGGTCGAGCGCGCCCTTGTCGTAGGCGGTCTGCGAGGTGGCGGCGATGAGCTGGGTCGTCACGCTGTGCGGGCTGTCGTTGAGGTCGCCCATGAGCACCAGGGGCAGCCGCGTGCGGTGCAGCAGCTCGACCACCTTGAGCCGCAGCGCCAGGGCCTCGCTGGCGCGCATGATCAGCGAGCGCAGGGTGCCCAGCGCCTGCACCGCCGGATCGCTGGTGTCCTCGATCGTCTTGCCGCTCGCGTCTTCCAGGAACTTGGGCCGCTTGCTCTTGAGGTGGGCGGTGATCACGCACAGCGTCTGGCCGTGCTTGAGCCGCAGCGTGGCCAGCAGCGGCGGCCGCTCGAACCTGGTGTGCGCGCCGATGCCGGGCACCTGCACCACCGCGGCGGCGGGAAAGTCTTCCAGCGACTGCACCGACTGGACCTTGAGCCGCGTGACGATGCCCACGCGCGGCGTGCCCTGGGCGCCGTGCTGGCCCGGGCCGTTCTCCGCGCCGGGCACGGCCACGAAGCCGTATTGCAGGCCGCTGCGCGCCACCGCCGCGCGCAGGGCCAGCTCGTCCCAGACCTCCTGCACCGCGATCACGTCGGCGTTGAGCGCGCGGAACCGCTCGCCCAGCCAGCCGACCTTGCGCTCGAACTCGTCCTGGCCGTAGGGGTTCTGCCCGTCGTAGAAATGGCGGCCGGGCTGCGCCAGGTTGAGCACGTTGCAGGTGGCCACCATCAAGGTGGCATAACGCGGCAACGCCCCGTTGCCGGGGAGGGCAAGCGGGGCGCTGCTGGGGAAGGGGGCGTCGATGGACATGGCCGCACTGTAGTGCGAAAGGCGCGGCCTCCCTCAGGGACGCGCGCCGCCCGCCCAGGCGGCGCGGCGGGCGCTCAGCCGATGCGGCCGAAGCTGGTGCGCAGCGGATCGGCCTGGCCGCCGCTTCCGCCATTGCTGTTGCGGCCCTTGCCTTTGCCGCCACCGCCGCCGCGCCGGCCGGTGCGCATGGCGTCGATGCTGGTGCGCAGCGGGTCCGGCTGGCCGCCCGGGTTGGCGGGGCGCGGGCGCGGCTCCTTGATGCGCAGGCTGCCCAGGTGGGCGTTCGGGCCGGGCTGGCGCTCGGCGCCGTCGCGTTCCTCGCGCGGGTGGTCCCCGCGGTCCTGGCGCGGCTGGCCCTGGCGGTGGCCGCTGCCGTGGCGGGGCTGCTGCTGGCCGTTGGCGTGGCGCGGCTGGCCGTTGTTGCCGCCGCCCGGGCCGCGCCGGCCGCCGCCTTCGCCGCCGCGCGCACCCTCGCCGGCGCCCTGGCGCTGGCCGCCGCCGTTGCCGCGGCCCTCGCCCGCCTTCTTCTCGCGGATGCGCTGCATCATTTCCTGGCGCGCGGCCTTGGCGGCGGCGGCCATCACCTCGCGGCTCGGCGGCTTGCCGGCGCCGCCCCAGATGGTCTGGCGGCCCATGGCGATGGGCTCGGCCTTCTCGCCCGGCTCGGGCATGAACTCGGGGAAGATCTGCACCGGGATCTGCTGCTTGGTGAAGCGCTCGATCTCCATCATGAAGCCTTCCTCGTCCAGGCTGACGAGGTTGACCGCCTGGCCTTCGCGGCCCGCGCGGCCCGTGCGGCCGATGCGGTGCACGTAGTCTTCGCAGATGTTGGGGATGTCGTAGTTGACGACGTGCGGCAGCTCATCGATGTCGATGCCGCGCGCGGCGATGTCGGTGGCCACCAGGGCGCGAATCTCGCCGCTCTTGAAGCCGGCCAGCGCCTGCGTGCGGGCACCCTGGCTCTTGTTGCCATGCAGCGCCATCGCGGTGATGCCGTTCTTGTTCAGGTAGTCGGCCACGTTGTTGGCGCCGAACTTGGTGCGCGTGAACACCAGCACCTGGCTCCAGTCGTGCTGGTTGATGATGTGCGCCAGCAGGGCCTTCTTCTTGCCCCGGCCCACCGGGTGGATCACCTGAGAGATGCGCTGCACCGTGGTGTTGCGCGGCGTGACCTGGATGTGCAGCGGGTCCTTGAGCAGGGAACTGGCGAGGTCGCGGATCTCGTCGCTGAAGGTGGCCGAGAACAGCAGACTCTGCTTGTCCTTCGGCAGCAGGGCCAGCACCTTCTTCACGTCGTGGATGAAGCCCATGTCGAGCATGCGGTCGGCCTCGTCGAGCACCAGCACCTGCACGGTGGACAGGTCCAGGAAGCCCTGCTGCTGCAGGTCGAGCAGGCGCCCGGGCGTGGCCACCAGGATGTCCACGCCTTTCTTCATGGCGTTGATCTGCGGGTTCATGCCGACGCCGCCGAACACCACGGCGGAAGCCAGCGAGAGGTGCTTGCCGTAGACGCGCACCGATTCCTCGACCTGGGCCGCGAGCTCGCGCGTGGGCGTGAGCACCAGGGCCCGGATGCCGACGCCGCCGAAGCGGCTGGTGGCGCGCTCGCCGCTGCTCAGGCGCTGCAGCATGGGCAGCGTGAAGGCGGCGGTCTTGCCGGTGCCGGTCTGGGCGCCGCCGAGCAGGTCGCGCCTGGCGAGGACGGCGGGGATGGCCTCGACTTGGATGGGGGTGGGGGTTTGATAGCCGTGCTCGCGCACGGCTTGCACGATGGCCGGGGCCAGGTTCAGTTCTTCAAAGGTCATGTTGCGAAGAGGCGCCATTCCGAGGCGCTGGGGTCATCGGCCACTCCGGTCGGCGCGGCGTGTTCGGCCGCGGCGCCCGGTCAGTCATGGGCAGATGGATTCAGGAAAACGGTGCCAGCAAGCGGTCTGCGCGCACCCCAGCCAAGCGCTGGTGCCGGGCCAACTGAAGTGCCCGACGGACCGTATTGTCGCATGGGTCGATAATCATGGGTTTGGCGCCGCGCCCGGGGCACGGAATTCCGCAGGAAGAATCGTTTCTTTTTCTCAAAATGGCCCAGTACGTCTTCTCCATGAACCGCGTCTCCAAGATCGTGCCGCCCAAGCGGCAGATCCTGAAGGACATTTCGCTCAGCTTTTTCCCTGGCGCCAAGATCGGCGTGCTCGGCCTCAACGGCTCGGGCAAGTCCACCCTGCTCAAGATCATGGCCGGCGTGGACAAGGAGATCGAGGGCGAGGCGATCCCGATGCCCGGCATCCAGATCGGCTACCTGCCGCAGGAGCCGCAGCTCGACCCCGAACAGACCGTGCGCCAGGCGGTGGAAGAGGGCATCGGCGGCGCGCTCAAGGCCAAGGCCCGCCTGGAAGAGGTGTACGCCGCCTACGCCGAGCCCGACGCCGACTTCGACGCGCTGGCCGCCGAGCAGGCCGAGCTCGAGGCCATCATCGCCGCCAGCGGCTCCGAGAACGCCGACCTGCAGCTGGAACTGGCCGCCGACGCGCTGAACCTGCCGCCCTGGGACGCGGCCATCAAGAACCTCTCGGGCGGCGAGAAGCGCCGCGTGGCGTTGTGCCGGCTGCTGCTGTCCAAGCCCGACATGCTGCTGCTCGACGAACCGACCAACCACCTGGACGCCGAGAGCGTGCACTGGCTGGAGCAGTTCCTGCAGCGCTTCCCGGGCACCGTGGTGGCCATCACCCACGACCGCTACTTCCTCGACAACGCGGCCGAGTGGATCCTCGAACTCGACCGCGGCCACGGCATTCCCTACAAGGGCAACTACTCCAGCTGGCTGGAGCAGAAGGAAGACCGCCTGGCCCAGGAGCAGCGCACCGAGGACGCGCGCCGCAAGGCCATGAAGGAAGAACTCAAGTGGGTGCGCTCCAACGCCAAGGGCCGCCAGGCCAAGAGCAAGGCGCGCCTGGCCCGCTTCGAGGAGCTGAGCGACGTCGAATACCAGAAGCGCAACGAGACCAACGAGATCTTCATCCCGGTGGCCGAGCGCCTGGGCGCGCAGGTGATCGAGTTCAACGGCGTGACCAAGTCGTTCGGCGACCGCGTGCTGATCGACAACCTGAGCTTCAAGCTGCCGGCCGGCGCCATCGTCGGCATCATCGGCCCCAACGGCGCCGGCAAGTCCACGCTGTTCCGCATGATCCAGGGCGTGGAGAAGCCCGACAGCGGCGAGATCGTGATCGGCCAGACCGCCAAGCTGGCCTTCGTGGACCAGAGCCGCGAATCGCTGGACGGCGACAAGACGGTATGGGAAGACGTTTCCGGCGGCCTGGACAACATCACCGTGGGCCGGTTCGTGATGCCCAGCCGCGCCTACATCGGCCGCTTCAACTTCAAGGGCAACGACCAGCAGAAGCTGGTCAAGAACCTCTCGGGCGGCGAGCGCGGCCGCCTGCACCTCGCCAAGACCCTGGCCCAAGGCGGCAACGTGCTGATGCTCGACGAGCCCTCGAACGACCTCGACGTGGAAACCCTGCGCGCGCTCGAGGAAGCGCTGCTGGAGTTCGCCGGCTCGGCCATGGTGATCAGCCACGACCGCTGGTTCCTCGACCGCATCTGCACCCACATCCTGGCCTACGAGGGCGATTCGCAGTGGTACTTCTACGACGGCAACTTCACCGAGTACGAGGCCGACAAGAAGAAGCGCCTGGGCGAGGAAGGCGCGCGGCCCAAGCGGGCGCGGTTCAAGAGCCTGAAGTAAGCCGGTAGGCCCCCGCGCCGCGCACGGCGCTCATTTCGATCCGGATGCCCGCGTCTAGGCGGCCAGGGAGGTCAGCGCCGAGACCAGGTCCGCCGGCGCGGAGACGAAGGGCGAGTGGCCGGTGTTCAGGGTGATCTGGCCAAAGCGGTTGCCGGGCGTGAGCGCGTCCGCTTCGGCGATCATCTGGTCCTGGAGCGCGATCGGGAGCGCCCGGTCGGCGGTGCAGCGGATGAAGGTGCGCGGCACGCGGCCCCAGGCTCCCGCCGTGAGATTGACGGGCGTCGTCAGCGTCCCCAGCGGGTTGTCGGGCGTCAGCATGTGGCAGACGGCGAGGAAGGCCGCGTCCGACAGGTCGTGGTAGAAGCAGCTCTTGAGCCGGGCCAGGTAGCCGGGATCGGCCGACTCGTGGTTGATCCGCGCGGCGCCCACGGCGACGGGGTCCGCCACGAACAGCGACGGCACCTCGGATGCCGCGAAGTTCGGCTCCTGCAGGTACTGGATGATCGTCGGGTGCCTGACTTGCACGAAGGCGCTCTGGTAGACGAGGCGGCGAACCAGCGCGGGCTCGGCTTCGGCGACCGCGCTCAGCGTGCCGCCGCCCGAACTTTGCCCGACCAGGATCACCGGCCCGCTGCCTGCGGCGACCAGGCCGCGGATCACGCCGAGCACGCTGTCGCGGTAGTCGTCGAGCGTGAGGGCCGCGTGCGGCGAGACCTCGGTGGCCAAGGCGGCCGGGTCTTGCGGTTTCGCGGTGTAGGCGGCCGGCAGGCGGGCCGAGCTGCCGTGGCCCGGCAAGTCCAGCAGCACGCTGTGGAAGCCTTGTTCCGCCAGCAGCCTGGCAACCTCGGTCCAGGCCCAGCCACCTTGCCATCCGCCGTGAACGAACACGAACGTCGGTTTGCGGTCCTGCGCGGCGGCGTTTTTCGGGTTCATACAGTCTCCTGGGTCGTGTGGTGGTTTTGATGTTTCATGCCGCGAGCAGCGCGCCGGCGTTCGGCACCACGGGCTCCAGCCCGAGCAGGTCCAGCATCTGGCGCGTGGTGCAGACCGCGGTGGACGTCACCGGCAGCCCGATCGCCTTCTGCGCGGGTTCGATCGCCGGCAGCGAGGGCATCTGCACGCAGGCCGACAGCACGACGGCGTCGGCATTGGCCGTGTTCAGGCGCTTGACGTCTTCCAGCAGCTGCAGCGGGTCGCGCCGGCCCACCGCCAGGTTGTCGGGGATCTCGAAGCAGATGCGGTCCAGCACCTCGATGCCTTCGGCCTCGATGTACGCGACGACCTGGTCGGTCAACGGCTTCATGTAGGGCGCGAGCAGGGACACCTTCTTCGCGCCCATCTGCTTCAGGCCATGGATGAGCGCGCCCGCCGACGTCATCACCTGGCAGTCCGCGCCCGCGTCCTGGACGGCGCGCCGCATGTCCGCCTCCACCTGGCGGTGGAAGCCGATGCCCTGCGCCATGATGGCGACCAGGCAGGCGGTGCTCATCACGTCGACCCGGGCGTCGGCCAGTTCGGCCGCGCAGCGTTCGGTCTGGCTGTTCATGGCCTTGAGTTCCTCCGGCGTGACCCGGTGCATGCGCATGCGGCTGGAGTGGAAGGTGAAACGCTCGGGTTTCACCGACTCGCGCAGCCGGAACATGGCCGGTATCTCGGTCTCCATCGTGGTGTTGGAGCTGGGCACCATCTGCCCGATGCGGTACAGCGTCTTTTTCATGGGGGTCGCCGATCAGTCGAGGGCGATGTTGGCCTGCTTGACGACCTCGGCGTAGCGCGCCTTGTCGCTGGCGGCGACCTTGGCCGCCTCGTCGAGCGACACCGTCCAGGCCCGGAAGCCCACGGTCGACAGGCGGTGTTGCACGTCGGGCTCGGCGAGCGCTTTCTGCGTGTCCGAGTACAGGCGGTCCTTGACGGCCTTGGGCGTGCCCTTGGGGGCGTACAGGGCGACCCAGGTGTTCAGCTCGAAACCCGCCGGGCCGCCGGCCTCGGCCACGGTCGGCACGTCCAGGTAGCCCGGCATGCGCCGGGGGCCGGCGTAGGCCAGCAGGCGGGCTTTCTTGGCGTCGTACAGCGGCCCGACCGTCGCGGCCGTGCCGAAGGCCCAGTCCACCTCGCCGGTGGCGACCGAGGCGTACAACTGCGGCAGCTCCTTGAACGGCACGTGCAGCATGTTCACGCCCGCGGCCCGCTCGAGCATGGCCGTGCCCACGTGCGCCACGCTGCCGATGCCCCAGCTCCCGTAGGTCACCCCGCCGGGCTTGGCCCGCGCGGCGGCCAGCAGGTCCGACATCGACTTCCAGGGCGAATTGGCGCCCACCACGACGAAGAAGTTGGTCAGGTAGAGCGGCGCCACCACCTCGAAGTCGGTGTCCGGGTCGAACGGCATGCGCTTGTACAGGTGCGGCTGCAGCGTCATGTGGGTGGCGTCGACGGTCATCAGGCTGTAGCCGTCGGGGTTGGCGCGCTTCACGTCGCCGATGGCCAGCCAGCCGTTGGCGCCGGGCTTGTTCTCGATGACCATCGACTGCCCCCACGCCTTGGACAGCTTTTCGCTGACGTGGCGCACCACGGCATCCGGCCCGCTGCCGGCCGAGTAGGGGAGCACGACCCTCACGTTCCTGGCTGGAAAGGCCTGCTGCTGCGCCATCGCAGGCCATGGCTGCAGCGAAAGCCCCAGGGATGCGGTGCCGGCCAATGCCTGGCGTCTGGTGATGTTCATGTGATGTCTCCTTGGGTGGTGGGGATTAGGCGGTGGCGGGGTGTGCCGCCGGGCTGGCGATTCCGGCCGCTTCGCAGGCGGCCGTGAAATAGGGATCGCGCTGCGCGAGGTCTTCGTGGCTGACCTGGCCGGTGCGGCGCATGTAGTGGTAGGCGAACGCGAGCGGGTCCAGGTGCATGATGTCGCCCACCTGCTCGTACCAGTCCAGGCTCCTGGAGGCCGAGCTCTGGAAGGTGGTGGAGGCGGGGCGGCGGTCGCGCTCGAAGGCGGCGAAGGCCGCCGGCACGTCGTCCGGGTGCTCGACCAGGCCGCGGTGCAGCGCGATGGCGTCCTGCATCGCCATGCGGGTGCCCGATCCGAGCGAGAAATGGACCGTGCGCAGCGCGTCGCCCAGCAGCACCATGTTCTGGTGCGTCCACCGCTCGTTCTTCACGATGTTGGCTTCGAACCAGAGCGAGCGGTTGGTCAGCAGTTCGTGGCAGCCCAGTTCCTCGCGGAAGACCTGGGCGCAGAACGCGCGGCTGTCGTCCTCCGAGGCGCGGCCCAGGCCGGCCCGGGCCCAGGTGTCGGGATCGACCTCGATCAGGAAGGTGCTGAGTTCGGGGCTGTACTGGTAGCTGTGCGCGATGAACACGCCATGGGGCGTTTCCTTGAAGATCAGGGAAACGGGATGGAACAGCTGCCGGGTGCCGTACCACGCGAACTTGTTGCGCCGCCGCTCGAAGCTCGGGCGGAAGTGCTCGGCGAACTGCGTGCGGATCGCGCTGTTCCCGCCGTCCGCCGCCACCAGCATGTCGACCTCGGCGCGCAGCGCGTTGACGTCTTCGATGCGGCGGCCGTAGTGGACCTTGATGCCGAGCCGCTGGCAGGCTGTCTGCAGGGTCCGCAGCATGTCGATGCGCGAGGTGCGGGAAAAGTGGTTGCCGGCGATCTGCACGTGCGTGCCCTTGTGGACCACTTCCATGTAGTCGCAGCGCTCGTGGTGCGCGGTGAATTCGCGGAAGAACTCGGGGTCGGCCTCGCGCAGGAAGTTCAGGCCGATGTCCGAGAACACGACGCCCCAGCCGTAGGTGGCGTTGGCCGGGTTCTGCTCGAACACCTCGATGGTGTGCTGCGGCTGATGCTTCTTGGCAAGCAGCGCGAAGTACAGGCCCGCGGGCCCCGCGCCGACGACGGCGATTTTCATGGTGGGTGTCTCCAGGAATTACAACGAGGGTTGCCGGCATGCCTGCTGATAGGCCAGCAGCCGGCGGCGGAACTCATCGGGCAGCTCGATCGAGCGGCGCTCGTCTCGCGCCACGCACACCGGGGTCAGCTTGGCCACGAAGACCCGCTCGCCCTGCGGCCGCCGGGCCGTGATGTCCAGGACGTAGGTGCGCGAGCGCACGTCCTCCACGGTCACCGTCATGTCGAACAGCTCGTCGGGTCTCAGCGACGCGTGGAAGTCGAAGCTCAGCGCCCGGCTCGGCGTGCCGAAGCCCCAGTGCTGCTTGGCGGCCTGCGGACTCTGGCCCAGCAGCGCTTCGTAGAACAGCTCGGCCGCCGAGATGACGTACTCGGCGAAGCTCACCGTGTAGGCCACGGCCGCAGGATCGCATTCGCCCCATTTCACGCGGCGCCGGATCACCAGCGGGGTCTGGCTGATCACCTGTTCGGTGCTGATCACGTGCGCGTTCCCTGGGCGGCGGATTCGGCCGCCACCTTGTCCGCGATCTGGCGCTTGAGCGCGACCTTGTCCAGCTTGCCGACCCGGGTGACGGGAAAGCTGTCCACGACCTCGACCCGCTCCGGGCACTTGTACTTGGCCAGTCCCAGTCCGGTCAGGAACTGCAGCAGGGCCTTCACGTCGGGCGCCGCGTGGCCCGGGCGGGGAATGATGAAGATGCAGCCCTTCTCGCCATAGAACGGGTCGGGCATGGCGACCAGCTTGGCGTCGGCCACCGCGGGATGCTGGCTGACGTAGCCCTCGACTTCCTCGCAGCCGATCTTCTCGCCGCCCCGGTTGATGTTGTCCCGCAGACGCCCTTCGAAGGCATAGCAGGTGTGGCCATCGACCACGTGCGCGGTCATCATGTCGCCGGTGCGGTAGAAGCCGTCGGACGTGAAGGCCTTGGCGTTGGCCTCGGGCGCGTCGTAGAAGCCCAGCAGGCTGGAAGGGCCCCGGAAGCACAGCTCCCCCATCTGGCCGGGCTCGACCGGCGCTTCGGACTCGGGGTCGAGCAGGCGGATCTCGTCGTCGGCGCACCCGGAGCGGCCTTGCGTCTTGTGGCGGACGAAGGCCGGCTCATCGGCCGGGGATCCCAGCAGCAGCCCCTCGGTGATGCCGAACAGGTTGGAGCAGGGCACCCCGATGTGTTCTTCCAGCTTGTCGGCGCGGCTCATGGTGGCGAACAGCTGCAGCGACGACAGGTCGTGCCGCGCGAGGTCCTGGTAGGCCAGGAGCTGCGGGGCGATCGGGCCGATCGACAGCGCGTGGGTCACGCGGTGCCGCTCGATCAGCTCCAGCATGGCGCGGATGTCGACCTTGGGCATCAGGACGGTGGTGACGCCCATCAGGATGGTGGGGATCAAGGCGTAGAGCTGGCCGGCGTTGTGCAGCAGGGGCAGTGGCCAGATCACGCGCGAGTCGGTGGTGATGCGGTAGCGGTCGGCCCAGCCTTTCGAGTGGCCGAGGTATTCCGCGTGGAAGCGCGGGATGATCTTGGGCATGCCGGTGCTTCCGCCGGAGAGCTGGAAACTCAGCACGTCCTGGCTGCCGACGGGCGCTTCGGCCACGATGGCCCTGGCGGTTTCCCGGTCGATCGACGCGATCAGCGCGTCCTGCTGGAGGTTAGGCGCCGTTGCCGCGCCGCGGGCCACGATCAGGTGCCGCAGGTCGGGAACCTGCTGCTGCATGCCGGCGGCGAAGCCCACCAGGTCGAAGGCACTGAAGTCCGCCTGGACGAAATGGGTCGTGGCCCTGGACTGGCGGGCCAGTTGGCCGATCTCGATCTCCCGGTGCTGCGGCAGCGAGCACACCGGAATCACGCCGGCCTTGTAGCAGGCCAGCAGCGCGACGGCGGTCTCCACGTTGGTGCCCATCTGGAACAGGGCCCGGTCGCCGGTGCGGATGCCGCTGCGCAGCAGGGCCGCGGCCAGCCGCTCGGACTCGTCGTCGAGCGCCTCGAAGCTCAGCGAGCGCTCCTCGCTGATGAAGGCCGGCCGGTCCGGGTAGCGGCGCGCGGTCTCCCGCAGCGCATCGCCGATCGTCTTGTCGATCCAGGCGCCCGAGGCGATGGACCGCTGGGCGCGTTCCGGCGTCGGGTAGACCACGCCGGGAATGGAAGTCTTGATGGCAGGCATCGGTCGCACCTCCGCGCAGGCTCAGTGGGCCGGCTCGATGACCACGCGATCGCGGTCGAACACCGAGATCCGGCCGCGCAGCCCGCCCGTGAACAGGCCGTACCAGACGGCCGGCTTCAGTCCCAGTTGCTTGCGCTGGAATTCCAGCGCGCCGTCCGCATCGATGCGCCGGTAGTCGCCGCAGTCGGTGACCCGGCACTCGGGCCGGGCCGTGGCGTCGCGCACGATGCTGGCGAATTCGTCCACCGCCGGCACGTAGATGGACACTCCCGTGGAGGAAGCGCCGTGCTGCTGGTCGAGCAGGCGGGCCTTGCTGGCCCAGATCTCGTCGATGGCGGTGACCTGCTGGCCCGCTTGCTGCCGCGCGTCCTCGGCTTGCACCGCGGCCTGCAGCGTCCGGCGCGCGTCGGCCCGGTCCAGTTCGGTCAGCGGGCGCAGCTTGCGGGTGAACTCGATGAAGTACCCGTTCGGATCGCGCACGTAGATGGACTCGATCACTTCGTGGCGCGTCTCCACCGACACGTTGAGGCCCTGGGCCTCCAGTCGCGTTTTCCAGGCCTTGAGCTCTTCTTCCGATTCCACCAGCCAGGCCGTGTGGGTGGCGTCGAAGAGATGGTCTTCCGGTATGGGCAGGCCCTGCGCGCGGCCTTTCAGGGACTCGGGCTCCTGGGTGCCCAGGTAGTAGAAGAAGGCGATGGTGGCGCCATTGCCGGCATCGAAGAAAAAGTGCAGGAAGTCCGGATGGGTGTCGGGCCCCCAGCCGCGCGCCGAGATCACGTGGACCAAAGGCAGGCCCAGCTTCTCGCCGTAGAAATCCAGGGTTTCGCGCAGCTTCCAGGTGGGGCGCGCGGTGTGGTCCACCCCCCGGATCGAGGGGTGCGGCAAGTCTCTTGCAGACATGGAAGTATCCTTCAGGTGTTCGAGGGGAAGTGGGTGTGCAGCCACCCGGTGAGCAGGCGCGCGGCGACGTAGCGGCCAGGTTCCTCGTCGGGCGCCAGGGCGCGCCCGTGGTGGTCGCCCCGCACGCGGTGGTGGGTCTTGGAGGCCGAGCCCAGGCTGGCGAGGATGGCCTGGACGTCCGAGGGGAAGCAGGCCTGGTCCCCGGTGTATTCGATGACCAGCGTGGGCTGGGCGATGGCGCCGGCGGTCTTGGCCAGCGCGGCGTTGCTGGACAGGCCCGACCAGGTCGACAGCCAGCTCTCCGGCGTGCATTGGCGCGCGAACCCCACCGCGCCGTAGTTGGAGGCATACGGATCGCCGCCCCACAGCGAGCCGGGCTTGCGGTCCGAGGGGTCGAGCGACAGGTCGAGGCAGCGCAGGTCGCCGTCGGTGCGCCACACGTTGATGATCGGCGTGTGGGCCGCGATGCGGCGGTCCTGCGCGGTCGCGGCGCCCGCGGCGTCCTTCACGCGCCGGCGCGCGTCGAGCCGTGTCTTGATCAACTGCCGCGCGCGCGCGTCGATGCGCGCCACCCGCTCGCGCTGGGCGGCGCGGTAGCGCTCGATGAACTCGGGCGCGTAGCGCGCCATGCCCTTGGGCGCGTAGCCATTGGCCGGGTCGAGCGGGTCCAGGGCCGGGTCCACCGAGAGCGGGTCGTCCTCGTCCGTGACGGACGGATCGATGCACCCTTGCAGCAGCGCCCCCTGCCCGGGATGCGGCCCGACCAGGATCAGGCCATCCGGGCGCGGCATGTCCAGCTCGGCCAACTGGGTGGGCTTGCCGCCCGGGGTCTTGGCGATCCGCGCCTCGGGTGCCAGGGCGGCCTGCTGGATGTACAGCGCATACAGCCCCGCGCCGCCGGAGTTGCCCAGCAGCAGGATCCGCTTGAAGCCCTGGCGCTTGAGGTGGCCAAGGCCGGTGGCCACGTCGTGCAGCGCGATCTCGTGTTCGAGGCGCAGGTCGTTGCCGACCGAACGGGGGGACTGCGACCACGCGGCATAGCCCGCCGCCACCAGATCGGGAATCAGGTAGTGGCACGCCATGAACTCCCGCGGATGCATGACGCAGACCACGGTGTCGGTGGGTGCCGAGAGCTGGTAGAGGGAGCCGCCGGTGGCGGCGCCATCGGCGGTGCGCAGCACGACGTTCGTCGTGCGCGTGCCCTGCGGCACGTCGCGCGGGTTCCAGTCCGTGTTGAGAAAACCGGCCGTGACCGCCTGGCTGGGTTGTGCTGTGCTCATGTGGGGCAGCGGCGTGCGCGCACGCCATCGGTTGATCTAGATCAATGCTAGATCAATTTCACACATGAGTCAATTATTTGACGTTAAAGTCGAATTGGTGTTTACCCTAGGGCCTGTTCACGCTTTTTTCAAGTGCGAATGGGGTGAGCAAAGCGCCGATCCAGGCGCTCAACGTCCGGCGCTCAAGCGAGCCTCCAGCACGGCGAGCGACTCCTTGATCTGCTGAAGCGCATCGTGGGCGGACGCCGCCGGCGCCTCGCCGGCCGGCGTCGGCCGCAGGCCCCGCAGGGCGAAATCCACCAGGAAGGTCGTCACATCGTCGAGGGACATCTCGCCCCGCGGATCGAACCACCAGGCGCCCCAGTTGCACATGCCGATGATGGAAAACGCCGCCAGCCGCGGGTCGACCACGCGGAACTGTCCGCCGTCGATGCCGCGCCGGATCACGTGCACGAAGTGGTCGAGCACGTCCCTGCGGGCCTGCAGCGCCACCGTCCGGTGGGCCTCGGGCAGGCTGCTCTCGCTGCGCTCGACCACGCGGAACTGCACCGCGTTGCTCAGGATCAGGTTCGCGTGCTGGAGAACCAGTTGCCGCAAGGCCTCCTCGGGTGGCAGCTCCCGGCGTTTCGAGACGGTCCTGGCCAGCTTGCTGGCCTCTTCCGTCACGCCTTCCGTCAGGGCCTCGAGAATGGCTTCCTTGCTGGAGAAGTAGTAGTACAGCGCCGTGCGGGTGACGCCCACCGCATCGGCGATGTCGTTGAAGCTGGTGCCGCCGACGCCATGTTGGATGAACAACTGCGAGGCCGCGTCCAGGATGTGCTGCCGCTGGACATCGTTGCGCTTGGGCCGCGTCGAGGGTTTGGGTGTTGAAGTTGCCATGATCGCGCCATTGTGCCAACTGCGGCCGCCGATCGATCGCCTTCGGCCGCCAGCGCACGGGCGCAGGGGCTCGCCGTCTTTTCGCGGCTACGGTAAGCTCGAAGGTCCGGAGGGGTTCCCCATGCCCGGGCACTCATCTCATCTGATGACGCGCCTGCGCAGCGGCAAGCCCTTTTCTTTCCACCGTCCTCAACATACCCTGCCATGCCGAAGCGCCGCACACCCGCTCCCGCCAAGGTGCTCACGCAGTTGTCCAGCCTGTCCGTCGCGGCACCTCAGGTCATCGCGCACCGCGTTGCCCGCATGGCGACCGCCGGACCCCTGCCTTCCCACGCGGATCGCAAGGAGTTCGTCGGCATGGTGGTCGAGAAGCCGATGGCGTTTGCCGCTTCCCTGCAGAACATGTGGCTGGCCGCCGCCTGGGCGAACTGGAACCTGATGGCCTCCCTCTCGCGCTCGCTCTTGCAGCCCAAGGCGTACACCCCCGCCGCGAGCGCAAAGCTGGCAAGGCGCATCGGCCGGACCGGTCTTTCGGTCGTCAGCAAAGGCCTCGCGCCCATCGAGCGCAAGGCCTCCGCGAACGCGAGGCGCCTGTCCAGGACCAGGCGATGATGCACGGCCAGGCCGTTGCTGCGGCTGATGTCGAAACCGCCACCCGCCGCTGGATCGAGAAGGCGGTGATCGGGCTCAACCTGTGCCCGTTCGCGCGTTCGGTCTACGTGAGGAACCAGGTGCGCATCGTGGTGAGTTCGGCGCGGCACCTGGACGCGTTCCTGGACGACCTGGACCGTGAACTGGCGCTGCTCAAGGACACGCCGGCCGAGCGGATCGACACCACGCTGCTGGTGCACCCCACGCTGTTCCCCGATTTCGAGGTGTTCAACGATTTCCTCAACGTGGTGGACGACGTGGTGGCCGAGCACGGCCTGGAGGGCGTGATCCAGGTCGCGCCGTTCCATCCTCGGTTCCAGTTCGAGGGCACCGAGCCGGGCGACGTCACCAACTGCACCAACCGCTCGCCCTTTCCGACCCTGCACCTGCTGCGCGAGGACAGCGTGGAGCGCGCCGTGTCCACCGAGGGGGGCGATGCCGACGCGATCGTCGAGCGCAACCTGTGCACCCTGCGCGAGCTGGGGCCGGCGGGGTGGCAGGCCCTGTGGGAGGAAAAATCCTGAACCCGCTGCCAACTATGTTCGTTTTCTTTTGAGGTCGGCCGGGTTACGCTGTTCCGGTTTTCCCCAGCGACGACGATGACACGACGAAAGAGCCAGCCCGCATGGACGACACCCGCCGCTCCCAAGCCTTCGACGCCTGCCTGAAAGAAGCCCTCGCGCTGACCCGCGAGTGGATGCCGCGCTGGCTGCTGCAGTTGCAGACCACGCTCCGGGAGCGCGAATCCAGCGCCCGTTCGAACGACGAAAAGCAGTCGCTGGCACGGGCCCGGATCGCGCTGGAAGCCCAGCGCGATCCGATCGCCAGCGGCTTCCTGGCGGCGCTGGCCGAATCGGTCGAGCGCTCGCTGCCGCGCGCGGGGGGCGGCGGCCTGCGCCCGCTCCAGTCGGTGAAGTTCGACGAGCTCGAACTCATGGGCGACGACCAGGTCCAGGAGACGGTGGAACTGGCGCGGGTGCAGCAGATCGTGCTGATGTCGGTCGACGAAGAGCAGCTCGCGCTGACGGCGCTGCTGTCCACCGCCCAGGGGCTGGAGGCGGTCAATCCCGATGCCAACCCCTTGCGCGGCGAGGTGGTGGTGGCGGCCCTGATGCAGGCGCTCAAGAGCGCGCGGGTGGAGCCGGCGGTGCGCGCCCGCTGGCTGCAGGCGGGCGCGGTGTCGCTGGGCCGGGAACTGCGCGACACGTATGTGCACCTGGCCCAGTGGCTGCGCCGCCTGGGCGTCAAGCCCGCCGGTTTCGCCGTGGTGCAGGCCCCCGCGAGCCGCGCGCCCGTTGCCGCTGCCCCGGCGGCGGCGGCGGTGCCCGCGCGCGATGCCCCGGCGGCCCAAAGCGCCGACAGCCTGCTCACGCTGGACCACCTGCACCAGTTGCTGGTGGGCAACCTGGAGCAGGGCAGCCGTGGCCAGGGCAGCGGCGGCGATGCGCAGGCCGGCTCGGGCGACGCCATGGTGCGCACGCTGGCGAGCGAGGTGGTGTCGTTGATGCTCAAGCGCATCGCCGCCGACGAGCGCCTGCTGCCCTCGGTGCGCGAGATGCTGCAGGAGATGAAGCCGGCGCTGCAGCAGCTCGCGCGCACCGAGCCGCGTTTCTTCGCCGACCGGCAGAACCCGGCGCGGCGCATGCTCGACGCCATCACCGAGCGCAGCCTGGCGTTCACCAGCGAGCATGACCAGGGCTATGGCCTGTTTGCCGCGCAGGTCCGCAAGATCCTCGAAGCGGTGCGCCAGCCCGGCCCCGACCTGCCGGCGCGCCTGGAGCAGCGGCTCGACGAACTGAACCGCCTGCAGACCGAGGCCGTGGCGCCCGCGCAGGTGCAGGCGCGCGGCCTGGCCGTGCAGACCCTGGTGCGGGTGGAGCAGCGCAACCTGCTGGCCGAGCGGGTGGCGGCCGAGATCCGCAGCCGCCCCGACTTCGACCAGGCGCCCGAGGTGGTGCGCCGGTTCCTGAACAGCACCTGGCCGCAGGTGATCGCCCAGGCCCGGTTGGAGGTCTCGGACAAGGCGCCCGCGGTCAAGCCGGGCGAGTCGCCGGCGGCCCGCTACACCGACGTGCTGTCCGACCTGCTCTGGTCGAGCCAGACCGCGCAGGCGAGCCTGAACCGCACCCGGCTGGCCAAGGTGATCCCCTACGTGCTGCGCACCCTGCGCGAGGGCCTGGATTCGATCGAGTACCCGCGCGAGCAGTCCGAGCCGTTCTTCCTGGCGCTGATGGGCCTGCACGCCGCCGCGTGCAAGACGGTGCCGAACGCGCCGCCGCGCGAGGAACCGGCGCTGCCCGGCACCGCCCCGGCCGACCTCGACGACGAGCCCTGGATTCCGCGCACCGAGGCGCGCGACTCCTGCCTGATGGACGATGCCTGGCTGGAGGAACCGGCGGCGGCGCCCGCCCCGCCGAGCTTCCAGGACACCGTGCCCATGCCGCGCGACTGGGCGCAGATCAAGGCCGAGCGGACGGCGCGGCAGCCGCCGGGCGGCGGCGCGGCCTCATCGCTGTCCGCGGTGCTGCCGGTGGGGACCTGGGTCGATATCGTGCAGGACGGCCAGGCCATGCGCTGGCAGATCACCTGGGCCAGCCCGCACGGCACGCTGTTCCTGTTCACGGGTGGCGGCGGGCGCTCGCTGTCCATGACCCGGCGCGGCCTGGAGCGGCTGATCGAGCAGAACCGCATGCGCGTGATCGCCGACCACGGGGTGGTGGACGAGGCGCTGGATGAAGTGGCCCGCCAGGCGTGGCTGAACAGCGGGAGGGGGTGACTCCCTCAGCGCGCCTTCACCCCTTGCGCAGCAGTTTCTTCCTCACCAGGTGGATGTTGTTGCGCAGCGCGTAGAGCTCGTCGGTGTACGACAGCGGCACGACGATTTTTTCCACCTTGGCTTCCATGTCGTCGAGCTGCGCCAGCAGGTCCTGCGCGCTGGCACCGCCGGTTTCGTGGCGCTGCTCGACGTCGCGCAGTTCCGCGTACCAGCGGAACACGCGCGAGCGGATGCGGAAGGCGTAGAGCGGGGGCACGATGCGCGAAAGCGGCAGCGCCAGCGCGATGATCAGGCCCATGGCCAGCCACATGCGCTCGATCAGGTTGGCCAGCCAGAACGGCAGGTAGCGCTGCAGGAAGGGCGCGCCGCTGCGGATCGCGCGCTGCGCCTCCGGCGAGATCGGGACTTCGCTGTGTTCCAGGCTGGGGTACTCGCGCGCCCGGCTGAACCAGCTCGGGCTGCCGTGCAGCTGGGTGGCGGTCTGGGCGAACAACTGCAGGATCGCGGGGTGGGTGTCGCTGCGCGCCAGCAGGCTGGTGGTGGAGGCGACCAGCCGCACGTTGCGGGCCGGGATGTTGGCCGCCAGGTCCACCACGCCCTGCGGCATCACCACCGGCGTGAGGTAGCCGAAGCGGCGCGAGTAGGCCTCGCTCTGCGCGAAGTCCAGCAGCCGCACGCCCGGGGTCTGCAGCAGCATCTGCACCATCAGCGACTCCGGCGCCGAGGCGAACACCACCGCGTCGAGCCGGCCGTCGAGAAACTCCACTGTCGCGGGGGTCTGCTCCAACTGGCTCAGATGCAGTTGCGCGGGCTCGACGCGGTTGACGTCGAGCAGGGTGTTGAACAGGCGCGGCACGCCGCTGCCGGGGGTGCCCACGTTGACCCGCCAGCCCTTGAGCTCGGCCAGGCTGCGCACCGCGGGCGCCATGAGCAGGCGCCGCGCCGAGTCCTCGCGGTAGAACAGCCACAGCGGTTCCACGAACAGGCTGCCCAGCGAGGTCAGCGTGTCTTCCTCGTCGTAGCCGATGTCGGCCGTGCCGCCCTGCACGAAGCCGAGGTCGGCCTGCCCGGTGCGCAGCTTGTCCAGGTTGTCCGAGGACCCTTCGGTGGCGAGCAACTGCACCTCGATGCCGTAGCGCGCCAGCGCCTCGGCGTAGCGCTGGCCGAACGCCTCGTAGGCGCTTTGCTCGGGGCCGGTGGCCAGCACCACGCGCTTGGGCGGGTTGGGGTCGAGCCACCAGTAGGTCAGCACCAGCAGGGCGACCGTGAGCACGGCGAACGGTCCGGCCGACAGCAGCATTTCCCGCAGGGACAGCAGGGTGTAGCGGAGGGTGCGAGGCATAGCGGGTATGGACTTTACAGCGGGCCGGTTTCGTCGAGCAGTTGGCGGCGGCGCGAGCTGGCCTGCTTGACGTAGGCGCTGGGGGTGAGGCCGCCGGCCCAGCGGCGGAAGGCGCGGGCGAACACTTTTTCGGACTCGTAGCCCGCGTGCTCCGCGATCTGGGCCAGCCGCAGCGTGCCGGCCTCCAGGGCCTCGGCGGCCAGTGCCATGCGGTGGGCGGTGAGGTAGCTGATCGGCGAGACGCCGACCAGGTCCTTGAAGCGCGCGCTGAAGCGCGTGCGCGACATGCCGGCCTCGCGCGCCAGCGACACCAGCGTCCAGTCGCGCTGGGGCGAGCGGTGCATCTGCTGGATGGCGCGCGCGATCGCGGGGTCGCCGATGCCGCGCAGCCAGCCGGCGCCCATGGCGGCCGCCTCGCGCGCCGCCAGGTGCTCGCGCAGGATGTTGACCAGCAGCAGTTCGCCCATGCGCGCGCCCGAAAGCCGCCAGCCGGGGCGGCGCGCCAGCGTCTCGTCGATCAGCGACTGCATGGTCGTGGCGAGCACCGGCGCGATCGCCAGTTCGCGCCCGCGCACGTGGATGTAGGGCGGCAGGATGCGGAACACCGTGTGCCGGCAATAGGCGCTGAACCAGATGTGGGCCGAGAACATCTCGGTGAAGCCGGCCTCGTCGCCCGGGTCGCCCTGGCCGTGGCGGAACACCAGCGGGTTCTCGCCCGGCGGGCCCACGGCGTGGCGGCGGATCAGATCCGCAAAGGGCGTGGCGGGTGCGTCGGGCGCGGAACCGATGCGGTGGCGCACGCCCGGCGGCAGCATGACCAGGTCGCCGGGCTCGACGCGCACCGGCGCATGCCCGCCATCGCCCTCCAGCACCATCCAGTAGGGCGCGCCGCGCGCCAGCCGGATCAGCGCGCCCGGTGTGCCGGCCGAGGATAGCCCCCAGGGCGCATGCAGTTCGAAGCGCGCGGTGACGGCGTGCTCGGAGCGGCAGATGGCGAGGACTTCGCTGAGAGCGTCCACGGTAGCGGCGGCGGGTGGGGCTGGGACGAATCGTGCCCAAATCGGTTCGCGGGGCGGTTGTGGCCGCCGCGGCCCGGACCAAGAATCGGGGCCATCTTAACGGAAGGACCCCCCATGACCTCGACCCTTTCCCGCCGCTCGCTGGGCCATGCCCTGGCCGCCATCGCCGCCCCCCTGCTGATCGCCGGCTGGCCGGCCCAGCCCGCGCTGGCGCAAGCCGCGGCCGCCTACCCCACCAAGCCCGTGACCATCGTGGTGCCGTTTCCGCCCGGCGGCGGCCCCGACCTGCTGGCGCGGGTGCTGGCCGAAAAGCTCTCGCCCCGGCTGGGCCAGCCGGTGGTGGTGGAGAACAAGCCTGGCGCGGGCGGCCTGCTTGGCGCCTCGGGCGTGGCCAAGTCGGCGCCTGATGGCCACACGCTGCTGCTCACGCCCAACACCCTGGTGCTGTCGCCACACGTGCTGCCCAAGGGCGCGGGCAGCGGCATCGACGTGCTGCGCGACCTGGCGCCGATCGCCCCGCTGGTGACCACGCCCATGGTGCTGGTGGCCCATCCGCAGCTCGGCGTGAACAACCTCGAACAACTGGCCGCGCTGGTGCGCAAGAACCCGGGCCTGGCCTACGCCAGCACCGGCAACGGCTCGCCGATGCATTTCGCGGGCGAGATGTTCAAGAAGTCCACCGGGCTGGACCTGATGCACGTGCCCTACCGCGGCACCGGCCCGGCCATCACCGCGCTGCTGGGCGGCGAGGTCAAGCTGCTGTACGTGGGCCTGGGCGGCGCGGGCGCGCACATCCAGGCCGGCAAGATGGTGCCGCTGGCGGTGACCGAGCGCGCGCGCTCGCCGCTGTTCCCGCAGTTGCCCACGGCCGCCGAGCAGGGCGTGCGCGGGGTCGAGGTCAACGCCTGGTTCGGCCTGTTCGCGCCCGCGGCCATGCCGGCCGCGGTGACCCAGCGCCTCAACCAGGAAGTGAACGACGCGCTCAAGCTGCCCGACGTGCGCGAGCGGCTGCAAAAGGCCGGGCTGGAGGTCATGGGCGGGCCGGCACAGGTCCTGGCCGGTTTCATGAAGGAGGACGACCAGCGTTACGGCGCGCTGGCGCGCGAACTCAATATAAAGACGGATTGACTCCCTCTGCGCCGTTTACCGAATAAGCTCTCCCGATGTCTCGCCGTCCCAATTTCCTGTTGTTCGTCACCGACCAGCACCGTGCCGACCACCTGGGCTGCATGGGCCATCCTGTGTTGTCCACGCCGCACATCGACCGCCTGGCGGCCGAGGCTTGTGTGTTCGACCGTTTCCATGTCGCGACCCCGATCTGCCAGCCCAACCGGGCTTCGCTGATGACCGGGCGGCTGCCGAGCGCGCATGGGGTGCAGATGAACGGGCGCGAGCTGTCGCTGGGCGAAGTCACCTTCGTCGAGACGCTGCGCGAGGCGGGCTACCGGACCGCGCTGGCCGGCAAGGCGCATTTGCAGAACATCACCGCCGTGCCGGCGCCCTGGCCGCAGCCTGCCCAGCGCCTGCCGGTGGACGCGCGCCGGCCGTTTCCGGGCCGCTATGGGCAGGAGGTCTGGTCGCGCTGGGAGGACGACCCGGGCTTCGAGCTGGACCTGCCTTACTACGGCTTCGAGCAGGTGGCGCTGACCATCGGCCACGCCGACGAGCAGCACGGCCACTGGCGGCGCTGGCTGCGCCGGCAGCTGCCGCCCGGCGAGGCCGACCGCCTGATCGGGCCCGACAACGCGATCCCCACGCCCGGCCTGCGGCTGGCCGCGCTGCGCCAGGCCTGGCGCACCCGCGTGCCCGAGGCGCTGTACCCGACCGCCTTCATCGCGCAGCGAAGCTGCGAGATGCTGGCCGGGTTCGCCCGCGGCGACCAGCGCGAGCGGCCGTTCTTCCTGCAGTGCTCGTTCCCCGATCCGCACCACCCGTTCACGCCGCCCGGCCGCTACTGGGACCTGTACCGGCCGCAGGACATGGCGCTGCCCGCGTCCTTCGACGCGCCCTTGGTCGACGCGCCGCCGCCGGTCGAATGGCTGCGCCGCGCCCGCGCGCAAAACCCCACGTTCCGGCCAGGCTACGGCGCCTTCGCCTGCGATGAGCAGGAAGCGCGCGAAGGCCTGGCGCTCAACTTCGGCAACATCGCCTGCCTCGACGACGCGGTCGGCCGGGTGATGGCGCAGCTGCGCGCGCTTGGGCTGGACGAGAACACGGTGGTGCTGTTCACCGCCGACCACGGCGAACTGCTGGGCGACCGCGGCCTGATGTTCAAGGGCGGCCTGCACTACGACGCGCTGACCCGCGTGCCCTTCATCTGGCGCGACACCGCCGGCCGGCGCACCGCCGGCCGCAGCCGCGCGCTGGCCCAAACCACCGACATCGCCGCCAGCGTGCTCGCGCGCGCCGGCCTCGCGCCGGCCAACGGCATGCACGGGCGGGCGCTGCCCGGCCTGGGCGCTGGCGGCGACGGCGATCCTTCTTTACCGCCAGCGCCGGTGCGCGAGCACCTGCTGATCGAGGAGGAGGGCCAGCGCACCGACTTCGGGCTGGACCGCCGCAACCGCATGCGCACCCTGCTCACCGAGCGCCACCGGTTCACCCTCTACGACGGCCAGCCCTGGGGCGAGCTCTACGACCTGCAGGAGGACCCGCAGGAACGGCGCAACCTGTGGAACGACGCCGGCTCGGCCCGGCTGCGCGCCGAACTCGGCAGCCGGCTCGCGTATGCGATGCTGGAGGCGGCCGATACGAGTCCTTATCCGACCGCATCGGCGTGAACGAGGGACTCCCCCCTGCGCCGCTCTGCGGCTTCCCCCCTCTCTGGCGCGCCGCTGCGCGGCGCTTGGAGGGGGGACGACATCTCGGGCCGGCGGAGCCGTCCCTCGCTGTCTCTGGGTTTTCGGCTTCTTCGCTCCCTCTCCCTCTGGGAGAGGGTTGGGGTGAGGGCTGCGCGCAGTGCATGTGCGTTCTAATCGAAGCTCATCGATCTGCATCACCGAACGAACGGCCATGAATCCTGCGATCAACCTGGTGTGTACCCGCTGCGTCGATGGCGACCATGCGGCTTTGCAGCGCTGGTACAACGACCATCTGCACCTGCTGCTGCGTGCGCCCGAGCTGCGCCTGGCCACGCTGTACCGGCGTGTCGGCGAGGCGGCCGGGGCGCCCGATTATTTCTGCGTCTACGACTTCGACAGCCGCGCGGCCTTCCTGGCGTTCGAGCATGGCGAGGCGATGGCCGAGTCGCGGGTGGCCACCCAGGCCGCGCGGGGCTGGGGCAGCATCGAGATCGTGCAGCGCACGCAGTACCAGCGCTGGCTGCGGCGCCAGTGGGCGGCGCCGCAGGTGCCCGCGGGCCAGGCGCCGGTGTTCCTGGCCGCGAGCCTGACGGCCGAGCCGGCCGCCGGCGCGCTGCCGCAGCGCGAGCAACTGGTGCGCTGGATGAACGACCGCCTGCACACCACCGCGCCCGGCTGGCCGCTGCGGGCCGCGTCGATGTACCTCGGCGCCGAAGGCCGCGAAGTGTTCGTGCTGCTGGAATGCGCCGCCGCGCCGGCCGATGAAGGCGACGGCGGCCTGGCCCGCCTGTGGACCGAGGGCGATGCCGCCTACGGACCGGCCGGCGCGACCCTGACGCCCCGCTGGACCGGCCGCTACGGCCTGCTCACCTCGGCCAGCAGATGAACGGGCGCTACCGTCCTTTTATCTCGAGTACCGTGTAAGTGCCTCCGATACGGTCGACGGTGAAACGCACTTGGTCGCCGGGCTTGACGCGGTCTAGCATGGCCGGGTCGCGCACCTGGAAGGTCATGGTCATCGGTGGCATGTCCAGGTTCGGGATCTCGCCATGGCGGATCGTGATCTTGCCCGCGCGGGCATCGACCCGGCGCACCTCGCCCTCGACCAGCGGCAGGCCGCCGCTGGTGCCGTCACTGGCCGTGCGCTTGAAGGCCGTGGTGGGGTTGCCGGCGTAGTGCTGGTAGACGCGCGAGCGGCCGTCGCGCAGCACCAGCAGCACGTCGTACGCGTCGCGCCGCTCGCCGTAGACCGGGCCGTCCATGCCCGGGCTGCCGACCGGCATGCCGGGCACGGCCAGGCCGACCGCGTCGGGCTTCTCGGCCAGCAGGCGCCGGATCTCGCGCGCGTTCACGTGGCCTTCGATCGCGTAGCCGCCGATGAGACCGGTGTGGCAGGAGCCGTAGCGCTCGGGCAACCCCAGGCGCTTGCGCACCGCCGCGTTGCCGGTCTCGAAGACCTGGACCTGGAAGCCGTCCTTCTTCAGGTAGTCCACCCAGTCGCCGCAGCAGCCGCAGCTCGGGTCTTTCCAGACCTGCAGCACCGGCAGCGTGGAAGGCGTGGGGCGGGACTGGGCCAAGGCGGCGGTGCCGGCCAGCGGCAGGCCGAGCGCGGCAGCGGTGGCGGTCAGCAGCATGTGTCGTCTTTGCATGGGGTTCTCTCCTGTGTCTGTGGATCGGGACGGGGGTGGTCGGCGATGGCGCTTCTCAATGGGCATGGTGGTGGCCCTGGGGTTTGCGGGCGCTGGCGGCGGCCGGCGGTGACGCGGTGGTGGGTGTCGCGGCGGAAGGCGCTTCCACCAGCCGGGCCTGCGTGCCGGGCGGCGGGGCGTACCAGCCCGGGTCGGCGTAGTCGCCGGCCGGCTGGTCGGCCCGCACCTTGAGCACGGTGAACATGCCGCCCATCTCGATCGGGCCGTGCGGTCCGGCGCCGGTCATCATGGGGAAGGTGTTGGGCGGCAGCTCCATTTCCATCGCGCCCATGTCGGCCATGCCGCGCTCGCCCATCACCATGTAGTCGGGCACCGCGCGCTGCATCGCGCCCACCAGGCCGCGGTGGTCGACGCCGATCATGGTCGGCACCTCGTGGCCCATGGCGCCCATGGTGTGGTGGCTCTTGTGGCAGTGCACCGCCCAGTCGCCCGGCTCGTCGGCGACGAACTCGATCTGGCGCATCTGGCCCACGGCGATGTCGGTGGTGACCTCGGGCCAGCGTGCGCCCTGGGGGACCGGGCCGCCGTCGGTGCCGGTCACCTCGAACTCGATGCCGTGCACGTGCAGCGGGTGGCTGGTCATGGTGAGGTTGCCCACGCGCACGCGCACGCGCTCGCCCAGCCGGGCCACCAGCGGCGAGATCGCGGGGAACACGCGGCTGTTGAAGCTCCAGATGTTGAAGTCCAGCATGGTGTTGACGCGCGGCGTCATGCTGCCGGGCGCCACGTCGAAGGCGTTGAGCAGGAAGCCGTAGTCGCGTTGCACGTCCCCGATCAGCGGATGGGGCCGCTTCGGGTGCGTGATCCACAGGCCCATCATGCCCATCGCCATCTGCACCATCTCGTCGGCGTGCGGGTGGTACATGAAGGTGCCGGGCCGGCGCGCCACGAACTCGTACACGAAGGTCTTGCCCGGCGGGATCTGGGGCTGGTTGAGCCCGCCTACGCCGTCCATGCCGTTGGGCAGGCGCTGGCCGTGCCAGTGGATGGTGGTGTGCTCGGGCAGCCGGTTGGTGACGAAGAGGCGCACCCGGTCGCCTTCCACCACCTCGATGGTGGGGCCGGGGCTCTGGCCGTTGTAGCCCCACAGGTTGACCAGGAAGCCGGGCGCGACCTCGCGCACCACCGGCTCGGCCACCAGGTGGAACTCCTTGGCGCCGTCCTTCATGCGCCAGGGGATGGTCCAGCCGTTGAGCGTGACCACCGGGTGGTAGGGCCGCCCGGCGCCGGTCACGCCGGGCGGCGTCCAGGGGCCGGCGGTGTCGGCCGAATCGCGCTGCGGCGCCTCGGGAAGGGCGGCGAGCGCGACGCGGCTCACGCCGGCGGCGGCGACGGCCGTGGCACCCGCGAAAAAGTGTCTGCGGTTCAGGGCGTTCTTCATGGGTGTCATCTCGGTTGTCCTCCGCCCAGCAGGGCCTGCCAGTCGGCCTGCGCGCGCCAGAAATCGCGCTGGGCCAACAGCGCGTCGTCGAGCGCGCGCAGGCGCTCGCGGGCGCTGGCCAGTAGCTCCCAGCTGCTGAGCAGCATGCCGTTGTAGCGCAGCAGGCTGTCCTGTTCGAGGCTGGCTTGCAGCGGCGCCACGACGCCCTGGGCGTGCAGCGCCAGGGCATGGCTGGCCTGCAGCCGGATCCAGGCCTGGCGCGCCGCCGAGCGCCGTTCGGCGGCGCGATGCAGCAGCTCGGATTCGGCGCGGATCGCGTGCTGCACGGCCGGCTCGCGCAGCGCGCCGGCCGGGTCGATGCGAGGGGCGGCGGCCAGGTCGAGCGGGGCGGCTTGCAGCGCGGCGTCGACCGCCTCGCCCCAGGCCTCGCGGCGCGACGCGTCGAACACCGCCGCCGATTGGCGCTCGGCGTCGAAGCGGTCCGCCGCGAGCGTGCGGTGGCTGCGCAGCGCGGCCGATTCGAGCGCGGCGGCATCGCCCGCCGCCTGCTCGAACGCCTCTCGCGTCGGCACCGCCGGCAGTGCCTGCGGCAGCCGCTCGGCGAGCTGCGCCACGGTGCGCGCGTCCCACAGGCCGAGCCGCAGGGCCAGGCGCTCCTGGCTCTCCAGGGCTTCGGCCTGCGCCCGCCACGCGGCCTGCCAGGCCTGCGCCAGCACGAGCTGCTCGCGCGCGGCGCGCGCCGCATCCCAGTTGCCGGTGCCGGCCATGCGCTGGCCGAGCTCGCTGCCGGTGCGCGCGGCGTCCAGCATCTGGCGGCGCAGGCGCCAGCTTTGCCGCGCGGCCACGGCGTCGGTCCAGGCGTGCCGCAGTTGGCGCACGTGTTCGGTGAAGTCCGCCTGCACGGCGGCCCGCTCGCGCGCGCTCATGCCGGGCTGGAGGAACAGTTCGGGGCGGTGGCGCAGCGAGACGCGCAGCGCTTCGGCCGGTTCCAGCGGCGGCCCGGCGCGCTCGGGCGCAGGTGCGGGAGCGGCCGCCAGCGATGGCTGGCCGGCTTCCCATTTCAGCAGGTCGGCGTGGCCGCGCGGGAACTCGGCCACCCGCTGGTTGGCCCGCTGCCAGGCCTCGCGCGCCTGCGCGAGGTCGGCCGCGGCGGGCGGCGGCGCCGCGGGTTCCAGCGCCGCGGGGGGCGGCTGCACCAGCGTGGGGACGTGGCTGGCCGGGGCCGGCGCGGCGGCGGCCAGCGCGGCCGCATCGGCCTGGCCCCAGGCCGGGCGCAGGGCCGCGGCCAGCAGGGCCAGCGCCAACGCTGGCGCCGCGGCCCGGTCAGGGAAGAAGAAAGGGGAAGGTGGCGTGCGCCACCGCAAGACGGGCATCGAAAACCTCCTGGGAACACGCTGGTTCAGCGCCACGGCGGACCCGCATCGGGCCGCGCCGGGCGCACCTCGGGTGGGGAGGCTCAGGAAATGGGCGGCTTGATGCGCCGGTCCGGCACCGAGCTCGCGAACCGCTCGGCAGGCGAGGCCGGCGGCAGCCCGCGCACGGCCGGGGCCGGCTCGAAGGCGGCAGACCGCGCCATGACGGGCCCGTGGCAGACCTCGCAGGCATCACAGGCGCCATGGAGGTGGATGGTGTCCTCGTCGCCGGCGGCCAGTGACCCGGATGGCGATCCGTGGCGGCTGTCGCCGGCCTCGGCGGCGTGGCCGGGGCAGGGGGCCTGTGCCACCGCCACCGCTGCCGGTGTGGCCGGCGGCGGGGCCAGCATCGACACCGCCATGGCGTCGCCCGCCCAGGCCCGCAGGGGCAGCAGAAGCATCAGCAGGACGAACAGCAGGCGGCGGCAGTGCATGGCAGGGGGAATGATACGGCGCCCGCGCGCAGGTTCCCCTGCAGCGTTTCAGTTATTCATAACGCCGGCGAGGGGAGAGGGAAGACACGCAGCGAACGAGGAGGCGCCAACCCACAGGCAGCGAGGGTCCGGCTTCGCCGGCCCAAGCTGCCGTCCCCCCTCCAAGCGCCGCGCAGCGGCGCGCCAGAGAGGGGGCTGAGGGCCGCGGCTCCAAGCCTGCCTGCGCAGGCTTGGACGTGCCCGAAGAGCAGCCGCCTCTGGCGGCCGCACCGAGCCGCGAAGCGGCGCAGGGGGGAGCCCTATTTCAAATCCGGCGCCACGCCGAACGGCGCAGGGGGCGGCGCGCCCGCGGGCGCGGCCACGTGGGCCTCGGCCGCGGGCTGCTTCGCGTGCACCGACGGCGGCAGGGCCATGCCGCGCCGCTCCAGCACGGCGCGCAGGCGGTCGGGGTAGTCGGTGATGAGGCCGTCCACGCCCCAGTCGATCAGGCGCCCCATGTCGGTGATCTCGTTGACCGTCCAGGGGACGACGCGCAGGCCCTCCTCGCGCGCGCGCTCCAGCAGCCGGCGGCTGAGGTCGTTGAAGTTGGGCGACCACAACTTCGCGCCCGCGGCGGCCAGCATGGCGGGCGCGTCCTTGAAATCGCGCTGCCGCAGGCCCGCGCTCCAGACGCCGCTGGCCAGGTTGTTGGAGCGCGGCTGCTGCACGGTGAGGAAGGCCAGCCCGATCTCGGGCGCGATGCGCTGGCTCGACTGGAGCAGGCTCCAGTCGAAGCTTTGCAGGCTGCTGCGCCCGGCCATGCCGTGGGCCCGGATCACCTCGACCACGGCGCGCACGAAGGCCTCGGGGTCGGGCGATTCCTGGGGCCGTTCGGGGTTGCGCTTGAGCTCGATGTTGAAGCGCACGTGGCCGGCGCGCAGCCGGTCGGCGAGCTCGAACAGCGCCGCGAGGGTGGGGATGCGCTCGCCGTCCACCGGCACCTGCTCGGGGAAGTCGCGCGCGTAGCGCGTGGCCGGGTTGATGCGGCCGACGTCGTATTCACCGATCTGCGCCAGCGTGAGCGTGTGGAAGGCCGGGCCGCGGCTCTGGAGCCAGTGCCCGTTGGCGTCGCGCGTGATGTCTGGGTTGGGGGCGGTGTCGTGCGAGATCACGGGCACGCCTTCCGCGCTCAGCACCACGTCGAGCTCGATCGTGCTCACCCCCACCGCCAGCGCCCGCTCGATGCCGGCCAGCGTGTTCTCGGGCCCGAGCCCGCGCGCGCCGCGGTGCCCCTGCACGTCGAACGCCAGCGCGGCCGTGGCGCACCAGAGCGACAGCCCCATGGCGGTGGTGCAACTCCAGCGCAGCCAGGTTAGCCGCTGGACGGACGATGGAGCCCGTGTCGTCGGTGGCGTCTTCATGGCGCACAGTGTGACAGCGCCCCATGACCGGCGCAAGACGGGCGAAGACCCACCCTCCCCAGGCGAGCAAAGCGAGTCGAGCGAAACCCCGAGAGAGCGAGGGTCCGGCTCCGCCGGCCCAAGCTGCCGTCCTCCCTCCAAGCGCCGCGCAGCGGCGCGCCAGCGAGGAGGGAAGCGGCGAAGCCGCGCAGGGGGGAGTCCTCTAGAACGCTGCGATCCCCGTGATGGCCCGGCCCAGGATCAGCGCATGGATGTCGTGCGTGCCCTCGTAGGTGTTGACCACTTCCAGGTTCACCAGGTGGCGCGCCACGCCGAACTCGTCCGAAATGCCGTTGCCGCCCATCATGTCGCGCGCCAGCCGCGCGATCTCCAGCGCCTTGCCGCAGCTGTTGCGCTTGAGGATGGAGGTCAGTTCCACCGGCGCCGCGCCTTCGTCCTTCAGGCGACCCAGGCGCAGGCAGCCCTGCAAGCCCAGGCCGATCTCGGTCAGCATGTCGGCCAGCTTCTTCTGGATCAACTGGTTGGCCGCGAGCGGGCGGCCGAACTGGCGCCGGTCCAGCACGTACTGGCGCGCGCGGAAGCAGCAGTCCTCGGCTGCGCCCAGCGCGCCCCAGGCGATGCCGTAGCGCGCGCTGTTGAGGCAGGTGAACGGGCCCTTTAGGCCGCGCACCTCGGGAAACGCGTTCTCTTCCGGCACGAACACGTCGTCGAGCACGATCTCGCCGGTGATGGAGGTGCGCAGGCCGACCTTGCCGTGCACCGCCGGCGCGGACAGGCCCTTCCAGCCCTTCTCCAGGATGAAGCCGCGGATCTGGCCATCGTCGTCCTTGGCCCAGACCACGAACACGTCGGCAATCGGGCTGTTGGTGATCCACATCTTGGCGCCCGAGAGCCGGTAGCCGCCCTCGACCTGGCGCGCGCGCGTGACCATGCTGCCGGGGTCGGAGCCGTGGTCGGGCTCGGTCAGGCCGAAGCAGCCGATCCATTCCCCCGTCGCCAGCCGGGGCAGGTACTTCTGCTTCTGGGCCTCGGTGCCGAACGTGTGGATCGGCACCATAACCAGGGAGCTTTGCACGCTCATCATGGAGCGGTAGCCGGAATCGACGCGCTCGACCTCGCGCGCGACCAGGCCATAGCTCACGTAGTTCAGCCCGGCACCGCCGTAGGCGGGCGGGATCGTGGGGCCGAGCAGGCCGAGCTCGCCCATCTCGCGGAAGATGGCCGTGTCGGTCTTCTCGTGGCGGAACGCCTCGGTCGCGCGCGGAAGCAGCCTGTCCTGGCAGTAGGCGTGGGCGGCGTCGCGCACCTGGCGCTCGTCGTCGCCGAGTTGCTGGTCGAGCTGGAACGGGTCTTCCCAGCTGAAACGGGCGCGTGTCGTGGTCATGGAGGAGTGTCTCCGGTGTTTTGAGGGGATCCCGCGATTGTCCTTGGCTCATGGATACCTGTCTAATATCAATGGTGTATTCATCAATATGGATTCTGGATTCATGGAATTCCGCCACCTGCGTTATTTCCTCGTGCTGGCCGAAGAGCTGCATTTCGGCCGCGCGGCCCAGCGGCTGGCCATCACGCAGCCGCCGCTGTCGCTCAACATCCAGCAGCTCGAGGCCTCGGTGGGCGCGCGCCTGTTCACGCGCAACAGCCGCGGCGTGCGGCTCACCCCGGCCGGGCAGGCTTTCGTGCCGGCGGCGCGCGCGCTGCTGGAGCAGGCCGGCCAGGCCGCGCGCGAAGCGCGCGAGGTGGCGCAGGGCATGGCGGGCAGCCTGCAGATCGGCTTTGCCGGCACGGTGCTCTACCGCGGCCTGCCGCAGATGCTCAAGGGCTTCTCGGCGCAGCACCCCAGGCTGCGCCTGGCGCTGCGCGAACTGAGTTCGAGCGACCAGCTCATCGACCTGATGCACGAGCGGCTCGACGTCGGCTTCGTGCACACCACGCGCGTGCCCGCCGGCTTCTCGCAGATCCTGGTCTCCAGCCAGCCCCTCGTGGCCTGTTTGCCGGCTGGCCACGCGCTGGCGCGGCGCCGCCGGCTGGCCTTGTCCCGGCTGGAAGGCGAGCCGTTCGCCGTGGTCTCGCGCGCCGTCTCGCCCGACTACCACGAGCGTATCCTCGGCCTGTGCGCCGACGCCGGGTTTTCGCCCGAGATCCGCTTCGAGCTGCGCCACTGGCTCAGCGTGGTCTCGCTGGTGTCGCAGGGCCTGGGCGTGGCACTGGTGCCGGCCGCGCTGCGCCAGGCCAGCCTGCCCGGCGCGCTGTTCGTGCCGCTGGATGCGGACACCCCACCCTACGAGACGCACTGCCTGTGGAAGACCGGCAGAGACCAGCCCGCGCTGGGGGCATTCCTGGACGTCGTGCGTGCGTCGGCACAGCCGCTAAAGTCCTAGGGCCTGTTCACACCCAATTCCCAAAAGTGCGAACAGGCCCTAGTTCTTCAGGAGATGGCGATGAGCGACAAACAGGTGCTGGTGCTCGGGGGCGGCTGCTTCTGGTGCACCGAGGCGGTGTACAAGGAAGTCAGGGGCGTGACCGACGTCGAGTCCGGCTACAGCAACGGCCATGTGGCGCAGCCGAGCTACGAGATGGTGTGCACCGGCACCACCGGGCATAACGAGGTGGTGCGGCTGGAATACGACCCGGCGCAGATCGGCACGCGCGAGATCCTGGAGATCTTCTTCGCGGTCCACGATCCCACCACGCTCAACCGCCAGGGCAACGACGTGGGCACGCAGTACCGCAGCGGCATCTACTTCACCACGCCCGAGCAGCAGCAGGTGGCGCAGGCGCTGATCGGCGAACTCGCGCGGGACGACGCTTTTGGCCGGCCGATCGTCACGGAAGTGCTGCCGCTGGACAACTACTGGCCGGCCGAGGCCTACCACCAGGACTTCTTCGAGCGCAACCCGCACCAGGGCTATTGCCTGGCGGTGGCGGCACCTAAGGTGGCCAAGTTCCGCAAGACCTTCGCGCGGTTCGCCAGGTAGGCTGAGTTGGCCGGCATCATGCGGCCAGCCGATTACACGTAGCCGGCGCGCAGCGTGGCCAGGTACAGCAGCATGGCCTCGACCGATTTTTCGACTTGCGCGGCGATGCGCGCGCCTTCGGACAGCGCCAGGCCCGCCAGCAGGTTGGCCATCATCGCGGTAGCGCGGTCGAGGTCGCGCCACGAGTACGCGAGGCCGGCGTCGGTCTCCATCGCCACGGCGTCGAGGTCGGCGGGAAAGCCGGCGCGCAGCGCGGCGAAGAGGTTGCCGGGTGAGCGCGCGTGGCGCGGGGGCGATGGGGGTTTCATGTCATGCGCCGCCGCCGGGGCGGCGGAAGAGGGCGCCGACATTCCCTTGCTGGGGGCTTTCGGCATAGAAGGCGCGCATCGATTCGACCAGGCGTTTGTCGACCGGGAGCTGGCCGAGGAAGCGCGCGCAGTAGTCGGCGTCCTTCGTGGCCGTGGTCACGCCGAACGCGAGGCCGTCCGGGTCGCCGGCGAGCGCCGGGGGAACGAGCGCCTGCAAAAGCCCGTTGTTGAGCCCGCCTTTTCCGATCACCTGCAGAAAGGCGCTTTCGTCGATGGCGCTGGCGCGTGCGGCCTCGAAGGCCTGCACGAGTGAAGCCATGAAGAGCAGCGCGAGGTAGTTGTTGATCAGCTTGGCGGATTGGCCGGCGCCCAGCGGCCCGAGATGGAAGAGATTCTCGGCAAAGGCGCGCAGCACGGGTTCGACGCGCGCGATCACCTCCCGATCACCCCCCATCATCAGGTTGAGTCGCCCCTCCTCGGCCTCCTTCGCGGTGCGGCCCACCGCGGCATCAAGCATGTGCAGGCCGCGGGCGGCGGCTTCTTGCCCGAGCGCGCGCGTGCGATCGGGCTCGCCGGTGCCGCAGTCGATGATGACGAGGCCGGCGTGCGCATGGGCGAGCATTCCCTCGGGGCCCTGCAGCACCTGCGCCACTTCCGGGCTCCCGGGAAGGCTCAGCACGACGACCTCCGACCGCCGGGCCAGGGCGGCGGGGCTGTCCACCGCAATGGCGCCCGCTCGCGCGAGGGCCTCGGCGCGGGCCGCGTTCGTGTGCGGCAGGAAGAAAACCTCGAATCCCTTGCGGGCGAGGTTGCGGGCGATCGCTCCGCCGATGTTGCCGATGCCGGCGACTCCGACCCGCATGCCTAACCCCGCGGCGAAATGGGGAGCTGTACCTGCAGGCCCAGTTCGCGTTCGAGCACGGCGGCGGCGCGAATCAGCCGCGCTTCGCAGAAGGGCGGCGCCACGAGCTGCAAGCCGATCGGGAGCCCGTCGGCGGAAAAGCCCACGGGAACCGAAATGCACGGGCAGCTCGTCACCGTCAGCGCGAAGGTCAGCACCAGCCAGCCCACGTAGTTGTCGAACTTCACGCCCTCTATTTCCTCCAGGTACCGCTTCTCGTGGCTGAAGGCCGTGGTGACCACGGTGGGGAGGGCAAGGAGGTCGTGATCGCCGAAGAAGTCGGCCATGCGCGCATAGAGATGGGCACGCGCGCGGTCGGCGACGCCGATCTCGTGTGCCGTGATCTTCAGGCCTGCCTCGATGTTGGTGACGATCTCCGGCTTGAGCCGGTCGCGGAAGCGCTCCAGCGTCGGTTCATGCACCGCGGCGAACCAATACGAGCGCAGCGGCATGAAGGTGTCCACGACCCCGGTGAAGTCGGGCGCCGCGTCTTCCACGGTGGCAGCCACGCCGCGCAAACGCTCCGTGGCGGCGCGGCAGGCCTGCCGGACGTCGCGCGAGACGGGAACGAGATCGAGGTTCTCGGAGAAGCCGATGCGCAGACCGGCGAGGTCGGAATTGCGCGCGCGGCAGGCGACGTCGACGAATGGCGTGGACGGCGGGTCGACCGAGATCGGATCGTGCAGCATGCGGCCAGCCATGCTGTCCAGGAACAGGGCCAGGTCGCGCACGTTGCGGGCCATGGGCCCATTCACGTAGAGCGGATCGAAAGGCAGATCCACCTGCGCGCCGCCGCTGCCCTTGGGCACCCGCCCCGGCGTCGGCCGCAGGCCGGTGATGCCGCAGAAGCTCGCCGGATTGCGCAGGCTCCCGCCCATGTCCGTGCCGGTGGCCAGCCACGCCTGTCCGCAGGCCAGGGCGACGGCCGATCCACCCGACGAGCCGCCGCAGGTTCGCGAAAGATCCCAGGGATTCTTCGTCGTGCCGAAGACCGAATTGAAGGTTTGCGCGCCGGCGCCGAACTCGGGCACATTCGTCTTGGCGAGCACGATGCCGCCGTGGCGCTCCACAGCGTTCACCATGTGGTCGCTGCGCGTTGGGACGTGGTCGGTGAAGATCTCCGACCCGTAGGTGGTGCGCACGCCTGCGACGTCGGTCAGTTCCTTGATGGCCACGGGCAGTCCGGCGAGCCAGCCGCGCTCCGTCACCGGCCGATCGCCCAGGGCGCGGGCGGCGTCCATCGCGCGTTCGGCGCAGACCGTGGTGATCGAGTTGACCTGGGCATTGGTCTCTTCGATGCGCCGGACGCAGGCCTCGATCGCCTCGGCCGGGCTGACCTCGCGTCGGCGAAGCCGCTCGACGACCGTGAATGCATCCTCGTCACACAAGCTGGGGGTCATGATTTCCTGCCTTTGCGGGTTTTTTCCGAAACCTCGCCATCCATGGAAAACTGGCGGCGCACGGCCTCCAACTGCTCGAGCCGCTTTCGGCCGGCGGCTCCGGTGCGCTTGATCACGGCCGCGGCCAGGGCCTCGGTGAAGGCGATGGCCGGCACGATGGTGTCGAACGGGGAGGTGGGCGTGTCCACGGGACAACTGATGACGTGCTCCGCCACGCTGGAGATCGGCGAGCGCCACGGATCGGTCACCAGGGCGATCTCGCAGCCGTGGGCCCGCGCGAGGCGCGAGAACTCGATCACGTCGCGCTGATAGCGGCGGAAGTCGAAGACCACCAGGAAGTCGCGATCCGTGAAGTCCGCCAGCAGATCGGCCCGCGCCATGTCGCTGTCATCGATCAGGTTCACGTTGGCGCGTGTTTCGCGCAGGTGCAGCACCAGGTATTGGGCCGCGAGACGGGTGTAGCGCCCACCGAGCACGAAGACCCGGCGATGCGCGTCCGCCAGGCGGCTGACCAGGGCGTCGAAGGTCGCACGGTCGAGCTGCTCGAAGAAAGCCGCCATGTCGTCGGCCATGTGGCCGCCGAACTTCGCGAACAGGTCCTGCGTGCCTTCCCAGTTGCGTTCCTTGCGGATCTGCGTGAGCGGCGAGTGCAGCCGCTGCTCGACTTCCGAGCGAAGCGCCTTCTGGAATTCCGCGTAGCCCGAGAAACCCAGCTTGGTGACGAACCTCAGCACCGAAGGGCCGCTGACCCCCGCGCGTTCGCCGAAGCTGGCGATCGTCTCCATGCCCAGCATGGGGTAGTTGGAGAGCAGGGCGTCGGCGATCTGTTTTTCCTTGCGTGTCAGATCCGCCAGCCGCGCGACGATCTGGTCGGCCACGCGCTGGCTCGCGTCTACGCTCGCCCCATCGGGGGTGTTGCCTGCCCTGGCCACCTTGCGAAATTCCGTCATGCACTCCCTCCCACCAAAGTGATCGCATCGCCGACGCGGATGCGGCCTTCGCGCAAAACCGCGCCATACACGCCCATCTTGCCGCCGTGCTGGCGCGCCACGTGCTGCATGACCTCGCGCGTGACCTGCGCCGTGTCGGGATCGAACGCGATCATCTTGCAGCGCTGGTCGCGCTCGGTGATGAGCATTTCGAAGCGCTCGCCGATCCTGATGCGGCGATCGATCAGTTCGTTCTCGAAGAACCCGCTCTCCGGGGCGTTCCAGCGCACATAGAGATTGGCACGAAAGCGCCGCGCATCGACCGGCATGCCGAGGGCCTGCGACATGGCATCGATCGAGTTCATGGACAGCAGCGAGACGGGGCGGCAATCGGGTTGCCCCTTTTGCGTGAACAGCAGCTGCACCCGATGCTTGCTGCGCTGCTGCAGGCGCTCGAGCAGCGCAGGATCGGTGACGTCGAATTCCGCGCCGTTCGGCGCGCGCACGGTCACGGCGAAATCGGCGTCGTCCGGATAGAACGGATTGACGCCGGCGGGCGGTATCTTTTCGGCCGCATCGAGATGGGGCGGCAGCGTCACGCGTTCCGGATGCCTGAACCTCGGCCGATGGAGCAGCAGGTCTTCCTGCTCGCGTGCGGTATGCCACGGAAAATAGTCGGGACCGGCGGGTGTCGTGAAGCCCCAGACGCGGTCGCCCATGATCCCGGCGAAGGCGACGAAAGCCTGGTCCACCGTTTCTCCGGCCATGCTCTTGACCGGATAGCGGTGCAGTGATTCGAGGGTTCCGATGGTGCTCATGGTATGAACAGGCTTCAGGGGTGATGCGCCGCGTCAAGCTCGGCCACGATGAGATCGGTGGAGAGGATTCGGCAGTAGCCGGCGAACGCCGACAGCGCGGCCGCATGCCGTTCGGCGCTGTGCGTGGCGCAGGCATCGCCCACGCACGTCACGTAGTAGCCGCGGTCGGCGCCGTCGCGCACCGCCATGTCCACGCACTGGTCGGTGAGGAAGCCGACGACGATCAGGTTCTCGATGCCCAGGTTGCGCAGGACATAGTCGAGGGTGGTCGAATTGAACACGCCCGACGAGGTTTTGGGAAGCACGATGTCGTCCTCATGCGGCGCCAACTCTTCGATCACGCGCGCCAGCGGAGAGCCGCGCGGGATGAGGATGTCCGAGAGCTTGTGGTCGAGGCTGCGGTCGCGGCCATCGCGAGTCAACGCCTCGATCACGGTGTAGACGACTTCGCATCCGGCTCGCCGGGCGGCTTGCAGGATCCGCGCGATGCGGGGCACGGCCACCGTGGTCAGCTGACGGTGGTAGCCAGGCTTGGAGGCACGGACCTCCTCGCTCGTTTCGCTGCGCTGGGCATCGACCACCAGCACGGCGGTCCGCGCGGGATCGAGACGGCGCTCGCGCGTGAGATCGCTCATCACGCCACGCCCGTGAGCTCGTGCTGCAACTGGTCCAGGCTCTTTCTCATCTTGTCCTCCATCTCGTCGATCTCGCTTTCCGTGATCGACAGCGGCGGGCACAGCGCCATCGCCTGCCCGACCGCCCGGGAGATCAGGCCGTTGTCGAAGCAGATGTCGTGCAGCCGTCCCGACACGCCGATGGCTTCCGGGAAGCTGCGCCGGGCCTGCCGATCCTGAGCGAGCTCGATCGCGCCCAGCAGGCCGCGCACCCGGACCTCGCCCACCAGTGGATGCTCGCCCAGGCGCTGCAGCGCCGCGGCGAAGCGCGCACCGATCTCACCCGTGCCGCGGGAATGGAGATCCTCGTTTTCCATGATCCGCAGATTCTCCAGCGCGATGGCGCAGCCGACGGGATGGCCGCTGTAGGTATAGCCATGTCCGAAGTCCTCGTCGGCGGCGTAGAAGGCGTCGGCGATCCGGTCGGAGATCATCACGGCCGAAAGCGGGAAGTAGGCCGAGGTCAGCCCCTTGGCGGCCACCAGCAGGTCCGGCGCGATGCCATAGGACTGGCTGCCGAACCAGTGGCCCAGCCGTCCGAATCCGCACACCACCTCGTCCACCACCAGCAGCACATCGTACTGGCGGCAGATGCGCTGGATCTCCGGCCAATAGCTTTCGGGCGGCACGATGACGCCGCCGGCGGCCTGGACCGGTTCGGCGAAGAAGGCGCCGACGTTTTCCGGCCCCAGCTCCCAGATCTTGCGTTCCAGCGCGAGCGCCGCAGCGCGGCCGAACGCCTCGGGCGACATGTCGCCTCCGTCGCGGAACCAGTAGGGCGCCGGGATGTGGTGGATGAAGTCCAGCGGGATGCCGAACTGCCGATGCATGCCCGGAAAGCCCGAGAGGCCCGCCGTGGCCAGCGTGCTGCCGTGGTAGGCGCGCTCGCGCGCGATGACCTGGAGTTTCTCGGGCTTGCCCTGCAGGCGCCAGAAGTACCGCACCATCTTCAGAACGGTTTCGTTGGCTTCGGAGCCCGAACTGGCGAAGAACGATTTCGACAGGCCCACCGGCGCGATCTCGGCGAGCCGGTGGGCGAGTTCGGCGACGGCGGGAGCGGTCGACTTGAAGAAGGTGTTGTAGTAGGAGAGCTCGTCATACGCCCGGGCCGCCACGCGGGCGATCTCGGGCCGGCCGTAGCCGATGTTCACGGCCCACAGGCCCGCCATGCCGTCCAGGATTCGCCGGCCGTGCGCGTCCCACACGTGGCGGCCTTCGGCGCGGACGATGACGCGGCTGCCGGTGCGCGCGAGCTTCCCGTTGTTGTTGAAGGCATGGAAGTGGTGGCGGGCGTCGAGCGATCGAACGTCCTGCTCGACGGCGGTGGTGTGGTCGGAGGTGTCTCTCATGGTTTTCTTGCTTTCTCCATTGCGGATGCGATGACGGAGGCCATGCGCTCCACGTCGGGGCCGGTCTCCAGGAGGTCTTGCCGGACTTCGATCATCAGCGCAGGGCGATCCTGCGCCAGGCCGTGCCGGACAAGCGTGTGGCTGTTGCGGTTGTGCGCCGAGTAGGGCTGGTTCAAGCCCACCAGCCAGTCGTTGCCGTGGCCGATCCACTGCGCGACCCGGCCCGTGAAGGAGTGGTCGTCGGCCCACATCAGCGCGATCTGCCAGGGCCGCGAGACGCCGCTGCGCGATGGCGTGAAGCTGTGAATGGGGAGCAGCACGGCGTCTGGCCGCAGAGCGAGCAGATGCGCGAGGCGCGCGTGGTACGGTGCGTGGTAGCGGGCCAGCCGTGCTTCGCGCTGCGCCGCCGTCAGCGCGCGGTTGGCGGGAATCGCGAGCGCGTCGACGCACGCGGGCACGGCATCTTCGCGCGCCGGATCGCGGTTGAGATCGGCCACCAGGCGCGAGAAGCGGCCCAGTAGCGCGGGTGATCGCGTCAGGCGCGCCAGGGCGAGGCACAGGGCCGCGGCGCCGCTGTCGCAGGCTTCGTGGCTCGCGAATGCGGTGCGTCCGAGCCCCAGGTCGTCGAACGCCGGAGGCACCTCGCGCCCGGCATGCTCGCAGGTGAAGAAGAACGCGGCGTCGCCGCATCCCTCCCGCAGGTAGGCGATTTCATCCTCCAGCGTGCAGGACGCGATGTCCTTGCCGCTCATAGCTGGATCCATATCGTCTTGAGATCGGAGTACTTGTCGAACGCGTGCAGCGACTTGTCGCGCCCGAAGCCCGACTGCTTGAATCCGCCGAAGGGGGTGGACATGTTGCCGCCGCTGTAGCAGTTGACCCAGACGATGCCGCCCACCAGCCGGCGCGCCGTGCGGTGCGCGAGCGCAATGTCGGCGGTCCATACGGCGGCCGCGAGCCCATAGCGGGAGTCGTTGGCCCAGCGGACGGCGTCGTCCAGCGAGCGATACCGCATGCAGCTGAGCACGGGGCCGAAGATTTCCTCGCGGGCGATCCAGTGGTCCGGGGCGACGCCGTCGAAGATGGTCGGGCCGAGATAGGGGCCGTCGCCCAGGCCCGCAGGCAGCGCGCGGCCGTCGCGCACCAGGAAGGCGCCGTCCTCGAGGCCTGTGGCGATGGCGTCGCGCACGCGCCGCTCGTGAGGCCGGCTGATCAGCGATCCCATGGTCGTGGCCGGCTCCAGCGGATGGCCGAGCCGGTACTGCCGGGACGCCTGCGCCACCTTCTCGATCAGTGCGTCGGCGATGCGCTCGTGCACGAACAGGCGGGAGCCGGCGTTGCAGATCTGGCCCTGGTTGCGGAAGATGCCGGCGGCGATCTCGCGGGCGGCGAAGTCGAGATCGGCGCAGTCGTGATGAACGATCTGCGGCGATTTCCCGCCCAGCTCCAGCGCGACGCGCTTGAGGTTGGAGGCGCCGCTGGCCTGCATCAGCAGCTTGCCGACCTCGGTCGAGCCGGTGAAGCCGATCGCGTCGATGTCGGGATGGGACGCCATGGCCGCGCCAGCGCGCTCGCCCGCGCCCGTGACGACGTTGAACACGCCGGGCGGCATGCCGGCCTCCAGCGCGAGCGCGGCCACCCGCAGCGCGGTCATGGGCGTTTCCTCGCTGGGCTTGAGCACCACCGAGTTGCCCAGCGCCAGCGCGGGCGCGAACTTCCAGGCCGCCAGCACCAGCGGCAGGTTCCACGGCACGATCAGGCCGACGACGCCAAGCGGCTCGCGCACGACCAGTGCGACGTGGTCCTCGGCCGTGGGCGCGATCTCTCCATAGACCTTGTCGATCGCCTCCGCCGTCCAGCGCACGCAGGCGATCGCGGCCGGAATGTCGCCCTCGAGTGCCGAGGTGATGGGTTTGCCCACGTCCAGCGTTTCCAGCAGGGCGAGCGTCTGCAGCTCGCGCTCCATCAGGTCCGCGAGCTTGAGCAGCACCTTTTTGCGGTTCGCGGGCGGCATGCGCGACCAGGTGCCCGCCTCGAACGCGCGCCGCGCCGCGCCCACGGCCAGGTCCACGTCGGCCGGGCCGCATTCGGCCACCTCGCACAGGGTCTCGCCGGTCGCGGGGAACCGGTTGGCGCGCGTCGCGCCTTCGATCGAGCCCACCAGCCTGCCGTCGATCACGGCCTGCGTGGGCAGCGCGAACTGGGCGCGCAGACCGTCCCAGTGCTGCCGGGAGGGGATGGACGTGTTGCAGGATGTCATGTCACGCATCTCAGTTGTCTATGCCGCCGTGGCAGCACTCGCAGCGCATGAAACGATCCAACCCAGGGACAGCAAGGGTCCGGCTCCGCCGGCCCAAGCTGTCGTCCCCCCTCCAAGCGCCGCGCAGCGGCGCGCCAGAGAGGGGGGAAGCCGCAAAGCGGCGCAGGGGGGTGTTCATCTCAATACACTGCGGCATAGCGGCGGCAGGCCTGGGTGTCGTCGAGGTCGCGCACCGAGGCCATTTCGACGCGCTTGCTGGCTTCGAGGTAGGCCCAGAGCTCGGGGCCCGAGGACCAGGCGCGCACGGCCGCGCTGTCCAGCAGCCGGCGCAGCGCGTCGTCCAGCCGGGAAGGCAGGGCTGGCAGCGCGGCCAGGCGTTCGGGGGTCAGGGCTCCCGCATCGTCGAGGTAGAGCGGTGCCATCTGCGCGCTCGAGGCGATGCCATCGGCTCCCGCGCGGGCGAGCGCGCCGAGAACCAGGTAGGGATTGCCCGTCGCGTCGGCGGCACGGTATTCGACGTGGTGCGCGCGGGCCGGGTCCGAGCGCGGCGTCGGCGCCGGACACACGCGCAGCGTGGACTCGCGGTTCTGGCGCGACACGGCATTGACCGCGGCACTCCAGCTGTGGGGCTGCAGCCGCAGATAGGAGGGGCCGGTGCCGGCGGCGAGCGCGATGAACTCGGGCAGCCGGGCGACGATGCCGGCGCAGAAGGACTGTGCCGTTCCGGACAGCCCTCCCAGGCCGGCCGGGTCGTACATCACGGGCTGCGCGCCGCGGGTCAGGCTGAAATGGATATGCACGCCGTTGGCCACGGCCTGGGGCGTCACCTTGGGCGCAAAGCTGACGCGCAGGCCGTGCGAGTGCGCGACCGTGCGCACGACTTCGCGCAGCACGACCGCCCGATCGGCTGCGCGCAGCGCGGGGGCCGGCGTCATCGTGACCTCGAACTGGCCCGCGCCGAACTCGGGAAGGATCATTTCCGGGCACACGCCGGCTTGCTCGAGGGCGGCCCAAAGCGCTTCGACGAACTCCGCGGAATGCACGTGGCGCTGCAGGGAAAACGCGGCGGATGCCGGGGCGTCGAGGAGGGTGAACTCGTGCTCGAACGCCACGGTCAGCTCCAGCCCCGTCGCGCTGGCCAGCGCGGCCAGTGCGTCCTTCAGGAAATGCCTCGGGCAGGCCGCCCAGGGCTCGCCATCGAACCGGCGCAGGTCGCCGGGCATCAGGGTGAACGGATGCCGCCCGTTCGCGGCAGGCACGAGCGCGGCGGCTTCGGGATCCCCATACATCCGCAGGTCTCCGAAGGACCCGGCGGGGTTGTCGCCGATCGCGTCGAACGCGGTCAGGGCCGAATTGGCCGGCACCCAGCCACAGCCGTCCTGCAGGAACGACGGCAGGCTGGCGCGGGGGAACGCCCGGCCGCGGGTGATGGCGCAGAGATCCGTGGTCGCGAAGTACACGAGTGGCGTGTCAGCCATGGAGCGTTCCTTTGCTTCTCGATCGGGCACGAGGTGCGCGGACTGTAGCACAAACTCAGACTGCATGAAATAAAAATTTCAAAATAGAGGGGGTGGTGTGAGATGGGTTGCTCGGGCACATAGAGGGATTTTGAGGTTGTTCGAAAACTCGTCCAAGTTTTTCGTTGACATGATTTTGAAAGAATGTAATATTTACTCCAACTTCGATCTTGTTTCGTTGTTCATCCACAGGAGCCGTCATGCCTATTGCGTCATTTGTCAGGAGCATCGCGTGCGGGGTCGCCATCGCACTGGGCAGCACTTTTGCGGTCTCGACCGCCGTCGCGCAATCTGGGGGCGCGCGCGACGCCCGGGCGATCCGGGCCGTGCTGTTTGCCGAGATGAAGGTCATCGACCCGCTGTTTCTCTCGTACATGAGCCGGTACCACGGCTACATGGTCTATGACACCCTGTTCTCGCAGGCGCGCGACGGCAGTCCCAAGCCGCAGATGGTGGAGTCGTTCACCGTCTCGCCCGACCGGCTCAAATACCGCTTCACGCTGCGGCCGCAGCTCTCGTGGAGCGATGGCTCGCCGGTCCGCTCGGCCGACGTCATCGCGTCGCTGGAGCGCTGGGGCAAGGTGGATCCGACCGGGCGCGAACTGTACGCGGGCGTCGACTCCGTGACCGCGGAGAACGACCGCACCTTCACCATCGCGCTCAAGAAGCCGTTCGGACTGGTGATCGAGGCGCTCGCCAAGCCGGGAACGTTCGTGCCGTTCATCGTGCCGGAGCGCATGGCCAAGCTGCCGCCGACCGAGCGCATCACCGACCCGGTCGGTTCCGGGCCCTACATGCTCAAGACCGATGAGTGGGTGCCTGGGCACAAGGTGGTGTACGTGAAGAATCCGCGTTACGTGCCGCGGCCGGAGCCTTCCGGCGGGCTCGCGGGCGGCAAGGTCGCGCGCGCCGAGCGCGTGGAGTGGCTCTACATGCCCGACCAGAACTCGGCGCTGGCGGCGCTTCAGAATGGCGAGATCGACTTCCTCGAGCTGCCGCCGCTGGACTTCATGTCCATCCTCTCCAAGGATCCGAACATCAAGCTTTCGCAGGCGGCGGGCCTCGCGGATTGGCAGGGGCAGTTCCGCATCAACCACCTGCACCCGCCTTTCGACAGCGCGAAAGGGCGGCAGGCGCTGATGGCCCTGATCGACCAGCGCGAGTTCATGAAGGCGATCGGCGCGCCCGAGGGCTTCTACAAGCCGGTGTGCGCGTCGTTCTTCCTCTGCGGCGGCCCCTACGAGACGCAGGAAGGCAAGTCGGTGGTCGAGAAGCCCAGCGTGGCGCAGGCGCGCAAGCTGCTGGCGGAATCCGGCTACAAAGGGCAGCTGGTGGTGGTGATGCAGCCGGTCGATCTGCCGGCGAGCTCGACCTCTGCCGAGCTGATCTTCCGCCGCCTCAAGGACGCGGGCGTCAACGCCCAGCTCGTGCCGGTGGACTTCGGCACCATGCAGGCGCGCCGCATCAAGAAGGACGCGCCGGAGAACGGCGGCTGGAGCATCTTCCCCAACTATCCCAACGGATACGATCTCTCGTCGCCGGCCACGAACACCTATCTGTCGTTCAACTGCACGCCGGGAGCGCCGGGCTTCGAGTGCGACGACAAGCTCAAGCAGTTGCGCGAGCAGTTCTTCTACGCTTCCGATGAGGCCACCCGCAAGACCCTGGCGCGTCAGATCGAAGCCCGCATGTTCGACTTCGTGCCGTACGCGATGTGGGGGCAGTTCCGCCAGCCCTCGGCCTACCGCAAGGAGCTCTCCGGGCTGATCGAGACCGGCATCCCGGTGTTCTGGAACGTCCAGAAGCGATGAGCGTTCCCAGGCCGCCCCGCTGACGCATCCACCGCGCGCCCATGCTCGTCTACAGCTTCAAGCGACTGCTGGCCGCGCTGCCGGTCATGCTGGTGGTCTCGCTGGTGGTGTTCGGGCTCGTGCACCTGGTCGAGGGCGACCCCGCGCTCATCATGGCCGGCGAGCTCGCGACGCCCGAGCAGATCGCGGCGATCCGCGAAAGCCTGGGCCTGTCCAGGCCGCTGGGGGAGCAGTACCTGATCTGGGTGGGCGGCGTGCTGCGGGGCGATCTGGGCATGTCGATGTTCACGCGCCTTCCGGTGTCGCAGCTGATCGCGCAGCGCCTGGAGCCGACCCTGGCGCTGGCCTTGAGCGCCATGGTGCTGGCGCTGTGCATGGCGCTCCCCGCCGGCGTGCTGGCGGCCTGGTTCCGCGGCCGCGCGCCCGACCGGGTCATCATGGTGGCGTCGGTGATCGTGTTCTCGATGCCCGCGTTCCTGATCGGCTATCTGCTCGTGTACGTGTTCAGCATCCGGCTGCAGTGGCTGCCGGCGCAGGGGTTCAGTCCGCTCGCGGAAGGGTGGGTGCCGTTCGTGCGCAGCCTGGCGCTGCCCAGCGTCACGCTGGCGCTGGTGTATCTCGCGCTGCTGGCGCGCATGACGCGCGCCACGATGCTCGAGGTGCTGGAGGAGGACTACATCCGCATGGCCCGCGCCAAGGGCCTCGGAGAAGGGCGGATCCTGTTCACCCACGCGCTCAAGAACGCGGCCGTTCCCATCGTGACCACGGCCGGCTTCGGCCTTGCGCTACTGATCGGCGGCGCCGTGGTGGTGGAGAGCGTCTTCGCGCTTCCCGGGCTGGGCCGGCTGACGGTCGAGGCCGTGCTGCGGCGCGACTATCCGGTCATCCAGGGCGTTCTGCTCGTGTTTTCGGCGGCCTACGTCGTGATCAATCTGCTCATCGACCTCAGCTACCGCCTCTTCGATCCGCGGATCAAATACTGATGCAGACTTCGAGCGCCCTCGCTGCCAGTCCGTCCGTCGAGCCGCTGTCGGCGAGCCCTGCGGCCACCCGCGGGCCGCGGCGTGTCGATCCGATCGTGGCCGTATGCATCGCCGTGCTGGTGGCGCTCGTGCTCAGCGCGCTGCTCGCGCCGTGGATCGCGCCGTGGATCGCGCCGGCCGATCCCATGGCGACCGACCCGGGCAACCGCCTGAAGGCACCGTCGTCGGCGCATTGGCTTGGCACCGACGGCCTGGGTCGCGACATCTTCAGCCGCGTGATCCATGGCGGCCGCATCTCGCTGGCGGTGGGCCTGTCGGTTGCGCTGCTGTCCACGCTGATCGGCACGCTGATCGGATTGGTCTGCGGCTACTTCCGGTGGGTGGACGCGATCGTGATGCGCGTGATCGATGGGCTGATGGCCATTCCCGGCATCCTGCTCGCGATCGCGCTGGTCTCCCTGACGAAGGCGGGGCTTGCGATCGTGGTGCTGGCGATCGTGGTGCCGGAGGTGCCGCGCGTGGCGCGGCTGGTGCGCGCCGTCGTGCTGGCGGTGAAGTCGCAGCCTTTCATCGAGGCGGGTGTCGCCATCGGCACGTCACCGGTCCGGCTCATGTTCAAGCACATCCTTCCCAACACCTTCGCGCCGCTGACCGTGCAGGCGACGTTCATCTGCGCGTCGGCGATCCTGATCGAGGCCTATCTGGCTTTCCTGGGCGTCGGCACGCCGCCTTCCACGCCGACCTGGGGCAACATCGTCGCCGACGGCAGGAACTTCGTGCGCATCAGCCCGTGGGTGGTGATCGGTCCCGGGCTGCTGCTGGGGGCCACGGTGCTGGTCATCAATGTGCTGGGCGATCGCCTGCGCGACCGCCTGGATATCCGTATGAGGAGCAGTCGCTGATGCTGGCACCGGAACGCCAGGGGACACCCGCGAACGAGACCGAGCCTGCCGGCAGAACGGTGCTCGAGGTGGAGGACCTGAGCCTCGAGTTCGTCGCTGGCGACGCCTCCACCACGCGCGCGCTCGATGGCGTGGGATTCGCCGTCCGGGCCGGCGAGGCGATGGGCATCGTGGGGGAGTCCGGCTGCGGCAAGAGCACGGTCGCCTTGTCGATCATGCGGCTGCACGACCCGCGGCGCGCGCGCGTGACGTCGGGGCGGATCCTGTTCGAAGGCCGGGACCTGCTCGCGCTGCCCCAGCCCGAGATGAAGCGCCTGCGCGGAGATCGCCTCGCCATGATCTTCCAGGATCCGATGACCGCGCTCAATCCCGTGCTCACCATCGGCCGCCAGCTGGGTGAGGTCGTCGGCCGGGATGCGTCGTCGAGCCGTGCGCAGGTCAGAAGCCGCTGCGTGGACTTGCTGGCGATGGTGGGCATTCCCGAGCCCGCCAGGCGACTGGGCCAGTATCCGTTCGAGTTCTCCGGCGGCATGCGCCAGCGCGTGCTGATCGCGATGGCGCTGGCGCGCGAACCCGCGCTCATCGTCGCGGACGAGCCCACCACCGCGCTCGACGTGACGGTGCAGGCGCAGGTGCTGGATACGTTGATGGCGTTGCAGCAGCGCTCGAAATCGAGCCTGGTCCTCATCACCCACAACCTGGGCATCGTGGCCGAGACCTGCCAGCGCGTGATCGTGATGTATGCCGGCCAGGTGGTGGAAGAAGCGACCGTGGACGGGCTGTTCGCCGCTCCGCGCCATCCCTACACGCAGGGGCTTTTGCGCGCGCTGCCGCGGCTCGGCTCCCGCGAGCCCTTGCGCGAGATCCCTGGCTCGATCCCGTCCCTGCGCGATCGGCCGCCGGGCTGCGCTTTCGCGCCGCGCTGCGAACGGGCGGACGCGCGTTGCCGGGCGCAGACGCCCGCGCTGGCGGTGACCGATCTTCCCACCCACCGTGTGGCTTGCTGGAAGGCCGCATGAGCACGAATTCGATGCTTTCCCCGGCGGAACCCGGCTCGGCCGCGCAGGCGCCGGCGCCGCCCCCGGTGCTGCAGGTCGATCACCTCGTCAAGCACTATCCGGGCGGCGGCGGCTTCCTGGGGCGCAAGGCCACGGTGCGCGCGCTCGACGGCGTCTCGCTCTCGCTGCCCCGGGGTGAGACCTTGGCGGTGGTCGGCGAGTCGGGCTGCGGAAAATCGACGCTGGCCCGGGTCATCCTGCAGCTGGTGCCGCCCACCTCGGGAAATGTTCGCCTTCACGGCGAACCCGTGCGAGGAGGGCGCGATCAACTCGCGGCCTTCCGGCGCCGGGTGCAACCGGTTTTTCAGGATCCCTATGCCTCGCTCAATCCGCGCCAGCGCGCATGGGACATCGTTGCCGAGCCGCTGTTCAACTACGGCATGACCTCGAAGCGCGAGCGCAGGGACCGAGCCGTGCAGCTGCTCGCCAGCGTCGGACTGCCCGCCGAGAAGATGGACGCTTTTCCGTTCCAGTTCTCCGGCGGGCAGCGCCAGCGGCTCGGAATCGCGAGAGCGCTGGCGCTCGGGCCGGACTTGCTGGTGTGCGATGAGCCGGTTTCGGCGCTCGATGTCTCGGTGCAGGCCCAGATCATCAATCTGCTGACGGGTATCCAGCGAAGCAGCCAGGTGGCCTGTCTCTTCATTTCGCACGATCTGGCAGTGGTCAGCAATGTCAGCCATCGCGTCGTCGTCATGTACCTCGGCCAGGTGGTGGAATCGGCGCCGACCGAAGAGATTTTCGCCCGGCCGCTGCATCCCTACACGCAGGCGCTGCTGTCCGCGGTGCCGGACCCCGATCCCCGGCGCCGCGTCAGCCGGATTCTGCTCAAGGGCGATCCCCCGAGCCCGATGAACCCGCCGAGCGGCTGCCGCTTTCACGAGCGCTGCCAGGCCGCGATGCCCACCTGCCGCGAGGCCGTTCCGCCGCTGCGCGACATGCCCAGTGGGCGGCAGGTCGCCTGCCATCTCTATCCTCAACCTGCAGCAGAAGCTTCTTCATGACATCGGATGCAAACGCCATGACATCGACCAACCGATCCTTCCGCCGCGTCGTCACCGGCCACAACGGCGAAGGCCGCTCTGTGGTGCTGTTCGACGAGTCTTCGCCGCACCGCCTCAACTTCGCGGGCCTCGAGAGCTTTCCGATCGTCGACATCTGGCGAACCTTCGGAACGGCACAGGACATCAGGGGCAACGAAGACACCTGCGGCCCGCAGATGGAGCTGGCGCCGCCTCGCGGCGGAACGACCATCCGCATGGTGCAGTTCCCGCCGGACAAGGAATACCTGCCGCAATGGGACCGGCACGACTCGTTTGCCGGCATGGGAGAGTCAGGCGCTTCCGCGCTCTCCGAAGATGGCGCGCGCCACGGGATGACGCACCGCACCGACACCATCGACTACGTTGTCGTGCTCGAGGGGGAGATCTGGGCGCTGCTCGACGAAGGAGAGGTTTGTCTGCGCGCGGGAGACGTGCTGGTGCAGCGTGGAACGATGCATGCGTGGAGCAACCGGTCCGACAAGCCTTGCGTATACGCGGCCATCCTCGTGGATGCTGCTGCCGGTAAAAGCCAAATGATCGGTTCCTAGCAGCTCGTGACCAGCGGCGTAGCGAGCCAGATCTGCTTGTCGGTCTTCCTATCGTTCATACGGAAGGAAATCACCCGACTCGGTTTCGCTGACATCGAACACGCGGCACCCTGGCTCGCTGGCAAGCCTTTCACACGCTCTTATGGCAACCGGGTTGCGGTAGCGGCATAATTTCGCAACCGTGTTGCGATAAAGCGCTGCTCTCACTTCCCATGTCTTCCCATCCCCGTTCGTCCCGGGAAATCGCCGGTGTGCCGCCCGGGATCCAGTCGCGCCTGGAAGCTGCCGGTCTGCGGCGCACGCTCGCCACGCGCGCGGTGCTCGGGCTGTTCCTGGCGCGTCCTCAGGAAGGCCTGACCCACGCCCAGGCGCTGGCCGCGCTGGCCGCGCGCGGCTGGCGCCTCAACCGCGTCACGCTCTACCGTCTGCTGGACCGGTTGGCGGCCTGCGGCGTGCTGCGGCGCCAGGCCGACGGGCAGCGCACCTGGCGTTTCCGTCTGGCCATCCTCGAGACGGTACCGGGCGATGCGGTGGACGACACCCTGCCATGGTTCGAGTGCGAGGCCTGCCACCGGCAGTTCCGCGTGGCGCCGGCCCAGGAGCCAGCCCGTCTGGCGGCCCATCAACTGCTGCGCGCGCTCGCGCAATTGGGCCACCAGGGGCAGCGCGTGGAGCTGTCGGTCCATGGCACCTGCGCGGACTGCCGGGGGGCCGCTTCCCCATGATCCAGACCCGCGGCCTGCGCTACGCCTATCCGCGCGGCGAAGCGCTGCGGCAGGGCGACGTGTCGGTGCCGCAGGGCGGCACCCTGCTGCTGCGCGGGCCGTCGGGCAGCGGCAAGTCGACCTGGCTGGCGCTGGCCGCAGGGCTGCTCACGCCGAGCGCGGGCGAGATCACGGTGGCCGGCCAGGCCCTGGGGCCGCTGGCGCCGGCCGCGCGCGACGCCTGGCGGGCGCGCCACGTCGGCTTCCTGCCCCAGAAGCTGCACCTGAGCGAGGCGCTGTCCGTGGCCGAGAACCTGGCGCTGGCCTACTTCGCCACCGGCTGGCCGGTCGACGGGCCGGCCATCGCGCGCACGCTGGACGCGCTCGGCGTGGGGGCGCTCGCGGCGCGCCGGCCCTCGCAGCTTTCGGGCGGACAGGCGCAGCGCGTGGCGCTGGCGCGCGCGGTGCTGCTGCGCCCGCGTGTGATCCTGGCCGACGAGCCGACCGCGAGCCTGGACGACGGCGCGTGCGCGGCCGCGCTGGCGCTGCTGCGGCGCTCCGCGCAGGCCCTGGAGGCGACGCTGGTGATCGCCACGCACGATGCCCGGGTGGTTGCCGCGCTGCCCGCGCAGACGCGGACCCTGGTCCTGGGCGGTGCCGTTGCCGCCGTGCAGGAGGCAGCGCCGTGAGCCTGTCGATCCGCATGAACGTGGCCGGCCTGTCCTGGCGCTACCTGTGGGCGCGGCCGCTCGCCGCCGCGCTCAACCTGTTGCTGCTCGCGCTCGGCCTGGCCTCGATGGCGTTCGTGCTGATCGCGCGCGATCAGGTGGACCGCGCGTTCGAGCGCGACCTGGCCGGCATCGACGCGGTGGTCGGCGCCAAGGGCAGCCCGATGCAGCTCATCCTGGCCGGCGTGTTCCACATCGACGTGCCGCCCGGCAACATTCCACTGGCCGAGGCCGAGCGGCTCGCCGGCCACCCGCAGGTGGCGCAGGTGATTCCGCTCAGCCTGGGCGACAACCTGGACGGGTTCCGCATCGTCGGCACCACGCACGCCTATCCGGCGCACTATGGCGCCACCCTGGCCGAGGGCCGGCTCTGGCAGGCGCCGATGCAGGCGGTGCTGGGGGCGCAGGTGGCGGCCGGCACCGGCCTGCGCCTGGGGCAAACCTTCGAGGGCGCGCACGGGCTGGGCACCGGCGGCAGCGTGCACGAGGGCGCGCCCTACACCGTCACCGGCGTGCTCGCGCCCTGCGGCTGCGTGCTCGACCGGCTGGTGCTCACGGCCACCGAGTCGGTCTGGCAGGTGCACGACAGCCTGCACACGGGCGACGGCGCCGCCAGCGACGAGGCCGAGCGGGCCGAGCTCGCGCAGGCGCTGGCACAGGCGCGCGAGGTCACGCTCGCGCTGGTCCGCTACCGCACGCCGCTGGCCGCGGTGAGCTTCCCGCGCTTCGTCAACGAGACCACCGGCCTGCAGGCCGCCGCGCCGGCGGTGGAGATCACGCGCCTGCTGAACCTGGCCGGGGTCGGTGTCCAGGTGCTGCGCGTGCTGGCCGCGGTGCTGCTGGCGGTGGCCGGCCTGTCGGTCTTCATCGCGCTGTGGAACGCGGTGCGCGAACGCCGGGCCGACCTCGCCATGCTGCGCATGCTCGGCGCGCCGCCCCGCCGCCTGGGGGCACTGCTGCTGTGCGAGGCGCTCTGGCTCGCGCTGCTGGCCAGCGCGCTGGGCCTGCTGGCCGCGCACGCGCTGGCGGCCGCCGCCGGCGGGCTGCTGGCGGCGCGGCGCTCGATCGCCATCACGGCCTGGCAATGGGTCCCCGGCGAAATCTGGGTGCCCCTGCTGGCGCTCGCCGTGGCGGCGGCCGCGGCCGCGCTGCCGGCGCTGGGCGCCTACCGCGTCGACGTCACTCGGCTTTTCAACCCCAGGTAATCCAAGAGGTACCACCATGAAGCAATTGAAACCTTCCTCCCTCTGCGCGCTCGTCGTCTCCATCGCGGCCGCCGCTGGCGCCGGCAGCGCCCTGGCCCAGCACTCGGCCAAGGAAACCCAGGAGGACATCCAGCGCCACCGCGCCATGGCCGCCGCGCACGAGGGCGCCGCCAAGTGCCTGGAGGCCGGCAAGGGCGAAAAGGTCTGCCTGCAGGAACTCCAGGCGGCTTGCAAGGGTCTTGCCCTGGGCAAATACTGCGGCATGCGGCATGTGCATTGACAGCGACTCCCCCCTGCGCCGCTGCGCGGCTTCCCCCCTCCGTTGCGCGCCTTCGGCGCTTCGAGGGGGGACGACAGCTCGGGCCGGCGGAGCCGGACCCTCGCTGTCTCTGGGTTGGCGTTGCTTCGCGTGCTGCCTTGGAGGACATATTCGATGACCTTTCGCCGTCGCTGTTTGCTGGCCCTGCCTCTGCTGCCCCTGGGATCCGGTGCGGAGGCGCAGGCGGTGCTGAGTTCGCCGCTGCCGTCGGGCGGTGGCGGCGGCGAGCCGCCGGCGGTCACCGGGCCGCACGGGCAGGGCGCCGGCGTGCACAGCCCGCTCAGTGCGTTTGCGCCGCTGGCCCGGCGCAACGACGTGGTGGCCTGGTCGACGCTGACCGACGTCACCACGCGGGTCGAGAAGCAGTGGGTCGTGCCGGTCTATCCCGGCGCCGTGACCGCGCTCGACCGCAAGCAACTGCGGCTGCAGGGCTTCATGCTGCCGCTCGGGCCTGGCGAGAACCAGCGGCATTTCCTGCTTGCGTCGGTGCCGCTGACCTGCCCGTTCTGCACGCCCGGCGGGCCGGAGAGCCTGGTGGAGGTGCGTACCCGCCGGCCGGTGAAGTACCGGCTCGAGGCGGTGGTGGTCGAGGGCACGTTCCATGTGCTGCGCAACGACCCCTACGGGCTGTACTACCGCCTGACCGAGGCGGTGGGCGTGGAGTGAGTACCATCGCGCGGTGAATCCCGCCGCCCACACCGTCGCCGTTTCCCTCACCCCGGTCTTCATCCTGATCGCGCTCGGTTTCCTGGCCGGGCGCCGGCAGTGGCTCGGCGAGGCGGGCATCCGGGACCTCTCCAGCCTCGTGTTCCTGCTGCTGCTGCCGGCGCTGCTGTTCCGCACCATGAGCATGGTGCGCATCGACCAGGTCGACTTCCTTCCCGTGGCGGCCTATTTCCTGGCCGCGCTCGCGCTGCTGGCGGGCTCCGTGGCCTGGCGCGGCTTCAACCGCGCCAGCGTGGTGCTGGCCCTGGCCGGCACGTTCTCCAACCTGGTGATGATCGGCATCACGCTGGTCGAGCTGGCCTACGGCCAGCAGGGGCTGGTCACGCTGCTGCCGCTGGTGTCGGTGCACGCGATGATCCTGCTCACCATCGGCGCCATCGTGCTGGAGCTCGCGGTGGCGCGCGAAGCCCGCCAGGGCGGGCAGCGGGTGCCGCACGTGCTGGCCACGGCGTGGTCGGCGTTCAAGGGGGCGGTCATCCACCCGGTCCCGGTGCCCATCATCATGGGGCTGCTGTTCGCGCAGACCGGCTGGGGCTTGCCCGCGGTGGTCGACAAGCCGCTGCAACTGCTGGGCAGCGCCTTCGGGCCGATTGCCCTGGTGCTGGTGGGCGCCACGCTGGCGCGCACGCCGATCGCCGGCCACCTGCGCCAGGCGCTGTGGATCGTGGCGTCCAAGAACCTGGTCCTGCCGGCCCTGGTCGGCGCGAGCGCCTGGGCCATGGGCATCCACGGCCTGCCGATGACGGTGCTGGTGGTGGCCGCCGCCCTGCCGACCGGCGCCAACGTGTTCCTGTTCGCGCAGCGCTACGACGTGGCGCAGGCGGCCACCACGGCCAGCATGGGGCTGTCGACGGCGCTTGCGCTGTTCACGCTGAGCCTTGTGATGCTGGTGGTGTGACGGGGACTCCCCCCTGCGCCGCGTTGCGGCTTCCCCCTCCGTTGCGCGCCTTCGGCGCTTCGAGGGGGGACGACATCTCGGGCCGGCGGAGCCGGACCCCTGCTGTCTCTGGGTTTTGCCTCGCCTCGATTCGCTCGCTCTTACTGGCTGATCTTGCGGCCTTCTTCGACCTGGTATTCGAAGTAGCGCTGGAAGCCGAAGGCCAGGGTGCCCATGAGGGCGACCGTGCCGAGCATGAGGGAGGCGACCAGGGCGCCGATGGTCAGCCAGTTGGTGCCGCCCGCGGCGGCGTCGGCAGGCTGGTCGGGGTTGAAGCGCTGGTTCCAGCGTTCCCGGTCGGCCAGGGCGTAGACGATGCCCGTGAGGCAGCTTGCGGCGACCGTGATGCCGAGCAGCGGGATCAGCACCCAGGAGAGCTTGTCGTCCTGCCCGTAGAGCAGCACGCGGTCCATGCCCCACCAGCCGAGGGCGGTGGGGACCGGGTGCAGCCAGCCGATCCAGTCGCCCAGGCCCCGCAGGTAGAAGCGGTGCAGCCCGAACATGCCGCCCAGCAGGGCGAGCCAGACGGCGAGCGTCTTGTTCTTCGCGCGCCGCCCCGTCATGCCGTGCCGCCGTCCTCGGGCGGCGTGCGGTCGCCGGCGCCCAGGGCTTTTTGCATCAGCACGATGTCGAGCCAGCGGCCGAACTTCCAGCCGCAGGACGGCACCGTCCCGACCGGCTCGAAGCCCAGCGCGCGGTGCAGCCCGACGGAGCCGGCATTGGCCGAGTCGCCGATCACCGCGATGACCTTGCGCGTGCCCGCGCGCTCCAGCGCCGCCAGCAACTCGGCCAGCAGCGCGCGGCCCACGCCGCGGCCCTGGGCGGCCGGGTCGAGGTAGATCGAGTCCTCGGCCGAGAAACGGTAGGCCGGCCGGGGCTTGAACCAGGTGCCGTAGGCATAGCCGAGCACCTGGCCGCCGTCTTCGGCCACCAGCCAGGGCAGGCCCTTGGCCAGTACGTCGGCCCGGCGGGCCGCCATCTCCGCCGCATCGGGTGCCGCCGTCTCGAACGTGCCCGTGCCGTGCAGCACGTGGTGGCCATAGATGCGGGCGATGGCGTCGAGGTCGTCGTCGCGGCTGGGGCGGATGAGGAGCATGGGTCGGACGCGGCTTGCGGGGTGTGCTGGCGCGGAGAAAGCGCCGATCGGGCTATAATCGCGGGTTTCGTGGCGTTTCGCTGGCCGGGTGGTCAGTCGTGTGTCTCAAGCGCTGCGATCGAAGCACGCGAGGCGCCGGATCGGCGCCTCTCCACCCGAAGGATAAATCATCATGGTCGTCATTCGACTCTCCCGCGGCGGCGCCAAGGCCCGTCCGTTCTACAGCATCGTGGTTGCCGACAAGCGCAGCCGCCGCGATGGCCGCTTCATCGAGCGGATCGGCTTCTACAACCCGGTGGCGCGCGGCGGCGAAGAGCCCCTGCGCATCGCCCAGGACCGCCTAACCTACTGGACCAGCGTCGGCGCCGTCCCGTCCGACACGGTCGCCCGCCTGGTCAAGCAGAACGAGAACGCCGCCAAGGTCGAGACGGCCGCAGCCTGATTCTACCCGACCAGTGGTCAGCCCCGCGTCCGGCGCCTTGCAGGCGTCGTCCCTGCCCGACGATGCCGTCGAGCTGGGGCGCATCCAGGACGCGTGGGGCATCAAGGGCTGGGTCCGCATCCTGCCCCACAGCGCCGACACCGAGGCGCTGTTCGCTTCCTCCCGATGGTTCCTCCAGCCGCCCGAAGGCCGCTTCGCGCGCGGTTTTTCGGCGTTTGCGGGCTGCGTGGGCGTGTCGGTGGCCGAGATCAAGGCCCATGCCGACGGGCTGGTGGCCCGGCTCGAGGGCGTGGCGGACCGCAACGCTGCCGAAGCCCTCAAGGGCGCGCGCATCTACCTGCCGCGCAGCGCCTTTCCGGCCATCCCCGACGGGGAGTACTACTGGGTCGACCTGATCGGCCTGCAGGTGGTCAACCGCGAAGGCGTGCCCCTGGGCGTGGTGCGCGACCTCCTGTCCACCGGGCCGACCTCGGTGCTGGTGCTGGAGTACACCGAGTCCGTGGACGGCGCGCCGCGGGTGGCCGAGCGCATGATCCCGTTCGTTTCCCACTACGTGGACGAAGTGGACAAGGCCGGCCGGCGCATCGTGGTCGACTGGCAGGTGGATTATTAGGACTCCCCCCTGCGCGCCTTCGGCGCTTCCCCCCTCTCTGGCGCGCCGCTGCGCGGCGCTTGGAGGGGGGACGATGCCAGTGGCCCGGCAAAGCCGGTTCCACGGCATCTCTAAGTTCAGGCACGCGCTTCGGCGAGAGAGTTTTTTATCAATGTCGCCAGCCGGCGTGCAACCCACGGCGCATGAGGTAACGCCAACCCAGAGACAGCGAGGGTCCGGTTCCACCGGCCCGAGATGTCGTCCCCCCTCCAAGCGTCGCGCAGCGGCGCGCCAGAGAGGGGGGAAGCGCCGAAGGCGCGCAGGGGGGAGACAATTGGCCCATGCGGTTTGACGTCATCACCCTGTTTCCCGAGCTGTTCGAGCCTTTCCTGCGGCACGGCATCACGCGCCGTGCCTTCGAGTCGGGGCAGGTGGCGGTTCACCTCTGGAACCCGCGTGATTTCGCCGAGGGCCAATACCGGCGCGTGGACGACCGCCCGTTCGGCGGCGGCCCGGGCATGGTCATGATGGCCGAGCCGCTGTGGCGGTGCCTGCGCGCGGTGCGCGAGGCCCGCGCGGAGCCCGAGGGCGCGCGCGCGCCCGTGGTGCTGTTCTCGCCGGCCGGGGAGCGGCTGGACCACGACCGCGTGGCCCGCTGGTCCGCGCTCGGCCAAGGCGCGGTGCTGGTCTGCGGCCGCTACGAAGGGATCGACCAGCGCTGGATCGACGCCTGCGTGGACGTGCAGCTCAGCCTGGGGGATTTCGTGCTGTCGGGCGGGGAGATCCCGGCCCTGGCGCTGCTCGACGCCGTGGCCCGCCTGCAGCCGGGCGTGCTCGGCGATGCCGGCAGCCACCAGCAGGACAGCTTCAACCCCGCGCTCGACGGCCTGCTCGACAGCCCGCACTTCACGCGCCCCGAGGTCTGGCAAGGGCCCGAGGGGCCGGTGGCCGTGCCGGACGTGCTGCTGGGCGGGCACCACGGGCACATCGCGCGCCACCGGCGCGAGCAAAGCCTGCTGCTGACCGCGCGCCGGCGCCCGGAACTGCTGGCGCGCGCCCGCGAGCACGGCCTGCTCGACGCGGCGGACCAGGCTTTCCTGCGTGCCCAGGGCTTGGTATAATGCGAGGCTTTTCGATCCTCTGACCGGCCGCCGCGACCGCCAGGTGAGCCCTGCCGGATTCGCGGCCTTTAGTGCAGCGCGGTCATGATCGAGCGACAGGAAACCATGAACCTCATCCAGACCCTCGAGCAGGAAGAAATTGCTCGCCTCGGCAAGGTGATCCCGCCGTTCGCCCCTGGCGACACCGTGATCGTCAGCGTGAACGTGATCGAAGGTACCCGCAAGCGCGTGCAGGCCTACGAAGGCGTGGTGATCGCCCGCCGCAACCGCGGCCTGAACTCCAGCTTCATCGTCCGCAAGATCTCCAGCGGCGAAGGCGTGGAGCGCACCTTCCCGCTGTACAGCCCGCTGATCGCCAAGATCGAGGTCAAGCGCCGCGGCGACGTGCGCCGCGCCAAGCTGTACTACCTGCGCGAGCGCAGCGGCAAGTCGGCCCGCATCAAGGAAAAGCTGGGCGCCTGAGCCCTGGTCCTTTCCGGGCCCGCGCGTTGGCCAGAAAAGCCGCTCTTCGGAGCGGCTTTCGTTGTGCGCCCAGCATGGGCGCGATCTTCGGGGTGAGAGTCCCCGGCCGAG
>CAZAPJ010000028.1:0-54482 GCA_964487025.1 uncultured Hydrogenophaga sp.
CCGAAGAGCCGCCGCCTCTGGCGGCGGCACGGAGCCGCAAAGCGGCGCAGGGGGGTGTCAACTGTTCATAATCGACACGGCGCGCGTGTTGAGGTAGGCCTCCATCGCTTCCGGTCCGCCCTCGGAGCCGTAGCCCGAGTCCTTGATGCCGCCGAACGGCAGTTCGGCCGAGGGTTGCGCGGGCATGTTGACCCACAGCATGGCGATGTCCAGGCGGCGCGCCAGCAGGTCGGCGTTCTTGAGCGAACGGGTGAAGGCGTAGCTGGCCAGGCCGTAGGGCAGGCGGTTGGCTTCGGCGATCGCCTCGTCCAGCGTGTTGAAGCGGCGCACCGCGGCCACCGGGCCGAACGGCTCGTCGTTGAACACGCGGGCCTGCAGCGGCACGTCGGTGAGGATGGTGGGCTGCCAGAAGTTGCCGGTGTCGCCGATGCGCTGGCCGCCCGCGGCCAGCGTCGCGCCTTTCTCCAGCGCGTCCTGCGTGAACTCGGCCATGGCCGCCACGCGGCGCGGGTTGGCCAGCGGGCCCATCTGCGTGCCCTCGGCCAGGCCGTCGCCCACCGCGAGCTGGCGCGCGTGCTCGGTCAGCGCGGCGGAGAACTCGCTTGCGATGCTTTCGTGCACCAGGAAGCGCGTCGGCGAGATGCACACCTGGCCGGCGTTGCGGAACTTGGCGCCGCCCGCGACCTTGATCGCCAGCGCCACGTCGGCGTCCTCGCACACGATCACCGGCGCGTGCCCGCCGAGCTCCATGGTCACGCGTTTCATGTGCTGGCCGGCCAGCGCGGCGAGCTGCTTGCCCACCGGCGTGGAGCCGGTGAAGGTGATCTTGCGGATCACCGGGTGCGCGATCAGGTAGCTGGAGATCTCGGCCGGCGTGCCGTAGACCAGGCCCAGCACGCCGGCCGGCAGGCCGGCGTCGGCGAAGGCGCGCACCAGCTCGGCCGGCGAGGCGGGGGTTTCCTCGGCCGCCTTGACGATCATCGAGCAGCCTGTGGCCAGCGCCGCCGAGAGCTTGCGCACCACCTGGTTGACCGGGAAGTTCCAGGGCGTGAACGCGGCCACCGGCCCGACCGGGTCCTTGAGCACCATCTGGCGCACCGCGAGGTTGGCGCGCGGGGGCACGAGGCGGCCGTACACGCGCAGGCCTTCGTCGGCGAACCACTCGATGATGTCGGCCGCGGCCAGGGCCTCGGCCCGGGCTTCCGCCAGGGGCTTGCCCTGCTCCTGGGTCAGCAGGCGCGCGGTGGCGTCCGCGCGCTCGCGCACCAGGCCGGCGGCCACGCGCATGCGCTTGGCGCGCTCGATGGCGGGCGTGTCGCGCCAGGTCTCGAAGCCGCGCTGCGCCGCTTGCAGCGCGAGGTCCAGGTCGGCCTGGCGCGCGTGCGCCACGCGCCCGATTTCCTGGCCGGTGGCGGGGTTGAACACGGCGAGGGTCTCGCCTGCCATGGCGTCGCGCCATTGGCCGTCGATGTAGAGGCGGGTGTCGGGATAGCTCATGGGTTCGGCTCCTTGGCGTGACAGGCTGCCCATCCCGGCTGGCCGAATCAATGGCTCAGGTGTCGAATGGCTCAGGTGTCGTCGTTCATGCGTGCGCGCCGCGGGAGGGTCCCGGCGGCGCAGCCGAGGATGATACGGGACCTGTCGCCGTCCTGCACGCGGCGGCCGCGGCCATGGGGCTATTGGAGGAGCAGGGCCGCGGCCTCGCGCGCCGTCTGGCCCACGCGCACGCCCTTGGCCTGCGCGATGCGGTTCATGGCGCTGATCACGCCGTCGAAGTAAGTGCTCTGGCCGTCGCCCATGCGGGCCGTCAGCGCGTCGACGGAGGCGCCGGCGATGCCGTCGGCCTCCACGTCCTGCAGGGCGGAGATGCCGGAGCCGTTCTTGCCGACGCCGCCGTCGGAGCAGATGAAGGCCCAGGGCCTGAACTGGCGGAAGTAGTCCACCACGCTGCGGCCGGTGTGCCCGGCCGTGCACAGCACGTTGCGCTCGCGGTCTTCCGGCAGCGCGAAGGCGATCGAGTCGGTGCAGACGATGCTGCGGCCCTGGTCGTTGGTGTGCACGACGAGGCGGCGCGCCGGGTCGAAATGGGCCGGCTTGCGCGCGCCGGTCTGGAACGCCTCGGCGGCGTCGCGCACGCGCATGCCGGGCGCGATGCCCAGCCGCTGGGCGCAGTCGTTGACGCGGCTGACGACGCCGTTCTCGTACAGGTCCGGGCCGTTGCCCATTTCCGCCGTCATGCTGTCGGCGGCGGCTGCGGGCACGCCCAGGGCCTCGTAGTACCAGAGCCCGGCGATGCCGGCGCCGTCCTTGCCGATCGCGCAGTCCAGCCCGATCGTGGCGGCCGGGCGCGCCGACATCACCATGCGCGCGCACAGCACGCCGGCATAGGAAGCCGCGACGACGACGTCGCCCTGGCAGGGGTGGGCGGCGACGTACGCCTCCACGTGGGTCGCCGAGTCGAACACGAGGGTGCGCCCGGCCGGCGCGCGGTGGACAACGGGAAGGTGCAGGGACATGGTGGGAAGGTCTCGGGGCGTTGGCGCAAGGGCGGGTGGGTGTTTTCACGCGGGGCCGCGCGGCGCGGCCCGTGGCGTCATTTCAACTCTTTTCCGGCGTGCTCGCCTTCCAGGAACCTGTTGGGCTTGAGGAAGAAGGACAGCACCAGCGCGCCGCCGGGCGAGCGCGCGATGTGCCGGTTGCCCTTGGGCCGCCAGACGAAATCGCCCTCGCGCACCTCGCCCTCGTCGTCGACGATGCTGCCCGAGAGCACGTAGGTCTGCTCGACCTCCACGTGCTCGTGCAGCGGCAACTGCGTGCCCGGCTGCCAGCGGAACAGGGCGGTGAGCAGGCCGCTGGCGTCGTCCTGCATCAGCACCTTCATGTCGATGCCGGGCGTCGGCGTGGGCTTCCAGGGCAGGCTGCCGACGTCGACGTAGCGCGAGTCCAGGGGGGCGAGGGCTTGCTGGCCGGCGAGGCCGGGCGTCTGCGTGGTCTGGGCCGTTGGTGCCATGGCGTTCATCTTTCTTCGTGTGAGAGGGTTGGGGTGCGGAGGGCGGGATGGCCGCCGTACTGGTCGGCCTTCGGCTGCGCGTGCATCAGCGAGGTCTCGAGGAACCCGCCGTCCACGATCAGGTCCTGCCCGTTGACGAACGCGGCGGCGTCGCTGGCGAGGTAGGCGACCGCGTCGGCGATGTCGGCCGTCGCGCCGAGCCGGCGCACCGGCACCATGCCCACGCGCCATTGCAGCAGCTCGGGGTCGGCGTAGTGCGCGGCCGAGAGCGGGGTCCGGATGAAGCCCGGGCTGACCGCGTTGGTCCGCACGCCGCGCGGCCCCCATTCGACGGCGGTGTGCCGCGTGAGCGCCAGCACGCCGGCCTTGCTCACGCTGTAGGCCGGCGAGGCGTTCGGCTTGCCGGCGGCGATCGAGCCGATGTTGACGATGCTGCCGCCGCGCCCGCCGTCGTCCAGCATGTGCGCGCCGAAGGCCTGCGTGCACAGAAAGGGGCCGCGCAGGTTGACGCCCATCACGCGGTCCCAGCCGTCCAGGCCGAGGGCGTCTAGCGGGCTGTGCGCGCCCAGCACGCCGGCGTTGTTCACGAGGATGTCGCAGGGGCCGAGCCGGTGCTTGACCGCCGCCGCGGCGGCGGCGACGGAAGCGGCGTCGCTCACGTCGCAGGCGAGCGCGGCGGTGTCCGTGGGCAGGTCGCGCCGCAGGGCTTCGAGCGCGGGCAGGGCCGGCGGCAGGTCGAGCAGCGCCACGCGCGCGCCGAGCGCGGCCAGGCGCGCCGCGATGGCCGCGCCGATGCCGCCGGCCGCGCCGGTCACGGCCGCGACCCGGCCGTCGAGGCGGTAGCGGTCCGGCGGGTTTTCAGCGGGCGTCGTCTGGGGCGTCATCGGGGCTCCGGTCGGCCGGCTTGCGCCGGCATGAAAGTCTCGTATATAGATAAATCCCATCATACGAGATTCATCAAATATTGCAATATGCGGGAAAACTCCTATTCAAAGAGCGAGCCGGGCCGGGCTATCCTTCGCGCCGATCCTCCCCCTCCCCACCGATCCGCCCACAGGCTTAGGAGCCCCACCATGAAGCTTCGTCATCTCGTCCTCGCCGCGTCCCTGATCGCGGTTTCCGCCGGTGCGCTGGCCCAGAACGTCCGCGACCGCACGATCAAGTTCGGCCACCTCGTGCAGCCGGGCCACCCGATCGCGCTGGGCGCCGAGAAGTTCGCGCAGCTCGTCGAGTCCAAGAGCGGCGGCAAGATGAAGGTGCGGGAGTACGGCGCCTCCATCCTGGGCAGCGAGACGCAGCAGGTCAGCGCGCTGCAGGGCGGCGTGCAGGAGATGTTCGCCCCGGCCACCACGTCCGTGGCCTCGCTGGTCAAGGAAATGAGCCTGATCGACACGCCGTTCTCGTTCAGCAACGCGCGCCAGGTGGACGCCCTGCTGCAGGGTCCGTTCGGCCAGACGATGCTGAAGAAGCTGGAGGAGAAAGGGCTCGTGGGCCTGGACTACTGGGAAACGGGTTTCCGCAACGTCACCAACAGCCGCAAGCCCGTGACCTCGCCCGAGGACGTCAAGGGCCTGAAGATCCGCGTGATGGGCAACCCCCTGTTCCTCGAATCGTTCTCCGCGCTGGGCACGAACCCGGTGCCGATGGCCTTCGGCGAGCTGTACGGCGCGCTCGAGTCGCGCGCGCTGGACGCCCAGGAGAACCCGTACAGCATCGTGCTCACGAGCAAGTTCTACGAAGTGCAGAAGTTCATGAGCGTCACCAACCACGTCTACACCGCCAACCCGGTGCTGGTGAGCAAGCGCTTCTGGGACCGCCTCTCGGCCGACGAGCAGAAGATCCTGCGCGACGCCGCCAAGGAAGCCGGCGCCTACCACCGCGCCCTGAGCCGCGAGGCGGCCGACCGCGACCGCAAGGCGCTGCTGGACAAGGGCATGCAGATCAACGAGGTGCCCAAGGAGACCATCGCCAAGATGCGCGAGGCCACCAGGTCGGTGGCCGACAAGTTCGCCGCCACCTACGACCCGGCGCTGGTCCAGCTCTACCGCAGCGAAATGCAGCGCATCCAGGCCACGGTCCACTGACCGCCGGCGGCCTCTTCGCCCCCCGATGGATCGATGGCCCGGCGCCGCCGCGTGATGAACCGCCTGATCGACCTGTACTGCCGGCTGCTCGACGTGGTCAACGCCGCGCTGCTGCTCGCCGTGCTGGTGCTGGTGTTCGGCAACGTGGTGCTGCGCTACGGCTTCAACTCCGGGATCCTGATCTCCGAAGAGCTGTCGCGCTGGCTCTTCGTGTGGCTCACCTTCCTCGGCTCCATCGTGGCGCTGCGCGAGCGGGCGCACCTGGGCACCGACATGCTGGTCCGCCGGCTGGGCCGCCGCGCCCGCCTGGCCTGCTTCGGCGCCGCGCACGTGCTGATGCTGTACGTGACCTGGCTGCTGCTGTCCGGCAGCCTGGACCAGGCCAAGCTCAACCTGGACGTGGCGGCGCCGGTGAGCGGCATTTCCGTCGCCGTGTTCTACGCCTCGGGCATCGTGTTCGGCGCCTCGGCGCTCGTGCTGCTGGGCTACACGCTGGTGCGCCTGTTCCTCGGCCGCGTGACCGACGACGAGACCGTCCTGGTGCGCGAGTCGGAGGACGAGCCGGCCGCGCACCCGCCGGCGGACCCCGCCGGCGAGCAGGAAAGCGCCCGATGACCATCCTGATTTTCCTCGGCGCCCTGCTGGGCGCCATGGCCATCGGCATCCCGATCGCCTACGCCCTGCTGGTGTCCGGCGCCGCGCTGATGTGGCACCAGGACATGTTCGATGCGCAGATCCTGGCGCAGAACGTGATCAACGGCGCGGACAGCTTCCCGCTGCTGGCGGTGCCGCTGTTCATGCTGGCCGGCGAGATCATGAACGTGGGCGGCCTGTCGCAGCGCATCGTCAACCTCGCGCTCACGCTGGTGGGCCACAAGCGCGGCGGCCTGGGCTACGTCGCGGTGATCGCGGCCTGCCTGATAGCGGCGCTGTCCGGCTCCGCGGTGGCCGACGCGGCCGCGCTGTCCGCCCTGCTGCTGCCGATGATGGCGCGGGCCGGGCACGACCCGGCCCGCGCCGGCGGCCTGATCGCGTCGGCCAGCATCATCGCGCCGATCATTCCGCCCTCGATCGCCTTCATCATCTTCGGCGTGGCCGCCAACGTCTCGATCGGCAAGCTGTTCATGGCCGGTATCGTGCCGGGCCTGCTGATGGGCGCGGCGATCGCCGCGACCTGGGGCTGGGTCAGCCGCCGCGAGCAGACCAGGCTGCCGCCCAAGGCCTCGCGCGAGGAGCAGTTGCGCGCCCTGCGCGATTCGGTCTGGGCGATGGCGCTGCCGGCGATCGTGCTGGTGGGCCTGAAGATGGGCGTGTTCACGCCCACCGAGGCGGCCGCCGTGGCGGCGGTGTACTCGCTGTTCGTGGCGACGGTGATCTACCGCGAGCTGAGCTGGCGCGCGCTCTACCGGGTGTTCGTGTCGGCGGCCAAGACCACCGCGGTGGTCATGTTCCTGATCGCCGCCGCCATGGTGTCGGCCTGGCTGATCACGGTGGCCGACATCCCGGGCGAGGTCACGAAGCTGCTGGAGCCGCTGCTGGACAGCCCGACGCTGCTGCTGGTGGTGATCATGGTGCTGGTGATGGCCGTCGGCACCGCGATGGACATGACGCCGACGATCCTGATCCTCACGCCGGTGCTGATGCCGGTGGTCAAGGCCGCGGGCATCGATCCGGTGTACTTCGGCGTGCTGTTCGTCATGAACAACGCGATCGGCCTGGTCACGCCGCCTGTTGGTACAGTGCTCAACGTCGTGGCTGGGGTCGGCAAGATGTCCATGGACCGGATCATGGTCGGCGTACTGCCGTTCATGGTCGCCCAGTTCGGCGTGCTGTTCCTTCTGGTTTTCTGCCCCTGGCTGGTGACGGTACCGGCCCGCTGGCTGGGCGGATGAGACACCAGGCACGCCGCCCAGCCCGGAGGCCTCATCGGAATCAACCGGACTGGATCGAACACACCATGAACAGCAGTTTTGCCAAGGGCTTGAGCATTCTGGACTTCTTCGGCGAGGGGCGCATCAGCGCGCACCTGGACGACCTCGTCGAGGCGCTCGGCACCTCGCGCGCCACCACCTACCGCTACCTGGGCACGCTGTGCGACGCCGGCCTGCTCGCGCCCACCGCGGGCGGCGTGTACGTGCTGGGTCCGCGCATCATCGAGCTGGACCGGCTGATGCGCATCAGCGACCCGCTGCTGACCGCCGGCAGCAAGGTGATGCACGAGGTGAGCGCGCGGCGCAAGTACAACATGATGCTGGCGAGCTTCTACCGCGACAGCATCATGTGCGTGGACATCGCCTGGCCGGACGCCTCCATCCCGGCGAACTTCGAGCGCGGGCGCCCGATGTCGCTGTTCCGCGGCGCCATGGCCAAGATCATCCTGGCCTACCTCTCGCCTTACCAACTGCGCAACATCGCGCTGAACCACGCGGACGAGATCCGCGCCGCCGGCCTGGGCGACAACTGGACCGAGTTCCGTGGCCAGATGGTCAAGCTGGCGCGCCAGGGCTATGCGATCACGCGCGAGGAGATGATGGCCGGCGCCGGCGGCATCTCGGCGCCGGTGTTCGACCCCGAGGGCAAGGTACTGGGCAGCATCACCTTCGTGGTCGCCCAGAGCCGCTGGGAGGCGACCGATTTCGAGCGCCTGCGCCGCTGGATCGTGGAGACCGCGCAGCGCATCAGCACGGGCATCGCGCAGGAAAAACGGACCGATGCCGCCGTGGCCGAGGGGGCCGCGCCGCCGCCGGCCGCGAAGCGGAAAAAAGCACCCGCCCGGCCGAAACCGCCGGCGGCCGACACCCCCCGGAAGAAGGAAGCATGGGCTTGACGAAAGACGTTCCAGACAGGCTGGCGGCCATGGAGGCGCTCGAGGCGATCCGCACGCTGAAGGCGCGCTACTGCCGCTACATCGACACCAAGCAGTGGGACCGCCTGCGCCAGCTGTTCAGCGCGGACGCGCGCTTCGAGGGCTTCGGCTCGGCGCCCGACGGCGCCGACGCCGACACGTTCGTGAACGGCGTGGCCACGCGCCTGCGCGACGCGGTGTCGGTCCACCACTGCCACACGCCGGACATCGTGCTGCTCGGCCCCGACCGAGCGCGCGGCGTCTGGGCCATGCAGGACCACCTGGAATGGCCGCAGCCGATCCGGTTGAAGGAAGCGCCCGAGGCGCGCGGCTTCGTCGGCTTCGGGCACTACGAGGAAGCGTACGTGCGCGAAGCGGGCGCGTGGAAGATGCACCTGCTGCGCCTGACGCGCCTGCGCATCGATCCGCTGCCCGCCGGCGGCGCGTTCCCCGATGCCGCCGCCCTGCGGCGCACCACCCCCGACTGGCTGGACACCGCACCATGAAGCACCATGCGCTCGTCGTCGGCTCGACCGGCGTGATCGGCGGCGCGATCGCGCGCCACCTGGCGGGCGAGAACGCCCACTGGCGCGTGACCTGCGTCACCCGCGGCGGCGCGGCGCCGGCGGGCAGCCATGGCCTCGCGCTCGACCTGCTGGATGCGCCGGCGGTGCGCGAGGCCGCCGCGGCGCTGGAGCCGGTGACGCACGTGTTCTACGCGGCCTACCAGCACCGGCCCACGCGGACCGAGGAGATCCCGCCCAACCTGGCCATGCTGCGCCACGCGATCGACCTGGCCTCGGCGCACCCGGGCGCGCTGCAGCGCTTCGTGCTCGTGACCGGCGGCAAGTATTACGGGCTGCAGTGGGGCGCGATCAAGACCCCGGCGCGCGAGACCGACGCCCGCCACCTCGGGCCGAACTTCTACTACGCGCAGCAGGACCACCTGGCCGAGCGCGGCGCGGCGGGCGGCTGGAGCTGGGCGCACCTGATCCCGCCCTACGTCACCGGGTTCTCCGAACGCGCGCCGATGAACCTGGTGATGGCGATCGCCGTGCTGGCCACCTTGTCGCGCGAGGCCGGCGTGCCGCTGCGGTTTCCCGGGCCCGCGGCGGCCTGGAACGCGCTGCACCACCTGGCCGACACGCAGCAGATCGCCGCGGCCGCGGCCTGGGCCGCGACCAGCCCGGCGGCGGCGAACCAGATCTTCAACGTGGCCAACGGCGACCCGGGCCGCTGGCGCAACGGCTGGCCGGTGGTGGCCGGCCATTTCGGCCTCCCGGTGGGCGAGCCGCTGCCGGTGCCGCTGGCGCAGGTGGCGGCCGACCTGGCGCCGCTCTGGCGGCGCATCGCCGAGCACCACGCGCTGCGCCAGCCGGACCTGCATGCCCTGGTCGACTGGCAGTGGGCCGACTACATGTTCAAGACCGCCTTCGCCAACGACGTGCTGTTCGAGACCGGCAAGATCCGCCGCGCCGGCTTCCACGGCTGCCTCGACTCGGAGGCCGCGCTGCTGGGCCGCTTCGACGAGCTGCGCGCCCAGCGCCTGATTCCCTAGGGCCCAGGCATGACGGTCTACCGCAGCGCCCTGATCAGCCGCCGCCCGGGCATGGACGAGGCGGCGTTCCGCGACCACTGGATCCGCGTCCACGGCCGCCTCGCGTCGCGGCTGCCCGGCGTCGGCAGCTACCGCCAGAACCACATCCTCGAGCGCTTCCACGAGGCGCGCGGCATGCCGGTGCAGGCGATCGACGGCCTCTCGCAGCTCGCCTTCGACAGCATCGCCGCGATGGAGGTCTCGGACGCGTCGCCCGAGTATGCGCAGGTCAAGGCCGACATTCCCCTGTTCCAGGGCGGCATCACCATCCTCGTGCTGCGGGCCGAGCCGCTGTTCGGGGACCGCGACGAGGACCGCCGCCGCGCCGCGCCCGGGGCCAAGCTCGTCTGGCTCTCGACCCGCCGCCCCGGCGTGCCGGCCGAAGGCCTGGCGGGGCGCTGGCTGGACCAGGCGCGCGAAGCGGGCCGGCCGGTCCCCGGCGCCTGGCGCCACGTGCAGAACTTCGTCATCGACCGCAGCCACCCGGTGCACGCCGGCGTGCCGGCAGGCAGCGCGGAGGCGGTGGAAACGGTGTCGGAAATGTGGTTCGACGACGCCCAGGCCCTGCGCGCGGCGGTCGCCGGCGAGGCCGGCCGCCGCCTGATCCATGGCGATCCGCTGCTGGCGCCGATCGCGGCGTACCGGATCGAGGAAATCGACATCATCTGATTAGAGAGAGAAAGGAGCGGGTCCGCATATGTCTGTTCTGGGTCGGGCCGCGTTGGCCATGTGGTGGAACATGGCGCCCGAGGCGTGCGGCGAGTTCGAGCACTGGCACGCGCACGAGCATTTTCCGGAGCGCCTGGGCATCCCCGGCTTCCTGCGCGCCTCGCGCTGGAAGAGCGCCGACGGCGGCGAAGGCATCTTCGTGATGTACGAGCTCGAGGACCACGGCGTGCTGTCGTCCCCGGCCTACCTGGCGCGGCTCAACCAGCCCACGCCCTGGTCCGCGCGCATGATGCCGCACCACCGCGACATGGTGCGCAGCCAGTGCCAGGTGCTCGAAAGCCGGGGCGGCGGCGTGGTGCGCCACGCGCTCACCATCCGCCTGTCGCCCGCGCCGGGGCAGGACGGGCGCTTGCGCGCGGCGATCGCGGCGCTGGCCGCCGAGGTCGCGGGGGCGCCGGGCTGCGCCGGCCTGCACCTGCTCCAGCACCAGCCGCCCGCCATCGCGCCGACCCGCGAGCAGCAGATCTGCGGCCTGTCCGACGGCGTGGCCGACTGGGTGCTGGTCGCCTGCGGCTACGACCGGGCGGCGCTGGAGGCCTTGTCCGCGGCGCGGCTCTCGGACGCGGACCTGGTGGCCATGGGCGCGCAGGCCGGGGCGCTGCGCGGGCTGTACACGCTTTCGCAGTCGGCCACGCCGCGCGACATGCAGTAGACGGCCTGGGGCCGGCGCGCCCCCGCGCTCAGCCGGCGGCCTCGAAACGCGGCAGTTCGAACGCGGTCACCGCCGGCGCCTGCGCACACCGGCTGACGTCGACCAGCACGGTCTGCGCCATGGGGGCCTGCGCCAGGCGGGAGCAGCCCTTGTCCAGGGTCACGACGTTCGGGTTGCCGTGTTTCTCGAGCGGTTGGTCGGCGCCCGGATCGTCCGGGTCGAACCAGGCGCCGGTGGCGACCTGGATCACCCCCGGCAGCAGGTCGGTCGACAGCCGGGCCGTCGCGAGGAAGGCCCCACGGTCGTTGAACACCTTGACGACGTCGCCTTCGCCGATGGCGCGCGCGGCGGCGTCGCTGGGGTGCATCACCACGGGCTCGCGGCCGTGGAACTTCCCGTTCCGGCTCACGGCGCCCGCATCCAACTGGCTGTGCAGCCGCGCGTGGGGCTGGTTGGACAGCAGGTGCAGCGGGAAGCGGCGGGTGCGTTCGCTGCCCAACCACTCCGACGGCTCGATCCAGCGCGGGTGGGGCGGGCAGTCGTCGTAGCCGTAGCCCGCGATGCGCGCCGAGTAGATTTCGATCTTGCCCGACGGGGTCGGCAACCGGTTCGCGACCGGGTCCGCGCGGAAGTTCGACAGGAACAGCTTCGGCTCCTGCAGCATGGGGAACTCATAGCTGCCCGCGGCCCAGAAGTCGTCGAAGCCCGGCGGGGCGTAGCCCACCGCATGGGCCCGCTCGCGGGCTTCGCCGTACATGTGCCGCAGCCACGCCATTTCGTCGCGGCCCTCGGTGTAGGCCTCGCCGAAGCCCAGCCGCTGGGCCAGTTCCGCGAACACGTCCATGTCGTTGCGCGCGCCGCCCACCGGGTCGATGACCTTGCGCATCGCGATGTAGTGCCGCTGCAGCTCGGTCGCCAGGATGTCGTTGCGCTCCATGGTGGTGGTGGCGGGCAGAACGATGTCGGCGTACTTCGCGGGCGGGTTCCACCAGGGCTCGTGCACCACCACGAGCTCCGGGCGGCGCCAGGCCCGCACGAACCGGTTGAGGTTCATGTTGTGGTGGAACGGGTTGCCGCCCACCGAGTAGACCAGGCGGATGTCGGGCAGCCGCAGCGTCTGTCCGTTGTATTCCAGTGCGCTGCCGGGGTTGAGCAGCATGTCGGCCACCCGGCCCACCGGGACGAAGGACCGCACCGGGTTGGGTCCCAGCGAGAGCGTGGGGCGCGGGATGTCGTCCGGCCGGTTGACGGTGTTGCCGCTCACGGCGCCGAAGCCCAGGCTGAACCCCCCGCCGGGCAGGCCGATCTGCCCGAGCATCGCGGCCAGGGTCACGGTCATCCACACCGGCTGTTCTCCGTGCTCGGCGCGCTGGATCGACCAGGTCGTGGTGATCAGCGTGCGGCCGCGCGCCATCTCCACCGCCAGGTCCTCGATCGCCTGGGCATCGATGCCGGTGATCGCCGCGGCCCAGCGCGGGTCCTTGGGCACGCCGTCGTCCGTGCCGAGCAGGTACCGCTCGAACACGGGATAGCCTTCGCAATGGCTCTGCAGGAACGCGCGGTCGTGCAGCCCCCGCTGCACCAGCGTATGCGCGAGCCCGAGCATCATGGCCACGTCGGTGTTGGGGCGGATCGGCAGCCACCGGGCGTCAAGGGATCGGGACACGTCCGCCTGCGCCGGGCTGATGTTGACGAAGCGAATGCCGGCCGACGCGGCGCGTTCGATCCAGCCGGGGTTCTCGTGCACCGCCGCCCCGCCGGCATCGATCTGCATGTTCTTCACGTTCGAACCGCCGAACATCACCATCGTGTCGGTGTGCTCGACGATGGACGACCACGGCACCACCATGGCGGGGATGTCCGCGTCGCCGATCACGTAGGGCATGACGGCCAGGGCCGCGCCGAAGCTGTGGTTGCCGCGCTTGTCCACGTAGCCGCCGTACAGGCCCAGAAAGCGCTTGAGCACGCTGGGCGAGTGGTGCAGGCGCCCGGCGCTGGCCCAGCCGTAGGAGCCGCCGTAGATCGCCTCGTTGCCGTGTTCGGCCTTGATGCGCTCCAGCCCTTCGACGACGAGGTCCAGCGCCTGGTCCCAGGAGACCGGAACGAAGGCGTCCGCGCCGCGTCCTTCGCGCGAGCGCTCGCGCTGCCGCAGGTAGCCCGCGCGCACGTGCGGCTGCTGGATGCGCAGCGGGCTGCGCACCATGCCGGGCAGGCTGTGCATCAGGGGCGTGGGCGCGGGATCGTCGCCGAACGGCCGCACCCCGACGATGTCGCCCCGGCTCGAGAGTTCGACGCCGTACACGCCCCAGTGCGAGGCGGTCTGGATCACGGTGGATGCGGCCATGCGCGATTGTCCCTGTCCGCGGGCTGCTTCACTCGGCGGTGATGCCGAGTTCCCGGATGATCTTGCCCATGACGGCGTATTCGCGCTGGTTGAGCCGGGTCAGCACCTCGGGCGGACCGCCCACCGGGAAGGCGCCGAACGTGGCCAGCTTGGCGATCACCTCCGGCTCCTTGATGATGGCGTTCAGGTGCTCGTTGAGCAGCCTGACCACCGGCTGCGGCGTGCCCTTGGGCGCGAACAGCCCGGCCCAGGCGCCGACGACCACGTCCTTGTAGCCCAGCTCCACCAGCGTGGGCACGCTGGGTTCGAGCTTGCTTCGTTCGGCCTCGCTGATCGCCAGCGCGATGAGCTTGCCGCTGGCCAGGTATTGGCGCACCACGCCGAACGTCACCCAGGCGGTGTCGACGTGGCCGGCCACGACATCGGTGACCGACGGCGCCACGCCCCGGTAGGGCACGTGGGAGAGCTGGATGCCGGCGGCCTTGTTGAGCCATTCGCCGACGATGTGCATCGGCGAGCCGGCGCCGGGGCTGGCGTACGAGAGCCGCCGGCCGGCCTTGGCGGCGGCCACCAGCTCCGGCAGGCTCTTCAGGCCCAGCGCCGGGCTCGTGACGAGCACCATCGGCAGGGTGGCGGTGTTGATGACGGCCTCGAAGCCGCCCAGCACGTCGTAGGAGGCCGAGCTGGAGAGCTTCATCACCAGCGGCGCCGTCGTGAAGGGGTTGGGCGTATAGAGCAGGGTGTAGCCATCGGGCGCCGCGCGGCCGACATAGGCGTTGCCCACGGTGCCGCTGGCCCCGGGCTTGTTTTCCACGACGATGGATTGCTTCAGGCGGGGGCTGAGCTTTTCCGCCAGCATCCGGGCCGCGGAGTCGGTGTCGCTGCCGGGCGGATAGGACACGACGAACGTGATGGGCTTGCGGGACGGGTAGGCATCCTGGGCGAAAACGCCAGGGCTGGCCACCGAAGCGGCGGCGGCGGCGAGAACCAAGCGGCGGTTGGCGGGCATCGGGGGCACTCCTTGTCTGGGTTGGCCGCGGCATGCGGCGGGGACCACGGGTGGAAAGGCTGCCAGCCAGTCATTTCGCTGGTGAAGCGCTGGGTGGCTACTGAAACGCGTGCATGTTCCGCGCTGTATGTTGATCAGTCAAAAATGGATAACCCTAGGTCCAATCCCTGGCGCACCGGCCGATGCCGCGGCCGCGTCCCATTAGGATGTGAGTATTTGCTTTCTCTGTATCGTCCATTCCAAGACGCAGCTTCCCGAGGTCCAAGCGCGCTCGCGCCCGAAGCCGTTTCATGGAGGCGTCCGTGCGCCAGCCCGCATCGTCCAGACCGGCGGCGCCAGGGGCGCCGCCGATACCGCCGTTCAGCCCTTGAACGAGGTGGTCCAGATCGCGGTCGTGTCCGGCCCCGCGACCATTTCGCGCGGGGTCCAGGCGTCGTTCACGACGTCCATGTCGGCGTCGATCTCGACGTGGCCGCCGAACGGGCTGTCGAAGTACCAGAAGATGTTGCCGCCGATGATGTGGCGGCCCGGACCCCAGGCGCTGGTCCAGCCCTTGCGCACCATGGCCCGCCCGCCCAGCATGACCTCGTTCAGGTCCCTGACGTGGAACGCCATGTGGTGCAGGCCCCGGTGCGGCGCGCGCTGAAGCAGGAAGAGCTGGTGATGGTCCTCGCTGCCCGGCGCGCGCAGGAAGACGCCCGAGCCGACGAAGCGGTCGCTGACCCGGAACCCCAGCCGCTGCTCGTAGAACCGGCCCGCCTTCTGGAAGTCCCGGGTGTAGAGCACCACGTGGCTGAAGGTGCTGGGCACAACCCGGGCATTGAAATCGTGCACCTCGTTGTGTTTGCGCTGGGGCGGCAGCCCGGGCACGTTGACCTTCACGGGCTCGTTGGCGATGGGGACCCGCCGCGTGATCCGGAAGGCGATCGCCATGCCGTCGTCGTCGACCGAATGGATGCCGCCGCCGTCGCCGCTCCAGCGCACGTCCCGGTCCTTCCGCAGCTCGGCCGCGAGGCGTTCGAGGTCCTGCGGGGTTTCGACGCCCCACGTGATCTGCCGCAGATTGGGATCGGGCACGCCGGAGGCGGGAAGCGCGGGGTCGCCGGAGCGCCGGACCCGCACACCGGTCCCGTCCTTGGCGTGGAAGCACAGTTCGGTGCCGGTGCTGCCGGCGTCGTGGAGGCCGAGATCGGCCAGATAACGCCCGGCTTCACCGAGGTCGTTGGCGGTGAGCGTGATCTCGTCGAGACCGAGGATGTTCATGTCGCTGTCCTGTTCGAAGTGTCATGGGGCGTACCCGCCGGGTGCGCCGCCCGCACTCTAAGATCCGCGCTGGCGACCGGCAAACCACTTCGGTCCATGCTTTCCATCCAAGGAATCGATACATGCGCCACAACCGCCTGGACCTCAATCTCCTGGTTGCGCTCGACGCGCTGCTGACGGAGTGCAGCGTCACGCGCGCGGCCGGCAAGGTGTTCCTGACGCAGTCGGCCATGAGCGGCGCGCTGGCGCGGCTGCGCGAGCACTTCCAGGACGATCTCATCACCCCCGTCGGCAAGCGCATGGTGCGCACGGAGATGGGCGAGGCGGTGTGGCCCGAGGTGTCGGCCATCCTGGCGCGCATCAGCCAGGTGACCCAGCCCGCCGCGGCCTTCGACGCCGCGACCGCCTCGAGGACGTTCCGGGTCGCGGCGTCCGACTATTTCTTCTCGGTGGCCTCGTCCGCGCTGCTGGGACACCTGGAGCGGCACGCGCCGGCGGTGGGGATCGAGCTGCTGCCGCTCGGCCCCAGGCTGCACGAGGAGCTGGAGCGCGGCGCGATCGACCTGCTGGTCATTCCGGACGACTACTCGAACCCCAAGGCCTCGGCCAGCACCCTCTTCGAGGACGAATGGGTCTGCATCGCGGCGCGCGGCCACGGCCGGCTCGACGGGCGGAAGATGACCCGGGCCCAGTTCGAAGCGCTCGAACACGTGACCAAGCGGATCAACCATCCGCAGGTGCCGTCGCTCGAGGAGCGCGAGATCGCCCGTCTGAAGGTCGGGCGCAAGGTCGTGGCCCGGGTGCCCCTGTACTCCCTGCTGCCGCTGGCGGTCTGCGGCACCCAGCGGGTGGCGACGGTGCCCCGGCGGCTGGGCCAGATGTGGGCGCAATGGCTGCCCCTGGACGTCTACCCGCTGCCCTTCAAGGCCATGGCGCTGAAGGAGGTCATGCAATGGCATCCGGTGCGCGAGGCCGACCGCGGGCACCAATGGCTGCGCTCGGCCATGCAGGCGGTCTGCGCGCGGCTGTAGGCCGTTCACGGGCCGTCCACGGGCCGTCCGGCGCGGCGCGATATGCCGATCGGGGAATTCTGCGTTCGCCCGTTTGAGGTCGCTCGACCGGGGGCGAATCCCTAGCATCACGGTCTTCATCCGGAGACCCCCGTGAGTGCTGCGAATCCCCCTCCCGAAGCCCTGTTCCTGGCCGACCACGACGTGGCGGCCCTGGCCGACTACCGATCCGCCGTCGAGGCGCTGCGCGCGGCGTACGCCGGCGAGATCACGCCCGCCATGGTCCCGCCCAGGACCATGGCCCGCGGCCCCGGCGCGTGGCTGCGCAGCCTCGTCGCCGCCTCGCCCAGCGGCCGCTACACGGGCTGCAAGCTGATCTCGTTCAGCGCGGCGAACCGCCACGCGAGCTACCTGCTGTCGCTGTTCGACCAGCGGACCTCGGCGCTGACCGCGCTGCTGGATGCGAACCGCATCACCAGCATCCGCACCGGCGCGTCGGCGGCGCTGGCGGTCGACCTGCTCGCGCCGCGCCGGCCGCTGCGCCTGGGCATCGTCGGGTCCGGCCTGGAGGCCAGCGGGGCGCTTGCCGCGCTCGCCGCGGTGCGCGCGTTCGCCTCGGTCCGGGTGTTCAGCCCGACCGCCGCCAACCGCGAGGCGTTCGCGGAGCGGTTCCGCGCTTCGCACGGCCTTCACATCGCGCCCGCCGCGTCCGCCGAACAGGCGGTCGCGGGCGCCGACGTGGTCGTCTGCGCGGCCAGAAGCCGGGACGAGACGCCGGTGATCGCCGGGCATTGGCTGCCGGGCGGGACCACGCTGGTCTCCATCGGCTCGACCCTGCCCGAGCAGCGCGAGATCGACGAGGCATCCCTGCGGCTCGCCTCCCTGGTGGTGGCCGACGTGCCGGAGGAGGTGACGAACGAGACCGGCGACCTGATCGCCGCCGCGCGCGCCGGCATCGACGTCGCGTCGAAGACCGTTTCCCTGGAGCAATTGGCCAAAGGGCAAGTTCGGCGCGAGGGGGACGGCATCGCCATCTACAAGTCCGTCGGGTCGGCGCTGCAGGACGTCGTCATCGCCGAAATGGTGCTGAACCTCGCCCGCGAGCGCGGCGCCGGGAGCCCGATGTCGCAGCGCGTTCTCTCCATCGCCAAGTAAAAAACGAAAGGCCGTTTCCCATGCCCTCCTACGCCCTCAAAGACGCGCGCGCCTGGGCGCGCGAAAAACTCGTCGGCTGCTCGGCCGTCACGATCCCGAGCTACTCGGCCGACCTGAGCCGGCTCAACGAACGCGCCATCCGCCACGACGTGGAGCATGCCAAATCGCTCGGCTACACCTACACCCTGTTGTGCGCGGAAGTGGCCATCACGCCCGAGGAGAACGCCGCCTTCACCGCCTGGGCGCGCGACAGCGCCGGGTCCGGCTTCGGGCTGTTCTTTCACGCGGCCTTCGCCACGCTGGCGGAGAACATCCGGGCCGCCAGGCTCGCGGCGGCGGCCGGTGCCGACATCGTGCTGCTGTCGTACCCGACCCAGTTCTGGCCCAGCACCGAGCAGGAGATCTACGACTACACCAAGCGGTTCTGCGACGAGACCGGGCTGGCCGTGATGCTGTTCCCGATCCCGCACTGGGGCTTCGAGCGGGTGCACCCCGCCGGCATGTCGGTCGAGCTGGTGCGCCGGCTGTTGAAGGACTGCCCGAACATCGTGGCCATCAAGGCGGAGCAGGGCTATCCGCTGATCGCGGGCGCGGTGGAGATGTACCACCACTTCCGCGACGAGGTGGTCATCAGCATTCCCATCGAGGCAGACGCGCTGCCGCTGATGGCCATGATGGAACTGCAGTTCTCGGGCACCAGCAACACCGCCTGGATGGGCCCGTACTACCCGCGCGCATTCGAGCTGGCGCGCACCGGGCAGTGGGAGGCGGCGATGGCGCTGTACTGGAAGGTCAACCCGGCGCGCCAGGCGAACGCGGCGGCCGCGGCCGCGTCGATCCCCGGGTCCGGCTGCATCAACCGCACCATGTGGAAGTACCAGGACTGGCTCGCCGGCTTCAACGGCGGCCCGCTGCGCGCGCCGGCCGCGCGCGCGCCGGACCGCTTCATGAAATCCCTGCGGCAGGGACTCGCCGCCAGCGGCCTGCCCGTGACCGACCTGCCCGACAGCGAATTCATCGTCGGCCGTTTCCCCTGCTGAGGCGTTCACTCCCATGACGACATCTCGACTCGACGACCCGAGCCTCCTGCACCACGGCGCGTTCGTGGGCGGCCGATGGATCCACGACACGGCCCACGGCAAGTACACGCTGCGCAACCCCTTCGACCAGCAGGTGCTGGCCGAGCTGCCGGTCTTTCTCGAACGGGAAACCGACCAGGCCATCGAGGTCGCGCACCAGGCCTTTCTCCACTGGCGGACTGCCTCGGCGAAGCAGCGTTCCGAGATCCTCCGGCGCTGGTACGAGCTGGTGATGGAGCACAAGCGGGACCTGGCCACGCTGATCACGCTCGAAGAGGGCAAGCCCATCCTCGAATCGCTGGCCGAGATCGACTACGCGGCCTCGTTCCTGCAATGGTTCTCGGAAGAGGCCAAGCGGGTCCGGGGCGACGTCATTCCCGCGCCGCGCGACACCGCGCGGATCGTCGTGGTCAAGGAGCCGATCGGCGTTTGCGCCGCGATCACGCCGTGGAACTTTCCGGCCGCCATGATCACCCGCAAGGCCGGGCCCGCCTTGGCGGCGGGCTGCAGCATGGTCGTGAAACCGGCCAGCCAGACGCCCCTGACGGCGCTCGCGCTGGCCGACCTGGCGCACCGCGCGGGGGTGCCGGCGGGCGTGTTCAACGTGGTCACGGGCGACCGGTCTCGCCCCATCGGCGGGCGGCTCACGTCGCACCCGCTGGTGCGCAAGATCACCTTCACGGGCTCGACCGAGATCGGGCGCGTGCTGCTGGCCCAGGCCGCCACGACGATCAAGAAATGCTCGATGGAGCTCGGCGGCAACGCGCCCTTCATCGTGTTCGACGACGCGGACCTGGTGGCCGCCGCCGACGGTTTGATCGCCTGCAAGTTCCGCAACACCGGGCAGGCCTGCATCAGCGCCAACCGCGTGCTGGTGCAGAGCGGCGTGTACGACGCGTTCCTCGACCTGCTGTGCGAGCGCGTGCGGCGCCTGCGCATCGGCAACGGCCTGGAGGACAGCAGCCAGATCGGCCCGATGATCGACGCCGCCGCGGTCGAGAAAGTGGAATCGCACGTGAGCGACGCGCTCGCGCAGGGCGCCCGGCTGCTCGTCGGCGGCAAGCGCCACGCGCTGGGCGGCAACTTCTTCGAGCCCACCGTGATCGCCGACGCCAGCGCCAACATGCGCGCCGCGCAGGAGGAAACCTTCGGCCCGCTGGCCGCGGTGTTCCGGTTCGACACCGACGAAGAGGCTTTCGCGCTGGCCAACGCGACCGAATACGGGCTCGCGGCCTACCTGTACAGCCGCAGCGCCCAGCGGATCTGGCGCGCCTCGGCCGCCATCGAGAGCGGCATGCTGGGCATCAACTGCGGCCTGATCTCCAACGAGGTGGCGCCCTTCGGCGGCGTGAAGGAAAGCGGGCTGGGCCGGGAAGGGTCGCACTACGGCATCGACGAGTTCCTGGAGGCCAAATACCTCTGCTGGGACGGCCTGGTCCAGGCTTTCACCTGACCGAAGAAGACCGGGCGGTGCCGCGTGCACGTGCATTAAGCTCCGGCCTCATGGGACCCCAGGTCCATCGCAGAGGCCCGCCCGCATGACTTTCATCGTCGACCCCAAATGGGAGTCTTTCTTCAAGGTCGCCCAGCTCGGCAGCCTTACGCGTGCGGCCGAGAGCCTGAACTGCGTGCAGTCGGTGCTGAGCCGCAAGATCGCGGTGCTGGAATCGCAATGCGGCAACCGGCTGTTCCGCCGCACCGGCCGGGGCGTGGTGCTCACCGACTTCGGCGAGTTCGTCTATGCCCGCATCCAGCCGCTGATGGCGCAGGCCGAGCAGTTCGGCGACGAGATCCTCACCGCCGGCGGGGAGCCCATGGGCGAAGTCCGCGTGGGGCTGCTGCCCTCCAACGTGCGCAACATCGCGGGCGCGCTGTTCCAGAAGCTGCGCAAGAGCCATCCGCTGATCAAGCTGCATTTCACCGACGGCGCCAGCGCCCACCTGGAAGAGTGGCTCAAGCAGGGCCGGCTCGACCTGGCGCTGCTGCTGCGCGAAGACGCGCTGGAAGATCCGGACGAGCCGTGCCTGGCCGAGATTCCGCTGCACCTCATCGGCCCGCCCGGCGATGACGTCACCCGCAAGCAGCAGGTGGCCTTCCGGCGCCTCGAGGGCCTGCCGCTGATTCTGCCGGCCCCGCCCCATCTGCTGCGCGCCCGGCTGGACCGCCTCGCGGCCGAACACACGGTGCAGTTCACGGTGGCGATGGAAGCCGACTCCGTGATGCTGCAGCAGGAGCTGGTGGCCGCCGGCGCGGGCTATTCCATCGTGGCGGCCAGCTCCGCCCGCCCGATGGTCGCCGCCGGGCGGCTCAGCGCCTGCCCGATCGTCGACCCCAGCCTGATCCGCCGCGTCGTGCTCTGCAGCACGCCCCTGCGCCCGAGCACGCTGGCCAGCCGGGAGGTGGCGCGGGCGCTGTTCGCGTTGCGCGGCCTGCTCAACAGCGCGGGCTGACCACAACTAGGGCTGCGCGGAGCGCCCGCCGTCCGGCGCGTCGATGAGCACGAAGGCCACGCGCGTGAACGCGCCGGTGCGGTTGGCCCAGGCGTGGTTGGTGCCGCGCTGGATGAAGACGTCGCCCGCGCGCAGCACGGTTTCGCCCTCGTCCAGGATGGCGACGATCTCGCCCTGGAGCACGATCGCGTAGTCCACCGTGGCGGTGATGTGCATGCCGGGGTGCCGGCTGTTCTCGGGCTGGTGGCGCGCATCGCCGAACATGCCCGTGAACACGGCGGCGTGCTGGCGCCGCTGCTCCTCCAGGTCCTTCGGCTGCGGCGGGAAATCGATCACCCGCAGCACCGTGCCGCCCTTGGGCGGCAGCACGCCCTGGTGCTCGACGATGTCGTCGGGGTCCGTGAAGGCGCCGCCCCCCTGGGTTCGCCAGAAGTTGGCATTGACGTAGCCGGGGCGGCCGGCGGCGGTGAGCTGCACGGGCGGCGGGCCGTCCTCGGCAATGAAGGAGCGCCCCTGCGGGTCGAGCGCGGAGACGACCCTGCGCATGGCAGGCAGCGGGGCAGGCAGTGTTTTCTGGGTCATGGGATCGCTCCGGTACAGGTTGAATTCAGGACAGGACGCGCTGGTCCGACAGGTCCTTGGCGCCGCGGCTCTCGCACCAGGTTGCGCCCCGGGGCTCGAGCTGCGGCAGCGCCGCCAGCGCATTGACGATGTGGTGCAGCGTGGGCAGTTGTTCCCAGGTCGACGGGAGGAACGCCACCCGGCCTTCGCCGGTCTGGTAGCGGTCGACATGCTGCGTGAAGCCGCCCGAGGGCGTCAGCGTGGCCTGGGCGACCTCGCTTTCCCCCGGCGCCCCGACGCGCGGCAGGTAGCGGTGGTGCAGCGTGCCGGTGTTGGCCTTGGGCGGCACGGGCCCGGGCCGCGGCGCGTCCTGGAGCCGAGCAAGCGACAGGCGGCAGAACACATGGCCATCCCACTCGGCGGTGAAGTCTTTCGCGCCGCCGTCCGACTCGCGGGGTGCGGGCAGTTCGCAGTAGACCTTGGCGAACCCCAGCTCCTCCCGGCCGGTCAGGATGGGGTCGGCGTGGTTCTCCCAGAGCACCGCGAGGAAGGGGCCTTCGGCCGTGTCGTGGCGCCCCGAGAAGCGCGCGGGGTACTTCACGCCGAGCATGTGGTAGCCGCGGCCCGCGAGCCACGGGAGCTGCCGGAGCGCGGTCCACTCCACGGTGACGACCGGCTCGCCCAGCAGTTCGAAGCCGGGCGGCAGGTAGCGCGCCAGCGCGTCCCGCTCGGTCAGGAAGCTGACCGTGGCCGTCGCGCGGGGTGCCTGGCGGTAGTCGAACGGGCGCCCGTCGGCGCCGCCCCGCGGGCCGGGCGCGGGCCCGAACACGGTGGGCATGCGCCAGCGCGCGGCCGCTGCGGTGGTGCGGGTGGATGGCATCACACGGTTCTCCCCGTCCTTCGCGCCACGCATGCGGGCCGCCTCAGCGCTCGATCTTCACGGTCTTGAGCAGCTCGGCCTTGGACTTGGCGTCGGCCTCGATCAGCTCGGCGAAGCCCGCGCGGTCGCGCAGCTCGGGCGGCTGGTGGAGCCGCTGCATCATTTCCCGGAAGGCCGGGTCCTTGACCGCGTTGTTGCATGCTTCCTCCACCTTGGCCACGATGGGCGCCGGCGTCTCGGCCCGCACGAACAGGCCGCCGACACCCGCGGCGATCAGCGGATAGCCCAGCTCCCGGGCCGTGGGCGCATCCGGAAAGGCCTGATGGCGCTTGTCGGCGAACACCACCAGTGGGCGCAGCTTCTGGTTGACCACGAAGGCGGCGGTGAAGACGCCCAGGTCCACGCTGCCCTCGCGCATCTGCGGGTACACGGCCGCCTCGCCGCGGAACGGCACGTCCAGCGCGGGAATGCCGGCACGCTGGAAGAACTCCGCGCCCGCGAAGTGCGGCGCGCCGGCGACGCCGGTATGGCCATAGGTCACGCCGCCGTTCTTGGAGCGGGCCCGCTCCGCCACCGCCTTCACGTCCACGAGCGGACTCTCCGGCACCGAGGCCAGCACGAACACGTTCTCGAAGGTCTGGCAGACCGGGATGAAGGAGTCCTTCGTGTAGCGCAGGCCTTTCATCCACAGGGGGTGCACGGATAGGGGCGTGGTCGTGCCGTACACGATGGTGTACCCATCCGCCGGCGCCCCCTGCAGCACGTTCATGGCCACCGTCGCGCTGCCCCCTTCCCGGTTCAGCACGACCACGCCGGGGCTGCCCAGGTGCTTGTCGAAAGGAATGGCGAAGGTCCTCGCGAGAAGGTCGAGGGAGGCGCCTGCCGGGAATGGCACGAGCAGGTGGATCGGGCGGGTGGGAAACGATTGCGCAAAAGCGGCGCCGCCGCCCGCCAGTTGCACCGCGGCCAGGACGCCGATGACGGCGCGCAGGGGTTTCTTGAACATATGTTGTGCTCCTCGTCGAAAAAGGGTGGAAATGGCGCGTGTTCGCGGCACGCGCCGACCGCCCGGATCGTATGGGCTGAGGTCTTGCGGGGCGAGGCGGAATCGGAGAAATCAGCTATCGCCGATTGGGAAAGCAGGGAGTGTTTACGGCTTCATCACCCGCCGGTACTGCACCGCCTCGGCCACGTGCGCGATGCCCACCGTTTCCGAACCCGCCAGGTCGGCGATGGTGCGCGCCACACGCAGCGCGCGGTGCACGCCGCGCGCGCTCCAGCCCAGGCGCGCGGCGGCGGTGTGCAGGAACTGCCGGGCCTCGGGGGTGGCGTTCACGTGCGTGTCCAGGGCCCGCCCGGCCAGGGCCTGGTTGGGCTGGCCCTGGCGCGCCAGCGCATGCGAGCGCGCGGCCACCACGCGTTCGCGCACGGCCGCGCTGCACTCGCCCGGCGGGTCCGCGTCGTCGGCCGCCTGCAGCAGCTCGTGGGGCGACAGCGCCGGCACCTCCACGTGCAGGTCGATGCGGTCGAGCAGCGGGCCGCTGAGCCGGCCCTGGTAGCGCGCGACCTGCTCGGGCGTGTCGGTGCAGGCCCGCGTGGGGTGGCCCAGGAAGCCGCAGGGGCAGGGGTTCATCGCGCCGACGAGCTGGAAGCGGGCCGGGAACTCGCTCTGCTGCGCCGCGCGCGAGATGCGGATCTGGCCGCTCTCCAGCGGCTGGCGCAGCGCCTCGAGCGCGCTGCGCGAGAACTCGGGCAGTTCGTCCAGGAACAGCACGCCGTGGTGGGCGAGCGAGATCTCGCCCGGGCGCGGCGGCGAGCCGCCGCCGACCAACGCCACCGCGCTGGCGCTGTGGTGCGGCGCACAGGTCGGCCGCTGGGCCCAGCGCTCGAGCGAGAAGCGCCCGGCCAGCGAGGCCACGGCGGCGCTTTCCAGCGCCTCGGCGATGTCCATCGGCGGCAGCAGGCCGGCCAGGCGCTGGGCCAGCATGGACTTGCCGGACCCTGGCGGCCCGACCATCAGCAGGCTGTGCCCGCCGGCGGCGGCGATCTCCAGCGCGCGCCGCGCCGCCGCCTGGCCTTTGACGTCCGCCAGGTCGGCGTGAACGGGTGCCGGCGCGGGCGTGGCGGGGGCCAGCCGCGCCCAGCCGCCATCATCGCCCATGGCATCGGCTGCCGGCCCGTCCGGACCGCCTTCCCGCAGGAAGCGGGCGACCACGTCCAGCAGGTGGCGCGCGCGGTAGACCTCGGCCTGCGGCACCAGGGCTGCTTCCTCCGCGCTGCCGGGCGGCAGCACCAGGCGGGCGGCGGCGGTGCCGCGAATGGCGGGGTCGCGGGAGCGCGCCAGGCTCATGGCCAGGGCGCCGCGCACCGGGCGCAGCTCGCCGCCGAGCGAGAGCTCGCCCGCGAACTCCCAGCCGGCCAGCCGCTCGCCGTCAATCTGGCCGCTGGCGGCGAGGATGCCCAGCGCGATCGGCAGGTCGAAGCGGCCCGAGTCCTTGGGCAGGTCGGCCGGCGCGAGGTTGACGGTGATGCGCTTGTTGGACGGGAACTCGAGCCCGGCGTTGGCGATGGCCGAGCGCACCCGTTCGCGCGCTTCCTTGACTTCGGTATCGGCCAGCCCAACCAGCGTGAAGCTGGGCAGGCCGTTGGCCAGATGGACTTCCACGCGCACGGGCAGCGCGTCCAGCCCGAGCAGCGCCCGGCTGTGCACCAAAGACAGACTCATCGCGATGTACTCCCTGTTGGGTGTCCCTTTTGGGGACGTTGGGGTGCCGTGCCGCACCGTGAGGCACGAAGGGCGTGGTCGCGCATGGGTAATGCGCCCGACCGGCACCGCTGCCGGCGCGCATCATGGCACAACGGCCGCCGGGCGCCTCGCGCGCTCGGGCATCATCGGGGGCCGGAAGGAGGCCGCCACGTGACCGCGAACCGCAACCGCCAGCTCAACCGCATCCGCCTGCGCCACCTGACCTGCCTGCTCGAGATCGAACGCACCGGCAGCGCGCGGGCAGCCGCGCAGGCGCTGTGCGTGACCGAATCGGCGGTGTCCAAGACGGTCAACGAGCTGGAAGCGGAGCTGGACGTGCGCCTGTTCGAGCGGGCCCGCACCGGCATGCAGTTGACCGACGCCGGACGCCGCTTCGCGCGCTACGCGCGCAGCGCGGTCGAGGCACTGTCCACCGGCATCGACGTGGCCGGCGAAGGGGGGGCCGTCGGCGCCAGCCGCGTGCGCATCGGCGCCATGCCGGCGGTCGCGGCGTCGCTGCTGCCGGCGGTGCTCGGGCGGATGCTGCGCGAGGTGCCGGGCCTGTCGGTGGAGGTCATCTCGGGCTCCAAGGCGGTGCTGCTGGAGCAGTTGAGAAAAGGGCAGTTGAGCTTCGTGCTCGGCCGGCTGCCGCCGCAGGACGACCTCACCGGCCTGTCGTTCGAGCAACTTTTCTTCGACCGCTACCTGTTCGCGGTGCGCCCCGGCCACCCGCTGGCGGGCCGCGAGGCGGTCGACCTGGGCCGGATCGCCGCCTTCCCGCTGGTCATGCCGTCGCGCGACACGGTGACTTGGGGCGAGATCCAGCGCGCCTTCCTCGCGGCCGGCGCGCCGATGAGCCGCACGCGCCTGGAGACGATCTACCTGCGCCTGAGCCGCGATTTTGTTCTCCAGTCCGACGCGGTGTGGGCCTGCGCGGCGATGGCCGTGCAGCAGGACCTGGACCGGGCCGCGCTGGTGCGGCTGCCGGTGGACACCGCGCTGCTGGATGCGCCGGTCGGGCTCATGACGCGCCCCGCCGACACCGGCGACCCCCTGGCCAACGAACTGGCCCGGGTGATCCGGGCCGTGGCGGCCGCGCCGCCCTTCACACCGGAGGGGCCGGCCGGCGGGACTTGAGGGAACGCTCAAGTCCTGGCGCATTTCTTCGTTTTACCGGCCGCCCGAACGTCCGTATCGTCGCGTCTCTCGAAATCCAAGGAGACGTGAAAGATGTCGCTGCTGATGATGAAGAAAAAGCTGTTCGCTGCGGCCGGGGCGCTGTGCCTGGCCGCGACGACCGCCGCCACCGCGCAGGCCCAGGTCGTCCAGGTGGTGGTGCCGTTCCCCGCCGGCGGCCCGCTGGACTCGCTCGCCCGCATCGTGACCGCCCAGCTCGCCGGCCCCGGCGAGTCGTACGTGGTCGACAACCGGGCCGGCGCGAACGGGATGATCGGCGCGAAGTTCGCGGCCGCCGCCGCGCCGGACGGCAAGACCTGGCTGATGGCCGATGGCGCCCTGATCTCGGTCAACCCCAGGCTCTACCCGAAAGACCCCAACTTCAATGTCGAGCGCGACCTCACCCCGGTCGCCGGCCTCGTGTTCCAGCCCTCGATCCTGGTGGTGAACGCGAATTCGCCGTGGAAGACGATGCGGGAATTCATCGCCGCGGCCAAGGCCCGGCCCATGAACTACGCCTCCGGCGGCATCGGCTCCACCGGCCACCTGACGATGGAGCTGTTCGCCAGCGCGGCCGGCATCTCGCCCTCGCACGTGCCCTACAAGGGGGGCGCGCCCGCGATGAACGATTTGCTGGGCGGCCAGGTCGACGCCGCCTTCGTGAGCGTCGGCGGCGCGATCGGCCACGTGCGCAGCGGCAAGCTCCGCGCCCTGGCCGTTTCCGGCACCGAGCGCCTGCCGGCCGCCCCGGACGTGCCCACCGCCGCCGAGGCCGGCCTGCCCGGTTTCCAGGTGCAGGGCGCCTACTTCGTGCTCGTGCCCAGCAAGACGCCTGCGGACGCGATGCGGGCCATCAGCGAAAAGGCGATCCGCGCGGTCAACGACCCGCAGGCACAGGAGAAGCTGCGCGCGATCGGCATGGACCCCAAGCCCATGACCATGGACGAGGCGGCCCGGTGGATCGCGGCCGACAAGGCCCGCATGGCCAAGACCATCGCCGAGAAGAACATCAAGGCCGAGTAGCGAGGCCAGGACCCTTCCGCGATGCGCATCGTCCTGGTCGAGCCCAGCCACTGGCACTTCGAGATGTACCGCCCCGGCATCGCCCGCTCGGGGGCGGCGGTGGTGGGCGTCGTGGACCGCAACCCCGACCTCGCCGCCCGCATCGGGGCCGGCTTCGGATGCCCGGCCTGGCCCGACCTGGGGCGCCTGCTCGATGCGACGCAGCCGGACTTCGCCTTCGCGTTCGGCGCGCACGACCGCATGCCGGCCATCGCGCAAACCCTGATCGCGCGCGGCATCCCGTTCTCGCTCGAAAAGCCGGGCGGCATCCGGGCGGCGGCGGTGCACGGGCTGCAGGCCGCCGCGCGCGACGCCGGCCTGTACGTCTCGGTGCCCTTCCACTACCGCCTGAGTTCGATGGCGCGCGTGCTCGGCTCGCTCGGCCCGCTGCCGTCCCCGGGTTTCCGGCACTTCGGGTTCTTCATCAACGCCGGTTCGCCGCTGCGCTTCGCGGACACCTCGCCGTGGCTGGTGGACCCCGGCGCGGCGGGCGGCGGCTGCATGATGAACCTGGCCCACCACGCGATCGACTTCGTGCTCCACTGCACCGGTTCGCGGGTGACCGGGCTGCGCGCGGCCATCGCCAATGACGCGCTTGGGCTGGCGGTCGAAGATGCGGCCCAGCTTCACCTGACGCTGGCCAATGGCGCGACGGCAGCGATCCAGACCGGATACACCCACGCCGTGCGGCCGGAGGACTACATGGGCTTTCATCTGGAGGTGGCGCACGCGGACTACGCGGCCGTGCGCATGGGCGACCGCCTGGCCGTGGCCGCCCGCGCGGCACCACCCGGCGCGGCGCGCGCGCGGCTGCCCACGGACTGGCAATTCAAGCACTACTTCGCGGCGTACGCCTGCGACACGCTCGACCGTTGCCGAACCGGCAGGCCGCCCGTCGCCGGCCTCGGCGACCTCGCGGCGACCCTCGAGGTCGTGCAGGCGGCCTACGCCGCCGCCATGGCCACGCCCGGCCTCGAAGCCCTCGTGCGGCTTCATCGCGCCCACCCGACCTCCCTCACGACATGACACAGCAGCATCAGCCCCCTCAGCGGACTTCCCTCGTCACCGGCGGCAGCGGCGCCATCGGCTCGGCCATCGTCCAGGCCCTCGCCGCGCGGGGCGACCGGGTCCTCAACCTCTCGCTCGACGAACCGGCGTCGCCCCTGCCGGCCACCACCTACCGGGTCGACCTGATGGACCGGCAGGCGACGGCCGAGGCGCTCGCCCGGGTGGCGGCGCAACACCGCGTCGACCACCTCGTGAACAACGCGGGGATCACCTACGTCACCGACCTCGAGAGCCTGTCTTTCGAGCGCATGCAGGCGATGGTCGAGATCCACGACCGCGCCGCCCTGCAGTGCATGCAGGCGCTCGCGCCGGGCATGAAGCAGCGCGGCTACGGGCGGATCGTGCAGGTCGGCAGCCGCATGATGCTGGGGCGCCCGGGCCGGACCGTCTACGGCATGGTCAAGGCCGCGCTCCTGGGCATGAGCCGCAGCCTCGCGCTGGAACTCGCGCCCTTCGGCATCACCGTGAACATGGTGAGCCCGGGCCCGGTCGAGACGCCGTTCTTCCGCGAGAACCACCCGCCGGGCGCCCCGCAGACCGAGCGCGTGCTCGCCGGCCTTCCGGTCGGCCGCATCGGCACCCCGGAGGACGTCGCCCACGCCGTGGCGTTCTTCCTCGATCCCGCGTCGGGCTTCATCACCGGCCAGAACCTCTTCGTGTGCGGCGGCGGCAGCGTCGGTTCGGCGCTGGCGTGACCTTCCTGGGGCGCGGTGCCGCGCCATGAGGCACGAATGCGGTGCCGCACGCTTTTGGTGCGCACCCATTTGGGTTGATGTCCCGGCGCTCCGTGGCGGTGCATGGCGCGGCCCGCCACCGGGGTCCGCGCGGTGCCGGAGGCCTTCCTCCCGCTTTCCTCTTCCTTCGCATCGGCAGGGCGCCGCGCCGGTGCGGCTGGCTGGCACGGTCCGTGCTTGGGTGACCTGCAAGCCATCCATCCCTGTTTTGGAAGAGAGAGGAATCGCAGCATGAAAATGGTTTCAGCCATCATCAAGCCGTTCAAGCTGGACGAGGTGCGGGAGGCACTGTCTGGCATGGGCGTGCAGGGCATCACCGTGACCGAGGTCAAGGGCTTCGGCCGCCAGAAGGGCCACACCGAGCTGTACCGCGGCGCCGAGTACGTGGTCGATTTCCTGCCCAAGGTCAAGATCGAGGCGGCCGTGACCGACGAACTGGTCGAGCGCGTGATCGAGGCCATCGAGGGCGCCGCGCGCACCGGCAAGATCGGCGACGGCAAGATTTTCGTCAGCGCCCTGGAACAGGTGGTGCGCATCCGCACCGGCGAGACCGGCAAGGAAGCGCTCTGATCGCATCACCACCGCTGCCATAGAAAGACCACGGACATGAAAAAACTGCTCGCTACCCTGTTCCTGGGCCTGGGGCTTGCCCTGGGCGGCCTCAATGCCGCAGCCCAGAGCGCGCCCGAGGCGGCGCCCGTCGCCACCGAATCGGCCCCCGCGCCGGCCGCTGCTGCGGCTGAAGCCGCGCCCGCGATCGACTCCGGCGACACCGCCTGGATGCTGACCTCCACCCTGCTGGTCATCCTGATGACCATCCCCGGCCTCGCGCTGTTCTACGGCGGCCTGGCGCGCTCCAAGAACATGCTGTCGGTGCTGATGCAGGTGTTCGTGATCTTCTCGCTGATCAGCATCCTGTGGGCCGTCTACGGCTACAGCCTGGCGTTCGCGGGCGATGGCAAGTTCATCGGCGGCCTGGACAAGATGTTCCTCAAGGGTGTCACGACCGGCTCCATCGGTGCGCTGGAGACGATTCCGGAGTACGTGTTCATCGCTTTCCAGGGCACCTTCGCGGCCATCACCACGGCGCTGATCGTCGGCTCCTACGCCGAGCGCATCAAGTTCTCCGCCGTGCTGGTGTTCTCGGTGATCTGGTTCACCTTCAGCTACGTGCCGATGGCGCACATCGTGTGGGGCGGCGGCCTGCTGGGCTCGGACGGCGCGCTGGACTTCGCCGGCGGCACCGTGGTGCACATCAACGCCGGCGTGGCCGGGCTGGTCGGCGCCTACGTGCTCGGCAAGCGCCTGGGCTACGGCAAGGAAGCCTTCACGCCGCACAGCCTGACGCTGACCATGGTGGGCGCCTCGCTGCTGTGGGTGGGCTGGTTCGGCTTCAACGCCGGTTCCGCGGGCGCGGCCAACGGCGACGCCGGCCTGGCCTTCGTCAACACCGTGCTGGCCACCGCCGCCGCCACGCTGTCGTGGATCCTGGGCGAGAGCCTGCACAAGGGCAAGGCCTCGATGCTGGGCGCTGCTTCCGGTGCCATCGCCGGCCTGGTGGCCGTGACCCCTGCCGCCGGCTTCGTCGGCCCGATGGGCTCGATCGTGCTGGGCCTGGTGGCCGGCCTGATCTGCCTGTGGGGCGTGGGCGGCCTCAAGCGCATGCTGGGCGCCGACGACTCGTTCGACGTGTTCGGCGTGCACGGCGTGGGCGGCATCGTCGGCGCCATCCTGACCGGCGTGTTCGCCGCGCCCGGCCTGGGCGGCACGGGCGACGCGGACTTCGCGATGGGCGCCCAGGTCTGGATCCAGATCAAGAGCGTGCTGTTCACCATCGTGTGGTCGGGCGTGGTCGCCTTCATCGCCTACAAGATCGCCGACCTCACCGTGGGCCTGCGCGTCTCCGAGGAAGCCGAGCGCGAAGGCCTGGACATCACCTCGCACGGCGAGACGGCGTACAACCGCTGATCATCGATCGCCGGAAGGCATCAACCCGCGCGGCCGCCAGGCCCGCGGGTTTTTTTCCGGGCGAAGCGGGCCCAGGGGCGTTTTATGATGCACGCCCGGACACCAATCCCCATTCCTTCAGGAGGAACCCGCATGCCGCCGTCCCGTGCAACGCCGTATGCGCTCGCGCTCGCTGTGTTCCTGGCCGCCAGCCCCTGGGCGCAGGCCGCTGGCGCCGATGGCCAGCGCAAGCCGCCGGCCAAGGTCACCTTCCACAAGGCGCCGTCCGAGGAAAGCCCGCAGGCGCGCGAGAAGCGGCTCAAGCGCGAGTGCAAGGGCCGGCCCAATGCGGGCATGTGTGCGGGGTATACCAGGTAACACCCCCCTGCGCCGCTTTGCGGCTTCCCCCCTCTCTGGCGCGCCGCTGCGCGGCGCTTGGAGGGGGGACGACATCTCGGGCCGGCGGAGCCGGATCCTCGCTGTCTCTGGGTTTTTGCTCGGCTCGCTTCGCTCGCCGCTGGCTTTTTTGCATCCAGCACGTGCAAAAAATTCAAGGCTCTGTGCGCGCCCCGCGGCTACCATCGCGGGCATGCCCGAGAGCCCCCACGAGTATCCCCATGCGTTGATTGAACCGGTCCGGGCCGCCTTCCATGCGCGCACGCCGCTGCGCATCGTCGGTGGCGGCACCAAGGCGTTCTGCGGCGAACCGGCGCGGGGCGAGCCGTTGGTCACCACGGGCTGGTCCGGCATCGTGAGCCACGAGCCGAGCGAGCTGGTGGTCACGGTGCGTGCCGGCACGCCGCTGGCCGAGCTGGAGGCGGCGCTGGCCGAGCAGGGGCAGGGCCTGCCCTTCGAGCCGCCGCACTTCGCGCCCGGCGGTACCGTGGGCGGCATGGTCGCGGCGGGGCTCGCGGGCCCGGCGCGCGCCAGCGTGGGCACGGTGCGCGACTTCGTGCTGGGGGCGCGCTTCATCAACGGCCGCGGCGAATGGCTGACCTTCGGCGGCCAGGTGATGAAGAACGTGGCGGGTTACGACGTCAGCCGCGTGCTGGCCGGCTCGCGCGGCCAGTTGGGCGTGATCACCGAGGTCAGCCTCAAGGTGCTGCCGTTCGCGCCCGCCGAGGCCACGCTGCGCTTCGATCTCGGCCAGCACGAGGCGTTGGAGCAACTGCACCGCTGGGGCGGCCAGCCTTTGCCGCTCAATGCCTCGCGCTGGGTGGACGATCGGCTGTTCGTGCGCCTGCGCGGTGCGGCGGCGGCGGTGGAGGCCGCCTGCGTGCGCCTGGCGCGCGAGGCCGTCGGCGCCCGCGTGGACAACACCCAGGCCGGCCCGGATTGGGCCGGCTGCCGCGACCAGCGCCTGCCCTTCTTCCAGGTGCCGTCGCCCGATCTCTGCCTGTGGCGCCTGTCGGTGCCCCAGACGGCGGCTGTGATCGACCTGCCCTGGCCCCAGTTGGTCGAATGGCATGGCGCCTTGCGCTGGTTGTGGGCGCCCGCCGAGGCTGCTGCCAGAATCCGCGCCGCCACCGCCGCCGTGAACGGCCATGCCAGCGTGTTCCGCGCCCCGGCCGATGGGGCGCCCGGCGTGCCGCGCGAGGACGCCGTGAGCCCGGCCATCGCCGCCATCACCCTTCGCTTGCGGGCCGAGTTCGATCCGGTGGGGGTGTTTGGGAGCCCCCACGCGCCGCCGCTGCGCGGGTCGCTGCCCCCCGGGGGGGCTGAGCCCGCCTTGGGGCGGCCCGGCGGCGGGCCCGTTGGCCTCCACGCGCCGCCGCTGCCCTCCGATCCGGATCGCGTCGATGGTCCCCGCGCCCCGTAGACCGCCATGCAAACCCAGCTTTCCCCCGAATACCGGCAGCGCGCCGACGGCCAGGCCGCCGAGGCCATCCTGCGCAAGTGCGTGCACTGCGGCTTCTGCACCGCGACCTGTCCCACCTACCAGTTGCTCGGCGACGAGCTCGATGGCCCGCGCGGGCGCATCTACCTGATCAAGCAGGTGCTCGAGGGCGCCGAGCCCACGCGCAAGACGCAGGCGCACCTGGACCGCTGCCTGACCTGCCGCAACTGCGAGAGCACCTGCCCGAGCGGGGTCGACTACGGCCACCTGGTCGACATCGGCCGCCGCATCGTCGACGAGAAGGTGCCGCGCCCCGTAGGCGAGCAAGCGGTGCGCTGGCTGTTGAAGGAGGGCCTGCCCTCGCCGCTGTTCGGCCCGGCGATGGCGCTCGGCCAGCGGGTGCGGCCGCTGCTGCCGCCGGCGCTCCGGCGCAAGGTGCCGCCGCGGCAGCCGGCCGGCGTGCTGCCGGCGGCGCGCGCGCATGCGCGCAAGGTGCTGCTGCTCGAGGGCTGCGTGCAGCCGGCCATGATGCCCAACATCCACGCCGCCACCCTGCGCGTGCTCGACGCGGCGGGCATCCAGGGCGTGGTCGCGCCTGCGGCGGGCTGCTGCGGCGCGGTGAAGTTCCACCTCAACGACCAGGCGGGCGGGCTGGACCAGATGCGCGCCAACGTCGACGCCTGGTGGCCGCTGGTCGAGAGCGGCCAGGTGGAGGCGATCGTCATGAACGCGTCCGGCTGCGGCGTGACGGTGAAGGAATACGGCCACCTGCTGGCCGATGACCCGGCCTACGCGGCGCGCGCCCGGCGCGTGAGCGCGCTCACGCGCGACCTGAGCGAGCTGCTGCCCGCGCTGGTGCCGGTGCTCTCGCCGCGGCTCAAGCAGGCGCCGGACCCGGCGCGCGTGATCGCCTTCCACCCGCCCTGCACCCTGCAGCACGGCCAGCGGCTCAAGGGCAGCGTGGAGCCGCACCTGGCCGCGCTCGGCTTCACCGTGCAGGTCGCGCGCGCCGAGGCCCACCTGTGCTGCGGCTCGGCCGGCACCTATTCGGTGCTCCACCCCACCATCGCCGATGCCCTGCGCGACCGCAAGCTGGGCCACCTGGACGAGCTGCGGCCGGCGGTGATCGCGAGTGCCAACATCGGCTGCATCACCCACCTGCAGAGCGGCACCCGCACGCCGGTGCGGCACTGGATCGAGCTGCTCGACGAGGCGCTGGCCGCCGCCGGGTGAACCGGCGCTATTGCCGCCCCGGCCAGTCGGAGCCGCCGTGCCCTTCGAAGTACGCCCGCAGCAGATTGCCACCCTGCGAGGCCAGCGTGAGCAGCCCGAACACCATGAGCCAGGGGCTGGCCTGCCGGGGCCGCATGCCGCTGTCCCACCAGTAGGCCAAGCCGCCGGCGAGCGCGAATAGCGAACCCAGCAGCAGGAAGGCTCCCATCAGCAGCACGCGCGCGGCGGTGCTGCGGGGCGGCAGCAGCACGCTGGCCCAGGAGGCCAGCGCGGTGATGAAGGCGAGGAACGTCATGCGAGGCACCCACCGGTTGTGTCGTGCCCTGGATGGTAGGCGCATCCAGGCCGCCTGGCATGGATGGCTCGATAATCGGCGGTACGAAACACATCGTAGGAGTGAACATCGGATGACAAACGTGCTTGAAGGGGTCCGCGTGCTGGAGATCGCGGCGATCGGGCCGGTGCCGTGGGCCGGCATGCTGATGGCGGACATGGGCGCCGACGTGGTGCGGATCGACCGCCCGGGGAGCGCGGGCGGCGCCACCACGCCCACCACGCGGGGCCGCACCTCGGTCGCGCTGGATCTGAAGTCGGCCGACGGCCGGCGCGCCGCGCACGGCCTCGTCGCCGGCGCCGACGTGCTCATCGAAGGCATGCGCCCCGGCGTGCTCGAGCGGCTGGGCCTGTCGCCCCAGGCGTGCCACGAGATCAACCCCGCGCTGGTGATCGGCCGCATGACGGGCTGGGGCCAGTCGGGTCCGCTGGCGCAGCGGGCCGGGCACGACATCAACTACATCGCGCTCAGCGGCGTGCTGCACGCCATCGGCCGCCGCGACAAGCCGGTGCCGCCGCTGAACCTGATCGGCGACTACGGCGGCGGCGGCGCGATGCTGCTGATCGGGGTGCTCGCGGCGCTGCTGCGCGCGCGCACGACCGGCCGCGGCGAGGTGGTGGACGCGGCCATGGTGGACGGATCGGCCAGCCTGCTGACGCTGGTGTACGAGCGCATGATCGCCGGCCGCTGGCAGGACGTGCGCGGCGTCAACGGCCTGGACGGCGGCGCGCCGTGGTACGACGTCTACGAGACCCGCGACGGCCGTTTCATGGCCGTGGGCTGCAACGAGCCCGAGTTCTACCGGATCTTCGTCAGCACGTTCGGCTTCGATCCCGAGCAGTTGCCCGACCGCGACGACCGCGCCAACTGGCCAGCGCTGCGCGCGCGCTTCACGGAGCGCTTCGCCGAGCGCACGCGCGAGGAATGGACGGCGGTGTTCGAGGGGGTCGACGCCTGCGTGACGCCGGTGCTGTCGCTGCTCGAGGCGCCGGATCACCCGCACCTCGCGGCGCGCGCCACGTTCCGCCGCTTCGACGGCCACGTGGTGCCGGGGCCGGCGCCGCGCTTCGGCGGCGATGCCGGCGAGGTATCGGGGCCCAGCGTCGCGATCGGCGCCGAGGCCGCGCTGGCGCGCTGGCCGGCGCGCCAGCGCTAGAAAGTTTGGGCGGCTTCTGTCGCGTGGACGCCTAACTCCGCAGACCGCCCGAGTTAGCGGCGAAGTTTTCCATCATCGCATGCACACCACTGTCGGCGATTTTCACGCCGAAAAGCCGGAGGCCCATTTCTACGCCGGCAACCATCGCCACCAGAGTCAGGTCGTTGCTATCCCCCAGATGGCCCATCCGGAACATTCGCCCTTTCAGCTTGCCAAGGCCGGCACCCAACGACAAGTCCCACCGGGTGTAGACCAGCTTCCGGAAAGCATCGGCATCTGTGCCCTCGGGCAGGATCACACCGGTCAGCACCGGGGAGTAGGCGGTGGCGTCGGCGCACTGAATGGGCAGCCCCCAGGCTTGGACAGCGGTGCGCACGCCGGCGGCCCAGCGTTGATGGCGGGCGAACACATGATCCAGGCCTTCGCCAAGCAGCATGTCGAGCGACTCGGCTAGCGCGTACAGCAGGTTCGTGTTCGGTGTGTAGGGCCAGTAGCCGTCCTTGTTCATGTCGAGAATTTCTTCCCAGGCCCAGAACGAGCGGGGAAGCTTCGCACTTCTCGAAGCCTCGAGCGCCTTCGGGGAAATGGCGTTGAAACTGATCCCGGGCGGCAGCATCAGACCCTTCTGAGACCCGCTCACCGTCACGTCGACGCCCCATTCGTCGTGTCGGTAATCGGCACTTGCCAGGCCTGAGATCGTGTCGACCAGCAACAGCGCCGGATGGCCGGCGGCATCAATGGCCCGACGCACCGCGGCGATGTCCGAGGTCACGCCAGTCGACGTCTCGTTGTGGACCACGCAGACTGCCTTGATCTGCCGACCACCATCCTCGCGCAGACGCGCCTCGATCAGATCGGCTTGCACGCCATGGCGCCAACCGGGCGCGTGCGGCAAATGCGCGTCCTTACCACGGTAAGCAACGACCTCCGCCATCAGGCCAAGCCGGGTGGCCATCTTGGTCCAAAGAGACGCGAAATGGCCCGTCTCGTACATCAGCACATGGTCGCCGGGGCTGAGGGTGTTCGATAGCGCGGCCTCCCAGGCACCCGTTCCCGAGGCGGGGTAGATGACCACCGGATGCCGTGTCTGAAACACCTGCTGGATGCCTGAAAGGACCTTGCGACCCAGAGCGCCGAATTCCGGTCCACGGTGGTCGATGGTCGGAAGGCTCATGGCCCGAAGCAGCCGGTCGGGCACCGGGCTCGGCCCAGGAATTTGCAAAAAATGGCGGCCGGAAGGGTGTTGGTCAAGGGTCAGCATGGCCTCGCTTTCGTGAATGAGTCAGGTAATTTTGTATTCAGAATACATTTATATAGAAATCTGAGCGATAATACCGCAAAATTGACAGAATTTTTGAATACAAAATTCATGCTTGTAGAGAACCATGGCAGAAATCATTGAAATTGCCCGCTTGGCACTGCATGAGCAGGTCGCCTCGCGCCTGCGCACCATGCTGGTCGAAGGCACCATACCGCCCGGCGCAAAGCTCAATGAGCGCGCGCTATGCGAACAACTGCGCGTCTCGCGTACGCCCCTGCGCGAGGCGATCAAGATGCTGGCCGCCGAGGGACTGGTGGACCTACTGCCCAACCGGGGCGCAGTGGCGGTCAAGCTTTCCGAGGCCGACGTGATCGACACCTTCGAGGTGCTCGCGGATCTGGAGGGGCTATCGGGCGAACTGGCTGTCCAGCGCATCACCGACAGCGAGCTCATGGAAATCCGTGCGTTGCACTACGAAATGATGGCCAGCTACGCCAGGGCAGATCTCTCTGGCTACTACCGGCTCAATGCCAGGATCCACGCTTCAATCAACGACGCGGCGAAGAACCCCGTGCTTACGCACACCTACAGCAGCATCAACGCCCGCGTGCAGTCGCTGCGGTTCCGAACCAACCAGGACACCGCGAAGTGGAAGCGCGCGGTCAAGGAGCACGAACTCATGATCGATGCGCTCGGCGCGCGCGACGCCGCAGCGCTGCGGTCGGTGTTGACCAATCACCTCTTCAACAAGCGCGACACCGTCATAGAACTGTTGCGCGCAGGCCAAGCCTACCCTCAGTCCAGAAAGGGATGATGCTGCCATGCGGATCGAACATGCGAGAAACCTCGCCCCTGCACCCGGTACCGTCCTGCCACCCGATGAAGTCTGCGAGCGGCTGGCGCGCCGGCTGAAGTCGGAGACCCGGGGAGAAGTCAAGTTCGACGAGGCTTCTCGCGGGCGCTATGCAACCGACGCATCGATCTATCAGATCTTTCCGGTGGGAGTCTTCGTGCCGGTGGACGAAGAGGACATCGCCGTCGCGCTCCAGATCGCGCGCGAGCTGCAGGTGCCGGTCCTGCCGCGCGGAGGCGGCACCAGCCAGTGCGGCCAGACCACGGGCGCCGCGCTGGTGATCGACAACACCAAGCACTTTCGCAAGATACTGGAAATCGATGCGGCCAACGCAACGGCCGTCGTCGAACCCGGGCTGGTGCTGGATCACTTGAACGCGCAACTCAAGCCGCACGGCCTCTGGTATCCCGTAGATGTCTCGACCAGCGCCCAGGCTACCCTGGGCGGGATGGCTGGCAACAATTCCTGCGGCTCGCGATCGATCACCTACGGCAACATGGTCCACAACGTGCTGGGACTGGAAGCATGGCTGGCCGACGGCGAGCGGGTGCGGTTCGGTCCTCTCGCCCATGCGTCGGGGCGTGCCGCGCGGATCGGCGAGTTCGTGCGCGCGCTCGCCCTGCGCCACCACAAGGACATCGAGGCACAGTGGCCCAAGGTTCTGCGGCGGGTGGCGGGCTACAACCTCGATATCTTCCACAACCAGAGCGAGCGCCCCTACACCTCCGACGGCAGCGTGAACCTTGCGCACCTGCTGATCGGTTCCGAAGGCTCGCTGGCCTACACGCGCTCCCTGACGCTCAAGCTCAGCCCCCTGCCCCGCGCCAAGGTGCTGGGCATCGTCAATTTCCCCGACTTCCACAGCGCCATGGACTCGGCCCAGCACATCGTGAAGCTGGGACCCACGGCCGTGGAACTGGTCGATCGCACGATGATCGAGCTGAGCCTTGGCAATCCTGCATTCCGGTCAACGGTCTCCTCTGCCCTGATCGGCCGCCCCGCAGCCATCCTCCTGGTCGAGTTCGCCGGCGAGAACAAGGCAGACCTGCTGCCCAAGCTGCCGCAGCTGGCCGAGCTCATGGGCGATCTCGGCCTGCCCGGCAGCGTCGTGCAAATGCCCGATGACACGGCCCAGAAGAACCTCTGGGAAGTGCGAAAGGCCGGGCTCAACATCATGATGAGCCTCAAAGGCGACGGCAAGCCGGTCAGCTTCATCGAGGACTGCGCAGTGCCGCTGGAGCACCTGGCCGAGTACACGAATGCGCTGACGGAAATCTTTGCCCGGCACGGCTCCCGGGGCACATGGTATGCACACGCGTCGGTGGGGACTCTGCATGTCCGGCCGATCCTGGACATGCGCACCGACGGCGGTGCCAAGATGCGCGCGATTGCGGAGGAAGCCTCCGCCTTGGTGCGCAAGTACAAGGGTGCCTTCAGCGGCGAACACGGCGACGGCCTGTGTCGCGGCGAATGGATCCAATGGCAATTCGGGGCAGCGCTCAACGACGCATTCCGCGAGATCAAGCACCATTTGGATCCGCACAATCTCTTCAATCCTGGCAAGATCATCGACCCGCCGAGAATGGACGACGCGGAGCTGTTCCGCTTTGCGCCGGCCACAGCGGCGCACCCCTACAGGCGCATCCCCATTGCTCCGGTACTGGACTGGTCGGGCTGGAACGTGCATGCCGACCCCGTGACCGAGGAAACCACGGCGCCTGGCACCGGCGGGGATGTCACCGGCGGCTTCGCAAAGGCCGTGGAGATGTGCAACAACAACGGCCACTGCCGAAAATTCGACGCCGGCACGATGTGCCCGAGCTATCGCGTGACGCGCGACGAGCAGCACCTCACGCGCGGGCGGGCCAACACGCTGCGCCTGGCCCTCTCCGGACAGCTGGGACCGAATGCCTTCACCAGCGACGCCATGTACGAGACCATGGACTTGTGCGTGGGCTGCAAGGGATGCCGGCGCGAATGCCCGACCGGTGTCGACATGGCCCGAATGAAGGTGGAATTCCTGGCGCACTACAAAGCCGCGCACGGCTTCACGGTCAAGGACCGGCTGGTGGCACACCTGCCCGACTACGCCGCCGCGGCGAGTCGCTTCGCCTGGCTGTTGAACCTGCGCAATGCGCTGCCAGCCGTGGCCTGGCTTGGCGAAAAGCTGCTGGGTTTTTCCGCCCGCCGCTCCCTGCCAACGTGGCGACGAGACACTTTCTGGAACACACGGGGCCGATTGAACGCCTTCGTCACCCAGGAACATGCCCTGCGCCTGGCGCGGGACGGCGGGCGCGTCGTCGTGCTGTTCGTCGACACGTTCAATGGCACCTTTGAAGCCGAGAACGCCCACGCGGCCACCAACGTCCTGCGGGCCGCTGGCTACGCGGTCCACACGGTGACCAAAGACAACGGACACCACTGCTGCGGGCGAACATATCTCGCTTCAGGCATGGTGCAGGAAGCCAAGGAAAAGCTGCGGGCGCTGGTGGAAGTGCTGTTCCCGCTGGCCGAGGCGGGCGTTGCCGTCGTCGGCCTGGAGCCTTCCTGTCTGCTAACGCTTCGCGACGAAGCGCTGGCTATGGGGCTTGGCGAAAAGGCCCGGATCGTCGCGGGACAGGCCAAGCTCTTCGAGGAGTTCGTGGTCGATGAAGTTCGTGCCAATCGGTTTGAGATCCAGCTCAAGCCCGCCCCAGCGCCCATCATGGTCCACGGCCATTGCCATCAGAAATCGTTTGATGCATTCAGTCCTGTCATGGCGGTGCTGAAACTGATTCCCGATACGCGGGCCGAGCCGATCGAAAGCTCGTGCTGTGGCATGGCGGGCAGCTTCGGCTACGAGGCGAACCACTACGATGTGTCGATGCGGATGGCGGAAGCTTCGCTGCTGCCTGCGCTGAGAAAAACCCCCGAAGCGATCGTCGTGGCCGACGGCACCAGTTGCCGCCACCAGATCGCGGACGGCTCCGGCCGCGAAGCCGTGCACGTGGCCAAACTGCTCGAGCAACTCCTCGTCGCGCAATAGCGCTTGCCAAACCTTCCACCTGCCGGGGACTCATGCGTCCGGCTTCGCGACGATCTGGCGCAGGTGCGTGACCAGCTGACTGGTGCCGGTGCTGGGACGAGCATACTTAGGCAGGTAGACGCAGGTGTGTAAGAGGACCCGGGGCCGGAATGGCCGCGATGTCAGGTCTACAAACGTCTCCCCTGCAAGCGTCCATGGGTTGAGCAGCCCGATGCCCAACCCCTTCCTGACCAACTGGCAGACCGTCGCGCTGTTGCTGGCAGTGACCCGGCTCCGCATGGGCGTGCCGAACTGGTGGAAGGTGGCCTCCAGCAACTGCATGGTGGGGGAGAACTCCGGCAGCAGGACCAACGACTCGTTCACGAGATCGGGAGGGCGAACCACGCTTCGCTCGGCCAAGGGATGGTCCCGCGGCAGCACGGCCACCATTTCGTCGGCCGAGAGCACTTCTGTTTCGCACAGATGGATGGCCCGGAAATCGAAGCTGTCTGCCGGCGACGTCGCCACACCGAGGTCCACCTGCCGGTCCGCAACCAGTCGCACAATGTCCGACGTGTGCTCTGCCCGAACCAGGCAGCGTGCACGCGATACATGGCTCATGAGGCGCCTGACCGCCTCGGGCACCAGATGGGTCAGCGCTGCCCCACCTGCCGCGATCTCGCAGAGCATCTCTTCGGAATCATTGAGGCCATATATCACCGAGCGTGCCGTATTCAGGCTTCGCACAGCCCGCTGCACGTAGGGCAGGATGCGCTCCGCATGTTCGGTGGGCCGCAGGCGCCCCCCCACACGGACGAAGAACTGTACGCCGGCCTCACGCTCGAGAAAGCGAATGGACTTGCTCACCGCGGGCTCGGAAATATTCAGCTTCAGGGCCGCGTCCGCCTGCCGCTGGCTGGTCATCATGGCCAGGAAGACTTCGAGGTGGCGCGCCCCCATGTTGGAAAGGTCGATCTTCATCAAAAGCCTCAAGTGAAGGGATCGCTCCTTTGTACCGCATGGTGGTGCAGGGGCATGCCTCTTGAAACACTCGGCCAGGGATGGCCGGAGCCCGGCTCCGTCGGTCCGAGTGGTCGCCCCCTCCAGGCGCCGCAAGGCGCGCCAGGGAGGGGCAAGGGCCGCGTCGGTCCTGGCCGCCGATGCGGGCCCGCGCCTCGGACATCTTCAAGATCTCCGTCGGGGCGCGGAGAGTCAATTCGACGATGCGCCCGACACCCTCGCATACTCTCCGAGCCGCACACGTTCGCTGGCGCTGAATCTTGCGAACTCTTCCGGACTTCCCGTGACGACAGAGATTCCCTGCTCGTTGAACCTGGCCAGCAAGGCCGGTGAGTTCGCGGCCTTGACCAGTTCACTGTTCAGTCGATTGACGATGCCATCAGGAGTCCCCTTGGGTGCCACAATCCCGAACCAGGCGCGCATGTTGACTTCGGGGTAGCCCAGCTCCGCCATCGTAGGGACGTTCGGCAGCAGGGGCATGCGGCTTTCACCGGCAACGCCCAGCGCGCGGGCCTTCCCATCGGCAACGTAGGGCAGGATGGTCACGCCATCGAAGAAATAGTCGACCCGGCCGCCAATCAGGTCCATGGCCGCGGGATGTGCGCCCTTGTAGGCCACATGCGTTGCTGGAAACCTGGCTTTCGACCTGAACATCTCACCCAGCAAATGCCCACCGCTGCCCATGCCCTGCGAGGCGTAGTTGATGGCTTTGCCGGCTTGGGCGGCATTCATCAGTTCATGAACGTTCTTGTATGGGCTCGAGGCGGGAATGACCAGGATATGCGGCCAGCTCACGAGGTTGGTCACAGGCACGAAGTCCTCGCTGGGGCTGTAGGCCAACTTGGCAAACAAATGAGGATTCACCGCAAGAATGGCGTGGTCGGCGAGCAGCAGGGTATAGCCGTCCGGCCGCGCACTCTTGACCGCTGTCGCGGCAATCTGGCCTCCGGCACCGGGCTTGTTCTCTATGACCACCGGTTGCCCAAGGTTGTTCGAGAGAATGGCGGCAATCGCGCGCAGGCTTCCATCCACCGATCCGCCTGGCGGCATGCTGGTAACGATCGTGATGGCCCTCTCCGGGTACTCCTGGGCCACCGCAGCGAGTGGCAATGCTGCGAGAAGAAGGGGGATGGCCATGAACTTCCGGCGCAATGAAACGGATGTTGACTTCATCGTGGGCTTTCCATTGAGTTGATGGGATCGCACCGGTCAATGGCTTGCGACGCGGTGGCAGCGAAATTCTTCAATCTAGACGCCCTCATCGCCCAGCAAATTCAACTTAACTGGAAGTTAATTCGATCATCGACCCAGTCCCGGCGTGGCATTGCAGGCGGGATCGATCCCTGGCAGAAGAAGACAGCCGGCACGAGCGACCCTCGCCTATGCGGCGACCGGTACCTCGTGTGCACGTTGCGATGCGGTGTTCTTAACCAGCTTTCAAGTGGATGTGAATTGAACTCGCACCATGACAGGGCAAAAATAAACGCCATTCGGTATCACAAGACTCCCTGGAAGAAAGCCGGTCACCCGCTGCCAGTTTCATATAGACAAAGGAACAAAGATGACTACCACGCTTGATGCACAGCACAAAATGTCCTCATATATCGGGCGGCACGCGGACAAGTATTTCGATTGGGGTGCATTCAGCTTCAACGACGGATTTCCCGAGCTGGAGCGGGCGCAGATGCGCTACATCGGTTCAGGTGGCTCGCCTCGCACGGACGATCCCCATACGCTCAAGCCGGAGCATTTCACTTTGAGCATGATCTACAAGAACCCGGGAAAATACGCGTCCAGCCATGCGCACGAAGTGGAGGAATCGTTCCTGGTCCTGGGTGGCGTGCTGTCGGTCTTCTGGGTTTGGGGTGACGAAGCGATCTGCGCCAAGGTTGGCCCTAAGGACCTGTGTCTGAACGCCAGAAATCGTCCCCATGGCTTTCGCAATGAGGGCACCGAGCCCGTGCTCGCATCGATCACCGTGGGTGCCGGCAGGCCCTTGCCGCCGCAGTTCGCCTTGCACCCCAGGGATGGGGATCCTGCGCGGGCCGCGCGCTTCGGAGCGGCCGAAGGAAAGACCTATCGGTTGGATGCCGCCAGCAACGACCCGCGCCATAGAGAGTTCGCGCGCCACATCGTTCGCTACAGCGAGCAGCCGGTCGTGCGCGGCAATGGATTTTCGAAGAAGGTCTATGTGGGTGACGGTGGTGCACCGGCAGGCACCTATCGCATGGACCTTATCCACCTGAAGCCAGGCCAGGGCGTCAAGCTCTACGAGCGAGACGTGGAGGATGTGTTCCTCGTACTGGAGGGGACCATCAAGGCCGGTTGGCACGTGGACGGCCAAGTCGTCGAGCGTGGACTGGGCCGCCATGACCTGATCTTCAACCCTGCGGGTCAGCCTCACTACTTCCGCAATGATGGCCTCGAGGATGCGCAGTTCATGATGTTGACCGGAAAGGCCGACCCCGAAGACGTGCGTTTCACCGCTGCGGACTGACCCCATGGACTGCAAAGACATGCCCGCGGAAGTGCGGCGCCGCGCGGTGCGCCATGGCGGCAGCCCGATCTCGTTTCTCGAGACGGGCGAAGGCGATGCGGTGGTGCTGCTGCACGGTATCGGATCCGCGGCCACGTCGTGGGGCTGCGTGCTGACGGCCCCGGCACTTGTTGCGCGCCATCGCCTCATCGCCTGGGATGCCCCGGGCTACGGCGACTCGGCCCCGCTCGCGGCAGACTGGCCAACGGCACAGGGCTACGCCGAGGCTTTGGCCGCGCTGCTTGATACGCTGGGCATTGCACAGGCCCACCTCGTGGGACATTCACTCGGCGCTCTGATGGCAGCGAGGTTTGCCGCCGCATATCCGCAGCGTACGCTCAGCCTGTCCCTGGTCAGTATCGCCACGGGTCACCGCCACCTGACGGACGACGAGCGCCGGCGGCGCTTGGTGGACCGTGTGGGCAATCTGGAGAAGTTGGGCGCTCATCAGTTGGCCGATCTGCGTGGCCCGCGCCTGGTGGCACCGCAGGCACCGCAGGAGGTCCGCGCCAAGGTCATCCACGCCATGGCGCAAGTAAAGGTCCGCGGCTATACCCAAGCCGCCAGGATGCTCTCGCAGGGAGACATCTATGCCGACGTGCGTTCCCTTCCCGGGCATATGCCTGTGCAGATCATCCTGGGCGATGCGGACCAGATCACTTCGGTAGAGCAGAACATGAGCGTGTCCAGGCAGATCCCGCGCGCGCCTGTTCACGTCCTGCACGGCGTGGGCCATGCGGCTTACGTGGAGGACCCGGACACGCTGGTCAGCTATCTCGCGCCCTTCATAGAAAAATCCGGAAAGGAAGAGTTTCGTTCATGAACAGCAGAGTTCCCGTTTTTCTGCGCGGCGTGGCGCTCCACGCCCCTGGGGTCAAGGCCACCCGCGCCTTTTATGAAACCGCATGGGGATTGCAGACGGTATCGGAAACCGGAGAGGCCCTGTTCTTTCGTGGCACGGGGCCCGAGCACTGGATATTCGCGCTGCGTGAAGCGGCCGACTATGGCATCGAGTACATCCACTTCGGCGTACCGTCCCTCGATGAACTGGAAGAGCTCCATGGGTCGCTGTGCGCTTCGGGTTCGCGCATCTCCCCGGAAATTACTGAACTGGACACGCCCGGTGGCGGCAAAGGTTTTGAACTCATAGATCCTGAAGGGCGGCGCCTGCGCGTATCCAGTGGCGTGGAGCCTCATGCGCAAGGCCAGGACGTTACTGGGCGCCCCCGCAAGGTCACGCACGTCGTCCTGAACACGGTACAGATGGGCACCATCGAGGCGTTCTACGAGAAGACGCTGGGCCTGCAGGTCAGCGACTATTCCGGTGACGTCATGTCCTTCCTGCGCTGCCAGACCGAACACCACTCCATCGCTTTCAACCGCAGCCAGTTTGCCTCGCTGAACCACGTGGCGTTTCTCATGCCCTCGATCGACAGCTACATGCGCGGCATCGGGCGGATGAAGACGGCCGGGCATCCCATCGCCTGGGGGCCGGGGCGACACGGCCCTGGCAACAACACGTTTGCATACTTCGTTTCGCCGTCGGGCTTCGTCATCGAATTCACTTCGGAAGTCGACACCATCGATCCGTCCACACACCAGCCCAAGGTTTGGCCACGGGACAAGCCTGACCAGTCGGACCAATGGCTGACATCCGGCCCACCGACCGCACTGATGCGCGTGGCCATGCAGGGAAAACCCGATGCGGGCTGGTCCAGCACGGAGATCTGAACGCATGCGAACCGATGCATTCAAGCGCGGCGTTCTGATCGCTGGAGGTGGGCTGGGCGGGAGCGCGCTCGCGCTCGCTCAACATGGCATTCCTGCCAGGATTGTCGAGAAGCAGCCGCAATGGCAGCCGGTCAGTTCGGGTATTTTCATCTACAGCAACGGCCTTTCCGTGCTGGGACAGCTGGGCGTTCTGGATGAGGTCTGCGCTACCGGCTGGGTCAGTCCCGATGGCCGTAACCCCTACCTCCGCCCCGATGGAGGCCTCATCACCGAGTACATCTATCCCCGGATCGCTGGCACCGACATCCCTGCCATCGTTGGTATACGCCGGTCAGAGTGGCATCGGATCATGGTTGCCGCGCTGCAGCGAGCGGGTGTCCCGACCACGCTGGGTACCACTGTGACCGGTGTGCAGCAGGACCGGGAGGACCGCCCGCTGGTCGTGCAGCTAAGCGATGGAACGGACACCGAATGCGATGTGCTCGTGGGCGCGGACGGCATCCGCTCGGGCGTCCGGCAGTTGCTTTGGGGAGACCACGAACCGATCCACACCGGCTTTGGCGCATGGCGGAGTATCCATCGCAAGCCCCCTTCCATCGAAGCCAAGATCATGATGATGGGCGTTGGAAAGCGACTCGGAATCATGCCGATCAGCAGTGATCATCTTTACATCTTCGCGACCAGCAACGAGCCGGGCAGCCCTTGGTATCCCCGCGAACACTGGCACGAAACGATGCGCGAGAAATTCGCAGAATTCACCGGGCCGGCCACGGCTCTGCTGGAGGAGATCATTGCTCCGGAGCAGGTGCTCTACACCGCTGTCGAAGAAATCCGTTCGCTGTGGCCGTGGAGCAAGGGGCGGGTTGTGCTCATTGGAGATGCGGCACATGCCTCTTCGCCATTCATGGGGCAAGGCGGTGCCATGGCGCTGGAGGATGGACTCGTGCTCGGCCGGATGCTCGCTGAAAGCGATGGGCACCAGATCGGCGCCCTTCTGACGCGCTTTGCCGAACGCCGCGTCGGACGGTGCAGCTTCGTTCAGGAAGCATCGAGAAAGGTCGGGGAATCCGGTGGTATCGAAGACGCAGCGGTCTGCGCCGCGCGCGACCGCCGCATGCGCGAAAGCGGCCAGGCCGGCGTCGACGCCTTTTACCAACGCATGGCTGAACCCCTGTGATGGCGGCCGCTGCTCACGACACCATCTTTCTTCGTCTATTCCTATGACGACACGAATCATCAAATTTGACGACGGACGCGGTGCGCGCGTCGGCCTCTGGCAAGCCGATGGCGACATCCTCGATCTTTCCGCGCTGCCGTCGGACCCCAACCTGTCCGGCCGGACGCAAACGATGCGAGCCTTCATCGAAGGCGGCCTGCCGACGCTGAACGCCGCACGACAGCTGGCGCCGCGCGCAGGACGGGACGCGATGGTCGGCATGCATCAAGCACGCCTGCTCGCACCCATCGAGCGGCCGGCGCGCAACGTGTTTTGCGTCGGCCGCAACTACATGGACCATGTGGCCGAAGGTGATAGAGCCCAGGGCCGCAAGACGGAGGGTGCGCCAGCTTGGCCCCAGTTCTTCACGAAGGTGCCTTCCGCCGTGATCGGGCCGAACGAAGCCATCCCGGCCCATGCCCGGCTGACGCAGGCACTGGACTACGAGGCGGAGCTGGCACTGGTTATCGGACACGCCGGGATGGACATCGCACCGGGCGATGCGATTTCACATGTGTACGGCTGGACCATCGGAAACGACGTCACAGCGCGGGACGTGCAGCGGCGCCACGTGCAGTTCTTCAAGGGCAAATCGTTGGATCGATCCTGCCCCCTAGGGCCCTGCATCGTCCCCGCCGACGAGCTGGATGCGTCGGACCTTGCGATCCGCTTGTGGGTCAATGGCGAGCTGCGACAGGACAGTCGCACGAGCCGAATGATCTTTGACGTCCCGACGATCGTCTCACAGCTCTCTGCAGGAATGCCGCTGGAAGTGGGCGACGTCGTCCTGACGGGAACACCCGAAGGAGTCGGTTATGCCATGACCCCGCCGCGAGCCCTTCGGACCGATGACGTCATCAGGATCGAGATCGAGGGCATCGGCGTTCTCGAAAACACCGTTCAGTGACCCTGCACATGTACGACGAAACCCAGACCAAGCCCCGCGTCCTGACGCTTTTCAAACTGTCCCCGCCAGCCCAAAAGGCTGTGGCCGCGGAGTACGAGCTTTCCGAGACGTCCCTGGCCGACATCGAAAAGGGTCCCACGCTCTCAGGGCCGCTCATGGTGATCACCAACGGCGACATCGGCTTTTCGGCTCGCGCGATGGACCGTTGCACCCACCTGCGGCTGGTCTCGAGCTTCGGAGCCGGCTACGAAAACATCGATGTCGGCGCGGCCTCGCAACGAGGCATCCCCGTGACGAACGCACCTGGCGCCAACTCGGCGACCGTGGCGGACCATGCCTTGGCCATGATGCTGTCGCTCGCACGGCAACTGATGCCGATCGATGCGGGCGTTCGGGCCGGACGCTGGAACGAGGTCCGAGGTCCTCAGGCGACGGTGCACGGCTCCGTGGTCGGCATCGTGGGGCTGGGCTCGGTGGGGCGCGGCATCGCCCGGCGGGCCGCGGCATTCGATGCGCGGGTGCTCTACCACACGCCGCGCCCCCATCCGGATGCCCCTTGGGAGCACGTCGCCACCCCGGTTGAACTGGCCATGCGCAGCGATTTCCTGGTCCTGGCCTGCGCTGGCGGGCCGGCAACCCGCCATCTCGTCAATACCGAAGTGCTGAAGGCGCTCGGCCCAAAAGGCTTTCTGGTCAATGTGTCCCGCGGCTCCGTGGTGGACACGAATGCGCTGTTGGATGCGCTCGACAAAGATGCCATCGCAGGGTGTGGCCTGGACGTGGTGGATGGCGAGCCGGCGATACCGCCGCGGCTGCTCACCAGCCGGAAGGCGATCTTGACGCCGCACATGGCAGGGCGATCGCCCAGAGCCACCAAGGCGCTGGTCGACATTCTCCTGGAGAACCTCCACGCTGGCGAACGGGGAATTGCGTCGCTGTACCAAGTCGGGAAAACCACCTGATGGAAACGCCCCGGAACGCGACAGAGGCCTCCGCCGAGGCTCAGGTGGTTGCGGCCGATGTGCAGCGCGTTGCGGCGTTCGTCGCCAGCGATGCGCCAATGCTCGACCTGCTGCTCGCGCGCGATCTCAGGTTCGTGCACGCCAACGGCACTGCTGAAGACAAGCCGACCCTCATCCAAAAGCTGCTTGCCGGCCAACGCCGTTACCAGTCTCTCGAAGCGACCGAACGCCGTGTTCGTCTCTTCGGAAACGTCGCGTTGCTGGAGGGCCAGCAGTGTGCCCATCTGGTGCAGGTCAATGGGGCCATCCGGACTGTGAACACGTCCTTCCTGTCCGCTTGGGTTCATGAAGAGAGCGGCCAATGGAAAATGATCGCGTGGCAGTCGACGCCTGTGCAGAAAGCGCCGTGACGCTTTTGAGGGGTCATTTCTGCAAATGGTGCTGAGCGCGCTGCTACGAAGGGGATCCAGATGAGGATCTGTGTTTATGGCGCAGGTGCCGTGGGCGGCTATTTCGCGGCGCGCTTGGCTGCGGCTGGACACGACGTCAGCGTGATCGCCCGAGGTGAAAACCTCCGGGCGATCTCCCTCAATGGCCTGCAGATGCGCGAAGGAGCGCAGGCAATCAAGGTGCAGGTGCGCGCCAGCGATAGCCCTGCGGAGTTGGGCCCGCAGGATCTGGTGATCTCGACCCTGAAGGCGACGGGCCTGCGGGCACTGGCGACCGACGCTCAGCCGTTGCTGGACCGGTACACGCCGATCGTGTTCGCTCAGAACGGTATTCCTTGGTGGTACGCCAACGGATCGGGTACGGGCGGCGGCAAGCCCGATCTGGATTTCCTGGACCCAGGCGGCGCATTGCGCACATCGGTCGGGATGGAGCGCGTCATCGGGGGCGTTATCCATTCTTCCAATAGGGTGGTGTCGCCGGGGGTGATCGAGAATGAGTCACCGGGCTCGAACCGGTTGATCGTCGGCGAGGTGGACGACCGCCCCTCAGCGCGCATTACCGAACTGCGCGCCGTGCTGGAGGCGGCAGGCCTGCAGTCTCCGGTGCCCGCCAGCATCCGCACGGCGATCTGGAGCAAGCTGGTATTGAACATGTCGGCTTCCCCTTTATGCGTACTGACTGGTGCCCCAGCCACCGTGAGGAGGGAATATGCTGATGCGGGCAGGGTGGCTGCACATAACATGCAGGAGGCCATCACCATTGCTCGAGCCTGCGGCGTGGAGATTGCGATGCGGCCGGAGACCATGCGCAACCCGCCGCATCACAAGTCCTCGCTGCTGCAAGACTACGAGTTGCATCGGCCCATGGAAATCGACGCCATTCTCATGGGGCCGCTGGAACTGGCTCGTGCTGCCGGAGTGCCGGTGCCCGGTCTGCAGATAGTCACATGGCTTGTGAGCACGCTTGCTCAGCAGCGCAAGTTGTACCAACCCCATTGACGGCCAGTTGTTTGCCGCACTGGACATCGCTACAGGGCGGGTGATTGGCGAGCTCCGCCGGCGCCATCGCAGTGTTACCTGCGTACTTCCAATTCAGGACTCTAGGCCAACGCCAAGGTCAGCCCGTAGCCGCCGCCGGCCAGGAACACGAACAGCAGCGCGGCCAGCTTGAGCGGCTGCAGGCCCGCGGCGCGCAGGCTGCTCGCCTGGGTGCGCAGGCCGATCGCGACCATGCCCATGGCCAGCAGCAGCGTGGCGGCCTGCACCAGGGCCTGCACCAGGGCGGCGGGCAGCCAGCCGGTGGAATGGACCGCCACCGCGGCCAGAAAGACGATCGCGAACCAGGGCACTTCGGTGCGGGGCCGCGGTCCCCCCTGGGCCGCATGCCGGCCCGCGCGGCCGAGCCAGACGGCCAGCAGCAGCAGGAACGGCGCCAGCAGCACCACGCGCAGCATCTTCTCGATCACCGCGGTGTTGGCCGCGGCGTCCTGGCCCAGCGCCGCGCCCACCGCCACCACCTGCGCGACCTCGTGCACCGTGGCGCCGGCGTACAGGCCGAACTGCTGCGGCGTCAGGCCGAGCAGCGGGTACAGGAGCGGGTAGAGCAGCATCGAGAGCGTGCCGAACACCACCACCGTGGCCACCGCCACCGAGGCGCTGCGTTCGGGCGCGCGCACCACCGACTGGGCCCCCATGACCGCCGCCGCGCCGCAGATCGCGCTGCCCGCGCCGATCAGGATCGCCGTGTCGCGGTCGAGCCCGAGCCAGCGCGTGCCCAGCCAGAGCGCGAGCCCGAAGGTGGCGGCCACCACCACCACGGCCATGGCGACGCCCGGCAGGCCCACGGCGGCCACGTCGGCCAGGGAAATGCGGAACCCGAACAGCACGATACCCAGCCGCAGCAGCGTGCCGCGCGCGAAGTCGATGCCCGCGGCGGTCGGAGCCTGCCAGCGAACCGGCGCCAGCGCGGTGTTGCCGACCAGCATGCCCAGCGCGATCGCCAGCGTGAGCGTGCTCAGGCCCCAGCGCGCCAGCGCGGGCCAGGCGGCCAGCCCGGCGGCCGCGGCGGCGAGCAGCGCCACCAGCAGCAGGCCGGGCGCCCGCTCGCGCCAGCGCCCGCCGATCGAAGGCCATGACATGGGGTTGGATACCTGCATGGCCGCCAGCGTAGGCGGGGGGATAGCATGGGTCAAATACATAATACTCAAGCAAGCATGAGTTGAAGTTATGGAGATGAACCATGGCCCTGAACCTGCACCTGCTCCGCCTGTTCATGCACGTGGCCGAGACCGGCAGCTTTTCCCTCGCGGCCCGGCAGCTTTGGATCAGCCAGCCGGCGGTGTCCAAGGGCGTGCGCGAGCTGGAGCACCGGCTCGACCTGTGCCTGATCGAGCGCGGCACCGGCGGCCACCGGCAGGCCGGCCGCCAGGGTGTGCGCCTGACCGAAGCCGGCCAGACCCTGCTGGGCCATGCGCGCAGCATCTTCGCGATCGAGCGCGTGCTCATGGACGAGGTGCGCACCCGCGTGGGCCTGCAGCGCGGCAGCCTGACGCTGGGCGCCAGCACCACCGTGGCGAGCTACTGGCTGCCGCCCTTCGTGGCGCGCTTCTGCCTGGAGCACCCCGGCATCGTGCCGCGCGTGCAGGTGGGCAACACGCAATGGGTTGCCCGGCAGCTGCTCGACTACCAGGTGGACATCGCGCTGGTCGAAGGCGAGGTCGACGACGAGGCGATCGAGGTCGCGCCTTGGCGCGAGGACGAGCAGGTCATCGTGGCGCCGCCCGCGATCGCCCGTTCGCTGGGCCGCGCGCGGGTCGACGCCAAGCGCCTGTCGGAGCAGCGCTGGATCCTGCGCGAGCCCGGTTCGGGCACGCGCCAGTCCACCGAACGGCTGTGCGCCGCGCTCGGCTTCGAGGTGCGGCCGTGGATGGAGATGGCGAGCAACGAGGCGATCGCGCGCACCATCGCCAGCGGCATCGGCCTGTCCATGCTGCCGCGCGTGGTGGTGGCCGAGATGCTGGCCCTGGGGACGCTGCAGGAGGTGCGGCCGCGCCCGCGGCACGCGCTGTCGCGCCCGCTGTCGCTGCTGCAACTGCGCTCTCGGGTGCCTTCGCCCGCCACCGCGAGCATGCTGGCGCTGCTGCGCGGGCCGTCGCCCCGTCCGCTGCCGGCGGAAGGGCCTTGAAACCCCCGCCGGATACCCCCATTACACTGGAGGTTTCCCCAGTACCTGTCCTTCCCCATGGTCCCGCACCTCGTCACCGCCCTGACCGGCCCGATCAACGAGCTCGAGCAGCGCATCCTCGAGTCCACGCCCGTGATCGAGCGCTGGTTCCGCCTGGAGTGGATGGAGCACACGCCGCCGTTCTACACCTCGGTCGACGTGCGCAACGCCGGCTTCAAGCTCGCGCCGGTGGACACCAACCTCTACCCGGGCGGCTGGAACCACCTCACGCCCGAGATGCTGCCGCTGGCCGTGCAGGCCGCCATGGCCGCGATCGAGAAGATCTGTCCCGAGGCCAAGAACCTGCTGCTGGTGCCCGAGAACAGCCGCGACATCTTCTACCTGAGCAACCTGGCCCAGTTGCAGCGCATCTTCTACATGGCCGGGCTCAACGTGCGCCTGGGCTCGCTGTCCAACGACATCAAGGCGCCGACGACCATCGAGCTGCCCAACGGCGAGAAGGTCACGCTCGAGCCCATCATCCGCAGCCGGCGCCGGCTCGGCCTCAAGCACTTCGACCCCTGCACCATCCTGCTCAACAACGACCTGAGCGCGGGCGTGCCCGGCATCCTGGAGGACCTGCACGAGCAGTACCTGCTGCCGCCGCTGCACGCCGGCTGGGGCACGCGGCGAAAGAGCCACCACTTCAAGGCCTACGAGGAAGTGGCCAAGCGTTTTGGCAAGCTGTTGGGCATGGACCCGTGGCTGATCACGCCCCTGTTCAACCAGTGCGGGCAGGTCGACTTCAACGAGGACGCCGGGTTCGAATGCCTGCGCAGCAATGTCGATGCGCTGCTCGGCAAGATCCGCCGCAAGTACAAGGAATACGGCATCAACGAAAAGCCGTTCGTGGTGGTCAAGGCCGATAACGGCACCGGCGGCATGGGCATCCTGACCGTGCGCGATGCCAAGGACATCGATGACCTGCCGACCCGGACCAAGGCCTGCATGTCCGTGACGCAGGCCGGCCAGGCGGTGCACGAGGTCATCATCCAGGAAGGCGTGCTGACCCACGAGCGCATCAACAGCGCGGTGGCCGAGCCGGTGGTCTACATGATGGACCGCTACGTGGTGGGCGGCTTCTACCGCGTGCACGCCGACCGCGGCGTGGACGAGAACCTGAACGCGCCCGGCTCGAGCTACGTGCCGCTGGCGTTCGAGCAGAGCGCGCAACTGCCGCAGCCCGGCGTCAAGCCGGGCGCCAGCGTGCCCAACCGCTTCTACATGTACGGCGTGATCGGCCGGCTGGCCATGCTCGCGGCCAGCTACGAGCTCGAGGCGACCGACCCGGAAGCGGAAGAGATCTAGTTGTTGAGTTGCAATAGGTTGTTCCCGGAGAGACGGGATGCTGGAGGCTTG
>CAZAPJ010000029.1:0-53809 GCA_964487025.1 uncultured Hydrogenophaga sp.
CGGCGTAGCCCAGGTCGTCGGACACGATGTAGACGATGTTTGGTCTTTTCATGGGCGGCGAGGTTAGGCGATCACCATCCATCCGTAAAATTGAAAATCGTTCGCCAAATTGAAAAAAATCTATGGACCCGAAACACCTGGTGCAACTGGCTACGATCCTGGAGAAAGGCTCGATCACGCAGGCCAGCCGCCACCTGCACCTGACCCAGCCCACGCTCACGCACAACATGCAGACGCTGGAGATGCAGGCCGGCGGCCAGTTGTTCGAGCGCAGCCGCTACGGCGTGCGCAGCACGCCGCTGGGCGAGCTGCTGGCGCGCGAGGGCCGCGCCATCGCGCGGCGCCTGCAGGACGCGGGCGAGGTCACGGCCCGGCACCGCGCCGGCATCCGCGCCCAGGTGCAGATCGGCGCCGGGCCGCTGGTCGGTGCGGCCATGCTGGGTGACGCGGCCCTGGCCCTGCGGCAGCGCCTGCCGGCGGTGGCGCTGCGGGTGCAGAGCGACCGGCCGCACGTGCTGCTGGAGCAGCTGATCGACGGCCGCCACGACTTCGTGATCGCGCCCTCGTGGCTGGAGCGCCCGCCGGCCGGCATCGAGCGGCGCCTGCTGGTGCGCGACGACCTGGGCGTGTTCTGCGGCCGGCCGCACCCGCTGGCGCGGCGCCGGCAATGGCGCGCGGGCGACGCCGACGGCCACGCCTGGCTGAGCCTGGGCACGGCCTCGCCGTTCGACCAGGACGTGCGCGCCATGCTGGCCGCGGCCGGCGTGAAGGCGCCGCGCGTGGAGGCCACGGTGCTGGGCGAAGCCTTCGTGCTGCTCGACCTGCTGGCGCGCGGCCAGCACCTCTCGGTGCTGCCGCGCTTCCCGCTGCAGCGGCTGGGGCCGCGCTTCGGCATCACCGAACTGCCCTGGCCGACCGAACGCCGCCCGCGCCCGATCTACCTCTGGTACCGCTCGGCCACGCTGGAGGAACCGGTGCTCGCGGAGGTGGCCGAGCTGCTGGTCGAGGAGAGCGGGCGACGCATCCGCGCAAGGGCTTCGACAAGCTCAGCCTGAACGGCGGTGAGCATCCAGCAAGGCGAGGCGAAGCGAGCCGAACCAAATCCAGAGACAGCGAGGGTCCGGCTCCGCCGGCCCGAGCTGTCGTCCCCCTCTCAGTGCCGCGCAGCGGCGCGCCAGAGAGGGGGGAAGCGGCGCAGCCGCGCAGGGGGGAGTCCCTTAGTCCTCCGGCGTGAAGCCGGTGGCCGCGACCACGCGCTGCCAGAACGCGTGGTTCTCGCGCACCGTGGTGGCCAGTTGCTGCGGGCTGACCACCATCGGCTCCAGCCCGTTCTGCCGCAGCACGTCCTGCATGGCCTGGGTCCTGAGCACGTCGTTGACGGCGCCGTTGAGCGCCTGGATCCTGGCGTCGGGGATGCCGGTGGGGCCGTACCAGGCCAGCCAGTCGACGAAGGCCACTTCCTTGTAGCCCAGCTCGGTGAGCGTGGGCGTGTCCGGCAGCGCCTTCCAGCGCGTGGGCGCCGAGACCGCGAGCGCGCGCAGCGCGCCGGCCTTGATGTGCGGCAGCACCTCGCTGACCACGTTGAAGCTGACCGGCACCTGCCCGCCGCGCAGGTCGTTGAGCAGCGGCGCGCCGCCCTTGTAGGGCACGGCCTGCATGGCCACGCCGGACTGCTTGCTCAGCATGGCGCCGGCCAGGTGCAGCGACGAGCCGGTCGCCGGAATGCCGTAGTTGGCCTGGTTGGGGTTCGCCTTGGCCCATTTCAGGTAGTCGTCCACGGTGCGGATCTCGGCCGGCAGGCCGGGGCCGGCGGTGAACACGGCGGTGTAGGTGCACAGGCCGACGATGGGCACGAAGTCGTTGAGCGTGTTGTAGGGCAGCTTCTTGAACACGTGCGGGTGCAGCGTCATCACCGTGCTCGGGCAGCCGAAGATGGTGTTGCCGTCGGGCGTGGAGCGGCGCACGAAGTCGGCCGCGATGCGCCCGCCGGCGCCGGGCTTGGCGTCGTAGATGATGGTCTGCGGGTAGCGGCCGCGCAGGCCTTCGAGCAGCGGGCGGTTGACCTGGTCGCCCAGGCCGCCGCCCATGGGGAAGCCCGACCACAGGTTGACGTTGCCGGTGGCGTTTTGCGCCCAGGCGGGCAGGCCATGGGCCAGGCCGCCCAGGGCGGCGCCGGCGCGCAGAAGGGATCGACGTTGCATGAGGTGTCTCCTCTTGGGGTGGAAGGGTAATGGAGCGAAGCGGGACGGAACGAAGGCTCAGAACGGGTAGTGGCGGGGAGTGGTCTGCACCGTGATCCAGCGCAGTTCGGTGAAGGCGTCGATCCCGGCCTTGCCGCCGAAGCGGCCGTGGCCCGAGTCCTTGACGCCGCCGAACGGCATCTGCGCTTCGTCGTGCACGGTGGGGCCGTTGACGTGGCAGATGCCCGACTCGATGCGCCGCGCCACCTGCAGGGTGCGCGCCACGTCGCGGCCGAACACCGCGGCCGACAGGCCGTACGGGTTGTCGTTGGCGCAGGCCACGGCGGCCTCGACGCCGGCGACGCGCACCACCGGCTTGACCGGGCCGAAGCTCTCTTCGTGGTAGATGCGCATCTCGCGCGTCACGTGGTCGAGCACGGTGGCCGGCATCAGCGTGCTGTCGGCCTTGCCGCCGCAGACCAGCGTGGCGCCCTTGGCCAGCGCGTCGTCGATCAGCGCGTTGCAGCGCTCGACCGTGCCCATGTCCACCACCGAGCCCAGCACCACCGGCCCCTTGCGCGGATCGCCCAGCGGCAGGCCGGCGGCGCGCGCGGCCAGCTTGGCGACGAAGGTGTCGGCCACCGCTTCGTCCACCACCAGGCGCTCGGTGGACATGCAGATCTGGCCGCTGTTGGCGAACGAGCCGAAGATCGCGCCGTCCACCGCCGCGTCGAGGTCGGCGTCGTCCAGCACCACGAAGGGCGCCTTGCCGCCCAGCTCCAGCACCACCGGCTTGAGGTGCTGCGCACAGGTCTGCGCGATGAGCCGGCCGACCTTGGTGGAGCCGGTGAAGTTGACGCGCCGCACCGCCGGGTGGGCGATCAGCGCGCCCACCACCTCGGCCGCGTCGGCCGGCGCGTTGGTCACGAAGTTGACCACGCCGGGCGGCAGGCCGGCGGCCTGCAGCGCCTCGACGATCAGGCCGTGCGTGGCCGGGCACAGCTCCGAGCCCTTGAGCACCACGGTGTTGCCGCAGGCCAGCGGCGTGGCGATGGCGCGCACGCCCAGGATCACGGGCGCGTTCCACGGCGCGATGCCCAGCACCACGCCGGCCGGCTGGCGCACCGCCATGGCCAGGCTGCCCGGCACGTCGGACGGGATCACCTCGCCGCTGATCTGCGTGGTCAGCGCGGCGGCCTCCTGCAGCATGCCCGCGGCCAGGTGCACGTTGAAGCCGGCCCAGGGCGCGGCGGCGCCGGTCTCGCCGGCCATGGCCTCGGTGAAGCGGGGGGCGCGCGCCTCCAGCTCGGCGGCGGCCTGGAGCAGCAGCGTGCGGCGCGCGCCCGGGCCGAGCGCGGCCCATTCGGGCAGGGCCTTGGCGGCGGCGTCGGCGGCGGCGCGGGCATCGGCGGCACGGCCGGCCGGGGCCCGCGTGGCCACCTGGCCGTCCAGCGGGTTGCGGCGCTCGAAGGTCTGGCCGGCGGCGGCGGCGCGCTGCTCGCCGCCGATGAGCATCTGGATGTCGTTCATGCGGTTCTCCTTGGGGGCCTGGGTGCGCGAAAGCGACTGGAACCCGTACTTGTTCATGCTGGCGAATTGGCCCACCGCGGGGTGGGGGAGGAACTTGGTGCGGCAGTCGAGCACCGCTGGCAGGCCGGAGGCGATGGCGCGCCGTAGCGCGCCGGCCACGTCGCCCGCGCGCGTGACCACCTCGCCGAAGCAGCCAAAGCCGCGCGCGATGGCGGCGTAGTCCGTGTCCTCGAGCGCGGTGGCCATCTCGAAGTCCAGGCCCATCTTCTGGCCCATGCGGATCACGCCCCAGGCCGCGTTGTTGTGGATCACCGTGATCACCGGCAGGCCGTAACGGCGCGCGGTGTCGAGCTCGTTGAGCGTGAAGCCAAAGGCGCCGTCACCCGTGAGGTTGAACACCGGCCGCTGCGGGAACTGGCTCTTGAGCGCGATCGCGGCCGGCAGGCCGTAGCCCAGGTGGGCCATGCCGGGCTCGTGGAAGCAGGTGCGCACGTCGCGCGCGGGCGTGAAGTCGTTGCTCCAGAAGGTGGTGTGGCCGCCGTCGAACACCGCCATGGCGTCGGCCGGCATCGCGTCGGCCACGGCCTTGGCCAGCGCGGCCGGGTGCATGGTCTCCTCGGTGTCGGCGGCCATCAGCGCGAGCTTGTGCTCGTAGCGCGCGCGCACCGCGCGCACCTCGGCCAGCCAGCCGCCGTCGGGCGCGGGCAGGTCCTCATCCAGCGCGGCCAGCAGGTCGCGCAGCGCCTCGCCGGCGTCGGCCTGCATCGCCACCTCGTGCGCCACGCGGTCGCCCAGCGCCGAAGGGTCGATGTTGATGTTGATCACGCGGTGGTGGCGGCGCGCGAGCGCGCCGCGCTCGTCCCACATCCAGGACGACCAGCGGCAGCCCACGCTCAGGATCACGTCGGCGCGCTCGAACGCGTGCTTCACCGCCTCGCCCGCGATCACGCCGCCGTGGCCGATGAAATGCGGGCCGTCGCTCGGCACCAGGCCCAGCGCCATCTGCGTTGGCAGCACCGGCGCGTCGAGGCGCCGCGCGAGCTCGCGCAATTCGGCCACCGCGCCCGAGGCGACCACGCCGCCGCCGCCCACGATCAGCGGGCGCTGCGCGCCGCACAGCAGCGCGGCCGCCGCCTTCACCGCGCGCGCGCCGGGGCGCGGCGGTTCGGTGGCGCGGTAGCGCTCGGGCGGGAGGTCGAACTCGTCGGCCGCGAAGGGCTGCACCTCGCCCAGCACGTCCTGCGGAATGTCCAGGTGCACCGGCCCGGGGCGCCCGCTCAGCGCCTCGCGGATCGCGCGGCGGGCCAGCTCGGGCATGCGGCGCGCGTCGTTCACCACCGCGTTCCACTTGGTCAGCGGCGCGGTCACGGCGCGCGTGTCCAGGTCCATGAACATGCCGGCGTGCGGGTAGGCCGCCGCGCGGTGCTGGTTGGTGGTGACCGCCAGCAGCGGCAGGTGGTTGTTGTGCGCCACGCCCAGGCCCGAGGCGAGGTTGAGCCCGCCCGGCCCGAGCTCGCCCACGGCCACCGCGAGCTTGCCGGTGCCGGCGTGCACTGCGGCGGCCATCATGGGGCCGGCGGCCTCGTGGCGCACGCCGATGAAGCGGATGCGCGGCTCGCGGCTGAGCGCGTGGAACAGCGGCGAGAGCTTGCCGCCGACGATGCCGAACACCGTGTCCACGCCCTCTGCCAGCAGCACGCGCACCAGGGCCTGGGCGCCGGTCAGGCGCAGCGGCGCGGCGGGCGCAGCGGCGGCGGTTGCTGCGGCGGCGGGCGGCAGCGCGGGCGAGGGGTCGGGGTTGCGTGTCATGGCAGAAGAAAACCGTGTCTCCGTAGGACCGCGATGGTGCGCGCAAGCGCGCGCCGTGGCGATGGACGAATCGGCCGATGCTTGTACTTTTCCGGCAGAGGGTCACAATCGCTCGCCATGAAGCCCGCTCCCTTGCTGCTCGTTCCGTTCAAGGAAGTCCGCCACGACCAGCCCGACGACTGCCTGCACCACGAGTCGGTGGCCGTGCGCGGGCATCAGATGGACTGGACCATTCCGGCACACCGCCACGAGGGGCTGCACCAGTTCCAGTACCTCGACGCCGGCGCGGTGCGCGGCACCATCGACGGCCGCGAGTTCGAGGCCGAGGCGCCGGCGCTGCTGATGCTCGCGCCCGGCTCGGTGCACGGTTTCCGCTACACCCGCGACACCGTGGGCCACCAGGTGACGGTGCCCACCGCCACGCTGCGGCAACTGCTGGGCGACGCGAACTTCCTCGGGTCCGAGCTGGGCGCGTCGTTCGTGCTGACCCGGCTGCAGGCGGACGACGTGAACGAATGCCGCGCGCTGTTCGAGCGCATCGCGCGCGAGTTCCGCCAGCAGCAGCCGGGCCGCGTGCACGCGCTGCTGGCCGGCGCCACGCTGCTGGCGGTGCTGTTCGTGCGCGGCCACGGCGAGCAGTTCGCGCGCGCCCGCACCCAGGGCGTGCGCGACACGCTGGTGCAGCGCTACCTGGCCCTGGTGGACCAGCACCACGCGAGCCAGGAGCCGCTGGTCTTCTACGCCGATGCGCTGGGCGTGACGGTGGACCACCTGAGCCGCAGTTGCCGCGCGGTGCTCAAGCAGTCGGCGCTCAACCTGCTCAACGAGCGCCGCATGCTGGAGGCGCGCCGCCTGCTGGCCTACACCGCGATGAGCGTGGCCGAGGTGGCGCGCCAGCTCGGGTATGACGACCCGGCCTACTTCACCAAGACCTTCCAGCGCAGCACCGGCAGCGCGCCCTCGGCCTACCGCGCGCTGGTGGCGCAGGGGGTGCGCGGCCGGTAGCCCGCCCGCCGCGCCGATGGTCGTTCCCAGTCAAACGTTCTGGCAGCGCCAGGCAAGCAGGCCTGGCGCTGCCACCCTAGATTCCCCCTTGCATCGGAGCCCGCATGAAATTTGAACCGCCATCTCCCGCCGACCTCGAGCACGCCGCCGCCCAGTTCGGCTGGAGCGGCGCCGGCGGCGACGTGCACGACCTGCACCGCGTGGTGCAGCGCGCGCTGGAGGCCTATCGCGAGCTCGACGCCTACATGCCCGATGCGCAGCCGCAGTCGCAGCAGCGCTACCCGCGCGACGCGGGGCGCGTGCCCGCGCCGGCCGAGAACCCGCACGGCGCCTGGGCCCGCCGGACCGAGGTGCGCGGCGCCGCGAGCGGCCCGCTGCGCGGCCGCCAGGTCGCGCTCAAGGACAACATCTTCCTGGCCGGCGTGCCGATGGCCAACGGCAACGCGCTCATCGACGGCTTCGTGCCCGAGGTCGACGCCACCGTGGTCACGCGCGTGCTGGACGCCGGCGGCGTGATCGCCGGCAAGGCGGTCTGCGAAGACCTGTGCTTCTCCGGCAACAGCTTCACCGCCGTGAGCGGGCCGGTCCACAACCCGCACCGGCACGGCCATTCGGCCGGCGGCTCGTCGTCGGGCTGCGCGGCCGCCGTGGCCGCGGGCGACGTGCCCATGGCGATCGGCGGCGACCAGGGCGGCTCGGTGCGCATCCCGGCCTCGCTGTGCGGCATCGTCGGCATGAAGCCGACCTACGGGCTGGTGCCCTACACCGGCGCCGTGCCGATCGAGCCCACCATCGACCACCTCGGCCCGATGACCGCCAACGTGGCCGACAACGCGCTGCTGCTCGAGGTGCTGGCCGGCGACGACGGCATCGACCCGCGCCAGCGCCACACCGCCGCGCGCCCGCCGCGCTACACCGAGGCGCTCGGGCAAAGCGTGCACGGCCTGCGCGTGGGCCTGCTGGCCGAAGGCTTCACGCAGCCCGGCGGCAGCGCCGAGGTCGGCGCGCTGGTGCGCCGCGCCGCCGCCGCCCTGCAGCGGCTCGGCGTGGAGGTGCAGGACGTGTCGCTGCCGCTGCACGCGCTGGCGCCCGCGCTGTGCCGCCCGATCCTGGTCGAGGGCGCGACCCGCACCCTGTTCCGCGACGACGCGTTCGGCACCGGCCGCCACGACCTCTACCCGGTGACGCTCATGGACCGCTTCCGCGCCTGGCCCGCGCACGCCGGGCGGCTGTCGGAGTCGGTGCGCGTGAACCTGATCGCCGGCTGCTACCTGATCGCGCGCCACGGCGCGCACTACTACGCCAAGGCCGTCAACGCCGGCCGCGACCTGCGCCGCCGGTACGACGCGCTGCTCGAGCAGGTCGACCTGCTGCTGCTGCCCACCACGCCGAACACCGCGCGGCCGCTGCCGCAGGCCGATGCGACGCCGGAGCAGCGCGCGCTGGCGGCCTGGGGCATGACCGCCAACACCTTCCCCTTCAACGTCACCGGCCACCCGGCCCTGTCGCTGCCCTGCGGCCGCGTCGACGGCCTGCCGGCCGGGATGATGCTGGTCGGCCGGCACCACGACGAGCACACCCTCTACCGGCTCGCGCACGCCTGCGAACAGGCGCTCGGCGCGCAGGGCGTGCCCTGATCGATTTCTCCACCCGCACGAGGGCCTTGCCATGATGAAACCACTCGCCTTGACCGCCGTCCTGTTCGCGCTCCACGTGGCCGCCGCCGCGCAGGACTTTCCCAGCCGCCCGATTTCCATCGTGGACCCGTACCCGCCCGGTGGCAGCACGGACGTGATGTCGCGCGTGCTGGCCGAGCGGCTCTCCCGCAGCCTGGGCAAGCCGGTGATCATCGAGGCCAAGCCCGGCGCCGCCGGCACCATCGGCGCGAACTTCGTGGCCCGTGCGGCGCCCGATGGCCACACCCTGCTGATCGGCAACCCGGCGCCCAACGCGATCGCCGCCAGCACCTTCTCGAAGCTGCCCTACGACGTGGAAAAGGACTTCCAGCCCGTCACCATCGCCACCATGGTGCCCACCATGCTGTGCGTGGCGGCTGGCTCGCCGGTGAAGACGCCGGCCGACCTGATCGCGCTCGGCCGGGCCGGCGGCAACATCCAGTTCGGCTCGTCGGGCACCGGCGGCCTCTCGCACCTCGTCGGCGAGCTGTTCAACAAGGAAGCCGGCGTGAAGTTCACCCACGTGCCCTACAAGGGCGCCAGCCCGCTGATCGTCGCCGCCATGGCGGGCGAGGTGCATTTCGCCGTGATGTCGGGCCCTGACGCGCGCCCGCAGGTGCAGGGCGGCAAGCTGCGCTGCATCGCCAATGCCGGCACGCAGCGCGCGCCCCAGTTCCCGGACGTGCCGACGCTGAGCGAATCGGGCCTGCCGGCGGTCAGGGCCGACGTCTGGTTCGGCTACCTCGCGCCCGCGGCGACGCCGCGCGCCGTCGTCGACAAGCTGCGCTCGGAAATCGCCGCCGCCATGGCCGATCCGGCCGTGAAAACCAAGTTCGAGGAGATGGCGATGACGCCGGTGGCGAGCACGCCCGACGAGTTCGCCGCACGCATCAAGGCCGACCGCCAGATGTACGGCCAGATCGTCAAGGCGCTGGGCATCCAGTTGGACTGAGCCGTCGCCGTTCAGCGCAGCAGCGGCGGCGGCAGCAGGCGCTCGGGCGGCTCGCCGTGGGCCTGGCGGAAGGCGCGGCTGAAGTGCGACAGGCTCGCGAAGCCGCAGGCCACGGCCGCGTCGCTCACGCTGCGCGCCTGGCGCGTGAGCAGCATCTCGCGCGCCCGGGCCAGGCGCTGCTGCCACAGCCAGCGCGCGGGCGTGGTGGCCTCCTGGGCGAAGGCGCGGGCCAGGCTGCGGGGCGAGGCGCCCACGGCGGCCGCGACCTGCGCCGGCGACAGGCCGGCGCAGTCCAGCCGCGCCAGCATGTGCGCCTTGGCGCGCGCCAGCAGTTCGCCGCGCGCGGCGCTGCGGGGCGGGTGGCCGTCCTCGCCGTCCAGCGCGGCCACCAGCGTATCGACCAGCGAGGAGCGCAGGCGGTGCGCCGCCGTGCTGTCGGGCCGCACCTCGACGCGCGCGAGCTGGGCGATCAGCGTGGACGCCAGCGCGCCCAGCGGGCTGCCGCCCGCCAGCGCCCGCTGGCCCAGCCGTTCCGGCGCGGCCACGTGCAGCAACTGCCGCGGGATGCGCACGCAAAAGCTCTGCGTCTCGATCTCGTGCACCCAGCGGTGCTGGCGGGCGGCGTCCCAGGTCACGAGGTCGCCGGGGTGCTGCACGATCAGCCGCGAATCCGTCTCCAGCCGCGCATGGCCGCTGCGCATGGTGGAGACGAACAGCGCATCGACGCCATCGGCGGCGATGGCGCGGCGGTCGCGCGCGCTGGCGCCCGGCGGCACCGTCACGTCCACGATGCGCAGGCCTCCCAGCTCCATGCTGGCCAGGCGGCCGGCCCCCGAGCGCGGCGACTGGCCGACGCGCCGGCCCGCGCCGTAGAACACGCGGTCGGTCGCCGCGCGCCAGGCATCCAGCGCGCCCGCGTTGTGGGCGGAAAACGAGCCGTCGAAGTGAAGCTGCACGGGGTGGTCCTCTTCGGCGGATGATAGGACACCGCCTGGAAGTCCGCCACGCGGGCTTCGGCGCATGGTGCGACCTCCCGGCAAATCTGGCTTCAGGTCACGCCGCCGCCTGCTGCAGCACGAAATCCACGTGCACCGCGTCGTAGGGAAAAACAATCCGGCCGTCGCCGGTCTTTTCCAGCACGCCCGCCGCCAGCAGCGCATGCACGTCGGTGTGCACGCCCTTGACGTCACGGCCCATGCGGCGGGCGATCTCGCGCAGCGTGACAGGGCCGGCGCCGACCAGGGCCTGCACGATCTCCCAGCGCTTGACGGTGAGCACCGACCACAGCGCCTGCACCGTGGGAAAAGTGATGTAGGCGCCGCCTGGACGTCCCTGCCGCATGGCCTTGATGAAGCGCGCGTCCGAGGCGCTGCGGTCTGCCACTTCGATGGTCACTGTGTTCATGGCCTTACCCCTTCCAGTTCTGCACGTCCTGCCAGAAATCCGCGAGCAGCTGCTCGGGCGTGGTGAAGGCGTAGGGCAGCTCATCCGCACCGATATGGCGATGGTCGCCCTTGCCAGCTTCGTTGTCGTAGCGCACCACACACACGCCATCGACCACGTAAGCCAAGCGGTACTTGAGCGCGTGCGCGCTGCCCGCCAGTGGCGAGGGCAGAAGCCAGACCACCCGTTCCACGAAGCTGTTTTCGCTGATGACTTCGCGGGACTTGAGCAGCTTCGTTGCCTTCATGTTGTAGATTATTCCAACACCTTTGAGTGTTGTCAACGACTCCAACAGCGAGCAATCGGCGGTGTTGACGGGGCGGCCGCGCCATGGTTCGCGCTCGACCCAGTTTTCATGCCGGCACCGCCCGGCCGCCCAGCGCCTGCCCACTTGGTTCCACCGCGCCGCGCTTCGTGAGCGCGAATCCTGCATTTCGAAACTTTCTGAAACAGACGCGGCCCACCTCGGCACGATGGCGCCCGGTTTTGCAGACGGCGTTTCGCCGCTGCAGCCCGCGCCCAACGAACGGTTTTTTTTTCCGACTGCCCAGGATGTTCGTGTCCCTCTCCGCCATCGCCCGCCATAAGGAGCCCGCCGCGGTTCGCCGCCGCAGCGGCCGCTTCGGCGCGGCCGGCGCGCGCGTGAAATGCCGCGCCGTTCCCTTTGCTTCCCGTTCCGCCTTTCTCTCTTTTCCTCCCTTTCCTTTCTTCTTTCCTTACTCCGCAACACCATGAACAAGACCTACCGCGTCATCTATTGCGAAGCCACGAACACCTGGACCGCCGTGGCCGAGATCGCCTGCGCGCGCGGCAAGAAGAGCCGCAAGAAGCGCGCGGCCGGCGCCGTCGCCTCCACCGTGCTGGCCATCATGGCGGGCGGGGTCGGCCTGCTGGCGCCGCCACCGGCCTGGGCGGACATCGGGATTGGTGCCGGGTTCACGGGAGGGGGGGCCGTCAATCACTCGGGTAGCAACGCCGTCGCCATTGGTGGGCAGAGCGTTGCGAGTGGACTAAGCAACACGGCGATAGGTTACAGAGCTTCCGCTACTGGAAATAGATCGACAAGCCTGGGCAATGAAGCTAGCAACGACAGCTTCGGGGGTGTGGCGATCGGGGATCGCGCCGCGGTTGGCACCCTCAACTATGGGATTGCGATAGGGTCTACCGCGAACGTCACGGGCAACGGCGGCATTGCACTGGGGAGGTCGGCAACTGTAGAGGGCGCTGAAGGAATGGCGCTGGGGCGCGAAGCCTCTGTGACTTCAGGCGCCTCTCCCTACTCGGTGGCCATCGGCTACCGCAGCCTGAACGATACGGCGCCTGCCGGCACTGGTTTCCTCACCGGCACGGCCGCACCGGACAGTTCGGTGTCGATTGGTAACCACGTGGAGGGGCGGGACCGGCGAATCATCAATTTGAGCGATGGTGCCGCCGCTACTGACGCGGTCAACGTCCGCCAGCTCAGCACGCTGCACAGTTCGACATCCGTGTCCGTGGCGAGCATCAACACGCGCGCCGCCAACATCGAGACCTCGGCCACCAGCATCAATACGCGCCTGGGCAACGTGAGCACCACGGCGAGCGCCGCCGCCTCGGGCGTGGTCAGCCTCGATACGCGGGTCGGCAGCGTGAGCACCGCCGCGAGCGCCGCCGCCTCGGGGGTGACCAGCCTGAACACGCGGGCCGGCAGTCTCGACACGCGCTTCACCAGCTCCGACACCCGCCTGGGCGGCGTGAGCACGGTGGCCAGCGGCGCATCTTCCGGTGTGGTCAGCCTGGACACGCGCGTGGGCAGCGTGAGCACCACCGCCAGCACGGCCCTGGCGAACGCCAACACGGCCAGCACGGCGGCCAGCACCGCGCAGGCCACCGCCAACACCGCGAGCACCAGCGCCAGCGCCGCCGGGTCGGGCGTGACCAGTCTGAACACGCGGGTGGGCAGTCTCGACACGCGCTTCACCAGCTCCGACACCCGCCTGGGCAGCGTGAGCACCACCGCCAGCACGGCTCTGGCGAACGCCAACACGGCCAGCACCGCAGCCAGCACCGCGCAGGCCACGGCGAACACCGCGAGCACCAGCGCCAGCACGGCGGCCTCGGGCGTGGTCAGCCTGGATACGCGGGTGGGCAGCGTGAGCACCACCGCGAGCACCGCCCTGGCGAACGCCAACACGGCGAGCACCGCAGCCAGCACCGCGCAGGCCACGGCGAACACCGCGAGCGCCAGCGCCAGCACGGCAGCCTCGGGAGTGGTCAGCCTGGATACGCGGGTGGGCAGCGTGAGCACCACCGCCAGCACGGCCCTGGCGAACGCCAATACGGCGAGCACCGCGGCCAGCACGGCACTGGCCACGGCCAACACCGCGAGCACCAGCGCCAGCGCCGCCGCGTCGGGCGTGACCAGCCTGAATACGCGGGTGGGCAACGTGGAAACGTCGGCCACCAGCATCAGCACCCAGGCCAGCGGCGCGGCGGTGAGCGTGGCGGCAGTGAGCACGGTGGCGAGCACCGCTGCTTCGGGTGTCACCAGCCTGGATACGCGCGTGGGCAGCGTGAGCACCACCGCCAGCACCGCGCTGGCCACCGCCAACACCGCGAGCACGAGCGCCAGCACCGCCGCGTCGGGCGTGACCAGCCTCAACACCCGGGTGAGCACGGCCGAGTCCGCCGCCACGCAACTGAGCAGCGCCACGTCCTCCAGCATCGGCAGCCTGAACACCCGCTTCACCAGTGCCGACACCCGCCTGACCGGCGTGAGCACGGTGGCCAGCGGTGCGTCTTCCGGCGTGGTCAGTCTCGATACCCGCTTCACCAGCTCGGACACCCGCCTGGGCAGCGTGAGCACCGTGGCCAGCGCGGCGTCCTCGGGCGTGGGCAGCTTGGACACGCGGATCTCTGCGACCGACTCTCGGGTGACGGAGGTCAGCAACGCGGTCAGCAGCGTGGTCAGCGGCTCGGTGAGCACGACCAACTCGGTCGTCTCGTCGGTGAGCTCGGCGCTGAGCAGCAACGTGAGCAGCCTGAACACACGGGTGAGCACCGTCGAGTCCACCACCACGCAACTGAGCAGCGCCACGTCTTCCAGCATCGGTAGCCTGAACACGCGGGTCAGCACGGCTGAGTCGACCACCACGCAGTTGAGCAGCGCGACGTCCTCCAGCATCGGCAGCCTCAACACCCGGGTCAGCACGGCCGAGTCCACTACCACGCAACTGAGCAGCGCCACGTCCTCCAGCATCGGCAGCTTGAACACGCGGGTCAGCACGGCCGAATCCACCACCACGCAACTGAGCAGCGCCACGTCTTCCAGCGTGGGCAGCCTGGACGCCCGGGTCGGCACCGTCAGCACCGCGCTGAGCAACAACGTCAACAGCCTCGACACCCGCTTCACCAGTTCCGACACCCGCCTGGGCGGCGTGAGCACCGTGGCCAGCGGCGCGTCTTCCGGGGTGGCCAGCCTGGACACCCGGGTTGGCACGGTCAGCACCACGCTGAGCAACAACGTGGCCAGCGTCGACACCCGCTTCACCAGCGCCGATACCCGCCTGGGCGCCGTGAGCACGGTGGCCAGCGCCGCATCTTCCGGCGTGGGCAGCCTCGACACCCGGGTCGGCACCCTCAGCACCGTGCAGAGCAACAGCGCGAGCAGCATCGACACGCGCTTCACCAGCACCAACACGCGCATCGGCGACGCCGAGACCTCGGCCGCGAGCATGAACACCCGCCTGGGTGGCGTGAGCACCACGGCGAGCACCGCCGCCTCGGGTGTGACCAGCCTGGATACGCGCGTGGGCACGGTCAGTACCACGCTGAGCGGCAACGTGGCCAGCATCGACACGCGCTTCACCAGCGCCAACACACGCATCGGCGACGCCGAGACTTCGGCCGCCAGCATGAACACGCGCCTGGGCACCGTGAGCACCACGGCGAGCACCGCGGCCTCGGGCGTGACCAGCCTCGATACGCGCCTGGGCACCGTGAGTACCGCGCTGAGCAACAACGTGAGCAGCATCGACACCCGGGTCAGCACGCTGAGCACCGCGGCCAGCACCACCGCGTCCAGCGTGGGGAGTCTCGATACGCGGGTGGGCACGGTCAGCACCACGCTGAGCGGCAACGTCGCCAGCCTCGATACGCGCTTCACCAGCACCAACACGCGCATCGGCGACGCCGAGACCTCGGCCGCGAGCATGAACACCCGCCTGGGCAGCGTGAGCACGGTGGCCAGCGGCGCGTCCTCCGGAGTGACCAGCCTCGACACGCGGGTGAGCTCGCTCAGCACCGCGGCCAGCACGACCGCGAGCGCCACGGCCTCCAGCGTGGGCAGCCTGGACACACGGATCTCCGCGACCGATTCGCGGGTGACGGAGGTCAGCAACGCGGTCAGCAGCGTGGTCAGCGGTTCGGTGAGCGCGACCAACTCGGCCGTTTCGTCGGTGAGCACGGCGCTGAGCACCAACGTGGACAGCCTCAACACGCGCGTGTCCACCGCCGAATCGACCACCACGCGGCTGAGCAGCACCACCTCGTCGAGCGTGGCCAGCCTGGACACGCGGGTCAGCGGCAGCGTGGCGAGCATCGACACCCGCGTGAGCACGCTGAGCACCGCGGCCAGCAGCACCGCGTCCAGCGTGGGCAGCCTCGACACGCGGGTCGGTACCGTCAGCACCGCGCTGAGCAACAGCGTCAACAGCATCGACACCCGGGTGAGCAGCGGCGTGGCCAGCCTTGACACCCGGGTCAGCAACAACGCCGCCAGCCTGGACACGCGCTTCACCAGCTCGGACACCCGCCTGGGCAACGTGAGCACCGTCGCCAGCGGCGCCGCGGCCAGCGTGGCCACGGTGAGCACGGTGCTGAGCGGCAACGTGGCCAGCCTGGATACGCGGGTCAGCAACAACGTGGCGAGCCTGGACACCCGCGTGAGCACGCTGAGCACGGCAGCCAGCACCACCGCGTCCAGCGTGGGCAGCCTCGACACCCGGGTCGGCACGGTGAGCACCACGCTGAGCAACAACGTGGCCAGCGTCGATACCCGCCTGGGCAACGTGAGCACCGTGGCCAGCACCGCCGCCGCCAGCGTGGCGACGGTGAGCACCGCGCTGAGCAGCAACGTGAGCAGCATCGACACGCGGGTGGGCACGCTCAGCGCCGCGGCCAGCAGCACCGCCTCCGGCGTGGCCAGCCTGGATACGCGGGTCGGTACCGTCAGCGCCACGCTGAGCAACAACGTGACCAGCGTCGATACCCGTCTGGGCAACGTGAGCACCGTGGCCAGCGCCGCCGCTGCCAGCGTGGCGACGGTGAGCACCGCGCTGAGCAGCAATGTGAGCAGCATCGACACGCGGGTGGGCACGCTCAGCGCCGCGGCCAGCAGCACCGCTTCCGGCGTGGCCAGCCTGGATACGCGGGTCGGCACCGTCAGCACCACGCTGAGCAACAACGTGAGCAGCATCGACACGCGGGTGAGCACACTCAGCACCGCGGCCAGCAGCACGGCCTCCGGCGTGGCCAGCCTGGACACCCGCGTGAGCACGGTCAGCGCGTCGCTGAGCACCGGCGTGGCGAGCATCGACACCCGTGTGAGCAGCAGCGTGGGCAGCTTGGATACGCGGGTCAGCACCAACGTGGCCAGCCTTGACACCCGCGTGAGCACGCTGAGCACGGCAGCCAGCAGCACGGCCTCCAGCGTGGGCAGCCTCGACACCCGGGTCGGCACGGTGAGCACCGCGCTGAGCACCAACGTGGCCAGCATCGACACGCGGGTGAGCACGCTCAGCACCGCGGCCAGCAGCACCGCCTCCGGCGTGGCCAGCCTGGACACCCGCGTGAGCACGGTCAGCGCGTCGCTGAGCACCGGCGTGGCGAGCATCGACACCCGGGTGAGCAGCAGTGTGGGCAGCCTGGACACGCGGGTCAGCACCAACGTGGCCAGCCTCGATACCCGCGTCAGCACGCTCAGCACCTCGGCCAGCACCACGGCGTCCAACGTGGGCAGCCTCGATGCCCGGGTGGGCACGGTCAGCACGGCGCTGAGCACCAACGTGGACAGCCTCAACACGCGGGTGGGCAGCAGCGTGGGCAGCCTGGACACCCGGGTCAGCGGCAGCGTGGCGAGCATCGACACGCGGGTCAGCACGCTGAGCACCGCCACCAGCACCACGGCGTCCAGCGTGGGCAGCCTCGATACGCGGGTGGGCGTCGTCAGCACCACGCTGAGCAGCAACGTGGCCAGCATCGACACCCGCGTGAGCACGGTGAGCACCGCGCTGAGCACCAACGTGGCGAGCCTGGACACACGGGTCAGCACCAATGTGGCCAGCCTCGATACGCGGGTGGGCAGCAACGTGGCGAGCCTGGATACCCGGGTCAGCGACAGCGTAGACAGCATCGACACGCGGGTGAGCACCGTGGGCTCCGCACTGAGCGACAACGTGAACAGCCTTGACACGCGCATCAGCACCAGCGTGGGCAGCCTCGATACCCGCGTCAGCGGCAGCGTGGCCAGCATCGACACGCGCATGAGCACGGTGAGCACGGCCATGAGCACCCACGTGGCGAGCCTGGACACCCGGGTGAGCAACAGCGTGGGCAGTCTCGACACCCGGGTCAGCGACATGGGCACGGCGGCGAGCGCGGTGAGCACCACGCTGAGCAGCAGCGTGAACAGCCTGGACACGCGGGTCAGCGACAACGTGGCGAGCCTCGACACCCGGGTGAGCGCGGTCAGCACCGCGCTCAGCACCAGCGTGGACAGCCTGGACACGCGGGTCAGCGACAACGTGGCGAGCCTCGACACCCGGGTGAGCACGGTCAGCACCGCGCTGAGCAGCAACGTGGACAGCCTCGACACGCGGATCAGCGACAGCGTGGGCAGCATCGATACCCGGGTGAGCACGGTCAGCACCGCGCTGAGCAGCAACGTGGACAGCCTGGACACCCGCATCAGCGGCAGCGTGGCCAGCATCGACACCCGTGTGGACTCGGTGAGTACGGCGCTGAGCACCAGCGTGGACAGCCTGGACACGCGGGTCAGCGACAGCGTGGCGAGCATCGACACCCGGGTGAGCACGGTCAGCACCGCGCTCAGCACCAGCGTGGACAGCCTCGACACCCGCGTGAGCACCAGTGTGGACAGCCTGGATACCCGGGTGGGCGACATGGGCGCGGCGGCCAGCGCGGTGAGCACGGCGCTGAGCACCAACGTGGCGAGCCTGGACACCCGGGTCGACACCGCCGAGTCGACAGTCGCGCAGTTGAGCAGCGCCACTTCGGCGAGCGTGGACAGCCTGGGCACGCGGGTCGACACGGCCGAGTCGGCGACCGCGCAGCTCAGCGGCGCCACCTCGGTGAGCGTGGCGAGCCTGGACACCCGGGTGAGTTCGGGCGAATCGACCATGGCGGTGTTCAGCGGCATGGTGGGCACCTCGTCGGGGCCGGACGGCACGGCGATCGGCGCCGGCTCCAGCGCCGCGGGCGACGGCGCCAGCGTGTTCGGCGCGAACAGCACGGCCACGGGCGACAACGCCACGGCGGTCGGCGCGGGTTCGCAGGCCACGGGCAACGGCGCCCTGGCGATGGGGGCCGGCTCCCGGGCCAGCGGCGCGGGCGCGGTGGCGGCCGGCGAGTGCGCCTACGCGAACGGCGCGGCGGCCCTGGCGTTGGGCTACTGCGCCGAGGCACTGGGCGAGTCGTCGCTGGCCCTGGGCAACCAGGCCGTGGCCAAGAGCGGCGGCGGCGTGGCGATCGGCGACCGGGCGGTGGCCGACCAGGCCAACTCGGTGGCCATCGGTTCGGGGGCCTACGCCAAGTCGTCGGTGGCGGTGGGCACGGGCGCCCAGGCGCTGGGCACCAACACCACGGCCGTGGGCGACAACGCGGTGGCCTCGGGCGACTACGCCGCGGCGTTCGGCAACAACGCGCAGGCGGTGGGCCACAACTCGGTGGCGCTGGGCAACGGCACGGTGGCGCTGGAGGACAACACGGTGGCGGTGGGCAACGAGCAGGCCGAGCGCCGCATCACCGGGGTCGCGCCGGGCGCCAGGGGCACGGATGCGGTCAACGTGAACCAGTTGAACCAGGTCTACCGCTCGATGAACGACGTGGCGAACCGGGCCTACGCGGGCGTCGCGATGTCCTACGCCATGTCGTCCTCGCGCATGAACCTGACCAAGACCGGTGAGAAGGCGCTCGGGGTCGGCCTGGGCCACTACCGCGGCCAGACCGGCATCGCGCTGACGTTCTCGGGCATCGCGAAGACCGGCAACACGCACTACAACATCGGCGTCAGCACCACGGCCAACGGCAAGGACTTCGGCGTGGGCATGGGCATCGGCTGGAAGTGGTAGGCACAGGAAGGAGCGCGTCATGATGGCCGTGAAACCCAGGAAATCGCTGCGTGCGATGACGGTGGTGTTGTTGGTGGGCCTGCTGCTGTGGGGGCAGCAGGGCACGGCGGCGGGGGCTGAAGGTGGTGGGTCCCCGCCGTCCCGTGCGCCGGCGCCGAGCGCGGCGGAAGCCATGCTGGTGGGCACCTGGCTCGGGGCGTTCCAGCCCCAGCCGGGGGCGCCGCTGCAGCGCTTCCTGACCACGCGCCGCGCGGACGGCACCTACACCCTGGTGGCGCGGATGTACGAGGAGGGCAAGCCGCCGTCCGAGCTGGTCAACAGCGGGTTGTGGGGCGTCTCGAACGGCCTGTACTTCACGGTGACGACCGAGATCGACGGCGTGCGCACCGACTCGCGCAACCCGGTGATGATCAATGCCTACCTGGTGGGCGAGCTGCAGCCGGACGCGTTCGGCTACCAGCACGTGCTGTCGGGGTACCGGTTCCAGGTCACGCGCGTGGCGCCGGACACCAGGCTGCCATGACGCGCGCGTCGGCTTCGGTGGGCATGGGCGCGGGAGTGGGCGCGGCGCCCGACCGGCTGAACATCGGCCTGTCGATCTTCGTCTCGAAGAACGCCACGCAGTCCATCTGGTCCAACGGCGCGGTGCAGAACATCGTGTTCCTCTACGCGCTGCTGCGCTCCTCGCCCCAGGTGGGCGAGCTCTGGCTGATCAACGGCGGGGACGGCGAGAAGCTGCCCGACGGGCTGATGGTCAACGACATGGCGCTGCCGGTGGTCAAGATGGAGGACGTGGCCGACCGGCTCGACGTGCTGATCGAGGGCGGGGCGCAGATACCGGCCGCGCACGCGGACCTGGTGCACGCGCGCGGCGGCGTGGTGATCGCGTACCGCTGCGGCAACGACTACGTGATGGACGTGGAGCGGCTCTCGTTCGACCGGCCTTCGGGCTCGATCTTCAACGGCACGCGCTTCGACGAGATCTGGACCCACGCGCAGCACGAGCGCACCTGCGGCGCGTACTGGCGTATCGGCATGCGCGCGCCGCTCCGGGTGATGCCGCACATCTGGAGCCCGATGTTCCTGCAGCGCGCGATCGCCGAGCTCGCGGACGCGGACACGGCGGGCCGCCGCTTCGGCTACGCGCCGCGCCCCGGGCCGAAGCGGGTGTCGATCTTCGAGCCCAACATCAACGTGGTCAAGAGCTGCGTGCCGGGCATGCTGGTGTGCGAGGCTGCCCACCGCGCCGACCGGCGCGCGCTGAGCGAGGTCTACGTCACGAACGCGGTGCACCTCAAGACGCACGTGACGTTCCAGAACTTCGCGGGCGCGCTGGACATCGTGCGCGACCGGCTGGCTTCGTTCGAGGCGCGTTACAACCTGCCGTATTTCCTGGCCGGCTACACCGACATCGTGGTCACCCACCAGTGGGAGAACGGCCTGAACTACCTGTACTACGACGCGCTGTACGGCCGCTACCCGCTGGTGCACAACTCGCCCTTCCTCAAGGACGTGGGCTACTTCTACGAGGGCTTCGACGCCGAGCAGGGCGGCCGCGCGCTGCTCGATGCGGCCCGCCGCCACGACGGCCGGCTCGACGAATACGACCGGCAGGCGCGCGCGCTGCTCGCCGAGGTGGACATCGCGAACCCGCGCAACGTGGACCTGCACGTGGGGCGGCTGTTCGAGCTGCTGCGGCAGAAGCGGCCGGCGGCGGCGGGCGACGGAGCGGATGCGCCGGCCGGTGCCGAGGCCGAGCCCGAGCCGGCCGCGCGGGAGACCGCATGAACCCGGCGGCGGCAGGGCTGCGCATCGGCATCACGATCGGCCTGCACGTCGAGAACGAGGACCTCTGGATCAACGGCATCAAGCAGAACGCGCTGGCGCTGGCCGCGCTGCTGATGCGTTCGCCGCGCGGGCACGAGGTGTGCCTGCTCAACACCACCGCGGTCTCGCTGGACGCGGGCCTGGCCTGGGACCGGAACGAGTTTCCCACCTTCGCGCTGGCGCAGCGGATCGACGAGATCGACGTGCTGATCGCCCTCGGCGGCGCGGTGGACGAGGACACGGTGCGCCGCGTGCAGGCGCGCGGCGGGCGCGCCGTGGCGTACAAGTGCGGCGTCGAGTACATCATGTCCATGCAGGCGGCGCTGTTCGGCCGCGCGATCAAAGGCCGGCCGAACTACCCGCAGGGCTTCGACGCGATCTGGGCGATCCCGCAGGTGATCGGCAGCACCGGGCCGTTCTGGTCGGTGCTGCACCGCTGCCCGGTGCAGTGCGTGCCCTTCGTCTGGGACCCGCGCTGGCTCGAGGCCCAGGCCCGCGCGCTGCCGGACGGCGGTTGCCGCGCCGACCACCCGGGGCCGCTGCGGGTCTCGGTGCTCGAACCGAACCACGACGTGGTGAAGTTCTGCCTCTACCCGCTGATGATCGCGGAGCTGGCCTGGCGCCGGCACCCCGGGCGGATCGAGTTCGTCTCGGTGACCAACACCGCGCACCTGCGCGAGAACGAGGAGTTCCTCGGCGTGGTGGGGCACCTGGACCTGGTGCGCCAGCGGCGCGCCTTCTTCGAGAACCGCCACACCACGCCCTGGTTCCTCGCGCACCACACCGACGTGGTGGTGTCGCACCAGTGGGAGAACCCGCTCAACTACACCTACCTGGAGTGCTGCTGGCTCGGCTATCCGCTGGTGCACAACGCGGCCTTGGCGCCGGAGCTCGGCTTCTACTACGAGGGTTTCGACATCGAGGCCGGTGCGCGCCAACTGGAGCGTGCCCTGGAGGAGCAGGACATGGCGGGCTACCGGGCGCGCCAGCGCGCATTGCTGGGCCGCTTCCTGAACAGCGACCCGGGCAACGTGGCGGCCTACGACGGGCTGCTCGACCGGCTATGAGGCCTGTGCCGGCCCCGCACAGGGGCTTCGTGTGGCTGTGCGGCGGCGTGCACCTGGTGGCAACGGCCGTGGGGGTGCTGGCGGCGCTGCAGTTGTGGACATGGGTCGACCTGCCCTGGCTGCCGCCGGCGGCCTGGCGGCCGGCGGTCGGCGTTCTGCACGGCCAGGCGCTGGCGGGGTTCCTGCTGGCGGCGCTGCCGTTTGCGTTCCATCTGCTGATCCTGTCGCGCATGGCGTGCCACACGGTCACCGCCTGCCTGCTGGCGCTGTCCATGGCGCTCAACGCCAGCATCGTGGTGTTCGCCGGCCCGGGGCCCGCGGCGCTGCTGTGCGGCGCGGTGCTCGTGGCCGGCCTGTGCCTGGCCCATCGGCACGCGAAGCGGGCCGCCACGCTGAAGTACCTGGAGCTGTCGAGCGGCGGGGTGGAGTTCGGCGTGCTCGCGCTGGCACTGGCCGGCCTGCTGGTGCTGCCGACCCGGCGGCCCGTGGGCTCGACGCTCGCGTCGGCCTCGCAGGAGCCCGGCCAGCGGGCAGGGGAGCTGATGCTGGCGTGGTGGCGGGCGTGGTGGCCGCACGCGCCGTCGACATGGAGCGAATGGGTGTCGTCGATCGCCGGGTGGCAGGCCCTGGCCTGGGCGGCCGCCGCGCTGTGCGTGCTGGTCCTGGCACGGCGCGGCGCGCACCCGGTCGCGCGCCTGGACGCGGGCCTGGCCTTGCAGCGGGCGACGGTGGCGACCGGCGCGGCGCTGGCGCTGCTGGCCGTGGCGCTGTGAATGGGGCGGGGCCGAGCGCCTATTGACGAGCTGGAGTTGCAATAATGGCGGTCGGTCGATCTCGGCCCGTTCGCATCCATGAACCCGTCGCAACTCAGCATCCAGCACCTGGTCTACCTGGAAGCGCTCGTGCTCGAGCGCCACGTGACCCGTGCCAGCGAACGCGTGGGCATCGGCCAGCCTGCGATGTCGGCCTCGCTGGCCAAGCTGCGCAGGCAGTTGAAGGACCCGCTGCTGGTCAAGACGAGCGCCGGGATGGAGCCCACTCCGCGCGCGCTGGAGCTGATGCGCCAGGCGCGCAGCCTGATCGATCTGATCGAGGGCCGGAGCGGGTCGGCGGCGCAGTTCGACCCCGCCGTCGCGGAGAACCACTTCCGCATCATGGCCGCCGATGGGATCGCCAGCGTGTTGGTGCCTGAGTTCATGGGCATCGTCCGGCAGAACGCACCCCACATGCGCTTCACCGTGGACCAGGGGGACTCGCGGCGCGTCGCCGAGTACCTCCGCGATGGCGAGTTCAACCTGGCCATCACCTTCGTGCGCCCGCCGCCCGCGGAGCTTCACCAGACCATTCTGTATTCCCAGCGCCTCGTGTGCGTCGCCGCGCAGGACCACCCGAAGATCCGCGGGCGGATATCGCTGAAGCAGTTCATCGCCCAGCCTCACGTGGTGTGGGGCGGGCCTCCAGTGCCGTTCCCGGTGAGGGAGTCCATCGTGGACAAGGCGCTGAACGCGCTGGGGTGCTCACGCCGCGTCGCCTTGCGCGCGTCTTCCATGACGCTGCTGGCGGACGTCGTGGCGACCACCGACCTCCTGGCCGTGATGTCGGAGTACGAAGCGAGCATCAGAAAAAAATCGGTGCCGATCCAGGTTCTGCCGCTGCCGTTCGAGCTGCAGCGGCAGGTCGATGTGAGCATGCTCTGGCACGAGCGTGCGCACAACGACCCGGCGCACAAGTGGCTCCGGTCCGCGATCGGCGAGGTCGGCCGACGGCTGGCTCAGCGCCTGCACGAGGTCACAGACGCCTAGGCTGAATGTCGATTCAGCCTAGGCCCTGGTCAGTCCAGCTGGATCTTGGCTTCCGCCGCGATCCGCTTGAATTTCTCGATGTCTTCCCGGGTGGCGCGGTTCACGGCTTCCGCCGGGCCGTACGATGGCCGCAAACCGAATTCGATCAGCGATCGGCCGACTTCCGGGTCTTCGGCCGCGGTCTTCACGGCCGGCGCCAGGCGCTCGATGACCTCCGGCGGCGTGTTGGCCGGCGCGACGATGGCCTGCCACCAGGTCAGGTGGTAGCCGGTCAAGCCGGATTCGCCCACCGTGGGCAGGTTGGGGTACCGAGGATCGCGGTTGGCGCCGGTCGCCGCGAACGCCTTCAGGTTGCCGGCATCGATTTGCGACTTCACTTCGCCGAGGTGGGTGCAATCGACGACACCGGACAGCAGGTCGGGGACGATGGGGGCGTTGCCCTTGTAGTGGACGAACAGCGTGTCGATGCCGGCCATCGAGTTGAACAACGCGCCACTGAAGTGGTTGCCGCTTCCGAGGCCCGCCGTGCCGAAGTTGAGCTTTCCGGGGTTCTTCTTGGCGTAGTCGATCATGCCCTGCAGCGAGTCGAACGGCACCTTCGGGTTGCAGACCACGAATTGGGCGTATTCGAACGTCTTGGCCACGGGGACGAAATCCTTCAGCGGGTCGTACTTGACGGACGGCGACGTGGCGGGCAGGAGCGCATGGCTGACGGAGACGGTGTACAGCAGCGTGTAGCCATCCGGGGTCGCGCGCACGACCTCTTCCGTCCCGATGCGGGTGGCGGCGCCGGGCCGGTTTTCCACCACGACGGGCTGCTTGAGTTCGACCGTCAGGCGCTTGGCGACGGCACGGGCGGCCAGGTCGGTCGCGCCTCCAGGGGACGCGGCAACGACGAGCTTGACGGGGCGCTCCGGGTAGGCCGCCCATGCGGCGCTGGTGAAGGCCACCGCAAGGGGCCAGCCCATGGCGATGCACGCGATCTTTCCGAGGGGTCTTCTGGGCATGGTTTGTCTCCTGTCTTTTTGCCGTGCGAGCCAACATGGCCGGGCCCTTCGCAATGTAAGTCCCGTTTCTCCGCGTAGCTATGTTGGAGCGCCGATAGGGTTATCGACGCACGTCGATAAATCGGCCGCCGGCCTGCGCCATCCGCGCGATCCGGCCGCATTCGCCGGATCTCAATGAAGGCCCAGGAACGGCGGCAACGCGGCCAGCAAGGCGCGCTCCAGCGCGTTGCTCGCGGGGCCATGGTCCGAGGTGAAGGCGCCTGGTGACGCGAGGCCGTGCATGCCCGATCGAGGCGTGTCGGCGCCCTGGAGCACGAACGCCAGCGCTTCCCAGGGCACGGGGCCCAGCAGCAGGCCGGCGCTGAGCAGGCAACCCCACGGCCCACGGCTCTGCGCGAGTCCCAGCAGCTTCAGGCCGTGGCGGTCCAGCAGCTCGCCGTGGCCGAGTCCCGCGAAGCAGCTCCAGTCGAGCTGCCGCCGATGCGCCTCGCCGTTCTGGCGCTGGACGTCGGCCGCTTGCGCCAGCCTGCACGGGACCGCCAGCGATTGCAGGACATCGGCCCAGAGGCCGCCAAACGCGTGGAACAGCGCGACGTGGCTGCTTCGAGCCAGCGCGTGGCGAGGCGGCAGCAGCACGTTGACCCCCATCAGCCAGGGGCCCGCGAAGACGGCCCCGCCTCCCGTCCGGCGCTGCACGATCGCATAGCCGCGCTCGTGCGCCCGCCGCTCGGCCTCGGGCGACCGTGGCTGCCCCCGGCCCTGGATGACGGCGGGCTGCCGATACCGCACGCACGCCCACTGGGGCGCCTCTATTCCCGCCGCAATGTGCGACTCGATCCAGGCCTGCTCGCCGGTGGCCGAGGTGGGTGCGGCGGGCGCGGGTCGGTCGGGAGAAGGCGTCAAGGCGGGGAGGGCGCCGCCTCGATTTCGGCCAGCACCTGGCCGCGCTCGACCTTGTCCTGCGGCTTGAGCAGCAGCCGTGCCACGGTGCCCGCCTGGGGCGCCGCCACTTCGAAGCTCGCCTTCTCGATCGAGACGATGGCCAGCGATTGCCCTTCGCTCACGCGCTCGCCTGGCTCGACGAGCCATTCCTCGAGCAGCGCTCCGGTTCCTTCTTCGACGTCCGTCCAGGCGTCGTCCTGCAGTGTGATGGCGATCATGGAAAATTCGCGTGAACAGACCCTAGGCCGGCACCGCGCTCGGCTCGATGTCCACTTCGAAGCTGTTCAGGAACATGCTGGCCATCGTGTAGAAGCCGACCAGCAGGATCATCTCGGTCACGGTGCGCGGACCATGCTTCTGCGCCACCCGGTCGAACAGCGCCGGGGACAGCCGCTTCGACTGCATCAGTTCGTCCACCACTTGCATCGCTAGGGACTCCTCGTCGCTGATGCCGGGAGCGGAAGGGCCGATGGTGGCGGCGGTGATCGAGTTCTCGCTCACGCCGGCTTCGCGCGCGATGCGGCGGTGGTGGTGGACCTCGTAGTGAGCCTCGGCCAGATGGCCCACCCGCAGAATCATGACTTCCCGGATCGCCGGAGGAATGGTGTTGTGGAACCGAATGGCCTCGGAGTAGTCGATGAACTTCTCGGCGACCTCTTGCGACCAGCACAGCATGTGCCAGACGTTGCCGCGGCCGGGGCCTTTGCGCTTGGCCATTTCGCGCGCGAGATTGGGAGGGAGGTTGTCCAGCGGAGGGTAGGAATGGCGCGCCATGTTGCTTTTTCTTCAGTGAAGGTTGAGGGTGGTGGAGGGAGAGAGCCTGGGATGGCCCGCGTGCGTCACGCGGCGACGCCGCGCGCCGCCTTTCTGGACGGGGCGCCGCTGAGCATGTCCAGCGCCTCGGCAACGATGGCGTCGGCGCGCGGGATCAGCGCCTGCTGCAGCACGGGCGATGCGGGGATGCGCGTGTCGGCGGTGCCGAGCCGCCGCACCGGCGCCTTCAGGCCGCCGCTGTGCCGCTCCGCGATCCTGGCGGCGATCTCCGCGCCGAACCCGCCGGTCGTATTGGCCTCGTGCACGATCAGGACGCGGCCGCAGGAGGCCACCGCGGCGGCGATCGCTTCGTCGTCCAGCGGAGACAGCCAGCGGAGGTCGAGCACGGCCACCTCGCGACCTTTGGAGGCCAGCGTCTCGGCGGCGGCCAGCGCATCGCGGACCGATGCGCCCCAGGTGACGATGGTCAGCTCGCTTCCCTTGCGATGCAGCCGCGCGCCTTGCGCCGGTTCGATCGCGCCGCCGACCGTGACCTCGCCGGACAGGCCGTACAGCCCCCGCGACTCGAAGATGACGCAGGGATCGGGGTCGCGCGCCGCGGCGCGCAGCATGGCGTATGCGTCCTGCGGCGTGGCCGGCAGCCCGACGCGGATGCCCGGAATGTGGGCCAGCAAGGCTTCCAGCGACTGCGAGTGCTGGGCGCAGGAGCCCGGCAGCGCGCCTTGCTGGGTCCGCACCACGATCGGCGCGCCAAACTGGCCCCGCGTGTGGTACCGCACGTTGGCCGCCTGGTTGATGATCGAGTCGAGGGCAACCAGCAGGAAGTCGGCAAACATGATCTCGACGATGGGCTTGTTGCCTTCGATCGCCGCGCCGACGGCCGAGCCCAGGATGGCGCTTTCGGCGATCGGCGTATCGAAGACGCGCTTCTCGCCGAACCGCCGCTGCAGGTCCATCGTGACGCCGAAGACGCCTCCTGCGATAGCCACGTCCTCGCCGTAGACGAGCGTCTCCGGACAGGACTCGAGTTCATCGCGCAGGGCGCGGTTGATGGCCTTGGCCATCGTGAGCTCCATGGTCTCGGCCGGCGCCGAGGCGTTTTCCACCGCCCGCGGGGGCGCAAAGACATGGTCGCGGGCCGTGGCCGGATCGGGCTTCGGCGCATCCAATGCGCGCTGGGCAGCCGCATCGATCCCGTTCTTGACCGACGCGTCGATGTCGTCGAGCTGCCGTTCGGTGCAGGCACCGGATTCCACGAGCCGCTTGCGCAGGGCGGCAATGGGGTCGCGCTGCTCCGATTGCGCCTTGTCCGCCGCGGGCCGGTAGTGCTGCCGGTCTCCCGTGTAATGGCCCCAGAGCCGGATGGTGTCGAACTCGATCAGGGTGGGGCCGTTCCCGCTGCGTGCCTTGGCGGCGGCGGCGGCGACCGCGTCGCGCACGGCGAGGGGATCGCACCCGTCGGCCGTGACCCCTTCCATGCCATAGGCCGCCGCACGCGCGCTGAGCCGCTCCACCTTGGCCATGTCGCGAATGGGCGTCATCTCGGACCAGCCGTTGTTCTCGCAGACGAAGATCACGGGCAACTGCCGGGCGGCGGCGAAGATCAGCGCCTCGTGCAGCGCACCCTGGCTCATCGCGCCGTCTCCGAACGACACGATGGTTACGCGCCCCGTGCCCTGTACCTGGGCGGCGATGGCGGCGCCGCATGCGATGGGTCCGCCGGCGCCGACGATGGAGTTCTCGCCGATGAAGCGGCGGTGCGGCGCGGTCGCGTAGGCGGAACCCGCCCTGCCGCCGTTGATGCCGGTCGCGCGGTGGCAGATCTCGGCCATCAGCTCGTCGGTGGTGATGCCGCTCTCCAGGGCCCACCCGTGGCCGCGGTACGTGGCGACGACGCGGTCGTCCGCCCGCAGCGCCGACAGCGCGCCGACCGGGATCGCCTCCTGGCCTGCGCACAAGTGGGCAGAGCCGGCGGCCTGCGGGGGACTGCTGCGCACGAACGTCTGGACCTGGGTTTCGAACAGCCGGATCGTCTGCATCCGGCGATAGGCGTCGAGCAGGAAGGTGGCTGGCGATTCGTCGTGGCTCATGGAATGTCTCGGTTGGAGGTTATCGATGCGCAGAACTCGGGACGGACGCGCCGTGCGCGCCGTTGCGCGTGTCGCCGCGCCGGTCTGCTTGGGGAGTAGACCGATCGATTGAATCGCAAAACACCGGACAGCGCTATGCAAACGCCGTGATGCGCGCATTGCCGCCCGTCGATCGAAGCGGGCGGGGCGCCGCTTCTGCGGCGCAGACGCTTGGGAAGATCTAGACCAGCGGCACGGTGAGCTGCCGGATCACGCCCCGGGTCTCGGGGCGCACGCCGCGCCACCACGCGAAGGCTTCGGCGGCCTGTTCGACCAGCATGCCCACGCCGTCGGCGACCTGGCCGGCGCCGGCCGAGCGGGCCAGGCGCAGGAAGGGCGTGAGGCCCTTGCCGTAGACCATGTCGTAGGCCAGGGCGCCGGGCGCGAAGACGCTGCCGGGCAGGGGCAGCGCGGTCTGGGTCAGGCCGGTGGAGGTGGCGTTGATGATCACGTCGAAGGCTTCGCCCTGCAGTTCGTCCAACCCGCCGGTCTGCAGGTCGACGTGCGCCGCGAAGTCGGCGCGCAGGGCGTGGGCCTTGCCGGCGGTGCGGTTGGCGACCGCGAGCCGCGCGGGGCGCTGCTGCGCGATCGGCAGGATGGCGCCGCGCGTGGCGCCGCCGGCGCCCACCAGCAGCACGCGCTGGCCCGCGAGCGCGCGGCCCAGGTTGCGCTGGATGTCGTTGACCAGGCCGATGCCGTCGGTGTTGTCGGCCAGGATGCGGCCGCCGGCCTCGAACTTCAGCGTGTTCGCGGCGCCGGCCAGGCGCACGGTCTCGGTCGGGTCGGTGGCGAGCTCGAAGGCCTGCAGCTTGAAGGGCAGGGTGACGTTGGTGCCGCGGCCGCCCTCGGCCCGGAAGCGCGCCAGCGTGTCGGCGAAGCCGTCCAGCGGGGCCTCGATGGCGGTGTAGCGCATGTCCTGCCGGGTGGCCTGGGCGAACAGGCCGTGGATCAGGGGGGACTTGCTGTGGCCGATGGGGTGGCCGATGACGGCATAGGAGTCGCTCATGGAGGGGCATTGTCGCGCATGTCCTCCCGGGCGGGCGCCGCCCGGTCTACCATGGTGGCCATGAACAAGACCCCCACCCCCTTGAAGATCGATTTCGTGTCCGACGTGAGCTGCCCCTGGTGCGCCGTGGGGCTGGGTGCGCTGGAAGAGGCGCTGCGCCGGCTGGACGGCGAGGTCTCGGCCGAGCTGCATTTCCAGCCGTTCGAGCTCAACCCCCGCATGGGGCCCGAGGGGCAGGACATCGGGGAGCACCTGCGCGAGAAGTACGGCTCCACGCCCGAGCAGCAGGCGCAGGTGCGCGACACCATCCGCGCGCGCGGCGCCGAGGTGGGCTTCGCCTTCAACCCGGATGGCCGGGGCCGCATCTGGAACACCTTCGACGCGCACCGCCTGCTCCGCTGGGCCGACCAGGAAGGCGGCGCGCCCGGCCGGCAGCACGCGCTCAAGAAGGCGCTGATGGCCGCCTGCCACACGCGCTCGGAAGCCATGGGCCACCACGACGTGCTGCTGGCCTGCGTGCGCGAGGCCGGCCTGGACGAGGCGCGCGCCGCGCAGATCCTGGCCAGCGACGAATTCGCCCGCGAGGTGCGCGAGCGCGAGGCCTTCTACAACGGGCACGGCATCCACTCGGTGCCCGCGGTGATCATCAACGACCAGCACCTGATCTCCGGCGGCCAGCCAGCCGCGGTGTTCGAGCAGGCCCTGCGCAGCCTGGCGAACGCCTGAAGGAATCAAGCCCACGGAGCAGGAACCGGCGGGGAAAGCCCTCACCCCGGCTCTCTCCCGCAAGCGGGAGAGGGAGTGAAGGCACGGCCTCCGAGGCGAGCGAAGCGAGCCGACCCAAACCCAGGGGCAGCGAGGGTCCGGCTCCGCCGGCCCGAGATGCCGTCCCCCCTCCAAGCGCCGCGCAGCGGCGCGCAAGAGAGGGGGGAAGCGCCGAAGGCGCGCAGGGGGGGAGTCCCTACTCCCTAATGCAACCGGATCGAAACGTCGAAGTGCCAGGTCCGGCGGATCTCGACCACGTCGTACGCGCCGGCCAGGCCGGGCGGGAACGGCGGGTAGTTCGCCAGGCTGCGCACGATGCGCGCCACCGCGTCGTCGATGGCCGGCACGCCGCTGGAGCGCACGACGTTCACCGACTCCACCGACCCGTCGCTGCGGATCGCCACCATCACCACCGGGCTGGTGTGCGGCTGCCGCGCCGCTTCGCGCACGATCTCGAACGCCGCCATGCTCATCTGGATCTTGTGCGCCCAAGCCTGGGCGTACAGCACGAGTTCCTGGTTGGGATCGGTGTGCCCGAAGAGGCGGGCCCGGCGCAAGGTGCTCCAGGAGGAAGGCAACTGGGGGCCGCCGGTCTGCTGCGCGGAAGCGGCGGCCGCCGCCGCTTCCGCCGCGGCGCGCCGGTCGGCCTCCTCGTTCAACTGGCGCCCGATCGCCCGCAGCCGCTCTTCCCGCCGCGCTTCCGCGGCCTGGCGCTCGGCTTCCCGGTTCGCCGCGGCTTCCGACGGTGCGGCGGCGCCGGAAGGCGGCGGCGCCGCCGTTCCCTGCCGTGCGGTGGCGGCGCTCGCCTGCCGGGCCGCCGCCTCTGCCGCTGCCTGTTGCTGCCGCAAGGCCTCCTGCTGTGCCGCGGATGCGCGCTCGGCTTCAAGCCGCTCGGCCTCCCGCGTGGCCGCTGCGGCTTGTTCGGCTTGCTGTTGCTGCTGCGCCTGGGCCTGCCGTTCCGCTTCCAGCCGCTCGGCCTCGATGAGCTCGGCCGTGGCCTGCCGTTCGGCTTCCTGGCGCAGCGCCTCGGCCTGCGCTTGGGCTTGCGCCTCGGCCAGTGCCCGTGCCGCTTCCGCTGCCTGCCGTTCGGCCGCCAACTGCTCGGCCGCGATGCGCTCGGCTTCCAGCCGCTCCGCTTCGCGCCGCGCGGCTTCTGCCTGGCGCTGGGTTTCGGCTTGTGCCCGCGCTTCGGCCAGCGCCTGTGCCGCTTCCTGCTGCTGGATGGCCTGCCGTTCGGCTTCCCGCCGTTCGGCCTCGATCCGTTCAGCGTTCTGTTGCTGCGCCAGGGCGGCTTGTCTTTCCGCCTCCAGCCGTTCGGCTTCCTGCCGGGCCGCCTGCCGCTCGGCTTCGATCCGCTCGGCCTCCTGGCGTGCCGCCGCTTCCCGCTGCGCCGCATTGGCCTGCTGCTCGGCCTCGATCTGTTCGGCTTGCTGTTGCCGCGCGGCCTCGATGCGCGCGGCCTCCTGGCGCCGGGATTCGGCCTGTTCGGCCGCCTGCCGGGCTGCCTTGGCGCGGGCCGTGGCCTGCCGGATGGCTTCCTGCTGCTCGGCGGCCGCCTGCCGTTCGGCCGCCTGGCGTTCGACCTCCAGCCGCGCCGCGGTTTCTGCCTGGCGCAGGGTCTCCTGCCGCTCGGCTTCCCGTCTCGCCAAGGCTTCGGTGCGTGCGGCTTCCTGCCGGGCGGCGAGCTCGCGTTCGGCCGTGAGCCGGGCGGCCTGCGCCTGCGCTTCCGCGGCGACGCGGGCCGCCGCTTCCTGGCGCCGGGCTTCGGCGCGCTCGGCCAGCCGTCGGCGCGCGGCTTCGGCCGCGGCCTGCCGCTCGGCGGCTTGGCGGGCGGCTTCCCGCGGCGGGGGCTGGGTGGGTGGTGGTGTGGCAGGGGGGGGGCGGGGCGCGGCTTCGGCGATGCGCACCTCGGTGGTTCGCGCGCCCGCCGGCGGTCCGGCGCTGGCGGTGCGGGGCGGTGGGGCGGCCGGCGGGCGGGTTTTCGAGGGCGTGGCGCGTGGCGCTGCCGGCGGTGCCGCCGCTGGGGCGGGCCGGGTCGCCGGCGGCGGGTTGCGCGGCCCGGTGGCCGCGGCCTGCACGGGTGCGGGTGCGGGTGGGGGTGCAGGGGCAGGCGCCGGGGCAGGGGCAGGTTGCAGCCGCATCCGCAGCGCGGGCGCTTCGATGCGCCGCTCCTGCCAGGGGAAGCTCAGGCCGGGCAGCCCGAAGCCCTGGCCGCCGCTGCGCCAGGTCAGGCTGAGCAGCAGCAGGTGGAGCAGCAGGGACAGCAGCAGCGCGAGCCGCAGCCGCCGGCGTTCGGCCGGGTTGGCGGCGGTGGGGCCGGCGGCGTGGTGGCTCACCGGTGCGCCTCCGCCTGCCGGAACGCCTGGCCGTGGTCGACATGCGGGGTGCTGCGCTGCATCCGGGCCATTGTGCTATCCAAATGGCCGCCTCCAGGCCCTGGCGGCCGGGTTCCCGGGGCCGGGGCAAGCCCAAAAGGCATATCTGGTGTGCGGAAACGCCCCTATTCGCGGCCGGCCGGGCTCCGAACAATGGGCGGCACCCGGCGCCGCGCGCCGGCCCACCCCATGACGACGACCTGCTGGAGACAAGCCATGAACCGATCGACTTCCCTTTCCCTGGCGCGCTGGATGCGGTACCTGCTGGCCTGGGTGCTGCTGAGCGCGGCGGCCGTCGCCAGCGCCCAGCCGGCCTATCCGAACCGGCCCCTGAAGCTGGTGGTGGGGTTCGGCCCCGGCGGCCTGGGCGACACGGTGGCGCGGGCGCTGGCGCAGAAGATGAGCGAATCGATGGGGCAGCCGGTGGTGGTGGAGAACCTGCCCGGCGCGGGCGGCATCACGGCGGCCTCGTCGGTGGCGCGCGCCGCGCCCGACGGCTATACCCTGCTGCTGGTGAGCGGGCAGAACGCCTTCAGCCCCTCGCTGTTCAAGTCGCTGCCGTACGACCCGGTCGAGAGCTTCAGCATGATCTCCACCATGGGCCGCTTCCACTTCCTGGTGGTGGTGGACAAGGACAGCCCGTACAAGACGCTGGCCGACGTGGTCGCGCAGGCGCGCCGCGACCCGGCGCGCTTCAACGTGGCCACCATCAACATCGGCAGCGCCCAGCACCTGTCGGCCCGGCTGCTGCTGACCATGGCCGGCCTGAACGTGCCCATCGTGCCGTTCAAGTCCACCGGCGACGTGGTGACGGCGCTGCGCGGCGGCACGGTGCAGGTGGGCGTGGAGACCACCACCGGCGTCATCAACCAGGTCAAGGGCGGCGGCCTGCGCGCGGTGGCCACCTCGTCGCCGCGCCGACTCACCGTGCTGCCCGACGTGCCGACGGTGGCCGAATCCGGCGTTGCGGGCCTGGCGCGCTACGAGTCCGATTCGTGGAACGGCATCGTCGCGCCGGCCGGCACGCCGCGCGAGATCGTGCTGCGGCTGCAGAGCGAGATCGCCAAGGCGCTGGCCCTGCCGGACCTGCGCCAGCGCCTGCTGGACCTGGGCATCGAGCCCGGCGCCAGCACGCCCGAGGAACTGCGCGAGGTCTTCGTCCGCGACGGCGCCAAGTGGGGCGAGGTGATCCGCCAGGCCAACATCGAGAAACAGTGAGCCGGGACCGGACCCCATGCACGCCACCATGTCCCCGCCATCCGCCGCCGCCATGACCGAGCCCGAACGCCAGGTCCGGATCGACCTGGCCGCCTGCTACCGGCTGATCGACCTGTACGGCATGAGCGACCTGATCCTCAACCACATCTCGGCGCGGGTGCCGGGGCGGGAGGAGCATTTCCTCATCAACCCGTTCGGCCTGCTGTACGAGGAGATCACCGCGTCGAGCCTGATCAAGGTGGACCTGGACGGCGCGGTGATCCACAACCCGGACCCGCGCTACACCGTCAACCTGCCGGGCTACGTGATCCACAGCGCCATCCACGGCGCGCGCCCCGACGTGGCCTGCGTGCTGCACACCCACACGCCGGCGGGCATGGCGGTGTCGGCGCTCGAATGCGGGCTGCTGCCGCTCAACCAGACCGCGATGCGGTTCGCCGGCAGCGTGGCGTACCACGACTTCGAGGGCGTGGCGGTGGACCGGGCCGAGCGGCGCCGGCTGGTGGAGGACCTGGGCGACTGCGACGTGATGGTGCTGCGCCACCACGGGCTGCTGGCGGTGGGGCGCACGGTGGCCGAGGCGTTCGTCAACATGCAGCGCCTGGAGCGCGCCTGCCAGACGCAGCTGCTCGCGCTGTCGGCCGGCAGCCCGCTCAAGCCGCTCGCGCCGGAACTGGTGCGCAAGACCTTCGAGCAGCTGCGCGAAGCGCCCACGCCTGCCAGCGATGGGCGCCGCCTGCCGCACGGCGAGCGCGAATGGCCCACGCTGCTGCGCAAGCTCGACCGCATCGACCCTTCGTACCGGGATTGACGCCATCGAGGGGCCGGCACGGGTACGATGGCCCGCTCCGCCCCTTTTCCAACTGCGACCGACCCATGCCGACCCACCGCGTTCTCCAGACCCATTCCGTTTCGCCCGACCTTGACGCCAGGCTGCAGGCGATGGCCGGCGCCCACCCCCTCTGGAAGGAGGCCGACCCGCAGGCCTTCCTGGCCGCGCACGGCGGCGAGTTCGAGGCGATGGTGGCGCACGTGCGCTTCGGCTGCTCGGCCGAGCTTATGGCCGCGCTGCCCAGGCTGCGCGCGATCTGCAGCTTCGGCGCCGGCTACGACAAGATCGACATGGAAGCGGCGCGCGCGCGCGGCATCCAGGTGGCCACCACGCCGGGCGCGAACAGCGGCTGCGTGGCCGACCTGGCCATGGGCCTGCTGATCGACGCGGCGCGCGGCATCTCGGTGGGCGACCGCTTCGTGCGCGCGGGCGGCTGGGCCGCCGGCGGCCAGCGCCCGGTGATGACGCGGGTGCACGGCAAGACGCTGGGCCTGCTGGGCTTCGGCGGCATCGGGCAGGCGATTGCGCGCCGCGCCGCCGGCTTCGACATGCCGGTGCGCTACACCACGCGCCGCCCGGTGGCGGGCGCCGAGGCGCAGCACGAGCCGGACCTGAAGGCGCTGGCCGCGTGGGCCGACTTCCTGGTGGTGGCCTGCTCGGGCGGCCCGTCCACGCGCCACCTGGTGTCGGCCGAGGTGCTGGCCGCGCTCGGGCCGCAGGGGATTCTGGTGAACATCGCGCGCGGCTCGGTGGTGGACGAGGCGGCGCTGGTGTCGGCGCTGGCCGAGGGCCGCCTGGGCGGCGCGGGGCTGGACGTGTTCGAGAACGAGCCGCACGTGCCCGCCGAGCTGCTGGCGCTGGACAGCGTGGTGGTGCTCTCGCACATCGGCGGCTTCACGCGCGAGACGCGCAGCGACATGGAGCAGATGGTGTACGACAACTTGAGCGCCTTTCTCGAACGCGGCCAAGTGCTGAACCCGGTCTGAACCGGGGCCGAGTGGCCTGCGCATGCCCCGCTTCGCCGCCAACGTTTCGCTGCTCTATACCGAGCTGCCGTTCCTGGACCGGTTCGCGGCGGCGGCCCGCGATGGCTTCGGGGCGGTCGAGTGCCTGTTCCCCTATGCGCACCCCGCGGCCGAGCTGGCGGCGCGGCTGCGCGACCACGGCCTGCGCCTGCTGTTCTTCAACGCCACGCCGCGCAGCCACCCGGACGAGCGCGGCATCGCCTGCCTGCCGGGGCGCGAGGCCGAGTTCCGGGACAGCTTCCTGCGCGCGCTGGAGTACGCGCAGGCGCTCGACTGCCCGGATCTGCACGTGATGTCCGGCCTCGTGCCGGCAGCGCTGGCGCACGAGCATGGGCGGCTGCGCGAGACCTACCTGGCCAACCTGCGCTGGAGCGCCGCCGAGGCCGCCGCGGCGGGGCGGGGCGTGCTGATCGAGGCCATCAACCCCTGGGACATGCCGGGCTTCTTCCTGGCCCGCCAGGACGAGGCGCAGGCGATCGCGCGCGACAGCGGCGCGCCCAACGTGCGCGTCATGATGGACCTCTACCACTGCCAGCGGGTCGAAGGCGACCTGCCGGCGCTGCTGCGCCGCCACCTGCCCGGCGGGCGCGTGGGGCACCTGCAGGTGGCGGGCGTGCCCGGCCGGCACGAGCCGGACGGCGGCGAGGTCGATTGGCCGGTGGTGTTCGCGCTGGTGGACCGGCTGGGCTACGCGGGCTGGATCGGTGCCGAATACCACCCCGCGCGCGGCCGCGCGCCCGGCGCTACGGCGCAGGGCCTGGGCTGGCTGCGGCCGTGGTGCGAACCGCGCCCGGCGCGCGGCTGCTGAGCACGCGCACCGCCACCTCGCGCAGCAACTGCGCCCCGGCGCGCTGGGTGAGCGTGAGCGGGCGGTGCGCGCTCTGCGCCTGCATCAGCTCGATGCGCAGGCCGGGTGCGCCGATCGGCCGGCAGACGAAGTCCTGGGCGCGGCCGGAGGTCTCGACCGCGTTGATCGACAGCACGGCCACGCCGGTGCCGTCGGCGACCAGGTCGAGGATGGCCGCGATGCCGTCGACCTCGAGCGCGATGGTCGGCCGGTGTCCGAGCGCGGCCAGGCGCGACTCGACCAGCGTGCGGATGGCGTGCGAGCGGGTCGGGATGATCAGCGGCAGTTGCGCCAGCTCGCGCAGGCTGACGGGCGCGCCGGTGGCGCCCGGGCCGGCCTGCGCGACGAGGAAGAAGTCTTCCTCGAGCACGCTCGCGCATTCGAGCTCGGGCGACCAGGCCGGGTTGTAGAGCAGCGCGACGTCGAGGTGGCCGCCGATGAGCTGGTCCTGCAGTTGCAGCGAGAGCCCCTCGGCGATCGACACCGTGGCGTCCGGCAGCCGCTCGCGCAGGGCGCGCGTGAGCGGCACGGCGAGCACCTTGGCGATGCCCGGCGGCAGCCCGAGCGCCACGTGCCCGCCCAGGCCGCCGCGCACCCGGCCGACGTCTTCGTGCGCGCGCTGCAACTGGTGCAGGATGGTGCGCGCGTGCCCCAGCAGCACCTTGCCGGCTTCGGTGAGCTCGACGCCGCGGCCGTTGCGGATCAGCAGGTTCTGGCGCAGCTCGGTCTCCATCTGGCGGATCTGCCGGCTCAGGGCCGGCTGCGTCACGTTCAGGTCGATGGCCGCGCGCGTGACGCTGCCCAGGTCGGCGACGCGGACGAAGTATTCGAGCTGGCGGATGTCCATGGCGGGAGGCATTGTGCCCCCTCACACCGGCTCGCGCTGCCGCAAGGCTTTCTCGATGAAGTGCTTTTTCACGGTCGGCCGGGGCACCGGGTGCGGCAGGTGGCCGAACCAGGCCCGCACGTCCTCGTCGAGCCCGGTGCCGTGCATGTAGTTGTAGAGCGCCTTGCGCAGGCCGGCGCCGAGCGCGTCGTGGTCGGCGCCGGTGGGGTCGATGAAGCCGACGTCGTTCTTCGCGAAGCTCACCGGCGGCAGGGGGATCAGTTCGATGCCGTAGGCGGCCGGGTCCCGACCCACCGGCGAGTGCACGGTGCACGAGAAGCGGTGGAAGAAGCCGCTCTGGATGCAGCCGTTCAGGAACAGCTGGCGCACGTACTCGAGCGCGTCCACCGTGTCCTGCACGGTCTGGGTGGGAAAGCCGTACATCAGATAGGCGTGCACCAGGATGCCGGCGTCGCTGAAGCCCTTGGTGACGCGGGCGACCTGCTCCACCGTCACGCCCTTTTTCATGAGCGCGAGCAGGCGGTCGCTCGCCACCTCGAGGCCGCCGCTCACGGCGATGCAGCCGCTGTCGGCCAGCCGCTGCGCCAGTTCGGGCGTGAAGGTCTTCTCGAAGCGGATGTTGCCCCACCAACTGATCGGCAGGCCGCGCCGCAGCAGTTCATCGGCCAGGGCCTTGAGCGACTTGGGCGGCGCGGCCTCGTCCACAAAGTGGAAGCCGGTCTGGCCGGTCTCCTCGACGATGCGCTCGATGCGGTCGGCCAGCGTGCGGGCGGTGGCGGTCTCGTAGCGGCCGATGTAGTCCAGCCCCACGTCGCAGAAGCTGCATTTCTTCCAGTAGCAGCCGTGCGCGACGGTGAGCTTATTCCAGCGCCCGTCGCTCCAGAGCCGGTGCATGGGGTTGAGCATGTCGAGCAGGCTGAGGTAGTCGTGCAGCGGCAGGCCGTCCCAGGTCGGGGTGCCGACGTCCTCGAAGGGCACGTCGGCTTCGCCGAGGTCGTGGTGGTGCACGGCGCCGGTCCCGGCGTCGCGCACGAAGGTGCGCACCAGGCGCTGGCGCGAGCGCCGGCCCTGCAGGTGATCGATGAGCGCGAGCAGCGGGCGCTCGCCCGCGTCCAGCGTCACGAAGTCCACGAAATCGAACAGGCGCGGCTCCTTGAGCTCGCGCAGCTCGGTGTTGACGTAGCCGCCGCCGAGGGCGATGGGCAAGCGGGGCCAGCGCGCCTTGATGGCCTGGGCGATGCGCAGCGCGCCGTACACCGCGCCGGGGAAGGGCACCGAGAGCAGCACGAGCTGCGGGTCGTGCCGCTCCATCGCCTCGATGGCCAGTTCCTGGAGCCATTCGTCCACCAGCGTGCGCGGCGCGGCGAGCGCCTGCGCCAGCGGCTCGAAGGTGGGCTGGCTGCTGGCCAGCGACTCGGCGTAGCGCACGAACGCGAAGCGCGCGTCCACCGCGTCGCGGACCACGTCGGCCAGGTCGTCGAGGTACAGGGTGGCGATGTGGCGCGCGCGGTCGTGGGTGCCGAGCGCGCCGAAGGCCCAGCCCAGCGGGTCGCCGCTGCCGTCGTCGAGGTGGCCGTACTGTTCGAGCGCGGTGAAGCGCGGGCCTTCGGGCAGCAGTTCGCGCGCGGCGATGCGGTGGGCCAGCGTGCCGTCGCGGCCCTGCAGGAAGGCGAGCGTGGGGGCGATGGTGCGGCGGTAGCGCGCGAAACCGTCCAGGAAGGCATGCACGCTGGCGCTGCGCCCGGCCTCGGGCAGCGCCAGCGCGCGCTCGCGGATCGCGTCCAGCCCCTCGGGCGTGAACAGGCGCAGCACCAGCGCCAGCGCCAGATCGGTCTGCACCGCGTCGATGCCGCGCGAGCGCAGGAAGCCGGTCAGGTAGGCGGTGGAAGGGTAGGGCGTGTTGAGCTGCGTCATCGGCGGGATGACGCTGAGCACGCGCGGGGTGGGGGCGTTCATGGGGCGGGGCGGCGGCTGCGATCCTGGGGCGCGTTCAGGTGGCGCCTGGGTCGTCTGCTTCATCATCGATGCGCCAGGGCGGCGGTGTCAACGCCGCTTCCAGGGATTCGACGAAGCGCTGCGTGCGTGCGGCCCGCTTGCGGCCGGCGGCGAACAGCGCGTAGATGTCGGCCGACATCGGGCGCCAGTCGGGCAGCAGGCGCACCAGCCTTCCGCTGCGCACGTCGTCGGCGACTGACCACTCCGAGCGCATGATGATGCCCAGCCCGGCCACGCCCCATTGGCGCACGACGTCGCCATCGTTGCTCTCCTGGATCGGATGGATGCGGGCGCGTACGCGCTGCCGCGGGTTCCGGGCGGACGCGAATTCCCAGAGCGTCACGTCTTCATCGTTCTCCCTCAACGCGATGCAGCGGTGCTCGCCGAGCTGCTCCGGGTGTTCGATCAGCCCGTGGCGCTCGATGTACGAGGGCGCGCAGCACAGCACGCGGTTGTTGGGGGCCAGCCGGCGGGCGACCAGCGAGGTCTCGCGCAGCTTGCCGATGTTGATGATGAGGTCCCAGCCGTCGACCATCAACTGCGCGGGCCGCGCCGACATCATCAGGCTGATGGGGGTGTCGGGGTGCTCGAGGTGGAAGCGGGACAGCACGCCGGCGACGTAGCGGCGCCCGAACCCCAGCGGCGCGATCACGCGCAGGTGGCCTGCCACGGCGGAGCGTCGCCGCGCCAGGTCTTCCTCGAGGTCTTCCAGGCCCTCGAGCAGCGCGCGGCCCTTGGCCACCACGATCTGCCCCTCGGCGGTGAGGCCGAGTTTGCGCCCGGAGCGCTCCAGCAGGCGGAAGCCCAACCTGTTTTCCAGCGCCTGGAGCCGCTGCGTGACCGCCGGAGGCGTGATGTCCATGGCGCGGGCGGCGGCGGCCATGGACGGCGCGCCTGCCAGCTGGACGAAGAATCTCAGGTCTTCGCTCGTCAGGTCGCTGCGGATTCTATTGATTAACAATTTGATTAATTCAATAGTAAGTTGAGGTTAACCCAAAAAAACGGGTGCGAGTGTAGCATCGACCGCAGTCAAGGCCGCTTTCTTTCTCCGCTCGACATGACCCGCTTCGTTGTTCCCTGTCCCGTCCTGAAGACCCTGCCCGTGGCTGGCGGCGGCGAGTATCCGGTCGGCCGCATCTTCTGCGTAGGGCGCAACTACTTCGCGGACGATGCGCCGCGCGGCGACCCGTCTTCCCGGGAGGCGCCGTTCTTCTTCGCCAAGAGCTGGGACACCCTGCTGGCCTCGGGCGCGCCCATGCCGTACCCGCCCGCCACGCAGAACCTGCACCACGAGATGGAGATGGTGGCGGCCATCGGCAGGGAGGCTTTCGCGCTCGGCCCGGGCGAAGGCGCCGGCTGCATCTGGGGCTATGCGGCGGGGATCGACATGACGCGGCGCGACCTGCAGAACGACGCGCGCGCCCAGGGACGTCCGTGGGAGATGGGCAAGATCTTCGAGGGGGCGGCGCCGGTCGGCGACCTGGTGCCCGCCGCGGCCTGTCCCGACCTGTCGCGCGCCGCGCTCGAGCTCACGGTCAACGGGGCCGTGCGGCAGCGGGGCTCGCTGGCCGACATCATCTGGAATCCCGGGGAGCTGGTGGAGCACCTGTCCGCCATGGTCCGGCTGCAGCCGGGCGACCTGATCTTCACCGGCACGCCCAAGGGAGTGGGCGCGCTCCAGCGCGGCGACGTCGTCGTCGGCCGGGTGGCGGGCCTGCCTGCCGTCACGACCCGCATCGTCTGAACCGCACACCGCACCAAGGAGTCTTCCATGAATGCACCTACGCTCTCTCAGCCGCTCGACGTCGAGCTCGACAGCCATCTGGCGCGCTTTCGCGATCGCAAGTTCGACTGGCACGCTTTTCCCTCGAACGAGGGGTATGCCGATCTGGCGCGGGCCCAGGCCCGCTATGTCGGCGCCGGCTCGTCGCCCAAGAAGAACGATCCGCTCACGCTCAAGCCGGCCGGCTTCAACTTCACGGTGTCGCTGATCTACCAGGAGCCGGGGCGCTACGCCGCGCTGCACGAGCACGAGGTCGAGGAGTCGTTCCTGGTCTTCGACGGCTCCGTCACGGTGGGCTGGTTCAAGGACGGCGATCTCGTGGAGGCGCGGCTCGGCCCCAAGGACCTGATTTCCAACGCGCAAGGGGTTCCGCACGGCTTTCGCAACGACAGCGCGGAACCGATGATGATGTCGGTGATGGTCGGATCGGGCGCGGCGGAAATGCCCAGGTACCGCGCCCACCCCAAAGATACCGATGCGCAGAAGGCCTACCGTCTCGGCGTGGAGCCCGAGCGCGTCATGGCGTTCGACCCGCGCAGCGACCACCCGCTGCAACAGATGATGGCCCGCCATCTGGTGCGGTATGCGGACGTGAAGCCCGTGATGCACGACGCGGGCTTCGCGTACTTCCCCTACGTGGGCGATGGCGGCATCGAGCCGTGGTCCAACCGCAAGGGACTGGTGTTCCTCCCGCCCGGCCGCGGCGTGCGCGCCTATGCGCGCGAGTGCGAGGACGTCTACTTCGTCACCGACGGCGTGCTGACCGTCGGCTGGGAAGCCGCCGGCGAGGTCGTGGAACAGCGCCTGGGCCGCAAGGACCTGGCGTACAACCCTCCGGGGCGTGCGCACTACTTCCGCAACGACGGGCTGGAGCCGGTGCAGTTCTTCATGGTGGCCGGTGCGCGCGACCCCGAGCCGGTGACGTTCCAGGCGCGCTGAGGCACGCCCATGATCGCCCTCGACCGGCTCGAGTCGTATTTCCCGCAGATGCGGGCCATCCGCCGCGACCTCCACCGTTTCCCCGAGACCCGCTTCGAGGAAACGCGCACCGCGGCGCAGGTGGCCGGACACCTGCGCGACTGGGGCTTCGATGTCGCCGAGGGCGTGGGTGGGACCGGTGTCGTCGGCACGCTGCGCGGCCGATTGCCCGGCGACTTCGCCATTGCGCTGCGGGCCGACATGGATGCGCTGGATATCCAGGAGGCGAACGACTTCGAGCACCGCTCGTGCCGCGACGGCAAGATGCATGCGTGCGGGCATGACGGGCACACGGCCATGCTGCTGTACGCGGCGCGCTATCTGGGCGAGACGCGCGATTTCGCGGGCGTGCTGCACGTGATCTTCCAGCCGGCCGAAGAGGGCGGGCGCGGCGCGCGGGCCATGCTCGACGACGGCCTGTTCACGCGCTTTCCGTGCGACGCGATCTACGGCATGCACAACAAGCCCGGCATCGCGGCGGGGCGGTTCGGCATCTGCGCGGGCCCGATGATGGCCGCCTGCGACTATTGGACCGCCGTTTTTCGCGGCACGGGCGGGCACGGCGGGTCGGCGCCGCACCTCGCGGTGGACGCCATGATGCCGGCGGCGCACTTCCTGATCGGCCTGCAGGCGATCATCGGCCGCAACGTGCCGGCCGCGGAATCGGCCGTGATCAGCGCGGGCTACCTGGCGGGCGGGAGCTTCTCGTCGCCCAACGTGATGCCGGCCGAGGTCACGGTGCGTGGAACGGCGCGCTGGTACCGCCGTTCGGTGGGGCAGACGGTGAAGCAGCGCATGCAGGAACTGGCCGATGGGCTGGCGCGCGCGCACCGGTGCCAGGTGGAACTGCAGTACGAGCACCAGGTCGTCGCGCTGGTCAACGATCCGGTGCACACCGAGGTGGCGGCGCGCGCCGCCGCCAGCGTGGCGGGCAGCGACCGGGTCGACCGGAACATGAGGCCGGTGACGGGCGGCGAGGACTTCGCCTACCTGCTCGAGCGCAAGCCCGGGGCGCTGATCATGATCGGCAACGGCCTCGGCGCCGACGGTTCGTTCCACAACCTGCACACGCCCCGCTACGAATTCAACGACGACATCCTGATGCTCGGCGCGCGCTACTGGATCGAACTGGTGCAGCAGCAGCCCGGCGCCGCGTCGACCACCGGCTCCGCGCCGGTCTCCGAGGAGAGAGCGTGAAAGTCTGCGTATTGGGTGCGGGGGCCATCGGCTCCCATCTGGCGGCCCGGCTCGGCAAGGCTGGCCGCGAGGTCTCGGTGGTGGCGCGCGGCCGCCAGCTCGAGGCGATCGCCGAGCGCGGCCTGGTCGTCCACACACCGCAGGAGACCATGCGCCTGCGCCCCCGGGCCGTGAGCGATGCGCGCGAGCTCGGCGTGCAGGATGGCGTGATCGTGACCGTCAAGGCGCCGGCGCTGCCGGCGATGGCACCGTCGCTGGCCCATCTGATCGGCCCGGACACGGTGGTGGCCTTCATCTCCAACGGCGTGCCGTGGTGGTATTTCGGTGCTGACGAGGCCTCGGCGCCGGCCCGGCACGCGCTCGACCCGCAAGGCCAGTTGGCGGCGGTGACGCGGCAGGCCCAGGTGCTGGGTGGGGTGGTGTATTCCGCCTGCACCGTGACCGAGCCGGGTGTCGTGCAGGTGGCCAGTGCCAGCAGCCGCCTCCTGCTGGGGCATCCCGAGGGCTTGCCCAGCCCGCGCGGCGAGTGGCTGGCGCGCTCGCTGAGCAAAGGGGGCGTCGCTGCGGGCGTGACCGGCGGGATCCGCTCGGAAGTCTGGGCGAAGTGGGTGGCCAACATCGGCACCGGGCTGATCGCCTCGCTGACCGATGCGCAGCCGAATGTCTTCCTGCAGGACCCGGCCTGCGAGTCGCTCGTGCGCGACCTGGTGGCCCAGGCCTGCCGGCTCGCGGCGGCCGAGGGCCATCCGGTCGACTTCCCGATCGAGGAGCAGATGCAGAAGTGGCGCCAGTCCCACCACCTGCCCAGCATCGCGCAGGACATCCAGCTCGGCCGCCCGATCGAGTTCGACGCCCTGTACGGCGTGCCCCTGCTGCTGGCCCGGCGGCACGGCCTCGAACTGCCGCTGCTGGCGTCGCTGTCCGCGCTGGTGAAGGCGCGGGCGCGGCAGCGGGGCTGCCTGCCGGCCGCCGCGCCGGTACCGATTCCAACGACCTGAGGATTTCACCACCATGAGTTCAGACCCGTCGGCGGCCGACACGGCCGCCGGACTGCCCACGCCTGCGCTTCTCCTGGAGCTGGACAAGCTCAAGGCCAATGTCGGGCGGCTTTGCGCGCACCTGCGCCCCCTGGGGACCGCGATCCGGCCGCACCTGAAGACCGTCAAGTCGATCGAGGCGGCGCGTCTCATCCTGCAGTCGACCGGTGGCGGCGCGACGGTCTCCACCCTCCGGGAGGCCGAGGCGTACGGCGCCGCCGGCATCACCGACCTGCTCTACGCGGTCGGCGTCACGCCGGCCAAGCTGGACCGGGTGCTCGGCCTGCGCCGCCAGGGCATCGATCTCAGCGTGGTGGTCGACAGCGTCGAGGCGGCCCGCGCGGTGGCCGCCGCTTCCCGCCGCGGCGGCGACCCGATCCCGACGCTGATCGAGGTGGACACGGACGGCCACCGGGCCGGCGTGGCTTGGTCCGACGGGCCGCAGTTGATCGCGGTCGGCCGAGCGCTGCACGAGGGCGGTGCGCGCCTGCGGGGCGTGATGACGCACGCCGGCGACTCGTACAACCGGCCGGGGCCCGAGGCCCTGGCCGCGATCGCGGAGGAGGAGCGCGCCGGCGCGGTGCACGCCGCGCAGGCCTTGCGTGCCGATGGCCTGCCCGCGCCCGTGGTCAGCGTGGGCTCGACGCCCACGGCGCTCTTCGCACGCCACCTCGAAGGCGTGACGGAAGTGCGCGCGGGCGTGTTTGGGTTCTTCGACCTCGTCATGGCCGGCATCGGCGTGTGCGGGGTGGACGAGATCGCCCTGAGCGTGCTGACCGAAGTGATCGGCCACCAGCTGCACCGAGGCTGGATCCTGATCGATGCCGGCTGGATGGCGCTCTCGCGCGACCGCGGCACGTCCCGGCAGCGGCTGGACCAGGGCTATGGGCTGGTGTGCGACCTCCACGGCAAACCGTATCCCGACCTGATCGTCGCCGACGCCAACCAGGAGCAGGGCATCGTCGCGCTGCGGCCCGGGAGTGCCGCGGCGCTGCCCGAGCTGCCGCTGGGCACGCGCCTGCGCATCCTGCCCAACCACGCCTGCGCCACGGGGGCCCAGCACGACCGCTACGAGGTCGTGCAAGACAGCGAGGGCAAGTTGCTGGGCCAATGGGGGAGGTTCCGGGGATGGTGAGCCGACCGGGCGACACGCCGCGCTACATCACGGCCGACCAGGTACCGCCTCCGCGCGGCCATTACTCGCACGCGGCGGAGGCCAACGGCATGGTCTTCGTGTCGGGCCTGCTGCCGGTGGACCCGAAGCAGCCGGCCGGCGCGCCCCTGCCGTCCTTCGAACAGCAATGCCGCCAGGCGATGGCGAACCTGTCGGGCGTGCTGGCCGGGGCCGGCCTCGATCTGGCCCACGTGGTGAAGGTGACGGCCTACATCGTGGGCGCCGGGCACTGGGGCCTTTTCAACGAGGTCTATGCCGAGGCCTTCGGCCCCTGCCGCCCGGCGCGGTCGGTCGTGCCGGTGCCCGAACTGCACCTGGGTTATCTCATGGAGCTGGAGGCGGTGGCGGTGCGCCCGGCCGCCGCCGGCCCGCGCATGGAGAAGGAGGGCATCCGATGAATTCATCCACGAAGCAGGTCACCGTGGGCGCGATGGTGGCGTTGTTCCTGGAGCGCTGCGGCGTGCGCGCGGCGTTCGGCGTGATCTCGATCCACAACATGCCGATTCTCGACGCGCTGGCCCAGCGCGGGCGCATCCGCTTCGTGCCGGCGCGCGGCGAGGCCGGCGCCACCAACATGGCCGACGCCTATGCGCGCGTCCAGGGCACGCTGGGCGTGTGCGTGACGAGCACCGGCACCGGTGCCGGCAACGCGGCCGGCGCGCTGGTCGAGGCCGCGACCGCCGGCACGCCGCTGCTGCACCTGACGGGCCAGATCGAATCGACCTACCTCGACCGCGACATGGCCTATATCCACGAGGCGCGCGACCAGCTGGCGATGCTCAAGGCGGTCTCCAAGGGGGCGTTCCGCGTGCGCTGCGCCGAGACGGCGCTGGGCGTGGTCCGGCAGGCAGTGCAACTGGCGCTCACGGCGCCCACCGGCCCCGTGAGCGTGGAGATCCCGATCGACATCCAGTCGACGCCCATCGAGCTGCCGGAGGATCTTTCGCCGCTGCCGCTGGACGTGCGGCAGCCGGACCCGGCGGCGCTGGATGCGCTGGCCGATCGGCTGGCGAGCGCCCGGCGCCCCCTGCTGTGGCTGGGCGGCGGCGCGCGCGCGGCGGGCCGCCAGGTCCAGCGGCTGCTGGACCTGGGCTTCGGCGTCGTGACCAGCACGCAGGGGCGCGGCATCGTGCCCGAGGACAGCCCGGCGTCGCTGGGCGCCTACAACCTGCACCCGGCGGTGCGGGACTTCTACGCGACCTGCGACGCCATGCTGGTCGTGGGCTCGCGGCTGCGCGGCAACGAGACGCTCAAGTACGAGCTCAAGCTGCCCGAGCCGCTGTACCGGATCGACGTGGACCCGTCGGTACAGGGGCGCGGCTACCGCTGCGACCACTTCGTCTGCGGCGATGCCGCCGCCGTGCTGGCAGGCCTGGCCGACCGGCTGCAGGGACGGATGCGGACCGATCCCGGTTTTCTGGGCGACCTGGCGCGCGCGCACGGGACCGAGGTGGAGCGGCTGAGGGACGGCCTGGGCAGCTACCGCCGGCTCGTGGAGGGCCTGCAGCGCCACGCCGGGCGCGACTACATCTTCGTGCGCGACGTGACCGTTTCCAACAGCACCTGGGGCAACCGCGAGCTGCGCATCTTCGGCCCGCGCGACGGCGTGCACGCGATGGGGGGCGGCATCGGGCAGGGCATGCCGATGGCGATCGGTGCCGCCGTCGCAGCCGCGCAGGGGCCCGGGCCCCGGAAGGTCGTGTGCCTGTGCGGCGATGGCGGCTTCGTCCTCAACCTGGGGGAGCTGGCCACGCTGGTCCAGGAACAGGCGAACGTGCTGATCGTCCTCATGAACGACGGCGGCTACGGCGTGATCCGGAACATCCAGAAGGCGCAGTACGGATCTCGCCACGCCTACGTCGACCTGCACACGCCGGACTACGGACATGTGTCGCGCGGCCTGAAGCTGCGCCACCTGCGGCTGAGCTCGATGGACGGGCTGGACCGCCTGCTGGCCGAGGCCATGGGGTCGGGCGAGCCCTGCCTGCTCGAAGTCGACATGCAGGCGATCGGGCCGTTCAAGACGGTGTTCGCCGGTCCTCCCGTCAACACCGTGCGCCAGATGCCGTCGCTGGACCTGCCTTGACGCGGCAGGCCTCGACACGATTCCTCCCCACGGGTCGTCAGGCCCTCTCGTTCCTCAAATGAAAGGTATGGTTATGAAACAGGCGAAAGCATGGTTCGCGGCTTTTCTTGGCTTTGGTCTTTCAACCCTCTCGGGAGGCGCTGCGGCCCAGGCCGCAACCGATGCCGACGCGCAGTTGCGATCGGGCCCGTTCACCATCTATTCGGCCTTGCCGCCCGGCGGCCCGGTCGACCTGCTGGCCCGGTTGCTCTCTGAAGGGCTGCAGAAGAAATACGGGCAGAACAGCGTCGTCGAGAACGTGCCGGGCGCTGGCGGCAACGTCGCGCTGGACCGGGTGCGGCGCACCAAGGCCGATGGCCATTCCCTGCTGGTGATCGCGGCCGGCAGCCTGACCATCAACCCCACGCTGATGCCGAACTTCCCGTTCAACATCGAGCGGGACTTCACGCTGATCACGATGCTGACGAAGGCGCCCAACATCATGGTCACGCACCCGGGTTCCGGCCTGAAGAACGTGCAGGACGTGATCGCGGCGGCCAAGGCACAGCCGGGCAAGCTGCAGTACGCCACGCCGGGCGTGGGCAGCGGGCTGCACCTGGCCGGCGAGCTGTTCAAGCTGCAGGCCGGCATCGACATCATGCACGTGCCCTACAAGGGAACGGGTCCCGCGCTGACGGACGTGCTGGGCCGCCACATGCCGCTCATGCTGACCAACGTGCCGGCGGTCCTGCCCTATCTGGGCGACGGCCGCCTGGTGGCGCTGGGCCTGACCGAGGCGCAGCGCAGCCCCGTGGTGCCGAACGTCCCCACCTTCGTCGAGCAAGGGGTTTCCGGCGTGGCGGTGACGTCGTGGTACGGCCTGATCGCCCCTGGAGGGACGCCGCCCGCCGTCGTGGCCCAGCTTGCCCGGGATGCGGCGGAGATCCTGGGCACGCCCGCCGTGCAGCGGCAGATGGCGGAGCTGGGCATGGTGACCGCCACCAGCAGCCCGGCCGAGTTCGTCGACCACGTCCGCAACGAGGCCCGCGCCTGGCGCGATACCATCCAGAGCGCCCGCATCAGACTGGAGTGAGCGGCCAAGGTCCTCTCTCCAGGTAGACGCGGCGCAGGCTGCGTCTTAGCATGTCGGTCGTCGCATGGGAACGAACCGGCAGGAGGTGGGTATGAGCGCTTGGCGCCGTTGGCTCGGGGTAGGTGCAGGCTGGGCCGTGCTGGCGCTTGCGCCGTCGTGGGCGCAGAGCGGCCTGAACGCCGACGTGGTCCAGCGCTATGGCGGGTTGTACGCCCTGGATTGCGCCAACCCCCGCTCGCCGCGCGTGCGGGTGGAGGCGGCGGCCCTCATGGTCGAGCAGGGGAACCAGCGCCTGAGCGCGCGCGGCCCGCAGGCGGCGTTCTCGTACTTCGGCCAGTCGGCGCCGCCGGGCTTCTTCGTGGCGCTGATGGGCCAGGTGCAGGGGCGGCACGAGATGGTGTTCCTGGTGCACGGCGACGCCCAGGGCCAGTACATCGAGATCAATGGCAGCCCGACCGTGATGGCCAACCTAGGGCCGCTCGGCAAGGGCCGGTTCCGCAGTTGCGACGCCGCGGTGAACCAGCGCGTGATCGCCGAGCGCCGGGAGGAGGAAAAGGCCCAGGCGGCGGCCAGGGCGCCGGTGGCCAGCGGCACGGCGCAGTGGCCCTCGGAACTGATCCGCGATCCGGCGTTCAAGCCCGTGTACACGCGCGCGCTGGGGCCGCTGGCCAGGCAGCCCTGGCTGGCGCGCATGGAGGGCCCGGAGACGGGGCTGCTGCGCGAGACGGTGGCGGGCGTCGCGTACCAGTTGGCGGCGTTCTGCAAGGCGCACGACTGCGGCGACAACAACGCGGTGGTGCTGTACGACGCGCCGCGCGCCCGGGTGTACGGGCTGGTGCACCTGGCGGGGCGCAACCAGCTCATCGGCGCGCCGCCCCCGCCGGTGGCGGCCGAGCTCGAGCGGCTCTGGCGGCGGGAGTGGCGGCAGGGGCGTTGAGGGGGCGGCTCAGCACTCCACGATGTTCACCGCCAGGCCGCCGCGCGAGGTCTCCTTGTAGCGCGTTTTCATGTCGGCGCCGGTCTCGCGCATGGTCTTGATGACCTTGTCCAGGCTGACGTGGTGCATGCCGTCGCCGCGCAGCGCCATGCGCGCGGCGTTGACGGCCTTGACCGAGGCGATCGCGTTGCGCTCGATGCAGGGGATCTGCACCAGGCCGCCGACCGGGTCGCAGGTCAGGCCCAGGTGGTGTTCCATGCCGATCTCGGCGGCGTTCTCGACCTGCTCAGGCGTGCCGCCGAGCACGGCGCACAGCGCGCCCGCGGCCATCGAGCAGGCCACGCCCACCTCGCCCTGGCAGCCGACCTCGGCGCCGCTGATGCTGGCGTTTTCCTTGTAGAGGATGCCGATCGCCGCGGCGGTGAGCAGGAAGTCGATCACGCCTGCGTCGCTGGCGCCGGGCACGAAGCGCCGGTAGTAGTGCAGCACCGCCGGCACGATGCCGGCTGCGCCGTTGGTGGGGGCGGTGACCACGCGGCCGCCGGCGGCGTTCTCCTCGTTCACCGCGAGCGCGTACAGGTTGACCCAGTCGAGCACCTGCAGCGGGTCCTTCAGCGCGGCTTCGGGGTGGCCGGTGAGGTCGCGCCAGAGCTGGGGCGCGCGCCGGCGCACCTTGAAGCCGCCGGGCAGCACGCCCTCGGTCTCGCAGCCGCGCCGCACGCAGGCCTGCATCACGTCCCAGATGCGCAGCAGGCCGGCGTCGATCGCGTCGTCGCCGCGCCAGTGCCGCTCGTTGGCGCGCATCACGCCCGCGATCGACAGGCCGTGCTGCGCGCACCGCCGCAGCAGCTCGTCGCCGCTGTGGAACGGGATCGGCAGCACCGTGGTGTCGGGGGCGATGGCCTTGTGCCGCGCGCCGTCGGCGGCGGCTTCCTCGCTGACCACGAAGCCGCCGCCGACGGAGTAGAAGGTGCGCTCGGCCAGCAGCGCGCCCCGGGCGTCCCAGGCGCTCAGGCGCATGCCGTTGGCGTGGAACGGCAGGGGCCTGCGGTAGAACAGCAGGTCCTCGGCCTCGTTCCAGGCGATCGCATGCCCGCCCAGCAGCGGCAGCCGGCGTTCGCTGCGGACGCGCGCGATCGCGGGCGCGATGCCGTCGACGTCCACCGTCTCCGGCTCGTGCCCGCACAGGCCGAGCAGGACCGCCTTGTCGCTGCCGTGCCCCTTGCCGGTGGCGCCGAGCGAGCCGTGCAGCGCGCACTGCACCCGCGCGGTGGCCGCCAGGTGGCCGGCCGATTGCAGCCCGGCGGCGAACAGGCGCGCCGCGCGCATCGGGCCCACGGTGTGCGAACTGCTCGGGCCGATGCCGATCTTGAACAGGTCGAAGGTGGAGACGGCCATGGGGTGCTCAGCGCCGCGCAGCGGCGCAGGGGGAAGTCAATTCAACGGTACGCAACTGCAGAACAGATTGCGGTCGCCGTAGACGTTGTCCACACGGCCGACCGGCGGCCAGTACTTGCCGGTGCGGCCGGCCGTGCTGGCGGCCCCGACCTCGCGCGGGTAGGGGTGCGGCCAGTCGGCCTTGAGCAGGCTGGCGGCGGTGTGCGGCGCGTGCTTGAGCGGGTTGTCGTCCTGCGGCCAGGCGCCTTGCTCGATCTGCCGGATCTCCTCGCGGATCGCGACCATGGCGTCGATGAAGCGGTCCAGCTCCTCCAGCGTCTCGCTTTCCGTGGGCTCGACCATCAGCGTGTTGGCGACCGGGAACGACAGCGTGGGCGCGTGGAAGCCGTAGTCCATCAGGCGCTTGGCCACGTCCTCGGCCATCACGCCGCTGGTCTCCTTGAAGTGGCGCAGGTCCAGGATGCACTCGTGCGCGACGCGGCCGCTCCCGCTGGCGTACAGCGTGGGGTAGTGGTCGGCCAGCCGCCGGCTGATGTAGTTGGCACTCAGGATGGCGGTCTCGGTCGCGCGCGTCAGGCCGTCGGCGCCCATCATGCGCATGTACATCCACGAGATCGGCAGCACGGCCGCGTTTCCCAACGGGGCGGCGGAAATGGCCCCCACGCTCCACCGCTGACGCGGGTCGCTGCCCCCCGAGGGGGCTGACCCGCCTTGGGGCGGCCCGGCGGCGGGTCGATTGGCCTCCGCGCTTCCCACTGCGTGTGGTTCGCTGCCCTCCGAGGGGGCGTCGCCTTGCTTGGGGCGGCCCGGCGCTGCGGCGTAGGCGCCCTGTTGCACGGCGCTGGCGTGCCCGGGCAGGAACGGCACCAGGTCCGGCACCACGCAGACCGGGCCCACGCCGGGGCCGCCGCCGCCGTGCGGGATGCAGAAGGTCTTGTGCAGGTTGAGGTGGCTCACGTCGCCGCCGAACTCGCCCGGCGCGGCCACGCCGACCAGGGCGTTCATGTTGGCGCCGTCGACGTACACGCGCCCGCCGTGGCGGTGCACCAGCGCGCACAGCGCCTTGACCGTGGTCTCGAACACGCCGTGCGTGCTGGGGTAGGTGATCATCACCGCGGCCAGGCGCTCGCTGTGCCGCTCGCACTGGGCCTGCAGGTCGGCCATGTCGACGTTGCCGTTCTCGTCGCACTGGGTGACCACGACCTGCATGCCCACCATCTGCGCCGAGGCCGGGTTGGTGCCGTGCGCGCTGCTGGGGATGAGGCAGACGTTGCGGTGCGCCTCGCCCCGGCTCTCGTGGAAGGCCTTGATCGCCAGCAGGCCGGCGTACTCGCCCTGCGAGCCGGCGTTGGGCTGCAGGCTGATGCCGGCGTAGCCGGTGGCCTGGCACAGCCAGGCGCGCAGCTGTTCGTCGAGCAGCCGGTAGCCCTCGAGCTGGTCGGCTGGCGCGAACGGGTGCACGTTCGCGAACTCGGGCCAGGTGATGGGGATCATCTCGCTGGTGGCGTTGAGCTTCATGGTGCACGAGCCGAGCGGGATCATGCTGCGGTCGAGCGCGATGTCCTTGTCCGAGAGGGCGCGGATGTAGCGCAGCATGCCGGTCTCGCTGTGGTGCGTGTTGAACACCGGGTGCGTGAGGAAGGGACTGGTGCGGCGCAGCGCGGCGGGGATCAGCGGCTCCACGCCCTGCTCGAAGGCGTCGAAGTCCGGCATCGCCTGGCCGTCCTGCGCGAAGATCGTCCACAGCAGCACGATGTCGTCCCGCGTGGTGGTCTCGTCGAGCGAGACGATGAGGTATTCGTCCCAGGCCTTGCGCAGGTTGGCGCCGTGGGCCACCGCGCGCGCCATGATGGCGTCCGTCCGGTCCCGGGTGTGCAGGCACAGGGTGTCGAAGGCACCCTGCTCGCCGTGGTGCGTGTCGCGGTGGCCGAGCTGTTCGAGTCCCTTGGACAGGATGGCGGCGTAGGCCGCCACGCGCTGCGCGATGCGCGTGAGGCCCTGCGGGCCGTGGTAGACGGCGTACATGCTGGCCACCACGGCGGGCAGCACCTGCGCGGTGCAGATGTTGGAGGTGGCCTTCTCGCGCCGGATGTGCTGTTCGCGCGTCTGCAGCGCCAGGCGGTAGGCCGGCTGGCCGTGCACGTCCACGCTCACGCCGACCAGGCGGCCGGGCAGCGAGCGCTTGAAGTCGTCGCGGCAGGCCATGTAGGCGGCGTGCGGGCCGCCGGCGCCCATGGGCATGCCGAAGCGCTGCGTGGTGCCGACCACGATGTCGGCACCCATCTCGCCGGGCGGCTTGAGCACGGTCAGCGCGAGCAGGTCGGCGGCCACGATGAACGCGGCCTGCCGCTGGTGCACGGTGGCGGCGTCCGCGGTCCAGTCGTGCAGCCAGCCGCTGGAGGCCGGGTATTGCGTGAGCGCGGCGAAATAGTCGTCGGCCGCGAGCATCGCGTCCCACTCCTCGCCGGACATGGCGATCTTGACGGCCAGGCCGAGCGGGCGCGCGCGCGTCTGCACCACCTCGATGATCTGCGGATGCACGTCGCCCGACATCACCAGCGCGTTGCCCTTGGCTTTGACCGAGCGCCGCGCCAGCGCCATGGCCTCGGCCGCGGCGGTGGCCTCGTCGAGCATGGAGGCGTTGGCGATCGCCATGCCGGTCAGGTCGGTCACCAGGGTCTGGAAGTTGACCAGCGCCTCCATGCGGCCCTGCGAGATCTCGGCCTGGTAGGGCGTGTAGGCGGTG
>CAZAPJ010000030.1:0-53263 GCA_964487025.1 uncultured Hydrogenophaga sp.
GCAGGTCGAGTCGCAGGTCCGGTCGCAGGTCGGGTCGCAGGTCTGGTCGCAGGTCTGGTCGCAGGTCCGGTCGCAGGTCGGGTCGCAGGTCGGGTCCGCCGTCTACAACTACCGCGGCGGCCAGCTCTGGGATGCCGGCTGGTGCGCCTACGTCAGCTTCTTCCGCGACGTGATGGGCTGGCGCGATCCGGTGCTGGAGCGCTTCAAGATCGATGAGGCGCTGGCCAAGTCGTGCGGCTGGGTGTGGTGGCACGAGAACATCCTGGCCATCAGCGACCGCCCCACGGTGGTCCATCGCGATTCCGAAGGCCGGCTGCACTGCAAGACCGGCCCCAGCATCGCCTATCGCGACGGCTGGGCTCTGCACCACTGGCACGGTGTGTCGGTGCCGGCCGACATCGTGGAGGCCCCCGAGTCGATCACGGCCGAGCGCATCGAGGCCGAAGAGAACGCCGAGGTGCGCCGCGTGATGATCGAGCGGTACGGCGCGGACCGCTACGTCGTGGACAGCGGCGCGGTGGTGGTGGACGAGGCTCCGGCCGACCACCCGCTGCAGGGCCTGCGCACCGCGCGACTGCTGCGCAAGGACGTGCCCGACGACGAGCCGATCCTCTACGTGGACCTGCTCAACAGCACGCCGGAGCCTGACGGTTCGGTGCGGCGCTACATGCTTCGGGTCTCGCCTCATGAGTATGGTGGCGAATCGTCCAGAAACGTCCACGCAGCAGCGGCATCCACTTGGAGAAATTCGGACGGCAGCCTCGCCTACGAGAATTGGCGCGACTATGCCCCATCGGCTGAGTCATAGAGGTGGTCGCGTGAACTACGAGGACCACCCTCTTCCCATCGACGTGGCCGAGCCGGACCCAGACGATCTGGGTGACGTGCAGATGCTGGGCTACGTGCTCGTGCTCCTTTCTGCCGTCATCTGCGCTGGCGTCTGGTGGTTCTTTTTGTGACCAAGGAATAGTCATGTTCAAAGCATTCCGATCCGCATGGCAAGAGTTCTGGCGCGTTCTTCGACGGCAGCGCCGAGCACGTCGATTTCCAAACATTCCTTTCTAAGCACCAACACAAAGCACAAATCATGTCCATCGCCACTCTCATCCTAGGAAGCAGCGGGTCAGGAAAGTCCACCAGCTTGCGCAATCTCGACCCAGGAAAAACCTTGCTCATCCAGTGCATCAAGAAGCCACTGCCATTTCGTGCATCCGGTTGGAAAACGCGCGTTGCTCTCAAGTCCGAAGGCAATGTATTCCAAACCAGTGACCCAGCCCTGATCGAAAAGCTGATGCGTTCATCGCCACACGAAATCGTCGTGATCGACGATTACCAAGCAGTGATGGTCAACGAGTTGATGAATCGCAGCAGCGAAAAAGGCTACGACAAGTTCACCGACATCGGGAAGAACGCCTGGAACATCTTCAAAGCTGCCGGCGATCTCGCCGAGCATCGCCGCGTGTACATCCTTGCCCACACGAACACCGACGAGTTCGGCAACGTGCGCATGAAGACTGTTGGGAAGCTGGTTGACCAACACATCGTGCCCGAGGGCTTCTTCACCATCGTGCTGCGAACCGAAGTGATCAACGGCCAGTACACGTTCCGCACGCAGACCAATGGCCAGGACTGCTGCAAGAGTCCTATTGGGATGTTCGATGACCTCGCCATCCCCAATGACCTTGCCGAAGTGGACAAGGCCGTTCAGGAGTTCTACGGCCTGACCACTGCCGCCTAACAACCACCAAAACAGGAATCCAACCATGTATCAACTCGACACCAAGGCCGCACAAAAGGCAGACCAAACCGGCAACCGCATATCGGAAATCGGAAAGTATGTTGGCGTCATCACCCAAGCCGAGGACATCACCGCAGGCACGGGGACCAAGGGGCTTGCACTTCGCTTTGAAGCAAACGGTCAATCTACCAATCTCTCCCTGTACACCAAGAAGGCCAGTGGGGAAACCATCATGGGCTTCGATGTGCTCATGGCGATGATGACCTGTCTCAAGTTGCGCACCATCTCTCCGAAAGACGGCACGGTCAAGTACTGGGATCGCGAAACCAACAGCGAGAGAACCCGCTCCGCCAAGGTGTTCCCTGAACTATGTAACCAGCCGCTTGGCCTCCTGCTGGAAACCGAGGACTACAACAAGAGTGACGGCAGCACTGGAACCAAGATGGTGATCGCCAACGTATTTCAGGCTGGGACTGAATTGACGGCAAGCGAAATTCTTGATCGAAAGACCGTCCCCGAGTTGCTGCCGAAGATGGTGGAACGGCTTCATCACCGGCCTGTCCGGGCAACAAAGGCCGCAGCGAGTCGGGCTGCATCGCAGACAGGTACTGGCGGCGGTTCTGGCTTCGATGACATGGACGACCAAGATATCCCATTCTGATCGGGAGAAGCAAAAGTGAATTTGTATTTGGATATCGAAACGCTGCCCACCAATCGCCAGGACGTGCGCGAGTACATCGCTGCTGGTGTAACCCACCCAGGCAACATCAGCAAGGTTGAAACCATCGCCAAGTGGAACGAAGAATCACGCCCGGGCGCTATTGAAGATGCTGTTGCAAGGACCGGCCTTGACGGCTCTTTCGGTCGCATCTGCGTGATTGGGTTCGCCCTCGGGGATGAAGAAGTGTCCACGATCTACAGCGCAGAAGACGAAGCGTTGGTACTCCGGACCTTCGCCGGGAAGATCGCAGAACGCCTGGAACTCACTGACCAGTACGAAACAACGGTGATCGGACACAACGTCAGTGCCTTTGATCTTCGATTCCTGACACAACGGTACATCGTCAACAACATACGTCCGCCGCTCGTGGTGCAACGAGCGGCCCAGGCCAAGCCATGGGAACAGGAGAAGGTATTCGACACGATGGTCCAGTGGGCGGGCGTGGGCAACCGCATGAGCCTGGAAAAGCTCTGTCTCGCGCTGAGCATCACCAGCCCGAAGTCCGACATCACTGGGGCCTCGGTTGCCGCTGCCGTGGCGGCTGGCCGCATCGCCGACGTGGCCACGTACTGCGCCGGCGATGTTGAGGCCACTCGCGCAGTGCACCGTCGCATGACCTTCGTGCAACCCCTGGCGGCCGCCTAACCATTTCCACCACCACACCGAAAGGTCCATGCCTTGAATCAGTCTTCAATGGGAAAGATACGCCGCTGATCTTTCAAGGTAACCCAGAAATATTGGGCGAGGACGACACCTACATCGGAAAAGCGACCCTGACCGTAGAAGTTCCCGAGCAAGGCCAGATGGCCGCGCTCCAGATCGACCGTTTGAACAAGCTGCTGGAGGCCGCCAGGGCAGAAGCTCAGAAGCGCGAGAACGCCATCCTAGATCGAATCTCGAAACTTCAGGCGTTGACCTACTCGGAGGCGACGTGAGCCGTCACACCGACCTGATCGATGCGGTCAACGATGCAAAGACCCAATACGAGCACGACTACGCGAGGGCCTTCCTTCGGAAACCGCCCGATGTGCTGCGGTGAACTGATTGATTGGAAACCAGAATGACCACCCACAACAACCAAGATGAGCGGACGCTGTTCGAGGCCGAAGTACGCCGACGATACAACCTCCATGGCGAACCTTTCACGCGATCCCCGGATGGCTACTGCAACGCGTCTTCCCACCGGGCTCTGCCGATGACATATGCCAGCTTGCAGATGTTGTGGGAAATTTGGCAAGCCCGCGCCGCACTCGCCAGCCAGCAGGCAGTGCCGCAAAAAGCCGTGCCGACGATCCTTCCAGATGGCTCGGCCTTTGCAGTGATGTCCTTCCCCCTTCCGAAAGACCACTGGCTCTACGCGCCGCGTGAGTACATGCCCGGCGCAGACGAACCCGTTGAGCTTCCATGGCCGTGCCTGGAACGGACTCCCGAGAACGAGGAGCGCGCTAGGCTGGCTATTCGCTATGCGATCCGTGGCTCGACCGACTGCGGCAAGGAGTCAGACTTCGACCCGGATGCGTTGGTGCAGAACGCTCTATACGCTCTGCTTGGCCCATACCCACACCGTCTCGCCGCCACCCAGGAGCCCAAGCCATGACTGAAAAAGCAATGCCACCTCTGCCAGAGCCATCCTTTCAGCTCGTGTGGCTGACCGGCCGGGCCGTCTACAAGGTCACGAAACCCAACATCGGCGACACCGACGTTTTCACATCTGACCAGATGCACGCCTACGCCCAGCAATACGCAGCACAGCAGGTAGCGGAGGCTATGCAGTGGCGGGACATCGAGACGGCGCCGAAGGATGGTGAAATGGCCGATCATCCAGCAGCCGTAAAGGAAGCGGCCCACCAAGAAGACGCTATTCGGCTCAAATTTCAACGTGTGGGCGACGGCCTGCCTCCAATGGTTTCGCAGCATTACGCCGGAGGCCCGTGGGTTTCTGAGTGGTGTGCAGTCATACTGGAAAACGGAACTATACAAACGGATCGCCTCGAACTGAGTGACTCACGAAAAAGGGACGTAGATCGTGGGGAGAAAGTTCGTTGGACCTCGTTGAAGGTGAACAGGCACTTGGTAGTGGCATGGGCAACGATTAAAAGTGTCCGCGCCGCCATCGGGAAGGAAATGCCATGACCACCAAACCAGAAGCGCTCATTCTCGCCGCCTGGGCAAAGCGCATGGCGACCGCTAGGCGAATGGCTGGCAGCAACAAGGACGAGAACACATTCGACCGAATCGACGCCGAACTCCGCCGCCTGCACGTCGAGAACGATGCGAACAGGGATGCGATGCGCAAGGCGCTGGAGGCGCTGGTCATCGGCAGGGACGCCGCCTACTCAGAAGCCTATCAATTCCATGCAGCGATGGAGGGCCACAGGCAAAGCGATCACGACTCGAAGGACGATGACGTTGCGCAGGTAGACGCCGCTCTCGCCCTGATCCGCCAGAGGCTGGGGGATGAAGCATGAAAACCACCATCCTGGCCGACTACAAGGCCCGCACGTCCACGGGCTCGCGCATCCACATCCAGCACAACGATCTACCTCTTGAGGTCAATCGGATGATCGTGTGGATGATGAACCATCCCGATCTCGCCGCCGGGTTGATCCCGACCTGGAATGGGCTGAAGGCCGAGCAGCAGGCCGCGCTCGACCACGCCGAGGGAAGCGCGAAGAATCACGGGCTTCAACCATGACCACAACAGAAAACAACATCGTCTGGCGCGTCATGCATCCTGACGGCTCGCGCACCGTTGTCGGTCACCACGCGCTCGCCCTGGCCATGGCGAAGGGAGACAAAGGCCGGGTCGAGGAAATCACGCTACAACTGAAACCCACGGCGGTGGTGCGTGAACTGAAGGTGCTGCGCGGCCTCGCATCCAGCCGAGGGGACGACGACAGCATCCAAGAAGCCGAGATCGACGTGGCCCGGTTGCAGCACATCGAATCCGCCGCGCTGCTGGCGCTTGGCATCTTGTGGATGGACGAACGGCATTCCGACAGGGTGCATGCCGCATACAAGGTGCTGCGCAACGCGCTCGGCGGGAAGCCTGCGCTGAAGCAGGCCATCCTGGCGGCCATTGATGGAGGATATGAAGCCGATCACCCGCAGGGCGCGGACTGGTGGGCGGGAAAGAAGGAGGAAGGCCATGCGTGAAATGAGCCGCCGAGCCCGCCAGCGCAGGGACAAGCGAGAGCCATGGCCTGATCGGGAGGATTCCGCCGATGAGGAGATGTCGTATTGGGACGAGGACGAGGGAGAATCTACATCATGAGCGAACGCGGATCTTTCGTTACCGAGTACATCTACTGCGACCGATGCTTGGAGGTAGCAAAACGAGTCCTGCTGGAAGATCACAAGTACCTGAAAGGCGTCGAAATTCCCATGTGGGGCGGCGGTACTGGCTTTCTCCCCATCATCGCCGGAAAGGTTGGAGGCATGTACAGCGGCGAAGAGATCGTGACGTTTGAGCACGAGATCGCCCCCGAGCTGGCGAAGGAGATTTGCCACCCTATGAGGATTGCAGTGCTGGCTGAGTCCGGCCAGCGCATCTTCGAGATCAAACCGGGCGAAGTGACCCCGGGCGGGGATGATGATGAGGGAGACGGATCATGAACGCTGATCCCACCACCAGCCAAGAGGCCGAAGAAGCCGACCGCCTCATCATGCGTGCCGATCTCCCTGGCGAACTGAACGTCACCACGGAGACCGTGCGTCGTTGGCTTAAGGCCGACAAGCTGCCTGCACCAGACGTTGACCTATCTCAGCGCACTCGCGGATGGCGCCTGTCCACGCTGCGCCGCGCCGGCATCAACCTGCCTTCGGCAAAAGCCAGTCGGCCCAGTCCTGCAGCATCTGACGCCTGATGTCCAGGAACTCCGCACGGTTGTAGGCGGCGCGCACCTTGTCACCCGGGACATGCGCAAGCTGCCGCTCAACGGCGTCCGCGTGGTAGCCCCGCTCGTTCGCCCAGCTACTGCCGACAGATCGGAAGCCGTGTCCGGTCATGCGCCCGCCGTAGCCCATGCGGCCAATCAGGTACAGCACCGAGTTTTCGGACATCGGCCTGTCCAGCCTTCGGTCGTTCGGGAACACGTACTCGCCGCCCCTGGACCGCTCGCGCAGGACCTTCAGAAGCGCGACGGCTTGGCGCGGCAGCGGAACCAGGTGGTCGCGCTTGCGCTTCATCTTGCCGGCAGGAATGCGCCAGAGCGCTCCGTCGATCTCCGTCCACTGCATCATGCGCAGTTCGTTGGTGCGCACCCAGGTCAGGGCCAGCATCTTGGTGGCCAGGACGGACTGCAGGTCGCGCTCCAGCGCCAGGCGCTCCATGAACGCCGGCATCTCGGACAGCTCAAGTGCCGCGAAGTGGGAGACCTCGGCGCGGCCGAACGCCTTGCGTGGCTGAATGGCCCGAGCCGGGTTGTTCTGGGCTCGACCGTGCTCGATGGCCCAGTCCCAGACCAGGGCCAGCCAGCCGCGCACCTTGCGCACGTACACGTGCTTGCCGGCCGCGTCCAGGTGGCGCAACGCCTCGAGCAGCTCGTCCCGGGTGATCTCACCCACAGGTCGGGCGCCGAGCCGCGGATACACATGCATCTCGAACGCGCGCTGCACGTGGTCGCGGTAGCGCTCGGTGGTGTCCTTGCGCCCGCTCCAGTATTCCTCGCAGGCTGCCTGCAGCAGGAAAGCGCTTTGCTGAGCAGCCCGCCGCGCGTCACGCCGCGGCGCCATCGGGTCCTGACCGTTCAGCAGCTCGAGCTTGGCCGCATCGCGCCTCTCCCGTGCCTGCGCCAAGCTCAGGAGCGGGTATGGCCCAAAGCTCATGGTCTTGGGCTTGCCCCCCACACGATATGCCAGGCGCCAGACCTTCGCGCCGGCCGGCGTCACATAAAGGAACAGGCCGCCGCCATCGAACAGCTTCTGCGGCTTGGCCGCGGGCTTGACGCTGCGGCACTGCGCGTCGGTCAGGGAATTTGTAGGCATCGTGTCTCCGCGTCGCGCGGCGTACCTACACAAATGCCCACCGACTGCCTGTGGTGCAGGGTGGGATTCGATTGGATTGGGATGGCCTGGGTTGGATTGGTACGGCGCTAACCCCCTGATTTTGCATGTATTTCGGGGGGTTTTTGACTGCCAACGTGGCCTAAGTTGGGGCACGATTGGCGGAGCGAGAGGGATTCGAACCCTCGATGAGGCTCTACACCCCATACTCCCTTAGCAGGGGAGCACCTTCGGCCACTCGGTCATCGCTCCGGAAGCCGCACATTATGCCTCAACTTCCCGCACCGCCGGCAGCGGCCTCCACAGCGGATCGAGCGGGTTCGGCCTGGGCTTGCGGCTGCCGCCATGGCGTCGGTCGGCCTTGGCGTCCACGGAATGGGAGCCGGCCATGGCCTCGGCCCGCTCGGTCAGGCGCTCCAGCATCCGGTCCAGCATGCCGACTTCGGCCGCGCTCAGCACGCGCAGCACTTCGCGGTTGAGCGCCACCGACTGCGGAAACAGCTCATCGTAGAGCCGGCGGCCCGCATCGGTCAGGCGCAGCACCGCGCGCCGCCCATCCGAGGCATCGCCCTGCCGGACGAGCAATCGCTTGTCGATCAGGTCGGTGATGTGTTTCGAAACGCGCCCGCGCTCGAGATGGGCCTGTGCCGAGAGCTGCGAGGGCGACATCGAACCGGCGTCGGCGAGCAGGCAGATCAGGCGCCACTCGCGGCGCGTGATGCCGTAGCGGCCCTCGCACAGGCGGGTGATCATGGCGCCGCTGCCCGCCATGAGCCGATTCAGCCGATAGGTCAGCAGGTCCCTCACGGAACGCGGGCGGCGAAGCGACATGGCGGGTCTCCTGGAGTGGCGGCAGGATGGCGGCCGAATAGCGGCCTATGGGTGCTCTTCTTATTGGTTCTTTTTTAGAACTACCGCCCCGAATCCTAAACTGAACCGCATCCCTTTGAGAAGAAAGGACGGCGCATGGAAGCGGTTCAACTCAGGCCGGGCGCGCAGATCGCCGGCTCCGGCGTGTTCGACCTCGACGCCTCGTGGCGCGGCTACCGCATCAACCGCATGTGCAACGCCCTGTCGGACCCGCACAACCGGGCGCTCTATCGGCAGGACGAGGAAGCCTTCATGGCGCGCCACGGCCTGACCGAGGAGGAACGCGAGCTCGTGCGCCGGCGCGACTTCTCCGGCCTGCTCGCCAAGGGAGCGAACATCTACTTCCTGCTCAAGCTGGGCGTCGTGACCGGCAACGGCCTGTACCGCATGGGCGCGAGCATGCGCGGCGAAACCTACGAGCAGTTCATGGCCACCCGCCAGGCGCCGGACGCGATCTGAATCCCGGCCGAAGCCGGACCGACCTCTTTCACAGGAGCCATGACTTGAGCCGCATCGTCGCCGGAATCGGCACTTCCCATGTCCCCTCGATCGGTGGCGCGTACGACCGGGGCAAGACCCAGACACCGGCCTGGAAGCCCTTGTTCGACGCCTACGTTCCGGTCCGGCAGTGGCTCGCGTCGCTCGAGCCCGATGTCGTGATCATGGTCTACAACGACCACGGCGCCGATTTCTTCTTCGACAAGTACCCGACCTTCGCCGTCGGCTGTGCAGAAAGCTACGCGATCGCCGACGAAGGCTTCGGCACCCGTCCGCTGCCGCCGATCCCCGGCCACCTCGGGTTCTCCCAGCACCTGTGCCGGTCGCTGGTCTACGACGAGTTCGACATCACGGTCTGCCAGGAAATGCGCGTGGAGCATGGCTTCCTGGTGCCCATGCACCTGTGCTTCGACCACGGCGCCGCCTGGCCCGTGGCCGCGGTCCCGCTGGCCGTCAACGTCCTGCAGCACCCGCTGCCGACCGCGCGGCGCTGCCTGCGTCTCGGGCAGGCCATTCGCCGGGCGGTCGAGCGGTTCGATGGGGACCTGCGCGTCGCCGTGATCGGCACCGGCGGCATGTCGCACCAGCTCACGGGGCCGTTCTTCGGCGCGATGAACCGCGAGGCGGACCTCGATTTCCTGGACCGGATCGAGACCGATCCGGCCAGCCTGGCCACGCTGACGCACGAGGACATGATGCGCCGCTACGGCGTCGAGGGCATCGAGCTGATCATGTGGCTCGTGATGAGAGGGGCCCTGCCCGAACAGGTGCGGCGCGTGCACAGAAACTATTACGCGCCCATGACCACCGGCATGGGACTGATCACGATGACGGAGGCCGCCTGATGCGAACGCAGGTCGGCATCATCGGCGCCGGCCCGGCGGGGCTGATGCTGTCCCACCTCCTCCACCTGGCCGGGATCGACTCCGTGGTGATCGAACGCGCCAGCCAGGCGCACGTGGGCGCCCGCCTGCGTGCCGGCGTGCTCGAGCAGGGCACGGTCGAGATGCTGAGGGACTGCGGCGTCGGCGCCCGGCTCGATACCGTGGCGCTGGAGCAGCACGCGATCGACTTCCGCTTCGACGGCGCCTCGCACCGGCTCGACTTCCACCAGGCCAGCGGCGGCCGCAGCGCCTGGGTCTACCCGCAGCACGAAGTCGTCCACGACCTCGTGCAGGCGCGGCAGGCCGCGGGTGCGCGGCTGCTCTACGACGCGCCCGTGCAAGGCATCGAGGGCATCACGGGCGAGCAGCCCCTGATCCACTTCGAGCGCGATGGCCGGCGGGCATCGCTGGGTTGCGATTTCGTGGTGGGCTGCGACGGCTTCCGCGGCATCAGCCGGAGCGCCATGCCTCCCGGCGTCCTCCAGGCGCATGACCGCATCTACCCGTTCGGCTGGCTCGGCATCCTGGCCGAGGCCCCGGCGCCGACCCGCGAGATCACCTGGGGCTGCCACGAAGAAGGCTTCGCCATGCTCAGCCTTCGAACGCCGCAGCAAACGCGGTTGTACCTCCAGTGCGAGCCGCAAGAGGACCCGCAGACGTGGTCCGACGACCGCATCTGGGCGGCGCTGCACCGGCGGCTCGACGTCCCGGGCATGCCCCCCATCCAGGAAGGCCGGATCGTGCAGAAGGGCGTCACCGCGATGCGCAGCTTCCAGGCCGAACCCATGCAGCACGGGCGCCTGTTCCTGGTCGGCGACGCGGCGCACATCGTGCCGCCCACCGGTGCCAAGGGGCTCAACTCGGCGCTGGCCGACGTCAAGGTTCTCGGGGCCGCCTTCGAACGCTTCTACCAGCGCAGGAATCCCCTGGGCCTGGAGCGCTACTCGCAGACCTGCCTGCACCGGATGTGGCGGGTGCACCGCTTTTCCTCCGGCCTGTGCACGATGGTGCACCGGTTTCCCGAGCACGACCGTTTCACCAGGCGCCTGCAGCGCACGGACCTCGAATGCATGGTCCACACGGCGGCCGGCCGGCAGCAGTTCGCAGAGAACTTCACGGGGTTACCCATCGATGCCTAGAAAACCACAGGAGACAAGCCCATGACATCCGCGCCAGACACCCTCTCTCCCGCCCGCCCGATCGACCACCGCCGGCGCCGGCACCTGCTGTCCGCCCTCGCGGCAGCCGGCGCGCTCGCGCTGCCCGCGCCCTTCGCCCACGCGCAACCCACGGCCTGGCCGAGCCGGCCGATCCGCGTCATCGTCAACTTCCCGGCCGGCAGTTCGCCCGACGTGCTGATCCGCATCGTCTCGCCCCTGGTGCGGGACATCCTGGGCCAGCCCCTGGCGATCGACAACCGCCCCGGCGCCAGCGGCATCATCGGCGCCAACGCGGTCGCCAAGTCGGCGCCGGACGGCTACACGCTCCTGATGACGGCCGGCAGCGTCATCACGACCAACCCGCACATGATCGACTCGATCCCCTACGACACGAAGAAGGACCTGGTGCCGGTTGCCGCGATCGCCCGGATGGCCCTGTTCCTGGTGACGCGCGCGGACCTGCCGGTCTCCAACGTCCAGGAATTCCTGGCCTACCTCAAGTCGCCCCCGCGCCAGCTGACCTACGGGTCGGCGGGCAACGCGACCGGCCTGCACATCGCCGGCGAAATGCTCAACGTCGGGATGGGCAGCGAAGCCGCCCACGTGCCTTACCAGGGCGCCGCGCCCGCCCTCCGGGACCTGCTCGCGGGCCAGATCGATTTCTATTTCGATCCCGGCATCTCCTTCGAGCACGTGCGCGCCGGCCGCCTGAAGATGCTCGCCGTCGGGGCGCTGAACCGGTTGTCGGCCTTTCCGAACGTGCCCACGCTCCACGAATCCGGCCTGCCCGGGTTCGATGCCGGCACCACCCATGGCGTGTATGCGCCGGCAGGCACCCCCGCCAGCACCGTGGCGGCCCTGAACCGGGCGATCAACCAGGCGCTGAACGATCCGGACCTGGCCCAGAAAATCCGGGCCATGGGCGCGGAGCCCCAGGCGCTGACGGTCCAGGGACTGGCCGAGCAGATGGACGCCGACAGCGCCCGCTACGGGCGGATCGTCAGGGAGCGCAACATCCGGGCGAACTAGGGCCTGTTCAGCCCGACTCAGCCGGCGATCGTGTCTTCGGCCGCCTGGTCGAGGTCGAACTCGCGGTGCAGCGAGCGCACCGCGAGTTCCATGTACTTCTCGTCGATCACCACCGAGGTCTTGATCTCCGAGGTCGAGATCATCTGGATGTTGATGCCCTCTTCGCTCAGGCACCTGAACATGCGGCTGGCCACGCCCACGTGGCTGCGCATGCCGATGCCGACGATGCTGACCTTGCAGATGCGCGCGTCGCCCACCACCTCGGCCGCGCCGAGCGCGGGCACCACCCGGGACTTGAGCAGGTCCAGCGTCCTCTGGTACTCGTTGCGGTGCACGGTGAAGCTGAAGTCGGTCTTGCCGTCCTTGCTCAGGTTCTGGATGATCACGTCGACTTCGATGTTCGCATCGGCCACGGCCCCGAGGATCTGGTAGGCGATGCCCGGGGTGTCGGGCACGCCGAGCACCGAGATCTTGGCTTCGTCGCGGTTGAACGCAATGCCGGAAACGACGGCTTGTTCCATGTGTTCGTCTTCCTCAAAAGTGATCAAGGTGCCGGACGAGGCTTCCTCGTTCAGGTCGATGTCCCAAGGCGTGAAGCTGGAGAGCACCCGCAGCGGCACCTTGTACTTGCCGGCGAACTCCACCGAGCGGATCTGCAGCACCTTGCTGCCCATGCTGGCCATCTCCAGCATTTCCTCGAAGCTCACGCGCTCCAGGCGCCGCGCCTCGGGCACGACGCGCGGGTCGGTGGTGTAGACCCCGTCCACGTCGGTGTAGATCAGGCATTCGGCGGCCTTGAGCGCCGCGGCGACCGCCACGGCCGAGGTGTCGCTGCCGCCGCGCCCGAGCGTGGTGACGTTGCCGCCGCCATCGATGCCCTGGAAGCCGGTGATGATGACCACCCTGCCGGCGGCCAGGTCGGCGCGCACGCGCGCGCCGTCGATCGATTCGATGCGGGCCTTGGTGTAGGCGTCGTTGGTCTTGACCGGCACCTGCCAGCCGGCATAGCTCACCGCGTCCAGGCCCTCGGCCTGCAGCGCGATCGCCAGCAGCGCCGACGACGCCTGCTCGCCGGTGGCGGCCAGCATGTCGAGTTCGCGGCCATAGGCCTTGCCCGGCGCCTCGGGCGCCACTTCCTTGGCGAGGCCGAGCAGGCGGTTGGTCTCGCCGCTCATGGCACTGGGCACCACCACCATCTGGTGGCCTGCCCGGTGCCACTTGGCCACGCGGCGGGCGACGTTGCGGATGCGCTCGGTCGACCCCATGGAGGTGCCGCCGTACTTGTGAACTATCAAAGCCATGGGGGGGTTCGATCGGATGGGAAGGTTCGTCTCTGGCCACCGAAGCCCGCGATGCCGGGGTTCAGCAGGCAAAACCCAGGGATTATAGGGCGGGGGGTGTGCTGGGCGGGGCGCTGTAGCACAGCCGGGCGCCGTCCCGGGTGACGATGCCGGCGGCCACCTTGAGGTGGATGCGGTGGCCGCGCGTGGCGCAGGCGGCGACCTGGCCGAGCAGTTCGTCGAGCTGCGCCGCGCTGGGCGCGGCGCCTTCGGCGCGCAGCCAGGCGCGCAAGGCATTGGCCTGGCGGTCGCGCGAGAGCGCGCGCAAGGGTTCGATGGCCGGCGGCTGGCCCAGCCGGGCCAGATCGATCGCGGCCAGCTCGTCCAGCAGGCGCTGGGCCTGCGCCGCATGGCGCGCGCTGCGCGCGAGCATCGGGCGGAAGCCCTCGAAGCAGACCTGCCACGCGGGCATGAGCACGGCGCGGATGCGGTTGCGGGTGAAGCGCGGGTCGCCGTTGCTGGGGTCGTCCACGAAGGCGTGACCATGGGCCCGCAGCCAGGCGCGCAGATCGGCCGCAGGCAGGTCCAGCAAGGGGCGGCCGAACCACGCGCCATGGCGCTCGAAGCGCTCGGCCATGCCCGACAGCCCAGGCAGGCCGGCACCGCGGCTGAGCGCGAGCAGCACGGTCTCGGCCTGGTCGTCGGCGTGCTGGCCGAGCAGCACGCAGGCCGCGCCCGCCGCCTGCGCCAGCCGCGCCAACGCGGCGTAGCGCGCCTGGCGCGCGGCGTCCTCGGGGCTTTGGCCGGGTGCATGCGAGGCGTCCACGCGCATCACCTGCAAGGGCAGGCCGCGCCGCTCGCAGAAGGCGCGCGCATGCGCCTCGAACCCATCGGCCGCCGCCTGCAGGCCGTGGTGCACGTGCAATGCCCGCACGCGGCCCGGCCAACGCGCATTCGCGGCCAGCAGCAAGGCGGTGGAATCGGCGCCTCCGCTGTAGGCCACGGCCACCTGCGCATCCGCCGCCAGCGGATGGCGCTCGCACCACCTGGCCAGCGCGGCATCGCAGGGGTTGTGCGTATTCACCTCAACGGTCTGTCACGCCGAAGGCGCGCGGAGGGTCACTTCACCTTCGTATCGGTGAAGCGGCCGTAGCCGTCGAGGCGCGCATGGCGGCGCTCGAGCAGCTCCTTCACCTTGAGATCGGCCAGTTGGCGCCAGGCGTCGTTGAGCGCGCGCTTGAGGAACGCGGCCATCTGCTTGTGGTCGCGGTGCGCGCCGCCGACCGGCTCGTTGACGATCTTGTCCACCAGGCCCAGGGCCTTGAGCCGGTGCGCGGTGATGCCCAATGCGTCGGCCGCGTCGCTGGCGCGGTCGCTGGTCTTCCAGAGGATGGAGGCGCAGCCCTCGGGGCTGATGACGGAGTAGACCGAGTACTGCAGCATCAGCACCTGGTCGGCCACCGCGATGGCGAGCGCGCCGCCGGAGCCGCCCTCGCCGATGATGGTGGAGATGATCGGCACCTCCAACTGCGCCATCTCGAAGATGTTGCGGCCGATGGCTTCGGACTGGCCGCGCTCCTCGGCGTCGATGCCCGGGTAGGCGCCCGGGGTGTCGACGAAGGTGAAGACCGGCAGCTTGAACTTCTCGGCCAGCTTCATCAGGCGCAGCGCCTTGCGGTAGCCCTCGGGCTTGGTCATGCCGAAGTTGCGCAGGCCGCGCTCCTTGGTGTCGCGCCCTTTCTGGTGGCCCAGCACCATGCAGGGCTGGCCGTTGAAGCGGGCCAGGCCGCCGACGATGCTCGGGTCGTCGGCGAAATGGCGGTCGCCGTGCAGTTCCACGAAGTGCGTGAAGATCTCGCGCACGTAGTCCAGCGTGTAGGGCCGGTCGGCATGGCGGGCGATCTTGGTGATCTGCCACGGCGTGAGGCTGCTGTAGATGTCCTTGGTGAGTTGCAGGCTCTTGTTCGCGAGCTGCTCGATCTCTTCGGAGATGTCGACCGCCGACTCGGTCTGCACATAACGAAGTTCCTCGATCTTGGTCTCGAGCTCGGCGATCGGCTGCTCGAAATCCAGAAAGTTCCTTTTGGCCAAGGCAGGCTCCTTTGGTCTTGACGTCCCGACGCGCTCGGCCGGTATCGGTACTGGGTCAGTAGCTCACCGGCAGCGGGTCGAGAGAGCGCCAAATATACCAAGTCGCCACGCTGCAATAGGGGGCCCAGGAACTGGCCACCTCGCGGATCTCGCTGCGGCTGACCGGCTCGCCGGAGAAGTAGCGCCGGCTGATGCCGTTCTGCAGACCGATGTCGTCCAGCGGCAGCACGTTGGGCCGCATCAGGTGGAAGATCAGGAACATCTCCGCCGTCCAGCGGCCGATGCCGCGGATCGCCACCAGCTCGGCGATGATGGCCTCGTCGTCCATGGCGGCCCAGTTGCCCACGTGGACCTGGTCGTTGGCGAAGTGCAGCGCCAGGTCCACCAGGTACTCGACCTTGCGCGCGGACAGGCCCGCGGCGCGCATGTCGTCCACCTTGAGCTTGAGCACGCCGTCCGGCGTCATCTGCTTCGGCAACCGCTCGAAGCGGTCCCAGACCGACTGCGCGGCCTTGACCGAGATCTGCTGGCCGACGATGCTGCGCGCGAGCGTGACGAAGGCGTCACCGCGCGACTGCAGGCAGGCGCCTTCGTAGCTGGGGATGAGTTTCTTCATCACCCGGTCGCGCTTCATCAGGTGGCGGCAGGCGTCGGCCCAGTAGGCCGGCGCCTCGGGCGGCAGCGCCTTGCCGGCGGCGGCGCCTGGCATCAGGCGCGCTCCCAGGTGGTGCCGGCCGGGCCGTCCTTGAGCACGATGCCCTGCTCCAGCAGCTCCTGGCGGATGCGGTCGGCGGCCGGGAAATCGCGCGCCTGCTTGGCGGCGGCGCGCGCCTCGATGCGCGCGCGGATCGCCGCCCCGCCCAGACCGCCGGCCTCCCGCGCGCCGCCGGCCTGCAGGTAGGTCGCCGGATCGCTTTGCAGCAGACCGAGCAGACCGCCCAGCGCGCGCAGCAGGCCGGCGAGCGCGGGGTCGCGCGTGCGGTTGACTTCGCTCGCCAGCTCGAACAGCACGGCCACCGCCTCGGGCGTGCCGAAGTCCTCGTCCATCGCGGCGCGGAAGCGCCGCGCGTGCGGCTGCGCCCAGTCGATCGCCGCCAGCGGCGCGGCGGGCACCACCGACAGTGCCGTGTACAGGCGCTTGAGCGCGCCGCGCGCATCGTCCAGGTGGGCGTCGCTGTAGTTCAGCGCGCTGCGGTAGTGGGCGCGCACGACGAAGAAGCGCACCGTCTCGGGGTCGTACCGGCCCAGCACCTCGCGGATGGTGAAGAAGTTGCCCAGGCTCTTGGACATCTTCTCGTTGTCCACCCGCACGAAGCCGTTGTGCATCCAGAAGCGCGCCAGCGGCTGGCCGGTGGCGCCCTCGCTCTGGGCGATCTCGTTCTCGTGGTGGGGGAACTGCAGGTCGGCGCCGCCGCCGTGGATGTCGAAGCTCTCGCCCAGCATCTCGCAGCTCATGGCCGAGCACTCGATGTGCCAGCCCGGCCGGCCTTCGCCGTACGCGCTGGCCCACTTGGCATCGGCCGGCTCCTCGGCCTTGGCGGCCTTCCAGAGCACGAAGTCGAGCGGGTCGTGCTTGCCGTCGCTCACCGCCACGCGCTCGCCGGCGCGCAACTCGTCGAGCGACTTGCCCGACAGCTTGCCGTAGCCGGCGAACCGGCGCACCGCGTAGTTCACGTCGCCGCCCTCGGTGCGGTAGGCCAGGCCGCGGCCCTCCAGGCGCCGGATCAGCGACAGCATCTGCGGCACGTACTGCGTGGCGCGCGGCTCGTGGGTGGGCCGCTCGATGCCCAGCGCATCGGCGTCCTGGTGCAGCGCCTCGACCATGCGGTCGGTGAGGTCGGTGATGCGCTCGCCGTTCTGCAGCGCGCGGGCGATGATCTTGTCGTCGATGTCGGTGACGTTGCGCACGTAGGTGACGCGGTAGCCGCTCGCCTTGAGCCAGCGCTGCACCACGTCGAAGGCCAGCATGGAGCGCGCGTGGCCCAGGTGGCAGAGGTCGTAGACCGTCATGCCGCAGACGTACATGCGCACATGACCGGGCTCGATGGGCTCGAACGCTTCCAGGCGCCTGGAGAGCGAGTTGTGGATTTTCAGGGTCACGGCGCAGCGGTGGACGGAGGATCCGGACAACGCCCCGCACGGGCTGGCGCAGCCATGAAACCGGACCCCTCAGATACAATCCGTCAGTATATCCAGCCCGCCGTTGCGCTGCGGTTTTCGAGCCATTTTTCGATCCATGTTCCACCGGCCCCATCCCATCCGCTCACCGGCGAAATCCCGGCCCGGCCGCAGCGGCGGCGCATGCCTCGCCGCCCGCCTGGCGCTCCTGCTCGCGCTGCTCGGCACGGCCGTGCCGGCCGCCTGGGCCCAGGCGGCCGGCGAGCACGCGGAAGTCGGCCGCCTGGTGCGCGCCGGCCAGTACGACCAGGCCCTGCAGCGGGTCGACCGGTACCTGGCCAGCCAGCCGCGCGATCCGCAGATGCGCTTCCTGCGCGGCGTGATTCAGACCGAAAGCGGCCAGACCACCGAGGCGATCGCCACCTTCCTCCAGCTCACCCAGGAGCACCCCGAGCTGCCCGAGCCTTACAACAACCTGGCCGTGATCTACGCCAGCCAGAGCGAGTTCGACAAAGCGCGCGCGGCGCTGGAGATGGCGATCCGCACCCACCCGGGCTACGCCATCGCCTACGAGAACCTGGGCGACGTCTACGCCAAGCTGGCCAGCCAGTCCTACGCCAAGGCCCAGCAGCTGGACGCGGGCAACCCGCGCGTGGCGCCCAAGCTCAACCTGATCCGTGGCCTGTTCCCCGCCCCCGGCGCCCGGCCCTCTGCGGGTTCCTGATGGCGCGGGCGCTGCGGCCGCTCGAAGCCGCGCCCGAACGACGCCCCTGGCACCGGCGGTCCCGCCGGCTGCAACGGTGGCCCCTTTTTTCTTTCGAAGGAACCCTCTGATGAATGCCCTCCACCGCCCTGCCCTCCGCCTGTCCCGCCGCGGCGCCGGCGCGATGCTCGGCGCGGCCCTGCTCGCCGGCACCACCGCCCTGCTGCTGTTGCCATCCACAGCGGCCGCGCAGCCAGGCGCCGCCACGGCGGCACCCAAGGTCCGGCTGAGCACGTCCCAGGGCGAGATCGTGCTCGAGCTCTACCCGGACAAGGCGCCCCGGACGGTGGAGAACTTCCAGCAATACGTGCGCGACAAGCACTACGACGGCACGGTGTTCCACCGCGTGATCGACGGCTTCATGGTCCAGGGCGGCGGCTTCACCCCCGACCTGCAGCAGAAACCGACCCGCACGCCGATCCCGCTGGAGGCGAACAACGGCCTGAGGAACGACCGCGGCACGATCGCCATGGCCCGCACGCCGCGGCCCGATTCGGCCACCGCGCAGTTCTTCATCAACGTCGTCGACAACTCCAACCTGAACGCGCCCCGCCCCGACGGCCACGGCTACGCCGTGTTCGGCAAGGTGGTCTCGGGCATGGACGTCGTGGACAAGATCCGCGCCGCGCCCGTGGGCGACCAGGGCATGCACCAGAATGTCCCCCGGACACCGATCACCATCCTCAAAGCCACCCTGGAGAATTGAACATGGCCAACAGCAACCCGCAAGTCGAACTGCACATCGCCGGCTACGGCGTCATCACGCTGGAACTCGACGCCGAAAAGGCCCCCCAGTCCACCGCCAACTTCCTGGCCTACGTGAACAAGGGCCACTACGACAACACCGTGTTCCACCGCGTCATCCCCGGCTTCATGGTGCAGGGCGGCGGCTTCGAGCCGGGCATGAACCAGAAGTCCACCGACAAGCCGATCGCGAACGAGGCCAACAACGGCCTCAAGAACGACACCTACACCATCGCGATGGCGCGCACCAGCGACCCGCATTCGGCCACCGCGCAGTTCTTCATCAACGTCGCCAACAACGGCTTCCTCAACCACACCGCGCCGAGCGCGCAGGGCTGGGGCTACGCGGTGTTCGGCAAGGTGACCTCGGGCAGCGAGATCGTCAAGAAGATCGAAGCCGTGCCCACCGGCCGCCGGGGCTTCCACGACGACGTGCCCAAGGAAGACGTGGTGATCGAAAAAGCCGTGGCCTTGTGAACTCCCCCCTGCGCCGCTTTGCGGCTTCCCCCCTCTCTGGCGCGCCGCTGCGCGGCGCTTGGAGGGGGGACGACAGCTTGGGCCGGCGGAGCCGGACCCTCGCTGTCTCTGGGTTTTTGGCTACTTCGCTCCGGAAGCCATGCCTTGCTCCCTCTCCCTCTGGAAGAGGGCTGGGGTGAGGGTCGGTGGTGAGCCATCTCCCCCCAGCATGAGCACCACCTCCTTCGATCGCTTTGCCGAGTTGATCGCCCCTGCGAGCTGGCAGGCCGTCGACTTCATCTCGGACCTGCACCTGCAGACGGGCGACCAGGCCACCTTCGAGGCCTGGCGACGCTACCTCCTGACGCCGCCCGAAGGCCAGCCGGCAAGCGCCTTGTTCATCCTGGGCGACCTGTTCGAGGTCTGGGTCGGCGACGACGTGCTCACCGATCCGGCGCCGTCCGCGGAGCACGCGTTCTGGCGCACCTGCGCGGCCTTGCTGCACGCGCACGCCCAGCACACGCCCGTTCATTTCCTGCCCGGCAACCGCGATTTCCTGCTCGGGCCGGCCGCCATGGCCGCCTGTGGCATGCGGGCGCTGCACGACCCCACCGCGCTGGTCTTCCTCGGCAAGCGCTGGCTGCTCAGCCACGGCGACGCGCTGTGCCTGGCCGACACCGACTACATGCGCTTTCGCGCCCAGGTGCGCGAGCCGGCCTGGCAGCGCGACTTTCTGGCCCAGCCGCTGGCGCGGCGGGAGGCCATCGCGCGCGAGCTGCGCACGCAAAGCGAAGCGCGCAAGCGCCTCACCGGCCACGACCCCAGCCTGTGGGCCGACGTGGACGCCGCCGCCGCGCGCGACTGGCTGCGGCGCGCCGACGCGGACGTCCTGATCCACGGCCACACCCACCGCCCCGCCGAGCATGGCCTGGACGAGGACGGCCTGCGGCGCGTGGTGCTGAGCGACTGGGACGCCACCGCCACGCCGCTGCGGGCCGAGGTGCTGCGGCTCGATGCGCACGGCCTGCGCCGCCTGCCGATCGTCGCCTGACATGTTCGACCTCCTCCAGCGCTGGCTGCCCCGCAAACTGCGCCAAGCCGCGCCCGTGCCCGACGCGCTGTGGCGCACCACCCTCGCCGCGCACCCGTTCCTGACCGCGCTCGACGCGGCCGAACAGGACCGGCTGCGCCGGCTGTGCGCGCACTTTCTGCTGGAAAAGGAGTTCCATGGCGCCAACGGGCTGGTGCTCACCGACGCCATGGCGCTGGCGATCGCGGCCCAGGCCTGCCTGCCGCTGCTGCACATGCACGGCCCCTCGGGCCGGCCGGTGCGCGACCCGCTCGACCTGCTCGACTGGTACGCCGATTTCGTCGGCATCGTGGTGCAGCCCGGCGCGGTGGTGGCGCGGCGCCGGACCATGGACCCAGCGGGCGTGGTCCATCACTACGACGAAGTCCTCGCCGGCGAGGCGATGGACCGCGGCCCGCTCATGCTCAGTTGGGAAGACGTGGCCCGCGCCGGCGAAGGCGCGCAGCACGGCCACAACGTGGTCATCCACGAGTTCGTGCACAAGATCGACATGCTCGGCATGCGCCTGGGCGACGTGCCCGACGGCGCGCCGCCCCTGCCCGCGGGTTTCATGGGCACGCGCCAAGCCGCGCAGGCCCAGGCGATCTGGCGCCGGACCATGCAGGACGCCTACGACCGGTTTCGAGAGGCGATCGCGCTGGCCGAGCGCTTCGGCGGCGAGCCGCCCTGGCTGGACAGCTACGCCGCCAAGGACCCGGCCGAGTTCTTCGCCGTGACCTGCGAGGCCTACTTCGTCAACCGGGCGCGCTTCGCGCAGGAGTTCCCGGAGCTGGTGCCGCTGTACGACGGCTTCTTCCGGCCCGGCCAGCTCAGCGCTTGAGCAGGACCTTGAGCACGTTCTGCAGCCGGCGCGCGGCCGCTGCGTCGAACGCACTCGCCAGCACCGAAGCCGCGTCGTCCGTCCAGGTTTCGGCGGGTGCGGCCGCATGGCGGCGGGTCAGCAGTTGCAACTGCAGCATGCGGCGCTCGCTCAAGTGCTCGGCCGGCGTGGGCACCTCGGCGGCAATCTCCAGGCGCAGCAGCGCCTCGGCCCCCAGCGGCGCGGCCGGCTGACGGCCCAGCGCCGCCGCCCAGGCCGAACGGGCGGCGCCGCTCACCCGCGCGCCGAGCGCCTGCGCCGTGGGCAGTTGCTCGGCATCGCGCCGCTCCCACGCGCCGATGAGCTGCGTCAGCACCTCGCCGTGGGCCTGGGCCGCCAGCTTGCGCAGGCTGGCCTGCGCGGCTTCCAGCGCCTGGCGCTGTGCGCGGAACGCGGCATCGCCCAGGCGCGGCCCGCGCGGCGCGCGCTCTTCACGGCCTTCGCGCCACGGCGCGTCGCGCGGACCGGACCGGCCGCCGGGCTTGCCGCCGTCGCGCCGCGCGTCGCGGCCGCCCGCCGGCTCGGCTTTCTTCATGCCGGGCCGGTCGTCGCCCCGCATCGCGACCAGCTTCCTGGGCGCGGCGGCCGGTGCCTGCCCGGCCGCCTCGGCTTCGGGCGCGGCCGCATCCTTGGTCTCGGCCGCCGCGCCACCCTCGGCCGGCTGGGCCTGAAGCGCCGCCTCCAGCGCCGCCATCGCGGCGCGGATCTGCTGCGCGTCGCCGCCGGCGCTGGCCTGCTCCAGCGCCCGCGAAGCCTCCAGCACGCGCTGGTCGTGCGCGCTGAGCGCCGCGACACTCTTTTCGCGCTCGCTGCTCTTGCGGGCAAAGGCCTCGTCGATCGGCCGCCGGAACGCCTCCCACAGCTTCTGCTCGTGCCGGCGCTCGAGCGGCACGGCATGGGCCTCGGCCTGCCAGCGCTGCTGCAGGGCCTTGACGGCGTCGATGCGCAGCATCGGCGCGCTGCCCATTTGCTCGGCCTCCTCGATCAGCGCCTTGCGGCGCGCGGTGCTCTCGGCCTGCGCCGCCTCCAGCCGCGCATGCGCGGTGTGCATGGCCTCCTTCCAGACCGGCTGGATCTCGGCAAAGGCCTTCTCGCTCAGGTGCCCCGCCTCGCGCCAGCGTTCCGAGAACCCATGCAGCTCGCGCACCTGGGCCTTCCAGTCCGTGCTCTCGGCGTGCGCGGCGGTCCAGGCCCGCAGGTCCTCGATGATGGCCAGGCGCTGCGCCTTGTGGGCCTCGGCCTGCTGGCGCACTTCGGCCAACCAGGCCTCCACCACCTTGTGCGCGGCGTTGCAGGCTTCGTCGAAGCGCTTCCAGAGCGCGTGGTTGGACGGCCCGCCCTGGTCGGTGGTCTTCCACTGCTCGCGCAGGCCGCGCAGCGTCTCCTGCATCTTGCGCCCACCCAGGCGCTGCCCCTCGGGCGCCTGCAGCAAGGCCTCGGCCTTGGCCACCAGCTCCTCGCGCAGCTGGTCGGCGCGCCAGCGCTGCCAGCCTTCGAGCTCGCCGGCCTGGGCCAGCGCGGCATTGGCCCGGGCTTCGAGCGCGGCCTCCACATGGCGGCCGTGGCTCTTGAGCAGGTTGCGCACGTCGGCCGCCGCCTTGGGCGTGGCCTTGCCATGGCCTTCGGCCAGTTCGCGCTCGAGCGTGGCGAGCGCCGGCTCGAGCTCGGCCGCCGCGCGCGCACGCCGCTCCTGCTGGGCCTGGGCGTCCTGCGCGTTCTTCTCCGTGGCGGCGACCGTTTCCTGGCCGCGGGCGGCGCGCAGTTCGTCGGCCCAGACCGGCACCGCGGGCAACGGCGCCTGCGGGTCGGCGTCGGCGGCGACGGTCTGCGACAGCGCGGCATCGAACGCGTCCCAGACCAATTGGAGTTGCTGGCGCGAGGCCTCGAGCATGGGCGGAAATTTCGCGTCCACGCTGGGCCACTGCGCGTCCTGCGCCAGCGCGCCGGCCTGCTGCTGCCATTGCGTCACATCGGCGCGCAGCGCCTCGGCGACCTGCTGGGCCTCGCGCCAGGGCTTGGTGGACAGCACCTCGATGCGCTGGGCGATCAGCACTGCCGCCTCGCGCTCGACCTGCACGCGGTGCTGCAGGTCCTCGATCGCCTTGACGCGCTCGGCCAGCGCCTGCCGCAGGGCCGCGAGCGGTTCACGCGAGAGCGGCGCGCCGGCGCGCGCGGCGTCGCGCTGCCAGGCCAGGGCATCGGCCAGGTTCAACCGGGACTGGTCGAGCAGGCCTTGCGCTTTCTGCGCCCACTCGGTGGACATCTGCTCCTGCGACTTCTGGCGCTTGAGCTCGTCGAGCCGTTCCTTCAGCGGCTTGGCCGCGCCGCGGTCGCGGTGCGACAGCTCCTTGAACACCTCGTTCATCTGCTCCAGTGCCGGATCGGTGGCCAGCCAACTTCGGATGCGCGCGGCGCGTTCGCCCGAGGTCGGCGCGGAGAAGGCGCCGCCGGTCAGGGCGTCCAGCGGATGGGCGGCGTTGGCGCCGGCGGACTTGGGGGAAGAAGACGTGTTCACGACGGATGCGGGTGCGGTGGACGGCAAAGACGCGGCTTTGCGCAAGGAAAGGGAAACAAAAAACCGGAATGGGCGGACCGGATCGGACCGGGTCCGGCTCGCGCAAGGCGTGCCGGACCCGTATTGTCGCCGCAGTTCGCCCGCCCGCCGCGGCACCGGGCCCGGCAGGCTCGTTCACACCTTGTCAGCGCGGCGCGAGCTGCAGCTCGGCCTGCGGCTTCCAGTCCTCGCCCTTGCGGCCCAGTTGCGGCGCGCCCAGGAACAGGCGCTCCTGCGCGAGTTCGCGGCCGGCCAGGTAGTCCCGGACCGCCATCGCACGGGCCACGGCGAGCTCGCGCAGCAGGTCCGGCGTGACCGGCACCGCGGCCAGCAGCAAGGCCTCCATCTCGGCCTGCGGGATGTCTTTCGCGAGGCCGATGACATTGCGCGGCTTCGGGATGTCGGCGCGCCGGTAGACCTCCTTGAGCAGCGCGGGGTACTCCTCGGGCGCCACCACCAGCCCCTGCTCCGGCGGCGTGGCGCCGGCGCGCGCCATGGCCCGGCGCTTCTCGGCCAGCACCTGCTGGTCCAGCCGGGCGCGCTGGTAGGCCGAGCGCTCGGCCTCCAGGTCCGCATGCCCCACCACCGTGACCTGCAGCGCGGGCCGGTTCTGCAGCGCTTGCGCCACCGTGTCGAGCCGCTGGCGGCCGGCGTCGTCGAGCTGGGCCATGCCGGCGGCGAAGCCGATCTGGCTCATCTCCTGCCCATCGCCGCCCCCGAGGGCGCTGGCGATGAGCGAGAACGGCGCGGTGACGGCCTTGCCGATCAGGTTCAGGATCAGCCGGAAGATCAGCGGGCCGACGCGGAACTCGGGGTCGCTGAGCGAGCCGCTGATCGGCAGGTTGATGTCGATCACGCCGTTGCGGTCGGCCAGCAGCGCCACCGCCAGCTTCACCGGCAGGTTCGGCGCCTCGCTGCCGGCCACGCGCTCGCCGAAGTCGAGCTGGTTCAGCACGATCTGGTTGCTCGCGGTCAGCCGCCCGTCGGGCTCGACCTTGTAGGCCACGTCCACGCTGAGCTTGCCGCGCTCGATGCCGTAGCCCGCGTACTTCACGCTGTAGGGCGACAGCGGCGGCAGCTCCAGGTTGCGCACCCGCCCGCGGATGTCCAGCGCCAGCGGCTGGGCCAGCGGGTTGAGCTGGCCGTCGACCTCCAGCGTGGCGGTGCCCTCCGCGCGCCCGCGCAGCGTGAGGTCGGCCATCGCCGGCGCGCCGCCGGCCGGCACGCTGGAGAATGCGCTGAGCCCGCCGCTGACCTCGCTCAGGTTGGCCGAGTAGTTCGGCCGGATGAAGCGGTCGGAGAACAGCACGCGCCCGTTGACCAGGCTGATCGGGCCGAAGCGGATGTCGGGGCGCGGGGCTGGCGCCGCGGCCACCGGCTGGGCACCGGCCGGGGTGGCCGCGGCCGCATCGCCATCGCCCCCTTCTTTCTCCTTCACCAGCCCTTGCAGGTTGATGCGGCCCGTCTCGTCGATGATGACGCGGGCGAAATAGTCGCTGAGCACGGTCTGCTCCACCGACACCCGCGTGGCCTCGCCCGGGGCCATGGCCAGGCGCAGGCCGCGCACCTGCAGCGAGTTCCACGCCAGCAGGTCCTCGGCCGGCTCGAGCGTGCTGGCCCGCAGCTCCTCGACCGCGGCCTGGCCGTCCAGCGCCAGCGTGAGCCCCGCCGCGGACATCGCCACGTCCAGCGCGCCCTGGTAGCCGACGTCGGCGCGCAGCAGTTCGAGGTTCAGGGCATCGCCGAAGTAGGGCTCCAGCAGATGCACCGGCAGCCGCTCGGCCTGCACCCGCGTCTTGAGCGCCAGGCCCTGCGCCCCAGGCCCCGCGGGCAGGCGCAGGCTGCCGCTGACCGACAGTTGCCCCGGCTCGCCCGCGCCCGCCTGGGCGGCGCCCAGGCGCAGGCGCAGCGAGACCGGCATGTCCGGCGGCTTGTCCGCCAGCGGCCGCAGGTTCTTCACCTGCAGCCTGAGCTGGCTCAGGGCCAGGTGGACCGGGCGCGGCGGCAGGCGGTCTTCCAGCGTCACGGTGCCGCCGTCGAGCTCCACGTCCGCCAGCGTGACCTGCCAGGGCGGCGCCTCGGTCGCCGGCGAGCGGTCCGCGGCGGCGGCCGCAGGGGTGGACCGCAGCCAGTCCTGCACCTGCCAACGGCCGTCTCCCGCGCGCTGCACACCGGCCCGCAGGTTGCGGGCCAGCACCTTGCCGACCTCGACCCGGCGCTCGGCCAGGTCCAGTTGCGCGTCGCGCACCTGCAGCGCGGCCAGGCTGGCCAGGGCGCGCCGGGCGGGCCCCACGCGCAGGCCGTCGAACCGCAGGTCCGGCAGGCCGACCGACAGCGCCATCGGCTGCTGGCCGTCGGCGGCGCGCCAGCGGGCCTGCAACCGGGCCTCCAACTGGCCGCCGACCTCGGGCACCAGCACGCTGGCCAGGTAGGGTGCGAAAGTGGACAGCGCCAGCTTGCCCACCGACAACTCGGCCTGCGCCTCGGCCGCCGTCGCCTCGCCTTGCAGGGTCAGCGGCGTCTCGCCCAGCCGCGCGCTGGCCTGGAACGGCACCGGGGCCGCCATCGGCCAGCGCAGGTCCTGCGCCTGCACCTCCAGCGCCTCGAGCGCCAGGTCCGCCGCCGGCCGCACCGACGCGTCGAGCCATTGCACCCCGCCGCCGTCCAGTTCCAGCCGCGCCACGCTCACCTGCCAGGGCGTGGCGGGCGCTTCGGTCCCGGTCCCGGCCTGGGCATCGGCAGGCGCCGCGACGGCCGCGAAGGCGTCCGCGACGCGCTGCAGGTTCAACCGGCCCTGCGCATCGCGCGCCAGGTGCAGCCGGGGCGCGCTCAGCCCGACCCGGGCCAGGTCGGCCCGCCGGGCCAGCGGCTCGGCGCGGTTGATCTCCACCGCCAGCCGGTCCCAGGACAGCAGCGCGGCGCCTTCGGTCCCCGGCCCGTGCTCGGCCACCCGCAGGCCCGAGAGCGCGGCGGTGCCCGAGAGCGCCAGGCGCGGCTGGTCCTGCTGCTCGAAATCCAGCCGCAGCGCCAAATGCAGCGTGCCTGCCTGCAACCGCACCGGCCACTGCGCCGGCCAGTACGGCAGGTAGGGCGCAAGGTCAAGCGCGGGGATGTCCACCCGCGCGTCGGTGCTGCGGGTCTCGGCGAACGGCGTGGTGCTGGCCTGCGAGTCGAACGCGCTGCCGTTGAGCACGAAGGCCAGGCGCGGCTCGGTCACCACCTCCCGGCGCGACGGCAGGTTGCTCAGGAAAGGCACCCCGATATTGAGCCCCGTCAGTTGGTGGGTGACCCCGGCCGCGTCGTCGGCGAACACCACTTCGCCGTCCGAGAGCGCGATGTTGAACAGCGCGAACTGTGCCGGCTCGGCTGGCGGTGCCGCCGGATCGGGCTGGAGCCGCTGAAGGATGTCGTCGACGTCGTAGCGGCCCTCGCCCAGGTGCCTCAGGGTCAGCCGCGGCTGCTCCAGGCGCAGCGAGTCGATCACCGGCGCCAGCCGGAACAGCGACTGCAGCTCGGCATCCACGGACAGGCGGGCGAACGACAACTGGGGCGCCTGCCCGGGCACCGCCGCGGCCACCCGCAGCCCCTCCAGCGTGAGCGCCAGCGACCAGGGCCGGAAGTCGACCCGCTCCACGGTGACCTCGCGGCCCAGCCACTCGCTGCCCCGCTTCTGCAACTGCCACTTCAGCAGCGGCGGCACGCCCAGCCAAGCCACCAGCCAGAGCAGCAGGAGCGCGCTCAGCGCAATCAGGAGCCGCCGCAGCCAGCGCTGCCGGCGTGAAAGTGTCTTGGCATTCATCGGGTCGGGAGGAACAAAGAACGTCCAGCGCAGGCGCCAGTGTCGCCGATGGACCGGTGCCGTGCCCCGGTATGCCCGATGAGCCCGTAAAAACCTGTTTCCCACGAGGCGCTTTGGCCTTGTGGCGGCCCAAAAAAGAAACCCCGGCAGAGCGGGTCTGCCGGGGTTGACGGCTGGCCAAAATGCACTTGCCGTCGGCTTTGGCGGTGGGAGTTGGATGTCCCTCCAGCCCGGAAGCAATGGATTGCTCCCTTGAATGCCGACTTGCGGTTCACCGCGTCGTCGGCGGGTGTCTGTCATCGAACAGACGGCGCCAGATTACTCCGCTTGCCCTCGGGGATCAAGACCACCAACGCCCGATCGCCATGCAGATTTTCAATCGCGGCCGGGCACGCCATTTCATCCAGCGCAATCCCCCTCGGTTTTCCGCGAAAGGCGTCCGCCGGCCGACAAACGGTCGTTTCTGGGCCGGCCCCGCGAAAACCCTTGTCCCGGCTGGCGTTCTCGCGGGCGCCCCTGTTTAAGAAACTTTTATTTACATTCAAAATTCTTCCAGGGAATTAGAGAGTCATTCTTAAACATTGACTGGGTATTATCCAGTTCATACCATCCGCACGCCTGCCCCTTCAAGGCATCCCTCAGCGCGGCGGAAGACGATGTCGGCCCCCTTCCGAACAGCAGCCTGTCGGCGGCCATCGATTCCGCTGAGACCGGCCCGAACCGGCCAGCCTCGGCACCCAGGAGCGACCCCATGAATCCGAACGACGCATCGCCACACTTACGACGCCCCTCGGGGGCCGTGGCTTCGTTGAAGACGGCCCTGCGTGATACCTACCAGGGTTTCTTCGACATCACCCACAACAGCCTGGCCCTGCTGGGCACGCTGTTGGCGGTGGCCCTGATCACGCTCGGGGCCCGCGCCGATCTGCGCCAGGGCGCCGAGCAGCAGTTGCTGGGCTGGCTGCTCGAGCGCCAGGCGGCGGAGACCTTCTACAACGCCGAGCCCACCGCCGTGGACCGCGTGACCGCGGCGCTGCCCAGTACCCTGCCCGAGCAGCAGGCCAAGGTGACGTACTGGCTCAGCCGCAAGTACCGCGTCGCGGCCGAGCCCCTGGGCGCCCTGGTCGCCGAGGCCTATGCGATCGGCGCGCGCGCCGGTCTCGATCCCACGCTGATCCTGGCCGTGATGGCGGTGGAGTCGCGCTTCAACCCGTTCGCGCAGAGCCCGGTGGGCGCGCAAGGCCTGATGCAGGTGCTCACGCGCGTGCACACCGACAAGTACGACGACTTCGGCGGCCACCTCGCCGCGTTCGACCCGGTGTCCAACCTGCGCGTGGGCGTGCGCGTGCTGCAGGAATGCATCGCACGCGCCGGCTCGATCGAGGGCGGGCTGCGGCTGTACGTGGGCGCGGTCACCACCGATGGTGGCTGGTACATCAACAAGGTGATGTCCGAGCACCAGCGCATCCTGAGCGTGGCCCTGGGCAAGCCGGCGCCGCGCTACGTCGCGCCGCCGGCACGCGCCATCCCGGTGGTGGCGCCGGCCGCCACGCCCGCGGCGCCGGCCGGCACCGAGGAACTGGAAGCCGAGGGCCCGGTCCAGCCGGTGGTGCTCTCGCAGGACGGCCCGACCACCCGGTCCTGATCGCCCGCGCCGCCCCGATCGGCCGCGTCGGCGGCCTTCCCCGCTCGGCTAAACTAGCCGGGCACGCAACTGGCGATAGGCGCGCAGTGCCGGCTCACCGATGGGCCGGCATCCGGCGCTGACGTGGGCCTCCCTCCTGGCGGACGATCTCGATGCCGCCCCGTCCGGGAACAACCACTGGGAAGCGTGCCGCTTGGCAGAAAGAAGCCCGGCGTTCAGCCGTTCGCCTGGGCAGCCCTTGTCTTTGCGCAAGGTTCCACGTCTCGAAGGACTGCCATGTACGACCGCCGAATCCTGATCGAACAGACCGATCCCGAACTCTTTGCCGCCATCCAGGCGGAAAACGCGCGCCAGGAACACCACATCGAGCTGATCGCCAGCGAGAACTACGCCTCGCCCGCCGTGATGGCCGCCCAAGGCACGCAGCTCACGAACAAGTACGCCGAAGGCTACCCGGGCCGCCGCTACTACGGCGGCTGCGAGTACGTCGACATCGCCGAACAACTGGCGATCGACCGCGTCAAGCAACTGTTCGGCGCCGAAGCCGCCAACGTGCAGCCGCACTGCGGCGCCAGCGCCAACGAAGCCGTGTTCCTGGCCTTCCTCAAGCCCGGCGACACCATCATGGGCATGAGCCTGGCCGAAGGCGGCCACCTCACGCACGGCATGGCGCTCAACATGAGCGGCAAGTGGTTCAACGTGGTCTCCTATGGCCTGAATGACCGGGAAGCGATCGACTACGACGCGATGGAGAAGAAGGCGCACGAGAGCAAGCCCAAGCTGATCGTGGCCGGCGCCAGCGCCTACAGCCTGGAGATCGACTGGGCGCGCTTCGCCCGGGTGGCCAAGGACGTGGGCGCGATCTTCATGGTGGACATGGCGCACTACGCCGGCCTGATCGCCGGCGGCGTCTACCCCAGCCCGGTGCCGCACGCCGACGTGGTGACCTCCACCACCCACAAGAGCCTGCGCGGCCCGCGTGCCGGCTTCATCCTGATGAAGGCCGAGCACGAGAAGGCCATCAACTCCGCGGTGTTCCCCGGCCTGCAGGGCGGCCCGCTGATGCACGTGATCGCGGCCAAGGCCGTGGCCTTCAAGGAAGCGCTGCAGCCCGAATTCAAGCACTACGCCGCCCAAGTGAAGAAGAACGCCCAGGTGGTGGCAGAGACGCTGACCGAACGCGGCCTGCGCATCGTCAGCGGCGGCACGCAGAGCCACGTGATGCTGGTCGACCTGCGCGCCAAGGGCATCACCGGCAAGGAGGCCGAGGCGGTGCTGGGCAGCGCGCACATGACGATCAACAAGAACGCGATCCCGAACGACCCGGAAAAGCCCATGGTCACCAGCGGCGTGCGCATCGGCACCCCCGCCATGACCACGCGCGGCTTCAAGGAGGAGGAAGCCCGCCTCACCGCCAACCTGGTGGCCGACGTGCTGGACAACCCGCGCGACGCGGCCAACATCGAGGCGGTGCGTGCCAAGGTGAACACGCTGACGGCGCGGTTCCCGGTGTACAAATGATGAAGCCCCCACGCGGCGCGGCGCCGGATTCCACATGAAATGCCCCTTCTGCGGCCACCTCGAAACCCAGGTCGTCGAGACCCGGGTGTCGGAGGACGCGGACTTCATCCGGCGCCGCCGCCAGTGCGGCCATTGCGAGAAGCGCTTCACCACCTACGAGCGGCCGGAGGTGAGCTTTCCCGCGGTGGTGAAGAAGGACGGCCGGCGCGTGGACTACGTGCCCGCCAAGCTGCGGGCGTCCTTTTCGCTCGCGCTGCGCAAGCGGCCGGTCAGCACCGAGCAGGTCGACTCGGCGATCGAGCGCATCGAGGAAAAGCTGCTCAACCTCGGCGCCCGCGAAGTGCCGGCCGCCCGCCTGGGCGAAATGGTGATGCGCGAGCTCAAGAAGCTCGACAAGGTGGCCTACATCCGCTTCGCCAGCGTCTACCGCAGCTTCGAGGACATCGACGAGTTTCGCGCCCTGGTGGACGAGGTTCGAAAATAGGGACAGATCGGAAGCGGCCCGGCCGGCATGCGATCCGGCACGGCGCCGACCGTCCATCCTCTCCAGACGGCACTTCGGCGTCTGTGCAGCCCGGGGGCGGAGAACCCCCACACAATCCGGTCGTGAAACATTCATTTACCAGTTGGCTTGGCCACCGTCGCGGGGCCCAGGCAGGTTTCACGCTGATCGAGCTGCTGGTCGGCGTGGTCGTCATGGGCATCCTGCTCGCCGTCGGCGTGCCCAGCTTCCAGTCCGCCATCGCGTCCAACCGCCTGACGGGCGGCACCAACGACGTGGTCAGCGCCCTCGCGCTGGCGAGGTCCGAAGCGATCCGCCGCGGCACCCGTGTCACCCTGTGCAAGAGCGCCAACGCGACGCAATGCGTCACCAGCGGGAACTGGTCCCAGGGCTGGATCGTGTTCATCGACACCACCCGCACCGCCGCGAACGCCCAGGTCGATACCGGCGAAACCATCCTGGCGAGCGGCGAAGCCACCACCGCCAGCCTCGTCGTGGCAGGCAGCGCCAATGTGGCGAACTTCGTGTCCTACGCCGCCGACGGGCAGGCCAAGCTGATGAACGGCGCCGCCCAATCCGGCACGCTGCGCGTGTGCAGCACTTCGGCGTCCCTGGGCGATGCCCGGCGCGCGCGCGACATCGCGATCTCCGCGCCCGGGCGTGTCGTCACCACCACCCCAGCCTCCGTCAACTCCACCTGCCCTGCGCCATGAAACGCGCCATGCAATACCGAATGCGCCACCACGCCACCGCCCCTGCCGCCCGACCGGGCCCCGGCCGCCGCCAGCAGCGGCAGCGCGGCGTGGGCCTGATCGAGATCCTGGTGGCCGTGCTGATCCTCGCGCTGGGCCTGCTGGGCATGGCGGGCCTGCAGGCCAATTCGCTCAAGACCAGCCAGAGCAGCTACGCCCGTGGACAGGCGGTGATGCTGAGCTACTACATCCTCGACGCGATGCGGGCCGACAACGCGGCCGCGCTCTCGCTGGCCTACAACACGGGCTCCGTCAGCGGCGGCGTGATCGGGCCGATCTGCAGCTCGGGCGCCATCACCGGCGCCGCCAGCCTGGCCAACAACAACCTCAAGGACTGGATCGACAGCCTCAAAGCCAACCTGGGCGACGAGAACACCACCTGCGGCGCCATCAACTGCGACGTCACCGGTATCTGCACCGTCCAGATCACCTGGGACGACAGCCGCGCGGGCGGCCTGGGCGCCCAGCGCTTCGAAACCACGAGCCGACTATGAGCCGCCCCCTTCTCCGCCTCCCCCCGCACGACGGCCGCACGGCCCGGCCACGCCGCCAGGCCGGTTTCAGCCTCATCGAGCTGATGGTGGCCCTGGTGCTGGGCCTGGTGCTGATCGGCGGGGTCGTCAACATCTTCCTGAGCAACCAGCAGACCTTCCGGACCAACGAAGGCCTGGGCCGGCTGCAGGAGAACGCCCGCATCTCGTTCGAGCTCATGGCGCGCGAGGTGCGCCAGGCCGGCGGCAACCTGTGCGGCGCCAGCCTGATGGCCAACGTACTCAACAACGCCGCCGACTGGCGTTTCAACTGGGATGCGGGCACGCTCCAGGGCTTCGATGGCAGCCAGGCCGCCACCGGCATCGTCGCCACCGGCACCGCGACCGAAGAACGCGTCGCCGGCACGGACGCGCTGCGCGTGCTCAGCGGCGGCATGTTCGATGGCATCACCATCGCGACGCACGATGCGGGCACGGCTCAGATCACCCTGAACACGGCGGACCACGGCTTCAACGCCAACGACGTCGTGGTGGTGTGCGACGGCCAGTCCGCCGCGCTGGTCAAACTCACCGCCGCCAGCCCGGGCGCCACGGCGCTGCTCGTCCATGGCAACGGCGCGGGTGCCACCGACAACTGCAGCATGGGGCTGGGCTACCCCACGGACTGCTCCAGTGCCGCGGGCAACGCCTACACCTTCCTGCCCGGCGGGTTCGTCACGCGGTTTACCGCCAGCACCTGGTACATCGGCAACAACCCCCGCGGCGGCCGCTCGCTCTACCGGGCCAGCTTCGCCGCCAACCCCGAAGAGATCGCCGAAGGCGTGCGCGACATGCAGTTGGACTACCTGCTGCGCAACGAAGCCACCGGCGTACTGGAGACCGACTGGGTCGCAGCCGACCTCGTCACCGACTGGACCGCCGGCGCGGCCAGCCAGGTGGTGGCCGTTCGCCTGCGGCTCACGCTGGAAACCCAGGGCAACGTGGGCACCAGCCAGCAGCCCATCCAGCGCCAGTTGATCCACGTCGTGAATCTGCGCAACCGACCCTTCTGAGGACCCACCTAGACGATCCGCCGCCGAACCCGATAACGAAATGAACACCCCCGCACGCCCCGCCTCTTCACAGCGCCCCCACCGGGCCCGCCGGCGCCGCCAGCACGGCGTGGCCCTGGTCGTGGCGCTGATCCTGCTGGTGCTCATGACGCTGGTCGGCCTGAGCGCGCTGCGCACGGTGACGCTCGAAGAGCGGATGACCGCGCAGACCTTCGACCGCAGCCTGTCCTTCCAGGCGGCCGAAGCGGCCCTGCGCGAGGCCGAGGTGCTGGTGGAAGCCGGCGTGACCCCGCCCGGCCCGGCGCCGGCGCCTTGCGTGGCCGGCATCTGCGGCATCCCCGACAGCAGCGCCACCGAACGCTGGGTCGACACCAGCTTCACCGGCTGGCAAAACGCTGCGGCGGTCGACAACGGCCCGATCAACCTCACACCCCAGTACATCGTCGAATACCTGGGCAATACCTTCCCCTGCCAGCCGGGCACGCCGTCGGCCGGCTCGGACTGCAAGCGCTACCGCATCACCGCCCGAAGCAACGCCGGCAGCGACCGCGCAGCCGTGATGCTGCAATCGATCTACGCCACCGAGTGAACTGGACGCACTTCCGGAGTCTCGCCATGAAAAGAAGCCGCCTGTCGCACCTGAACACCGCCCTGAAGATTACTTCGGTCGCGGCGATCGTATCGGCCACATTCAGCGTGAGTGCGCTGACCTGGCCCAGCAAGCCGCTGGGCGCGACCGTCAGCGCCAAACCCATGACGATGCTGGTGGCCGGGCGCGACCACAAGTTCTTCTACGAGGCCTACAACGACGCGAGCGACATCGACGGCGACGGCACGCTGGACGTGCGCTTCAAGCCCAGCATCACCTACTTCGGCCTGTACGACTCCACGCTGTGCTACGACTACGGCGGCACCGGCAACAGCGGCCTGTTCAGCCCGGTGGCCGCGGCCGACAGCCAGGGCCGCTGCACCGGCACCAACGACAAGTACTGGTCCGGCAACTGGCTCAACTACATCACGACCAGCCGCATGGACGCCCTGCGCAAGGTGCTCTACGGCGGGCACCGGGAAGTGGACACGACCACCCAGACCATCCTGCGGCGCGCCTACATCCCACAGGACGCGCACAGTTGGGGCAAGGAGTACCACAGCCAGGCCACCGACGGCTACCTGATCAGCGACTACACACCGCTGAGCGAGCCCACCGCGAACAACCGGCGCCACTTCTTCGGCAACCTCACCCCCAACCGCGACGTCGACTGCGCCACGCTGGACAACTGCAGCGGCATCGCGCCCACCCTGCGCATCCGCACCGACGTGGGCAACGACCGGCGCATCTGGGAATGGGCCTCGAAGGAGCGGCCGGTGCTGCACAACAGCCTGTCCTCCGGCAGCTTCCCGTCCGGCACCGGCGCGGAGCAGAACTTCACCGTGCGCGTCGAGGTCTGCACCGCCAGCTTCCACAGCAACGACTGCAAGCAGTACCCCAACGGCCAGTACAAGCCGGTCGGCCTGCTGCACGAGTACGGCGAAAACGACGCCATGCTGTTCGGCCTGCTCACCGGCAGCTACGACAAGAACATGAGCGGCGGGCGGCTGCGCAAGGTGGTGTCGTCCTTCAAGGACGAGGTCAATGCGAACACCGGCCAGTTCACCGGCAACGCCTCCATCGTCACCACCTTCGATCGCATCCGCATCCGCGGCTACAACGACGGCCGCACGGATTCGTCGTACCGCGGCGGCTGGGTCACGACGCGCGCGCCCAACGAGGGCGAATTCGTCGACTGGGGCAACCCCATCGGCGAGATGATGTACGAGGCCACGCGCTACTTCGCGGGCAAGAAGAGCGCCACCTCGGCCTTCATGGGCTCGACCACGGTGGACGGCCAGGTGGGCCTGTCGACCGCGACCTGGGACGACCCCTACGAAAGCACCAGCGCCGCAAAGGCCGCCTATTGCGCGCGCGCCAACTTCCTGGCCATCTCCGACATCAACCCGTCCTTCGACTCGGACAGCGTACCGGGCAGCCACTTCAACAGCTTCACCGGCGACCTCGCCGGCATGAACGCCAAGACCCTGGGCGACACGATCACCGCGAACGAACCGGACATCACCGGCCAGCGCTTCATCGGCCAGTCCGACACCACCTACGACACCGCGCCCACGCCGAAGAACGTGGCCTCGCTGGGCACCATCCGCGGCCTGGCGCCGGAGGAGCCCACCAAGCAAGGCAGCTACTACTCCGCCTCGGCCGCCTACTACGCCAGGTCCACCGACCTGCGCAGTGGCCTGCAGAGCCGGCAATCGGTCGACACCTACGTCGTGGCGCTGAGTTCGCCGCTGCCGCGCATCGAAGCCAAGCTGTCCGGCGGCCAGACCATCAGCCTGGTGCCGTTCTCCAAATCCGTGAACGGCTCGGGCATCTCCCCCGACAAGGGACAGTACCAGCCGACCAACCAGATCGTCGACTTCTATGTCGAGCAGATCGCCAACTCCGGCCCGGGCGACCAGGACTCCAACATCAATGGCGGGCGCTTCTACGCGCGCTTCCAGATCAACTTCGAAGACGTGGAGCAAGGCGCCGACCACGACATGGACGCGATCGCCGAATACACGGTGGAGGCCACCAGCAGCAACACCTTGTCCGTGACCGTGCGTCCGACCTACCAGGCCGGCGGCATCCAGCAGCACATGGGCTACGTCATTTCCGGCAGCACGGCCGATGGCGTTTACCTGGTGGCGCGCGACGAAACCAACTCGCCGGCCTACTTCCTGAACGTCCCAGCCGGCCGCGCGGCGGGCTACTGCGACGCCACCACGATGCCGGCCGACTGCGCCACGCTGCCCAGCATCGGCCAGACCGCCAACACCTTCACGTTCTCCCCCGCTGCGGCAGGCACCACCAGCGCCAGCCTGCTGCGCGACCCGCTCTGGTACGCCGCCAAGTGGGGCGGCTTCGTGGACCGCAACAACAACGACCGGCCCGACCTGAACCTCGAATGGGACGCCAATGGCGACGGCGTGCCGGACAGCTACTTCCTGGTGCAGAACCCGCTCAAGCTGCGCGAAGCGCTGAAGAAGGCGTTCGACAACATCGTGGAAAAGAGCGGCAGCGGCGGCAACATCATCGCCAACAGCACGGTGCTCTCCACCAACTCGCTGGTCTACCAGGCCACCTTCAACAGCACGCGCTGGTCGGGCAACCTCTCGGCCTACCCGGTGACCAACGCCGGCGTGGGCACGACCGCGGCCTGGCAGGCCGCAGACCACATCCCTGCCCCCGCGTCGCGCAACATCACCTACTGGTCCGACACCGCCAGCGTCAACAAGGGCAAGGAGTTCATCTGGGGCAACCTGTCGGGCAGCGAGCGGGCGCTCTTCGGCAGCAACGGCACCCAGCGGCAGCGGGTGGTGAACTACCTGCGCGGCGTGCGCGCGCAGGAGGTCCAGAACGGCGGTGCCCTGCGCGACCGCTCCCCCAACACCGTGCTGGGCGACATCGCGCATTCCTCGCCCGCCTACGTCAAGGACACCGACACGGTCTACGTGGGCGCCAACGACGGCATGCTGCACGCCTTCGACGCCAGGACCGGCGCGGAGCTGTTCGCCCACATCCCGAGCAGCGTGATGCCGCGGCTCAAGAACCTGGCCCAGCCGATCTACAACGAGCAGCACGAGTACTTCGTGGATGGCGACATCGCCGTCTCGGCGCGCACGCCCCTGAACACCCGCAACCACCTGGTGGCCACGCTCGGCCGCGGCGGCAAGGGCCTGTTCGGGCTGGACGTGACCGACCCGGCCAACTTCGCGCCGACCGACGTGAAATGGGAATACTTCAGCGACGCCGCCGAGCTCGAGAAAGACCTCGGCTACATGCTCGGCCGCCCGGTGCTGGCGACGATGAACAACGACGAGCGGGTGGTGATCGTCGGCAATGGCTACAACAGCACCAGCGGCCACGCGGTGCTCTACATCTTCAACCTGACCACCGGCGCGCTGGTGCACAAGATCCGCACCCCCGCGGGCAGCGACAACGGCCTGGCCACGCCGGGCCTGTACGACGCCAATGGCGACGGCAAGGTGGACTATGTCTACGCCGGCGACCTCAAGGGCAATGTCTGGAAGTTCGACGTCTCCGGCAGCACGGTTGCGAGCTGGACGCTGGCCAACAGCGGATCGCCGATCTTCCAGGCCCGCGATGCCGGCAACCTGCCGCAGCCGATCACCGCGCCGATCACGATCAACCGCAACGACGTCGCGAGCGACCCCAATTTCGGCAAGGTCTTCGTCCACTTCGGCACTGGCAGCTATTTCCAGACCGGCGACCCGAACACCACCGACATCCAGACCATGTACGGCCTGATCGACGACGGCACCGCCATCACCGGCCGCGCGCAGCTCGTCTCGCGCAGCGTGCTGGATATCGGCACGTTCGACGGCAAGCCGGTGCGCACCTTCGCGGCCGCGACCGCCGGCGACATGACCGGCAAGCTCGGCTTCTACATCGACTGGCCGGTGCCCCCGGCACCTTCCAAGGCCGAGCGCGTGGTCACCGCGTCCAACATCTTCCGCCTGGCCGAGCCCACGCTGCTGGTGAGTTCCATCATCCCGGTGGTGGACGAGTGCACGCCGGGCGGCAACGGCTACCTGAACGCAATCAACCCGTACACGGGCGCCCGGCTGGGCCAGCACTTCTTCGACGTCAACGACAATGGCAGTTTCGTCGACGACCTGCTCAACGGCGCCTACATCGGCTCGATCGACCTCGGCGTGGGCATGCCCGGCGAGGCCATCCTGATCGGCAACCGGCTCGCCGTCGGCGGCTCCAAGGGGACGGTGGAGGACATCCGCATCTACCGGCCCGGCGGACCGCTCAGGGGCCGCCTGACCTGGCGCGAGATCGTCCGCGACTAGGGCCTCCGTTCATACCCGTTCGTGCTCCCATGACCATCCGACCCCCCCTCCACCGCGCGCCGCGCGCCGCCGCCCAGCGAGGCTTCACGCTGATGGAGCTGATGATCGTGGTCGCCATCATCGGCATCCTCTCGGCGATCGCCTACCCCAGCTACACCAGCCACATGCAGAAAACGCGCCGCACGGCCGCCGGCGGCTGCGTGATGGAACTCGCCCAGTGGATGGAGCGCAACTACACCACCTGCCTGGCCTACAACGTGACCGGCGCCGGCTGCGGCACCGCCATGACCACGGCAGCCCTGCCCGCCCTCGCCTGCCGCGCCGACCTGACCAACGTCTACACGTTCGGCTTCACCACCGGCCAGCCCACGTCGACGACCTACCAGCTCGAAGCCGTCCCGACGGCCGGCGACCCGAGGTGCGGCACGCTGACCCTGAACCAGGCCGGCGCGAAAGGCGCGTCCTCGGCCACCGGCTGCTGGAGGTGAGCCCCGGCATGCGCGCGGGCGGCGCCATGGACCGGGCCCTGGACCTGGCACGGCTCGCCCTGTGCCTGTCCAACCCCAACCCCCGCGTGGGCTGCGTGCTGGTCGGCGGCGATGGCCGCGTGATCGGTGAAGGCCATACGCAGCAGGCCGGCGGCCCGCACGCCGAGGTGATGGCGCTGCGCGACGCCCAGGCGCGCGGCGAATCCACCGCAGGCGCCACCGCCTTCGTGACCCTCGAGCCCTGCTCCCACCACGGCCGCACCCCACCCTGCTGCGACGCGCTGGCGGCCGCGCAGGTGGCCCGGGTGGTGGTGGCCGTGGGGGATCCCAACCCGCGGGTCGCGGGTCGCGGGCTGCAGCGCCTGCGCGCCGCCGGCATCGCGGTGGACCTGCTGCCGCCGGACGACCCTCTGGCGCGCGCCTCGCGCGAACTCAACATCGGCTTCTTCAGCCGCATGCTCCGAGGCCAGCCCTGGGTCCGCATGAAGGCGGCCGCCTCGCTCGACGGCACCAGCGCGCTGCGCAACGGCGCCAGCCAGTGGATCACCGGCGAAGCCGCGCGCGCCGACGGCCACGCCTGGCGGGCCCGCGCCTGCGCCGTGCTCACGGGCGTGGGCACGGTGCTGGAAGACGACCCGATGCTCGATGTCCGGCTGGTGCCGACGCCGCGCCAGCCGCACCTGGTCGTGGTCGACAGCCAGCTTCGCACGCCCCCCGGCGCGCGGCTGTTCGGCCCGCCCGCGCACCGCCTGCCGCGCCAGGTGCGGCTCTACCACGCGAGCCAGGACGGCGAGCGCATGGCGGCCCTGCAGGCGTGCGGCGCCACGCTGGTCTCCCTGCCCGGCGAAGCCCCAGCCGCCCACCCTGGCCAGGTCGACCTGCGCGGCCTGCTGCTCGACCTGGGCCGGCAGGAAGTGAACGAGCTGCACCTGGAGGCCGGGCATCGGCTCAACGGGGCTTTTCTGCGCGCCGGCCTGGTCGACGAAATCCTGCTCTACCTCGCTCCCCGCCTGCTCGGCCCGGGCGCCGGCCTGGCCGACCTGCCGGCCCTGGAACACCTGCGGGACGGCGTGCCGCTGCAGTTCACCGACGTGCGGTTGCTCGGCGAAGACCTTCGCCTGCTGGCGCGCGTGCCGGGCCGCGCCGCCTTCCTGGAAGCGGCGAAGAACGAAGGCACCGGGCCGGCCTGACCCTCACGGGAGCCGGATGGCGGCCTGCGCGTCCTCCGCGCTGTGTTGCCAAAAAACAATACTTTGGTACTCATTTTTGCTGGTACAGTGCCGCGCATGAAAAGCACGGCACGACACCTCCGCTGCGCCGCCACCTGCGGCCGCAGCCACGGCTTCACCCTGGTGGAACTGCTCCTGGCCGTGGGCCTGCTGGCGGTGCTGGCCGCCTTCGCCGCGCCCAGCTTCGCCGACCTCACGCGCCGCCACCGGGTCGACGCGCTCAAGGACAGCTTCATCGCCTCGATCCAGTTCGCGAAGGTGGAAGCGGTGCGGCTGGGCCAGCCGGTCGTCCTTCGGCGCATCGAGCCCTGCCCCGAAGCCACGGCCGCGGGCGACTGGCGCTGCGGCTGGCAGGTGTTCGCCGATGCCAACGGCAACCAGAAGCTCGACCCGGACGAAACCCTGCTCCAGGCCTCGGCGCGGCCGCTGCACACGCAGTTGCGCAAGGCCGGCGCCGTGAACCCCGCCGCGGTCGCGCTCGACGCCCGTGGCCAGGTCACCCAGAGCGGCACACGCATCGAGATCCATCCCGAGGGCGACGACATGTCCGCCGCCGAGAAGGTGCTGATCTGCTTTCCGACCGGCAGCAGGATCCGCACCGTCAGGGGCGCGTCGGCATGCTGACCGCCCCACCGGCAGCGCCGCGCGGGCAGCGCGGCGTGAGCCTGATCGAGAACCTGGTGGCGCTGCTGATCCTCTCCCTGGGCGTGCTCGGCATGGCGGGCCTGCAAGCCGGCACGCTGGCCCAGGCGCGCAACGCCAACGCACGGACCGTCGCGGTGCAGATGGCCAACGACCTGCTCGAACGCATGCAGCTCAACCCGGACAGCGGTGCCAGGGCCACGCTCTACGAGACCGACTGGGGCATGCCGCCCGACGAACGCGGCGCCGACTGCCGCCTGACCCCCTGCCCGGGCGCCGAACTCGCGCGGCACGACCTGTGGCAATGGAAACAGGCCGTCCAACGCTTGCTGCCCCAGGGCGACGCCCGCGTGTTCCGCTCGCTCGCCGATCCGGCGCAGTTCGGCATCGTGCTGTCCTGGGCCGATCCGGGCGCGCTGCGCTTCGCCAGCCCGCCCAGCCAGCCCGGCGACGCCGATCCGGCGGCCTGCCCGGAAGGCCGCAGTTGCCACCTGGTGTACATCCGCCCATGAGCCCCGCCGAGCCGCCCCAAGGAGCTCGCACCGCAGCTGAAGGCGAAGGTACGCCCATGCGCCGCGCGGCGGCGCTGCAGGCCCCGATCGGGCCAGGCCGGCAGCAGGTAGGCGTCGGGCTGATCGAGCTCATGATCGCGCTGCTGATCGGCCTGCTGGTCTCGATGGCCGCCCTGGGCAGCCTGGCGCACGCGCGCCTGACCGCCATCACGCAGGCCGAGGCGGCGCGCCTGCACCAGGACGCCTCGGTCGCGCTGCAGCTGATCGAATCGCAGGTCCGGCAGGCGGGCGGGCGCAGCCTGCACGATACCCCCGGCGGCCGCGTCGCGCTGCTCGAAGCCCCGCTGGACGACCTCAGGAAGGGTGCCCCGAAAACCGCCGAACAGGCGCCCAGGGCCGTGGACGGCCTGCAGGGCGCCGACGGAAAACCCGACGTGCTGCGCATCGGCCGCGACGCCGACGCCGGCATCGACGCGCGCGACTGCCTGGGCCATCCGCCCGCGCCGGGACGGCGCATCCTGAGCCGGTTCGAATGGGTCGAGGGCAACCTGCGCTGCAAGGGCTCGGGACGGGACGAACCCGCGCCGCTGATCGAAGGGGTCGAGGATTTCCAGGTGCGCTACGCGGTGCGCCTGGGCGAGCGGCTGCAATACCAGGAAGCGCCGGCGGATTGGTCGCAGGTGCAGGGCGTGTGGGTCTGCCTGCGGCTGGTCGGGCCGGCCGGCCGCACGGCGCGCGGCGAGGCGCTGCGCGGCTGCCGGGACGAGCCGCTGGCGGACGACGGCCGCATGCGCCGCGTCTTCACGCGCGCGATCCAGATCCGCCGCGTGGCTTCCCTGCCATGACGACGCAACCAGCCGCCGGCCGGCCGCAGCAGCGCGGCGTGGCGCTCATGGTGGTGCTGGTGATGCTGCTGCTCGCCAGCCTGGCGTTGCTGGGCAGCCTGCAGCTTGGCTGGCTCGGCGAGCGGCGCGCGGGCAGCGAAAGCGACGCGCAGCGCGCGTTCGCTGCCGCAGAAGCCCTGCTGCACGACGCGGAACGTGACATCCTGCTCGGCCGCCGCCCCATCGGCGCAACCGGGCCGTTCTTCCCGCAGGACGACGACGACCTGGACCTCCTGCAGCAGCGCCTCGCGGCCGGGCACCGCCATTGCCTGCAAGGCATCTGCCTGCCCGCCGACACGACCGCCCTGAACGCCGCCGCCTGGCGCGACGACCTCGCCGCGCTGACCGCGGGCGAAGGCGAGCGCGCCATTGCCGCCACCTACGGCCGGTTCACCCAAGCCACCGGCCATGGCGGCCATCCGCTGCTGGACCCGGCGGCCGGCCGCGCCTGGTACTGGGTGGAGGTGTTCCGCCACACGGACGCGGCCGGCATCGAGAACCCCATCGGCGATCTGCCCATGCCCGACCGCCGCTCCCCCTTCATCTACCGCATCACCGCCTACGTGCAAGGGCTCAAGCCGGGCACGCGCGTGCACCTGCGCTCGGTGTTCGTGCCCTACCCGCAGAACCCTTCGCCCTGACGCTTCGGAGGCCCTGTGCAACACCTGTCCCTCCTCGCCCGGCTGGGCATCCTGCTCAGCTGGCTCGGCCTGTTCGGGGTTTGCACGACCCGTGCGGCACCGCTGCAGCTCTCGCAGCCGCGGTCGCCGCCGTGCGCAGCGGAAACCCTGGTGCAGACGCGCCTGGCCGCCAGCACCCACCGGCTGCGCGACGAGGGCCTGCTTTTCGTCGCCGGCTTCGACCCGCGGCACTGGAGCGGCGAGCTCAGCGCCCACCGCATCGCGCCCGGCAGCCTGGCCGTGAGCGAGACGCCGCTGTGGCGCGCCACCGAGCGCCTGGACGATCCCGGCTTGCAGCCGGCGCAGCGCCGCATCTTCACGCACGACGGCACGGCGGCGGCGCCGTTCGACTGGGCCCGGCTCGCCGACTGGCAGAAAAACCGGCTGCGCGGCGACGATCCGGCCGTGGCGGGGCGCCAGCGCGTCGACTACCTGCGCGGCGACCGCTCGCGCGAGACGCCGCACGGCGGTCCGCTGCGTGCGCGCGCCTCGCGCCTGGGCGCGATCGTCAACGCCAACCTCTGGCACACCGGGCCGCCGCGCCGCCTGGGCTTCGAGCACCCGGGGCACGCCGGCTTCCGCGCCCGCCACGCCCAGCGTCCGCCCGTGGTGTACGCCGGCGCCAACGACGGCATGCTGCACGCCTTCGACGCGCGGACCGGCGACGAGCGCATGGCCTACGTGCCGCTGGCGGCCTACCGCACGCTGCGCGCGCACACCTCGCCGACCGAGGCCCCGCGCTACAGCGTCGACGGCCACGCCTTCACCGGCGACGCCGACCTGCGCCCCAAGGACAGCGATGGCGCGCCAGCCGATTGGCGCACCGTGCTGGTCGGCGGCCTGGCCGGCGGCGGGCGCGGCTTCTTCGTGCTCGACGTGACCGACCCCGAGGCGTTTTCGCCCGCGTCCGTGCTGCTCGACCGCAGCCTGCCCGAGGACGGCGACGCGACCTACGAAGGCCACGAAGACGTGGGCCACCTCCACGCCGAACCGGCGCTCGACGACACCGGGCGCGCCGAGCAGATCGCCCGGCTGAACAACGGCCGCTGGGCGGTGGTCATGGGCAACGGCGTCAACAGCCCGAACGAGCGCCCGGTGCTGCTGATCCAGTACCTCGACGACGACCGCCGCCTGCTGCGCCTGGTCGCCAGCCCCGGGACGGGCCAGTCCAACGGCCTGGCCACGCCGCGCCTGATCGACGTGAACGGCGACGGCACGGTGGACGTCGCCTATGCCGGCGACCTGCAGGGCCAGCTCTGGAAGTTCAACCTCGCGCACACCCGCGAGAACGCCTGGGGCGCCAGCGCCTGGGACGGCCACGGCGGCACCTGCCGGGCGCCCGCCTCGTGCACGCCGCTGTTCGTCGCCAACGATGCGGCCGCGCCCACGCACCGGCAGCCGATCACCACCGCGCCGCTGTGGCTCGCGCACCCGCTGGGCGGCATCCAGCTCCTGTTCGGCACCGGCCAGCGCCTGCAGGACGCCGATGCCCACGACGCGAACGGGCAATCGATCTACAGCATCTGGGACCCGAGCGGCATCGCCCGGCTCGAAGGCCGCCTGCAGGTGCTGGACCGGGACCCGATTCCGGCCGAGGACGCGCGCCGCGTCCTGGTCCGGCAGGCGGTGCTCGACGCCGCCCCGGACCAGCCCTGGGCGCGCTCGACCGGACACAGCGTGGCGTACACGCGCGGCGCCGCTGCGGCCAGCGCGCGCGGCTGGTACCTCGACCTGCCGCGGCCGCACGAGCGCGTGCTGCGCGCGCCGCTCTACCTCGAAGGCCGCAAGGCGCTCGTCACCAGCACCGCACCGGCCGCCGGCCCCGCGCAGGCCGCGTGCGACAGCGGCGAAGCCATGGGTGCGACGCCTCCGGCCGACGCGCACTGGCTGACCGTGCTCGACATGGTTTCCGGCCGGCCGCCCGCCTCGGCGGTCTTCGCCCTGCCCGGCGGCGCTGGCCAGCCACCGCCTGGCGCCAGCCGGCTGAGCACGCCGGCGTCGGAGGCCATCCACCTGCCGGGCGCGGGCCGACGGCTCGAACGCCTCTCGCTGCGTCCGGACGCCGCCTGCGCCCAGCCGCCGTGCATAGCGCGCACCTCGCTGGTCGGCACCCCGGGGCCGGGCGTGCGGGTCGACTGGCGCGAGGCCGGCCGATGAAACCGCCCACAGAACCGCACTCCGTGCGCGGCTTCACCCTGATCGAGCTGCTGATCGCCCTGGTCGTGGCCGCCGTGCTCGCCCTGGTCGCCCTGCCCAGCTACAGCCAGTACCTCCAGCGCGCCCACCGCGCGCACGCCCGCGCCGCCCTGCTGCAGTTGGCGCAGTGGATGGAGCGCTCGGCGACGGCGAACGGCCGCTACCCACTGGCGGCCGACGTGACGGACGCGCAGCGCGCCGTGGAAGGCGGGCGCTACGCGATCGAGGTGGAAGCCGGCGCCGGCGTGTCCTACCGCCTGATCGCGCGGCCGCTCGGCGCGCAGGCCGCCGACCCGTGCGGCAGCTTCCAGCTCGACCACACCGGCCGGCGCAGCCAGGGCGCCACCGACCGCGTGGCGCAGCCGCTCGATGCCCGGCGCTGCTGGGAGCGCTGAACGCCCGCCCCGGGGCCGGAGCCGGGGCCCGCAAACCCTGCGAAAATACGCCGATGTTTACCGGCATCATCACCGGCGTGGGGCGCATCGCCGACCTCCACGACCTGGGCAGTTCATCGGACCACGGCAAGCGGCTGACGATCGAGGCCCCGCCGGGCTACCTCGACGACGTCGGACTGGGCGACAGCATCGCGCTCGACGGCGCCTGCATGACCGTCACCTCGCTCGACCCGCCCCGGCGCACCTTCACGGTGGAGGTGTCGGCCGAATCGCTGGCCTGCACCACCGGGCTGACCGAAGCCGGCCGCACGCTCAACCTCGAAAAGGCCCTGCGCGCCCACGACCGCCTGGGCGGCCACATCGTTTCGGGCCACGTGGACGGCGTGGGGCGGGTGACCCGCTTCGCCGAGGTCGGCGAAAGCTGGGAACTGCGCGTGCTGGCGCCGCGCGGGCTCGCACGCTACCTGGCCCACAAGGGCTCGATCGCGGTCAATGGCGTGAGCCTGACCGTCAACCAGGTGGACGACCGCGGCGACGGCTGCGAGTTCAGCATCAACCTCATCCCCCACACGGTGCAGAACACCGCGCTGGGCGGCCTGGCCGAGGGCAGCCGGGTCAACCTCGAGATCGATACCGTCGCCCGCTACGTCGAACGCATGCTCGGCGCCGGCCGCCCCGCCACCCTGGAGCCCGCATGAACGCCCGTGAACCCCTGGCCCCGGTGGCCATCTCGCCGGTCGAAGACATCGTGGCCGAGATGCGCGCCGGCCGCATGGTGATCCTGGTGGACGAGGAAGACCGCGAGAACGAAGGCGACCTGGTGCTGGCGGCCGACCACATCACGCCCGAAGCGATCAACTTCATGGCGCGCTTCGGCCGCGGCCTGATCTGCCTCACGCTCACGCGCGAGCGCTGCGAGCGCCTGCGCCTGCCGCCCATGGTGCCGCGCAACGGCACCAAGATGGGCACCGCCTTCACGGTCTCGATCGAGGCCGCGGAGGGCGTGACCACCGGCATCTCGGCCGCCGACCGCGCGCGCACCGTGCAGGCGGCGGTGGCGCCCGCCGCCCGCCCGGAAGACCTGGTGCAGCCCGGCCACATCTTCCCGCTGCAGGCGGTGGACGGCGGCGTGCTCATGCGCGCCGGACACACCGAAGCCGGCTGCGACCTGGCCGGCATGGCCGGCTGCAGCCCGGCCGCCGTGATCTGCGAGATCATGAAGGACGACGGCACCATGGCCCGCCTGCCCGATCTGCAGGTCTTCGCCGCCGAGCATGGCCTGAAGATCGGCACCATCGCCGACCTGATCGAGCACCGCAGCCGCCACGAAAGCCTGGTGAAGAAGCTCGGCACGCGCCCGCTCCACACCGCGTTCGGCGAATTCGACGCCACCGCCTTCGTCGACGTGCCCAGCGGCGCGCTGCACCTGGCCCTGGTCAAGGGCCAGTGGGGCCCGCAGGACAGCGTGGCGGTGCGGGTGCACGAGCCGCTCTCGGTGTTCGACCTGCTCGAAGTCGGGCGCTCGATGCATTCCTGGAGCCTGGAGGCCAGCCTGCGCCACATCGCCCAGGCCGGCGCGGGCGTGGCGGTGCTGCTCAACTGCGGCGAGACCGCCGCCCAGTTGCTCGCGCAGTTCGAGGGCACGGCGCGCGCGGCGCAGGCGCCCGAGCGCGGCCGCATGGACCTGCGCACCTACGGCGTGGGCGCGCAGATCCTGCGCGAATGCGGCGTGCTCAGGATGCAGCTCATGGGCGCGCCGCGGCGCATGCCCAGCATGGCCGGCTACGGCCTCGAGATCACCGGCTACCTCGGGCACGACGACTGACGCCACCCCCCTTCTTTCCACAGCGAACCTCCAGAGAAACGGACCCCACATGTTCGGCGCAGACAAGGGCACGACCCGCTTGCTCGACGGCAAGAAACTCAGCATCGGGATCGTCCAGGCCCGCTTCAACGAAGGCATCACCGACGCGCTCTTCGGTGCCTGCCACGGCGAACTGCTCGCGCTGGGCGTGCAGGAGAAAAACATCGTGCACGTCAAGGTGCCCGGCGCGCTCGAGGTGCCGGTGGCGCTGCAGGCGCTGGCCGAGCGCGACGACTTCGACGCGCTCATCGCCCTGGGCTGCATCATCCGCGGCGAGACCTACCACTTCGAGCTGGTGGCCAACGAGTCGGGCGCGGGCGTCACCCGGCTCGCGCTGGACTACCAGATCCCGATCGCCAACGCCATCCTGACCACCGAGAACGAGGCGCAGGCCGTGGCCCGCCAGACCGAGAAAGGCCGCGACGCGGCCCGCGTGGCGGTGGAGATGGCGCAGTTGCTGCAGGAGATCGGCTGAACATGTCCGGCACCTCCACCTCCTCCGGCCAGGAGAACAGCGGCGCGCTGCGCAAGGCCTCCGACAAATCGGCCCGCACCCGCGCGCGCGAGTTCGCCCTGCAGGGCCTCTACCAGCACCTGGTGGGCCGCAGCGCGGCGATCGACATCGACCAGTTCACGCGCGACCTGTCGGGTTTTCACAAGGCCGACAGCGTGCACTTCGACGCGCTGCTGCACGGCTGCATCGCCGAAGCCGACGCGCTCGACGCGCTGATCGCGCCGCGGCTGGACCGGCCGCTGGCCGAGGTCTCGCCGATCGAGCACGGCGTGCTCTGGATCGGCACCTACGAGTTCCTGCACTGCCTCGACGTGCCCGCGCGCGTGGTGCTCAACGAGTGCATCGAACTGGCCAAGTCGTTCGGCGGCACCGACGGCCACAAGTACGTCAACGGCGTGCTGCACCCGCTGGCCGCCCAGTTGCGCCCGGCCGAGGCCGCATCGGCCGCTTCACCGTCCGCGCGTCCCCGCGCGCGCAAGACCGCCCCATGAGGCTTGCCCGGCGCGCGCAGCGCATCGAGCCGTTCTACGTGATGGAACTGGCCAAGGCCGCCGCCGCGCTGGCGGCGGGCCAGCCGCGCCGCCCGATGATCCACCTGAACATCGGCGAGCCCGACTTCACGGCGCCGCCGCTCGTCGTGGCGGCGGCCGAACGCGCCATCCGCGACGGCCGCAGCCAGTACACCGCGGCCACCGGCCTGCCCGCGCTGCGCGAAGCCATCAGCGGCTGGTACGCCACGCGCTTCGGGCTGTCAATCGCGCCGGAGCGCATCGTCGTCACGGCCGGCGCGTCGGCCGCGCTGCAACTGGCCTGCCTGGCCCTGGTCGACGCCGGCGACGAGGTGCTCATGCCCGACCCGAGCTACCCCTGCAACCGGCAGTTCGTGCACGCCGCCGAAGGCCGCGCGGTGCTCGTCCCCAGCAGCGCCGCGCAGCGCTTCCAGCTCAGCGCCGAGCAGGTCCGCGCCCATTGGAGCGCCGCCACGCGCGGCGTGCTGCTGGCCTCGCCGTCCAACCCGACCGGCACGTCCATCGCGCGCGACGAACTCGAACGCATCGCGCGCCTGGTGCGCGAGCGCGGCGGCATCACCCTGGTCGACGAGATCTACCTCGGCCTGAGCCACGACGAGGCCTTCGGCCACAGCGCGCTCGGCCTGCCCGACGGCCTGGGCGATGGGGTGGTCAGCGTCAACAGCTTCTCCAAGTACTTCAACATGACCGGCTGGCGCCTGGGCTGGCTGGTGCTGCCGCCGGCCCTGGTCCCCGCCGTGGAGCGGCTGGCGCAGAACCTCTTCATCTGCCCGAGCACCATCGCGCAGCACGCCGCGCTGGCCTGCTTCGAACCCGACAGCCTGGCCGAGTACGAGCGCCGGCGCGCCGCCTTCAAGGCGCGGCGCGACTACTTCATTCCCGCACTCGACCGCCTGGGCCTGCCGGTGCCGGTGATGCCCGATGGCGCCTTCTATGCCTGGGCCGACGTGAGCGGGCTGTGCCGGCGCTGGGGCATTCCGCCCCAGGACGAGCGGCCGGACGAAGGCGGCAGTTGGGCACTGGCCTTCGAACTCATGCAGCGCTGCCAGCTCGCGACCACGCCGGGGCGCGACTTCGGCAACGCCGAGCCGGGGCGCTACCTGCGGTTCTCCACCGCCAACTCGATGGCACAGCTCCAGGAAGCGGTGGCCCGGCTGGAGCAAGCTTTGTGAAGCGCGTGGCCTCTGGAGCGGACGGCGACTTTACTTGGTCCGTGCGCGTCTACTGGGAAGACACCGACGCCGGCGGCATCGTCTTCTACGCCAACTACCTCAAGTTCTTCGAACGCGCACGCACCGAATGGCTGCGCCACCTGGGCCTCGGCCAGCAGGCGCTGCGCGAGGCCATGGGCGGCATGTTCGTGGTGGGCGAGACCCAGGTGCGCTACCACCGGCCGGCGCGCCTGGATGATTTGCTTCTCGTTACAGCGCGCGTGCAGGAAGCGGGCCGCGCCTCCCTGACAATCGGGCAGCGCGCCTTCCTGCAACCCGCCCAGGCGGGCGAGCCGGCGGCGCCCTTGCTGCTGTGCGAGGGCACCATCCGCATCGGCTGGGTCGATGCCCAGCGCCTGCGACCGCAACGCATCCCGACGCAGGTGCTGGCCGCGCTGCAGGGTGCGGACTGAGCCGACGGCCGGCGCGCGCCGAAACCATCCATCCGAGCAACCTCTCCAAACACCCACCCATGCCCCAGGATTTTTCCATCGTCGAGTTGATGCTCAATGCCAGCTGGGTCGTGCAGGCCGTGGTGGCCCTGCTGCTGGTGGTCTCCGTGATCAGTTGGGCCGCCATCTTCCGCAAGGTCTTCGCGCTCAAGCGCGTGCGCCGCCACAACGACGCGTTCGAGCGCGAGTTCTGGTCCGGCGCCAACCTCAACGAGCTGTACGCCGCCGCCGCGCAGAGCGCGCGCCACGGCGGCCCGATGGAGCGCATCTTCGCCAGCGGCATGCGCGAGTACCAGAAGCTGCGCGAGCGCCGCATCACCGACAGCGGCGCCCTGCTCGACGGCGCCCGCCGCGCCATGCGCGCCAGCTTCCAGCGCGAACTCGATGCCCTCGAGGCCAACCTGTCCTTCCTCGGCACGGTCGGCTCCGTGGCGCCCTACGTCGGCCTGTTCGGCACCGTCTGGGGCATCATGCATGCCTTCACCGGCCTGGCCGCGCTGGCGCAGGTGACGCTGTCCACCGTGGCGCCCGGCATCGCCGAGGCACTGGTGGCCACCGCCATCGGCCTGTTCGCGGCCATCCCGGCCGTGGTGTTCTACAACCGCTTCGCGCACGACATCGACCGCGTGGCCAACGGCATGGAAACCTTCATGGAAGAGTTCTCCAACATCCTGCAACGCAACACGAGATAGACATGCCTGCCGTTTCCTCGCGCGGCCGCGGACGCCGCACCATCAACGAGATCAACATGGTGCCCTTCATCGACGTGATGCTGGTGCTGCTGATCATCTTCATGGTGACCGCGCCGCTCATCACGCCGAGCCAGATCGCGCTGCCCAGCGTGGGCCAGGCCGGCCGGCAGCCGGAGCGGTTCGTCTCGGTGCTGATCGACAAGGACGAGCAGCTCTCGCTGCGCGAAGGCGGCGCTTCCGGGGAACCGCAGCCCGTGGCCATGAATCAGTTGGTGACGCGCGTGCAGCAGTTGCAGGTCGCCAGGGGCAGCATGCCCGAGAGCGGCGTCCCGGTCGTGATCAGCGCCGACAAGAACGTCAAGTACGAGGCCGTCGTGCGCGTCATGGACACGCTGCAGCGCGCCGGCATCGCGCGGGTCGGTCTGTCCGTGCAAACCTCACGCTGAATGGAACCGTTCCGCACCACCACGATGCAGTCGACCGCCGACCACCTCGAGCTCGCCCCGCCGCGCGGCGGCCGCTGGAGTGGCCCGATGGGCCTGGCGCTGGTGGCCCATGCGCTGCTCATTGCCGCGCTCACCTGGGGCGTGAACTGGCGCGACGACGGCGAGCCGGCCACGTTCGAGGCCGAACTCTGGTCTCGCCTGCCACAGCAGGCCGCCCCGCGCGCGGTGCAACCGCCGCCACCGCCACCCCAGCCCGAACCGCCGCGCCCGGCCCCAGCCCCGGCGCCCACGCCTGCGCCCGCACCGGCAGCAGCGGCGGCGCCACCACCACCACCGGCCCCGAGCGAAGCCGAGATCGCGGTGGCGCGGGCCAAGGAAAAGGCCGAGGCCGACAAGAAGGCGCGCGAGGAGGAGGAAGCGCGGAAGAAGGCGGCGGCCGAGAAAGCGGCGGCGGAGAAACTCGCCGCCCAGAAAAAGGCGGAAGCCGAGAAGAAGGCGGCGGCCGAAAAGGCGGAGAAGGAGCGCCAACAGAAACTGGCCGAGCAGCAAAAACGCGAACGCGAAGAGCGCCGCGCCGCCGAGGAAGAGCAGAAACGCCTGGCGCAGATCCGGGAAGACCAGCTCCGTCGCATGATGGGCCAGGCCGGCGCCTCCGGCGGGCCGCAGAGCACCGGCACCGCCCAGCAGGCCAGCGGGCCGACGCCCGGCTACGCCGGCCGCGTGGCCGCGCGCATCCGCCCCAATGTGGTCTTCACCGACGTGGCGCCGGGCAACCCGCGCGCCGAGGTCGAGGTGCGCACCTCGCCCGACGGCACCATCACCTCGCGCCGGCTGGTCAGGAGCAGCGGCAATGCGGCCTGGGACGACGCCGTGCTGCGCGCGATCGACCGCACCGCCACCCTGCCCAAGGACACCAACGGCACCGTGCCCTCCTCGCTGGTGATCGGGCTGCGGCCGCTGGATTGAGCGCAGGCGGTAGATCGGTTGCGTCTATGGCCGGCGCAGCGCGCAACGGCGCAGCCAGGCCGCGAAGGCTTCTTCGGACACCTCGCCGCTCGCCAAGCCCAACATGGTCAGCGTGGCATCGACTTGTGTGGCTTGCAAGCGGTACCCATTGAGATAGAGGAACATGCCCACGGCAAGAAACGCAGCACGCTTGTTGCCATCCACGAAGGGATGGTTCTTCGCCAGCCCACTGGCATAGCTGGCCGCAAGGTCGGCGAAATCGGGCTCGCCGTACGCCACCAAGTTCAGAGGCTTGTTGAGCGCTGAGTCCAGCAGGCCTTCATCTCGCAGTCCGGCGCGTCCGCCATGCTCGGCAAGGCTCTCGTCGTGCAACAGGATCAGCGCGCTCTTGTCTACCCAGCGCCAGCTCATTTGGCGAGCTGATGGAAAGTGTTCCGGTAGTCGCGCATGAAGGCACGGCCCGCCTCGATCTGCTCCTCCAGCGCCGGGTCGTAGGGCGTAAGCACAAGACCGTCGGGCGTCTCGGTCAGAAACACGGCCTGCCCTTTTTCAAGCCGCAACTTTGCCAACACCTCCCGCGGCAGGATCACTCCCACCGAATTGCCGATCTGGGTCAGTTTGAGGGTGTGCATGATGGTTTTGCATTTGTTATAACAAATGTGATAATACGTCACCCCCGCTAACCGGGCAAGCCACACAATCGGTGGCGTTGCAAAGTGGGCAAAAAACTGCCGACCCGATGGACGCCACATGAGCCGCCTCAAGACCGGTTGTTCGGCCCTACACCAACCGAGGCCGAGAGGCCGTCAGACCGACGGATTCCGGCGTCGAAAATACCCAAGGGCTTTTCGCCCAGTCCAATCCTGCAGGCCCGGCGGCGTTTATCGATATGCCATTGGCAGGGCGACCGCGAAAGCCGACGGACGCGATACCACCCTAGGCTCGTTCCGGCCGGCGGCGGCTTGTCCGTGAACTAGCTGTGATGTTTCAATAGGTTGTTCACCCGGAAGGGTCTGGGAGACTGGAG
>CAZAPJ010000031.1:0-50489 GCA_964487025.1 uncultured Hydrogenophaga sp.
GTGGCCCGGCAAAGCCGGTTCCACGGCATCTCTAAGTTCAGGCACGCGCTCCGGAAAGAGGGTGAGAGAGCGAGGAGCGAGAGAAGAAGATTTTCACCAACCGGCGTCAGTCAGAGCGCGACTCGCAGCGCATGAGATCGCGCCAACCCAGAGACAGCGAGGGTCCGGCTCCGCCGGCCCGAGATGTCGTCCCCCCTCCAAGCGCCGAAGGCGCGCCAGAGAGGGGGGAAGCCGCGACGCGGCGCAGGGGGGAGTCGTCAAGTCCTCCGGCGCGGCGCCATCGGGCCGCGGCCTTCGATGTGGCGGAAGTTGATGCGGCCCTTGCTCAGGTCGTAGGGCGAGAGCTCCAGCGACACGCGGTCGCCCGCGAGGATGCGGATGTGGTTCTTCTTCATCTTGCCGGCGGAGTAGGCAATGAGCTGGTGCCCGTTGTCCAGCGTCACGCGGAAACGCGTGTCCGGCAGCACTTCGTTGACAACACCCATCATGTCGATCAATTCTTCTTTGGCCATGGTGTTTCTTCTTTCCGTTCGATTGAAAGTCGTATCGGTCCGGTACTGGCGCATGGGCCTGGTTCATCCAGACGAAGCGCCGGTAACGCCGGCCGTGGCAGCTGCTGCTGCGGGGGAGAAGGGAAGGACCGCGGGGCAACGAAAGCGGCGCGGTATCCGAAAGTCCGGGGCAGGGCCGGGATTCGGAAGGTCTCTCGCTCGAGGCAACTCGCTAATCTAACACGCAGACCGATTTCTTGCTGGCACAGGGTTATGCGGTGGACAGGCACGCCGCCGTGTGCCAGCGACCCGCGACAGCGGCGGAGCGTGGGGGCCACCGAGCCCGCCGCCGGGCCGCCCCAAGGCGGGCTCAGCCCCCTCGGGGGGCAGCGACCCGCGTCAGCGGCGGAGCGTGGGGGCGTTTTTCTCCGGAATCTCGATCTTGACTTCCAGCACGTCCAGATTGTCCTGGCGCTCGAGCTGCACCTTGATGTCGTCCGGGTTGATGCGGACGTACTTGCCGATCACGGCCACCAGCTCGCGCTGCAGGGCGGGCAGGTAGTCGGGCTCGCCGGCGCCGCGGCCGCTGCGCTCGTGCGCCAGGATGATCTGCAGGCGCTCCTTGGCGACGTTGGCGGTCTTCTTCTTCTCGCCCAGCAGGAAGGACAGCAGGGACATGCCTTATTTCCCTCCGAACAGGCGCTTGAAAAAGCCCGTCTTCTCGGCGTTGATGAAGCGCAGCGGCTTGTCCGCGCCGAGGAAGCGGTCGACCACGTCGCTGTAGGCCTCGGCCACGTCGCTGCCCTTGAGGTGGATGGCCGGCGTGCCCTGGTTGGACGCGGTCAGCACGTTCTCGCTTTCCGGGATCACGCCGATGAGCTTGATGCGCAGGATCTCCTGGATGTCCTCGAGGGAGAGCATCTGGCCGTCGGCCACGCGCGACGGGTTGTAGCGCGTGATGAGCAGGTGTTCCTTGACCGGGTCCTTACCTTCGATGGCGCGCTGCGTCTTGCTGGAGAGCATGCCCAGGATGCGGTCTGAATCGCGCACGCTGGACACCTCGGGGTTGGTGACGACGAGCGCCTCGTCGGCGTAGTGCATGGCCATCAGCGCGCCGGTCTCGATGCCGGCGGGCGAGTCGCACACGATGTAGTCGAAGCCCATGGCGGCCAGGTCGGTCAGCACCTTGTGCACGCCTTCCTGGGTCAGCGCCTCCTTGTCGCGCGTCTGGCTGGCGGCCAGCACGAACAGGTTGTCGCACTGCTTGTCCTTGATGAGCGCCTGGTTCAGGTTGGCCTCGCCCTGGATCACGTTGACGAGGTCGTAGACCACGCGCCGCTCGCAGCCCATGACGAGGTCGAGGTTGCGCAGACCGACGTCGAAGTCGATCACCGCGGTCTTGTGGCCCTTCAGGGCCAGGCCGGAGGCGAAGCTGGCGCTGGTGGTGGTCTTGCCCACGCCGCCCTTGCCGGACGTGACGACAACGATTCTGGTGGTCATGGTGGTGGATCTCTCTCTTGGATGCGGAAAAGGGGTGTCTGCCTGTCTGCCGGGCTTCAGGTGACCGGCAGCGAATCGACCACGAGCTTGTCGCCCTCGGGCCCGGGCGACAGGCGCACCTGCGCGGGCCGGCCCAGGATGCCGTCGGGCCAGGGCACTTCGCTGGTGCGGTAGATGCCGGCGATGGAAATCAGCTCGGGCGCCATGCCGAGCGCGAAGATGCGCGCGTCCGATTGCCCGCGCGCGCCCGCGATGGCCCGGCCGCGCAGCGGCGCGTAGACGTGGATGTGGCCATCGGCGATGACCTCGGCGCCGGGGTTGACCATCGCCATCACGACCAGGTCGCGCCCGCGCGCGTACACCTGCTGGCCCGAGCGCAGGGGTTTGTCGATCAGCATCGCGCCCGGCACCGGAGGGGGTGCCACGGGAGGCTGCTGTGGCTGCGCCGGTGCCGAAGCCGCAGCTTCGGCCACCACCCGCTGGATCGAAGCGTCCGGCGCGGGCACCAGTCCCGCGGCGCGCGCCAGCGCCATCTGTTCACGCGTTCCGCCACGCACCGCCACCGGCACCAGGCGGTACTGCCTCAGCAACGTCTGCAGTTCGCCGAAGTCGGGCAGGGCATGCGCCTCGGCCACGTTGAGCGGGTGCAGGTCGATGACCGCGGGGTCGTGGTCGAAGAAATCGGGCATGTCGCCGAATCGCTGGGCCAGTTCTTCGCCCAGGCGCCGCAGGTCGGAGGACTTGAGCATGAGCGCCACCAGGGGCAACTGGGCGCTCTTGATTTCAAAAGTCGCGGGCGTTTTCCCTGCGAGAGCAACAGACATCGGCAAGACGGGTCCAGAAACAGGCCTGTCACGAGGGAATCGACCAACGGACGGGCTGGAAAGCGGCGCATCTTAGCAGCCGCGACCGGGCCGAGCGGCAAACGACTGTGCGCAGGTGTCAGGACATGTTTCCGGACTTGTGCGCACAAGCTTGTGTGTAACTTTTGAACAAGCCTGGGGTTGTCCACAGCCGCGGTGAGCGGGCCGGGCTTATCCCCGATCCCGGTACTTGGCGTCCCGGGTGCTCCACACAGGGTTGTGGGCCGCCCAAGTGTTTGATGCCGAAAGAAAAAGGGCGCTTGTCCACAACGGACAGCGCCCTCTACTACTACCACTATTTATTCATAAACCCTATAAGAGAGACATACAGGGAAGCAACACCGGCGTTCAGCTCCTCGGTGCAGGCGGCGGATGGCCGTCCTTCATGCGCGGCTGCATGTGCGGAAATCCGGGGTGGGGATTCCTCGGATGCATGCCGGCACGCTGAAAACCGCCGCTCCGGGCCGTGCGCTCGTCGAAGATTTTCTTCTGCTCGGTGTCGAGCGCGGCGTAGAAGCTCCGGATCGCGTCGTGGCGCCGCGCGGTGCGCGCATCGCGTTCCGCCTGGCGCGCCTGCAGCCGGTCCAGGCGTTCGGGCGTGGAGAGCTGGGCCCAGGCCTCGCGGGCCGGCGCGGGTGGTTGCGCGGCGGCGGCGCGTTCGGCTGGCTGGGTGGGTTGGGTGCGCGCGATGAAGGCGTTCCAGGCCGGCTCCTGCTCGGGGGTGATCTTGAGCTCGGCCTTGAACCGGGCCTGGCGCTCGGCCATCTGCTGCTGCAGGCGCGCGGTCCGTTCGGCCTGGCGCTGGGCACGTGCCTTGGCTTTGCCCTCGGCATCGGGGTGGGCCGGGGTGGCCTGCCGCTCGACCGGCGCCGGACTGGCGGTTTGCGCCGTGGCCGAGACGGCGGTGACGGCCATCGTGCCGGTGATGGCCGCGGCGACGGTGGAGACGATCAGGGCGCGGGTCGGAAACAGTTTCATGGAAGACTCCTGGGTCGTTCGGGGTGAAGGGTCTGCCGCAGCACCCAGCGGAAGGGATCGGGTGTCTGCTGGCATGGGCTTCAGTGTGCGGGCCCCGTGTTTCCGGCCTGTGCGGGGGGTGTGGCCGGCGTGTAAAGTTTTGTGCCGTTCTGGTCGTTTGGAGGGTTGACGCAGGTCAAGGCGGCAAGGGCCGGCTTGCGCGATGCTTGGCCACCTGCCCGAGGAGACACTTTCATCACCATGAACCGCTCGGCCCTGCGCGTCATCCGCGATGACCATGCCAGCCTGACGGCCATGCTGCAATCGATGCAGCGGCTGATCGATCGGGGGCCCGATCCCGGGGCGAGCGACGGGTACGAGCGCTATTTCGACGTGATGCGGGCGATGCTCTTCTACATCGACGAGTTCCCCGAGCAGCACCACCACCCGAAGGAATCGAATCTGCTGTTTCCCCGCGTGGCGCGCGCCGCGCCCCAGGTCATGCCGACGATCGAACGGCTCGAGCGCGACCACATGGCCGGCGAGGCCCGGGTGCGCGAGCTGATGCACCTGCTGCAGGCCTGGGAATACCTGGGCGAGGCGCGCCGAGCGGTGTTCGAGGCGCAGGCCCGCCAGTACGTGGTGTTCTACCTGGAGCACATGCGGCTGGAAGAGGCCGCGGTGCTGCCCGAGGCCGAACGCGTGCTGGACGAGGGCGACTGGCGGGTGCTCAACGCGGCGTTCGCGAGCCACCGGGACCCGCTCAGCGGGCAGGCGCCGCGCGAGCCTTCGTTCGACCGGCTGCTTACGCTCATCATGAAACGGGTCGATGGATCCCCTATGCCAGCATCACCGGCACGGGCCAACTGACCTGGCTTCAGTAATGGGGCACGAAACGGTCGGGGCGTTCGGCGCGGCGGCACCCAGCCTGCCACGACGCCAGCAGCCAGGCGCGCACGGGCGGGACTAGGCGGCGCAGCGCGCTGCTGCCGGTGGAGAACTGGAAACGCGTGGACGGGGTGGGGGCAATGGCTTTCATCGGGGCCTCCGGCAACAGGGTTGAACCTGGAGGCGATTTCAGCGCCGGTGGCGCGCCGGCGCACGGGGCGAATGTCCCGCTTCAGTGTCCTGCCGGGCCGTCGGGCCCCCGGGCGCCCGGGACGGATGTCCCGTAGCCCGCTTCGCGCGCCCGTACGATGGCCTGGGCGCGGGTGCCGACCTCGAGCTTGTGGAACAGGGCCGAGACTTTGTTGCGCACGGTCTTCTCGGCCAGTTCGAGATGGGCGGCGATCTGCAGGTTGTCCAGCCCGCGCGCCAGCAAGTCCAGCAGTTCGTGGTCGCGCGGCGCCAGTTGCTCGAAGAAGGCCGGGCGCGCGGGGACACCCGGTGCGTGCGCGGCCAGGAACTGCCGCATCGTGCCGAAGGCCTCGATGAGGGCCGGCTCCTGCTTGAGCAGGATGTGGTTGCGGCTTTCCAGCGGCACGAGCCGCGCCCCCGCGATCTGCCCGGCCACGTGCCGCCCTTCCTCGAACGGCACGCGCAGATCGCCGCGCGCGTGCAGCACCAGCGCCGGGCAGTGCAACTGCGTGGCCTGTTCGCTGGCGTCGATCTGGCCGAAGGCGGCGATGGTGCGCGCCGCATGCTCGGGGCTGCACGACAGCCGCTCCAATTCGTTGAACCAGCGGACCTGCTCGGGCGTGCCGCCGGGGATGAACAGCGAAGTGAATACCTGCCGGAAGGCCTCGCTGTCCTGGCCCCAGCCGACCTCGATCAGATCCAGCAGCAGCCGGCCCTCCCGGACCTCCTGCGGCGTGGGGTTGCGGCGCATCAGCCCGCGCAGGTAGCCGCCCAGGACCACCAGGGCCGAGACCCGCTCGGGGTGGCGCACCGCGTAGGCCACGGATACCGCGCAGCCCTGCGAGCAGCCCAGCAACGCGAAACGATCCAGCCCGGCCGCGTCGACCACGGCTTCGAGATCGGCCACCCAGGCGTCCAGCGACAGCGTGTCCACCGACCGGTCCGACAGTCCGCTGCCGCGTCCGTCGTAGCGCACCAGCGTGTGGGTGCGGCTCAGTTCTTCCAGCCAGGGTTGCCAGACCGGGCTTTGGAAGTCGAAATCGATGTGGGTCAGGAAATGCGCAGCGCGCACCAGCGGCGGACCATTGCCTGTGATCGCATACGCGATCCGCACGCCATCGCGGGTGGTGCAGAAGCGGATCGATTGCTGGAGGCCGGCCATGCGGAATTATGGGTTTGCACGGCCGGTGCGGCTAGTGCGCCAACCCAGGGGGCAGCGCGGCGAGCAATTGGTCGAATGCCACCAGCAGATGGCGGGTTTCGGCCTCGGTGGTCGCGGGCGAAACCAGCAGCATGCTGTGGAACGGCGTCAGCAGCACGCCGCGGTTGAGCATGAACAGGTGCACCAGGCTTTCGAATTCGGGCTGTGCGTGGTCGCGCACGTCCTGGGCGTCGCGCGGTGTGTGGTCCATGAACTGCAGCTCCATGCGCGCGCCCAGGCGCGTCACGGTCCAGGGCTGGCGGGCCGTTGCGATGCGCTGGCGCAGGCCAGCTTCGAGCGTGGTGGCGGTGCGCAACATGCGGTCGTAGTTTTCGAGTGTGTGCAGGTGCTCGAGCGCCGCTTCGAGCGCGGCCAGCGCCAGGGCATTGCCCGAGAGCGTGGTGCCGATGCCGCTGTGGCCTTCCGGCGCGGCGGCCTTGGCCGCGGCCATGCGGCGCGCGACCTCGTGCGTGAAGCCGTAGACTGCGCAGGGCAGGCCGCCGGCCACCGCTTTGCCGACCACCAGCAGGTCGGGCGCCAGCCCATGGGCGCGCGCGTAGCCGCCCGGCGCGGTGGAAAGGGTGTGCGTCTCGTCGCACACGAACAGCGCGCCGTGACGGCGGCACAGCGCGCGTGCGGCGTCCCAGAAGCCGGGCGCGGGCGGCACCAGGCCGAAGTTGGTGAGCGCGGGCTCGGCCAGCAGGCAGGCCACGTCGCCGGGCGCGAGCGCTGCTTCGAGCGCGGCGGGGTCGTTGAACGGCACCACGCGGGTGAAGTCGGCGTGGTCGTGCACCTGGCCCAGCACCGAGGCGCGCGGGCGCGTGGCGCCGCTGGCGCGGTCGAGGTCCACCAGCGTGTCGTCCACCGCGCCGTGGTAGCAGCCGTCGAACACCAGCAGCATGGGCCGCTGCGTGAGCGCGCGCGCCCAGCGCAGCACGAAGCGGTTGGCGTCGCTGGCGGTGAGCGCGAGCTGCCACATGGGCAGGCCGAACACGCGCTGCAGCGCCTGCCCGACCGCGGCGCTGCGCGTGGTCGGCAGCATGCAGGTCAGGCCGCGTGCGGCCTGTTCGGCGATCGCCTGGGCCAGCGGCGGCGGGCTGTGGCCGAACAGGGCGCCGGTGTCGCCGAGGCAGAAGTCGGCGTAGCGCAGGCCATCGGCGCAGGTGAGCTGCGCGCCCTGGGCCTGGGCCACGAACAGCGTGGCCGGGCTGGGCCAGTCGCGCATCCAGTGCAGCGGCACGCCGAACAGGTAGTGGGCCTGCGCCGCCTCGGCCAAGGCCATGGAGGTGGGGTGGGTGGCGGCGAAGCGTGCGCGCTCGGCGCTCAGCAGGGCATGGAAGCGGTGATCGGCCTTCATGGGCCGGAGGTTACCGCCCCTTCATCCACCTCAGCCCCGCGCGCGTGCCCGCCGCGGGCCGGTATTCGCAGCCGATCCAGCCGCCGTAGCCCAGGGCGTCAATGACGCCGAACAGGTAGGGGTAGTTCACCTCGCCCGTGTCGGGCTCGTGCCGTTCGGGCACGCCCGCGATTTGCAGGTGGCCGACGCGGCCGCTGGGCAGGTGCCGGCGCAGCCGGGCGGTCAGGTCGCCTTCGACGATCTGGCAGTGGTACAGGTCCATCTGCACCGCCAGGTTGGGCGCGCCGACCTCGGCCACGAGGGCGTGCGCGTCGTCCTGCCGGTTCAGGAAGTAGCCGGGCATGTCGCGGGTGTTGATCGGTTCGAGCAGCAGCGTGCGGCCGGCGGCTTCGGCCTCGGTGCAGGCCCAGCGCAGGTTGGCGACGTAGGTGGCGCGGTGGCGGGCGCGGTCGGCGCCCTCGGGCAGCAGGCCGGCCATCACGTGCACGCGCGGGCAGTCGAGCGCGGCGGCATAGGCCAGGGCCTGGGCGATGCCGGCGCGGAACTCGTCCTCGCAGCCGGGCAGGCTGGCCAGGCCGCGCTCGCCCGCGTCCCAGTCGCCCGGCGGCGCGTTGAACAGCACCTGCTGCAGGCCGTGGCGGCGCAGGCGCTCGGCGATCTGCTCGGCCGGCCAGGCGTAAGGGAAGAGGTACTCGACGCCCTGGAAGCCGTCCTGCGCCGCGGCGGCGAAGCGGTCCAGGAAGTCGAATTCCGTGTACATCATGCTGAGGTTGGCGGCGAATCGCGGCATGGTGGGGTTTCTCGTTCAGTGCAACTGGGTGAAGGCTCGGGTGAAGAAGTCCTCGCCGCCGAAGTTGCCGGACTTGAGCGCCAGGTGCAGCGGTCCGGCGGCGCCCACGGCGTGGCACCAGGGCACGCCGGGGTCGATCTGGGCGCCGATCTGCATCTGCGCGATGCCCAGGGCCTGCACGCAGGCGCCTGAGGTCTCGCCGCCGGCCACCACGAGCCGGCCCACGCCGTGCTGCGCGACCAGGCCGCGCGCGACCGCCGCCAGGGCCTGTTCGACCAGCGCACTGGCGGCCTGGGTGCCCAGGCGGCCCTGCACCGTGCGCACGGTGTCGGGCGCGGCGGTGGAGTAGACCAGCACCGGGCCGTCGCGCAGCCGGGGTGCGGCCCAGGCCAGCGCCTCGGCCACCAGGTCTTCGCCGCCGCCCGCCGCGAGGCGCAGCGGATCGAGCGCCAGCGCCGGCCGCCCGCTCTGCAGGAAGTGGCGCACCTGGCCCTGGGTGGCGAGCGAGCAACTGCCCGAGACGATGGCCTGCAGGCCCTGCGGGGGCGGCAGCGCGGCGGCGGCGGGCGAGGGCTGGAGGCCGAAGTTGGCCGGCAGCCCGATCGCCAGGCCCGAACCGCCGGTAACCAGCGGCGCGCCGGCCAGCGCCGCGCCCAGGGGCAGCAGGTCGGCGTTGTCGACCGCGTCGGCGATCGCCAGGCCGATGCCCTGCGAGCGCAGGGCGTCGATGCGCGCGCGCACGGCCTCGGGGCCGCGCGCCACGGCCGTGTGGTCGATCAAACCGACGCGCCGGCGGCTCTGCGCCTGCAGCACGCGCACCAGGTTGGCGTCGGTCATGGGCGTGAGCGGGTGGTCGCGCATGCCGCTTTCCGAGAGCAGCACGTCGCCGACGAACAGGTGGCCCTTGAACACGGTGCGCTGGTTGTCGGGGAAGGCCGGCGTGGCGACGGCGAAGTCGCAACCCAGCGCGTCCATCAGCGCCTCGGCCACCGGGCCGATGTTGCCCTCGGCGGTGCTGTCGAAGGTCGAGCAGTATTTGAAGTAGATCTGCCGCGCGCCCTGCGCCTGCAGGAAGCGCAGCGCCGCCAGCGACTGCGCCACCGCCTCGGGCGCGGGAATGGTGCGCGACTTGAGCGCGACCACCACCGCGTCGACCTCGGCGGCGGGCGGCGCGTCGGGCACGCCGATGGTCTGCAGCACGCGCATGCCGGCGCGCACCAGGTTGTTGGCCAGGTCGGTGGCACCGGTGAAGTCGTCGGCGATGCAGCCCAGTAGAAGTGGCGTGGTCATGGCGTGGCTTGACTCAGGGGCACCGAAGCTCCCCCTGGGTGCTTCAATAGCTCAGGGTCGCGCGCTGGCCGGAGGCCGCTTCGCGGAACGCCTTGGTGATCAGGCCGGTGGTGGTGGTCGCGAAGTAGCGCGCGCCCCAACCGGCGTAGCGGTCTTCGTCTTCCCGCGTGAGCGCGAGCACGCCGGGGCAGCAGCCGGCGGCGGCGATCGCGCGCACCGCCTGTTCGATCGCCTGCTGCACTGCCGGGTCGCCGAAGCGGTCCTCGTGGCCCATGGCGTGGGCCAGGTCGTTGGGGCCGATGAAGACCGCATCGACGCCCGGCACGCCGGCAATGGCGCCGGCGTTGCGCACGCCTTCGGCGGTCTCGACCATGACGATCAGCGCGACGCCGTCGTTGCTGCGGCGCGAGTGGTGCGGGCCGCCGAAGGCGCCGTAGCCGGCGGCGCGGGTGCTGAAGGCGCTGCCGCGCATGCCGCCCAGGCCCTCGACGCCGAGCGGCAGCGGGTACTTGACGCGCTGCACCAGGCGCGCGGCGTGCTCGGGCGTGGACACCATCGGGATCTGCACCCCGCCGGCGCCGGCGTCGAGCACGCGCGCGATGTCCTGCTCGAAGCAGCGCACCGCGACCGGGATGCCGACCGCGCGCGCGGCGCGCAGCATGTGCTCGGTGGTCTGCAGGTCGGCAACGCCGTGCTCGTTGTCCAGCAGCACGAAGTCGAAGCCGGCGTAGCCGCACATCTCGACGATCGCCGGCGAGGGCAGGCCGTTGAAGATGCCGCGCAGGCGCTGCGTGCCGTGCAGCATCGCGCGCAGCCGGGTGTCCAGCGGGTGGGTGCCGAAGGGCCAGGAAGCGGCGGCAGGCGGGGTGGTCATGGGGTTTCCTTTACTTTTGCGAGCGGTCGGTGAAGCGCTTGAGCGCCACGCTGCCGTTGGCGTCGACCGCCCAGCCGGCGGTGGCGGCGGCCTGCACCACCTCGGGCGACCATTCGATCGGCTTGGGCGCGTCGCCGGCCGAGACGACCAGCAGCACGGCGTCCTCGCTGCCGGTGTTGCGGTAGCTGCGCCAGACGCCGGCGGGCATGGCGTAGCTGTCCCAGGTGGTGCCGGTGCCGGCCAGGGTGAATCGGGCCGCCGCGTCGCCGACCGCCAGTTCCACGCGGCCGCGGTAGGCGATCAGCACCTGCTTGGCCGCGATGCGGTGGCGCGAGACGCTGCCGCCGGGCGGGATGCGCAGCCATTCGAGCGAGTGGCCGTGGGCGTTGCCGATCGGCGGGGTCTGGTGCAGGTCCTGCGACATGCCGTGGCCGATCACGGGAGCGATCTGGGCGCCGCAGCCGGGCAGCGCGGCGTCCAGCAGGGCGTGGCGCGACCAGCTCAGGTCGCGGAAGCGCACCACGCGGCCGGCCATGCGCTCGGGCGTCCAGACCTCGAGCGCGTCGATCTCCTGCGACGTCATGGGCTGCAGGCGGCGCATGGTGCGGTCGTCCCAGACCTGGCCGGCCCGCTCGTCGACGATCTGGTAGTCCTCGGTCAGGTGCAGGCCCTGCTCCTGCGCCGCGCGCAGGGTCTGCGGCGCCCAGAGGATGCCGCCGGTGTCGTCGTGGCCGAGCGCGGTGAACATGAAGCCGTCTTCCTCGCCGACGTTCTGGAAGCCGCGGTAGATCCAGGTCGGCACGCTGCAGATGTCGCCGGGCTCGAACACGACCTCGTGCCGCTCGGGGTTGAAGCCCCAGTGCAGGTTCCAGCGGCCGCGCGTGCAGATGAAGACCTCGGCGGTGAAGTGCATGTGCGGCGGGTTGGTGACGCCGGGCGGCATCATCACGCCGCCGACCTGGAAGCCGTGCTTCTCGCGCAGGCTGACCGGCTGCTTGTCGCCTTGCGAGACGCCCGAGCCGATCAGCGCGTAGTTGTACTTCGGGGCGCAGCCGGGGATGCGGTAGTCGATGAAGGCCTCGGTGCTGTAGCGCAGGCTGGAGAACGGGATGAAGCGGCTGCGCAGCTGGTCTTCGGACTGCGCGGCGGCGGGAGCGGCAGGGGTGTCGACGGTGGTGGTGGTCATGGCTGGGTACGGGAGGAATGATAGGAGGAAAGCGAAGACGGGGCGGCGGGCTGCGCGAGCCAGCGCCGCAGCGCATGGCCGAGCGGCGCGGCCGCTTCCAGGGAAACGAAATGGCCGCAGCGCGGGTACTCGTGCCAGACCGCGTCGGGGCGTGTGCGCTGCATCGCGCGCTGCCAGGCCGGCGGGCACAGCGGGTCCTTGGCGCCGCTGGCGATCAGCACCGGGCCGGGAAAGCGGCCGAGCACGTCGTGGCCGCCGGGGCGCGTGCCGGCCCAGTGGAACTGGGCCCGCGCGGCGGCGTCGGGCGTGCGCAGCGCCATGTCGAGCACGGCGGCGGCGTGGCGGCGGCCCTGGCGGCGCGAATGGAAATACAAGGGCTGGGCGCGCGCGATCACGGCGCGCGCGCCCAGGCGGCGGTCGCGCTGCAGGCGCCAGTTGGCGCGGCCCTTGCGGTAGCCCTTGCGGCTGGCCGGCTCGGCGTTGCTGGCGATCATCGCCAGGCGTTCGATGCGCTCGGGGGCCAGGCGCAGCAGCTCCAGCGCGAGCAGGCCGCCGAGCGAGAAGCCGGCGACGGAAAAGCGCGGCGGCAGCGTGGTGCGCAGCAGGTGCCGCAGCCAGGCCGAGCCGTCGCGCTCGGTGAGCGTGCGGTAGTCCAGGTGCAGCACGCGCGCGCGGCCGCGCAGGGCGCGGACCTGGCGCGCGAAGACCCGGCCGTCGCACAGCGTGCCCGGGATCAGCACCAGCCAGGGCAGGCCCTCGCCGGCGCGGGCTTGGGCGCGTGCGGCGGCCGGCTCACGCATGGATGCGGTCCCCGCTGCCGGCGTCGAACCAGTAGGTGCGGGCCGGGTCGATGCGGATGCCGATCTGGTCGCCGAACTGCAGGCGCAGGTCGCGCGGCGCCTTGATCGCCACCAGCGTGCCGCCGAGCTTGACCGTGGCCATGGTGCTGTCGCCGAGCAGCTCGAAGGCGAACACGGAGGCGGAGAAATGCGCGTCGTCCAGGCCGGCCACGTGCATGTCCTCGGCGCGCACGCCCAGCGTGAGCGCGCCCTGGCGCGGCGGCGCGAGCGCGATGCGCGTGCCATCGGCCGCGCGCAGGGCATCGCCGCTGCCTTCCACTGGCAGCAGGTTCATGGCCGGGCTGCCGATGAAGCCGGCCACGAAGGCGTTGGCCGGGTTGTTGTAGATCTCCTCGGGCGTGGCGAGCTGCTGGATCACGCCGTCCTTCATCAGCGCCACGCGGTGGGCCAGGGTCATGGCCTCGATCTGGTCGTGCGTGACGTACAGCGTGGTGACCTGCAGCTCGTGCGCGAGGTGCTTGATCTCGGCGCGCATGGCCACGCGCAGCTTGGCGTCCAGGTTGGACAGCGGCTCGTCCATCAGGAACACCTTGGGCGTGCGCACGATGCTGCGCGCCAGCGCCACGCGCTGGCGCTGGCCGCCCGAAAGCTCGCGCGGACGCCGCCGCATGTAGGGCCCGAGCTCGACGCGCTCGGCCGCGCGCGCCACGTGCCGCGCGCATTCGGCGGCCTGCATGCCGCGCAGGCGCAGCGGGTAGGCGATGTTCTCCTCCACCGTCATGTGGGGGTACAGGCCGTAGTTCTGGAACACCATGGCCACGTCGCGCTGCTGCGTGGGCACCTCGTTCATGCGCCGGCCGTCGAACGCGATGCTGCCGGCGGTGGGGCGCTCCAGGCCCGCGACCATGCGCATGGTGGTGGTCTTGCCGCAGCCCGAGGGGCCGAGCAGCACGAGGAACTCGCGGTCGGCGACCTCCAGGTTGAGGTCGCGCACGATGTGCGCGGTGCCGAAGACCTTGTCGATGTGCTGGAGGGAGATCTGGGTCATGGAGCGTGTCTCTTGTTTCGGTTTTTCATGGCGCTGCGCGCGCTGCGGGAGGCGTTCACCTGACGGAGCCGGCGGTGAGGCTGCCGACGAACTGCTTCTGCACGAGCAGGGAAATGATGAACATGGGCACGGTGATGAGCAGGCCGCCGGCGGCCATGAGTTCCCAGAGGTCGCCGCGCTCGGTGCGGAAGCCGATCAGGCCGATCGGCAGCGTGAGCGCGTTCTGCTTGCCGATGATGAGCGCGAACAGGAATTCGTTCCAGGTCAGCGTGAAGCTGAACACCGCCGCGGTGATGATGCCGGGCAGCGCCGCGGGCACGACGATCTCGCGGATCACGCGCGCGCGGGAGGCGCCGTCCACCATGGCCGACTCCTCGATCTCCAGCGGCACGGCGTCGATGAAGCCCTTGATCATCCACACCGCGTAGGGCAGCACGATCGACATGTTCACCAGCACCAGCGCGGTGCGGGTGTCGAGCATGCCGGCCTGGTTGAACATCAGGAAGTACGGCAGCACCACCACCGCGGCCGGGATGAACTGCGAGGCGATCACGCACAGGAAGATCGCCTTCTTGAAGCGGAAGTCGAAGCGCGAGAACGCGTAGGCGGCCATGGTCGCCATCGGCATGGCCAGCAGCACGGTGCCGCCGGCGACCAGGAAGCTGTTGAGGATCTTGTGGCCCAGATTCCAGGGCTCGGCGAACACCGTGCGCAGGTTGTCCAGCGTGGGGGTGAACCAGAGCAGGGCCTCGGTGGAATAGACGTCGCGCGGCATCTTGAAGGCCGTCACGAAGATCCAGAAGATCGGCAGCACGATGAAGCCGATCAGCGCCAGCACGGCGAGCTGGCGCGCCCACAGGGCGACGTGCTCGCCGGCCGGCGCGATGTAGCCAGGGGTGGTGGAAGCGTGCGTCGTCATTTCTTGAACACCAGTCGCAGGTAGAACGCCGAGGTGGCCAGCAGTGCCGCCGTCAGCACGTAGGCCGCCGAGGCGGCGTAGCCCATGTCGTAGTAGGTGAAGGCGGTTTCGTAGACGTAGTAGGCCAGCGTCTTGGTCGAGTGGCCGGGCCCGCCGTTGGAGAGGGTGAAGATCACGTCGAAGGCCTTGAGCGCGAACACCGTCTTGAGCACCAGCACCACGCTGATCACCGGCATGAGCTGTGGCAGCGTGATGTCGCGCAGCACGCGCCAGGTGGAGGCGCCGTCCACGCGCGCGGCCTCCTGGGTCTCGCTGGGCACCGAGGCCAGGCCGCCGAGCATCACCAGCGTCATATAGGGCGCCCAGTGCCAGACGTCGGCCGCGATCACCGCGACCATGGCCAGCGTGCTGTCGGCCAGCCAGATGGTGTCGCGGAACAGCGAGGGCATGAGCTGGGCCAGCACGCCGTATTCGCCATTGAGGAAGAAGCGGAACGAGATCCCGATCAGCGCCGGGCTCATCACGAAGGGCAGGATCAACAGCACGCGGGCCAGCGAGTTGATCCGGCCGGCGCGGTGCAGCAGCAGCGCCGCCCCGAGCGAGATCGCCAGCGTGGCCAGCACGTTGGCGACGATGAACACCAGCGTGACCTTCACCGACGCCATGAAGTCCGGGTCGTCGCCGAGCAGGAACTGGTAGTTCTCCAGCCCGACCCAGGGCCCCGGCGTGACGCTCTGCGCCAGCTTCCAGTCGCGGAAACTCAGCACGAACGAATAGCCGAGCGGAAACAGCGCCATCGCCGCCACGAAGACCAGCGCCGGCGCCAGCAGCAGCCAATGCGCCGGCAGCCGCGACCACAGGCTGGAGGAAGGAGATGGCGGGGGAATGGAGGACACGACAGTTTCCTTAGGAGCGAGCGAAGCGAGCCGACGCAAAACCGAGGGACAGCGAGGGTCCGGCTCCGCCGGCCCAAGCTGTCGTCCCCCCTCCAAGCGCCGCGCAGCGGCGCGCCAGAGAGGGGGGAAGCCGCGAAGCGGCGCAGGGGGGAGTCCTTTGTTACCCCCTCAATATCCGGCGCGCGCGCGACGCGGCCTGGTCCAGCGCCGGCTTGACCTGGACCTTGCCGGTGGCCAGGTCGCTGATGGTGGCCTCCAGCAGGTCGCTGATCTGCAGCCACTGCGGGAACAGCGGCGTGCCCTTGGCGCCCTTGAGCGCCTGCGCGCCGAACACGTGCATGCCGTTGAAGCGCCGGTTCACGTCGGCGTCGAGCATGTTGGACGTCTGCACCGCCACCACCTCGCTGAGCTGCGGGTTCAGCAGCACCGCGCGCTCCACCGCGGGGTCCGACAGCCAGGTGAGGTATTCCATGGCGGCGTCTTTTTTCCTGCTGTTCTTGTTGATGCCGTAGAACCAGGTGTTGGTGTAGGTGGTCGCGGGCTTGCCGGGCATCGAGGGCAGCGGCGCGAAGCCGACCTGCTCGGGCTTGAGCGTGGAGGTCTTGGGGTCGACCAAGCCGGCGTAGCGCCACCACCAGACCGGGTACATCGCGGTCTTGCCCTGGGCCATGGAGTTGGCGGCGTCGTATTCGTTGAACGAGGCCGAGGCCGCCGGGGCCACCTTGTGCTTGAGCAGCACGTCCATGTAGGCCTGCGTGGCCGCCACCGCCTCGGGCGAGTTGAAGGCCGGCTGGCCGCGCGCGTCCAGCAGGTCGCCGCCCATGCCCCAGAGGTAGTTGAACCAGATCATCAGGTTCTGCGCGCCGGTCTTGCCGTAGTACATGGCCACGCCGGACATGTCGGGGTGGGCGGTCTGCACCGCCTTGCCGGCCGCGACCATGTCGTCCCAGGTCTGGGGCGCCTTCAGGCCGAGCTTGTCGAAGATGTCCTTGCGGTAGAACATGATCTGCACGTGGCCGCGGATCGGCATGCCCATGATGTTCTTGCCGGTGCCGTTGCCGTCCAGCGCGGCGCGCAGGTGGGCGTGCGGGTAGCGCGCCTGCATGTCGATCTTCTTCTCGGCCACGCGCGCGTTGATCGGCTCGAACAGGTTGTAGAGCGTGGGTCCCCACACGTCCATGACGCTCAGCACGTCGTACTGGGCGCCTTGCGCCACCAGTTCGGCGGTGAGTTTCTCGCGCGTGTTGGGGAAGGGCACGTACTGGTACTTGACCTTGATGCCGGTCTTGGCCTCGAAGTCGCCCAACATGTCTTCGTGCGCCTTGAACTGCGGCGCCACGACGGTGAGCAGGTTGAGTTCGGTGCCGGCGTACGGCTTGCCGGGCTTGAGGTTGGCGCCGGCGGCGGGTTGCTGGGCCAGTGCCCAGGGGCCGAAACCGGCGCCGAAGGCGGTGGCTGCGGCCTGGACCAGGGTGCGTCGTTTCATGGTGGATGTCTCCTTCTCGTTGCGTTCAGGGGGCGTTGGGAATCAGTGGATGTCGTCGGCCTCGCGCAGGGCGCGTTCGATGGCATCGATGTCGAACCGGCCGCTGCGCGCGGCGCGGATCAGCGGGGCTTCGCGGCGCTGCACGAGGTCGATGCAGGCCGGCAGGTCGTTCAGCAGGCGGGCCGGGATGCGCACCGCGCCGTGCCGGTCGGCGTGCAGCAGGTCGTCGTGCGCCACGCGCAGGCCGAACACCTCCACCGGCTCGCCGAAGCCGGTGACGTGCACGAAGGCGTGCGAGGGGCCGATGCTGCCGGCCAGGATGGGTAAGGTGCGCGAGATGTCGCCCAGGTCGCGCACCGAGCCGTTGGTGAGCACGCCGGCCACGCCCAGGCCCTCGTGCACGCTGGAGTTGACCTCGCCCCAGAAGGAGCCGGTGCCGGGCCGCGCGTCGGTGTCCTGCATCACCACGATCACCGGGCCGTCGGGGGCGGTGGCGACGTAGCGGTAGTAGCCCAGGCGCTGCTGGCGCACCTCGGCCGGCGAGGCGGTGGCGGGCGTGCTGGCGCGGATGGTGGCGGTGCGCGCATAGCCCACGATGGACGGCAGCGGGTGCGGCGCGGCGACCAGCGTGCCGTAGGTGAAGCCTTCGGCGCTGCGATCGCCCGCGGCCAGTTCGAGGGCGTTGCAGATGGTCGGGGTGTCGACGGAGCGCAGTTTGCGCAGCAGGTCGGGGGTGAGCATGGGGGGGGTGTCTCCGGTTTCTTCTTCAGGTGCCGGCCGGCAGCGGCCGCGCGGACGCGCGCAGCACGAGGTGGGCGGGCACGGTCACGGCGCGCGCCGGGGCGCCCGGGTCGTCCCACTGCTCGCGCAGCAGTTTCACGGTCGCCTCGATCATGGGACCGATGGGCTGCTCCACGGTGGCGAGCTGGTAGCCGCCCCAGGCCGCCTCGGGCACGTTGTCGTAGCCGATCACGCTGACGTCGTCCGGCACGCGCAGGCCGCGCTCGACGCGCAGCACGTCCATCACGCCGAAGGCCATGTGGTCGCTGCTGACGAACACCGCGTCGGGCCGCTCGGCCTCGGGCACGGCGGGGCCGAACAGCTCGCGCGCGGCCGCCTGCGCGCCGGCGTAGGTGTAGTTGCCGATCGCGCGCGCGTAGATGCGCGCGCCCAGCGCGGCGAGCTCCTCGCGGAAGCCGCGCTCGCGGTCCACGCTGGTGGTGGCGTCGGCGATGCCGCCGATGTAGGCGATGCGGCGGTGGCCGGCGGCGACCAGGTGGCGCGCGGCCAGCCGCCCGCCGGCCTCGTTGTCGGAGGTGACCGCGCTCACGGCCTGGGGGTCGGGCCCGGTGAAGCGCGTGATGCGGTTGAACAGCACGACCGGGATGGCGGCGTCCGCGCAGTCGCGCGCCAGCGCGGAGGACATCACGGTGGCGAACATCACGATGCCGTCGACCTGGTACTGCAGGATCTCCAGCAGCACGCGGTCGGACTCCTGCGGGTCGCTGAAGAACAGCATCAGGTGGTAGCCGTCCTGGCGCAGGCGGTGCGAGAGCTGCTCCAGCACCACCGAGTGGAAGTTGTTGTCGAGCCGGTTCATCACCACGCCGACGATGCGGCTGCGCTTGGTGCTCAGGCTGCGCGCGATCGCGTTGGGCCGGTAGCCCAGCTTGCGCGCGGCCTCCAGCACGCGCGCGCGGGTGGCGTGGGACACCGAGGCGCCGGGCGTGAAGGTGCGGCTCACCGCCGACTGCGAGACCTGCGCGAGGCGCGCCACGTCCACCGAGGTGACGCCGCTCTTGAAGGAAGGGGTGCTGCTGCCGGCGTTGTTCATCGCGCGGTCCATCCGGCGTCCACCATCAGCGCGCTGCCGGTCACGAGGCTGGCCGCGTCGCTGGCCAGGAACACCACGGCGCCCATGATCTCCTCCACCCGGCCGGCGCGGCCGAGCGCGGTGCCGCCCTCGACGTAGGCGCGCAGCGTCGGGTCTTCGAACATCCGCACGGTCATGGCGGTCTCGATGAAGGTGGGGCACAGCGTGTTGACGCGGATGCCGTGGCGCCCGACTTCCCAGGCCAGCGCCTTGGTCAGGCCTTCCAGCGCGTGCTTGGTGGCGCAGTACACGGTGCGGTCCAGGCCGCCCACGTGGCCCATCTGCGAGGACAGGTTGATGATGCTGCCCGGCCTGCCGGCGGCCAGCAGCGCGCGCACGACCTCGCGCGCGACGAAGAAGGCCGACTTCACGTTGAGCGCCAGCACCGCGTCCAGGTCGGCGTCGGCCAACTGCGTGATCGGCCCGGGCCGGTTCATGCCGGCGTTGTTGACCAGGATGTCGAACGGCGCGCCGCGTCGTGCCTGCCCGGCCACGAGGTCGGCCACCGCGGCGGAGTCGGTCACGTCCAGCGCCTGCGCGGCCACGGCCTGCCCGGGCTGCGTGGCCTGCGCGCGCAGCGCCTCGGTCGCTGCCTGCAGCTCGGTCGCCGAGCGCGCCGCGATGGTCACGCTCGCGCCGGCCTGCACCAGCGCGGCCGCGGCCGCCAGGCCGATGCCTTTGCTGCCGCCGGTGACCAGGGCGGTGCGGCCCTGCAGGCCGAAGCCGGGCGTGACGGGCAGGCGCATGGTCGGGCCCCGGTCAGTTCTGCTCCAGCGCCGGCACCGGCTGGTACCAGGGCACTTCGCCGCGCGTGCCGTAGCGGCGCACGCGCAGGTTGGCCTGCTCGCCGTGGCCGACGAAGTTCTCCAGGTGGCACAGCCGCGAGCAGTACTCGCCGATCAGCGCGCTGGCCGCGTCGGTGGTCACGCGCTGGTAGGTGCAGGTCTTGAGGAACTTGCCGACCCACAGCCCGCCGGTGTAGCGCGCGTTCTTGTTGGTGGGCAGCGTGTGGTTGGTGCCGATGACCTTGTCGCCGAAGCTGACGTTGGTGCGCGGGCCGAGGAACAGCGCGCCGTAGTTGGTCATGTGGCGCAGGAAGTGGTCCGGGTCGCGCGTCATCACCTGCACGTGCTCGGAGGCGATCTCGTCGGCCTTGGCCACCATTTCGTCGACCGTGTCGCAGACGATCACCTCGCCGTAGTCGCGCCAGGACTGCCCGGCCAGCGCGGCGGTCGGCAGGATGGCGAGCTGGCGCTCGATCTCGCGCATCGTGTCTTGCGCCAGGGCCTCGGAGTTGGTCAGCAGCACGGCCGGTGAATTCACGCCGTGCTCGGCCTGGCCGAGCAGGTCGACCGCGCACATCTCGCCGTCCACGCTGTCGTCGGCGATCACCAGCGTCTCGGTCGGGCCGGCGAACAGGTCGATGCCGACGCGGCCGAACAGCTGGCGCTTGGCCTCGGCCACGTAGGCGTTGCCCGGGCCGACCAGCATGTCCACCGGCGCGATGCTCTGCGTGCCGATGGCCATGGCGGCCACCGCCTGCGTGCCGCCGAGCACCAGGATCTCGTCGGCGCCGCCCAGGTGCATGGCGGCCACGATCGCCGGGTGCGCGGCGCCCTGGTAGGGCGGCGCGGTGGCGATCACGCGCTGGACGCCGGCCACCTTGGCCGTGATCACGCTCATGTGGGCCGAGGCGAGCAGCGGGTACTTGCCGCCCGGCACGTAGCAGCCCACGGCGTTGATCGGGATGTGCTTGTGGCCCAGCACCACGCCGGGCAGGGTCTCGACCTCGACGTCGCGCATGGAGTCGCGCTGCACCTGCGCGAAGTTGCGTACCTGCGCCTGGGCGAAGCGGATGTCTTCCAGTTCGCGCGCCGACAGTTGCTTGACGGCCTTCTCGATGTCGGCCTGCGAAAGCCGGAAATCGGCCGGGTCCCACTGGTCGAACTTGCGGCTGTATTCGCGCACGGCGACGTCGCCGCGCTGCTCGATGTCGCGCAGGATCTGCTCCACCGTCTGGCGGACCGCTGTGTTGTCGTCCGCCCGGGCCTGTGCATCCTTGCCCCGCTTGAGGTACCGGATCATCGTGTCTCCATTTGAGTTTGCATACGTATGCATTGTGTTTGCAGGCGTGCGCAGAAACATCGGGATTTTCCCTAGTAGCCTGGCGCCGCCGATCGTTCCCTGAATGCTGAATACGTATTCGCTCAGAGCCGGATATGCGCACTCGGGGCGGTGGCGCGCGGTTGGCCCCCCGCGTGAAATCCAAGGCGAGCGAAGCGAGCCGACCCCAACCCAGAGACAGCGCGGGACGGCTCCGCCGGCCCCAGCTGTCGTCCCCCCTCCAAGCGCCGCGCAGCGGCGCGCAAGAGAGGGGGGAAGCGCCGAAGGCGCGCAGGGGGGTGTTCTTGATTCGAGGACAGCCCGTGTGGAAATCGATGCTTGTTGAGGGGAACCCCCACGCCTAGCATCGGCGGCATCGTCAATCCCCCCATCGGTGCAGAGCGGCCGGCCGCTCTCCACACAACGCCCACCCATGATCCCAGCCACGCCAGGGCGCCTGGACGCGCTCTTCTCTCCCGCCTCGGTTGCCATCGTGGGCGCTTCGCCCACCAGGACGCAGGGCGTCAACCCCGTGCTCAACATGCGGGCCTACGGCTATTCGGGAACCATCCTCCCGATGCATCCCACCTCGGCGGAGTTCATGGGGATGCCCGCGTACGGTTCGTGGGACGCCATGCCCGTGGTGCCGGAATGCGCCCTCTTCGCACTCGGTTCGGACAAGCTGCTGCCGGAACTGGAAGCCGCCGCCCAGCGAGGCGTGAAGGCCGCGGTGATCTTTTCTAGCGGCTTCAAGGAGCAGGACGCCGAAGGCATCGAGCGGGAACGCCGGTTGAAGGCGATCGCGCAGCGGCACGGCATGGTGGTGTGCGGGCCGAACTGCATGGGGATCGCGGACCTTCACTCCGGCTTCATCGGCTACAGCGTTCCCATCCATGCGGGCCTGCGCCCCGGGGGCGTGGCGGTGGTCTCGCATTCGGGCTCCGGCTGCGTGGCGCTGAGCAACACCGGCCGCTTCGACATGCGCTGCATCGTTTCGTCCGGCAACAGCACGGTCATCGACGTGCCCGAGTACCTGGCCTACTTCGCGCGCGACGAGCAGACCCGCATGGCCGCGATCCTGCTGGAAACCATCAGCGACCCTGCGGCGTTCAAGGCCGCGGCCTTGCGGATGCACGAGGCCGGAAAACCGGTGGTGGTGCTCAAGAACGGCCGCTCCACCAAGGGCGCCGCGGCGGCGGCGGTGCACACGGGCGCGATCGCGGGTTCGTACGCGGCCTACCAGGCATTCTTCGACGAATGCGGCGTGATCGCGGTCAACGATCTCGATGAGCTGATCGAGACCACCGCGCTGATCAGCGGCCTGAAGGCGCTACCCGCCGGGCGCGGCGTGGGCGTCATCAGCATCAGCGGCGGCCACGTCACGATGGCCTGCGACCTCGCGGAGGAGATGGGCTTGTCCCTGCCCGGCCTGGAAGCCGAGACCAAAGAGGCGATCGAATCGAACATGCCGAAGTTCGCCTTCGCCTCGAACCCCCTGGACGCGAGGACGCTCTCCAGCGAGGTGTACGCCAAGCTGCTGCTGTCGCTGGCGCAGGACCCGGCGGTATCGGTCCTGATGGTCGCCCAGGACAGTTCCGAGACGCTGACCGACGCCCAGGCGACGACGTACGCCGGCGTCGCCCGCGGGGTGGCGCAGGCCGCCGCCCTGACCGAGAAGCCCATCGTCTTCTACAACAGCGTCGCGGCGCCTCTCCACGAGGAGATCGAGCGGCCTTTGAAGGGGATCGTGCCGGCCTTGCGGGGCGCACGAAATGCCTTTCTCGCGCTCAGCAAGCTCATCCATCGGCCAACGCCGGCGGCGGCAGCGGATCGCGCGCAGGCGCGCACGCCGCGGGTCTCCAGAACGCCGCATTGGGTCGGCCGGTTCCAGAGCGCGGAGCCGCTCAGCGAGCGCGAGGCGAAACAGTTCGTGGCCGAATGCGGCATCCGCGTGCCCCGGGAGGCCGTGGTGCAGACCGCCGCAGAGGCCCGGCGCGCGGCGCAGGAGATGGGCTTCCCGGTCGTCATGAAGGTGGAATCGCGGGACGTCCCGCACAAGACCGAGGCGGGGGGCGTGCAGGTGAACCTGCGCACGCCGGCCGAGGTCGAGCAGGCCTTCGACGCCATTCTCAGGAACGTGTCGGCCGCCGCGCCCGCCGCGAGGATCTCGGGCGTTTCCGTTCAGGAAATGGTGGCCGGCGGCGTGGAAGTCCTGGTCGGCCTGAGCCGGCAGGCACCGTTCGACCACACCCTGACCGTGGGCTGGGGCGGGGTGCTGGTGGAGCTGCTGCACGATGCCAGCGTGATGACGATGCCGTTCGACCGGGACAAGGCGCGCAGGGCGCTGGGCCGGACCCGGGTCAACGCCTTGCTCGACGGGTATCGCGGCAGCGCGCGCGCGGACAGCGAGGCCCTGCTGTCCGTGATGGAGATCCTGGGCGACATCGCGGCCGCCTATGGCGACCTGCTCGAAGCCGTCGACCTCAACCCGGTGTCGGTCCTGCCGGATGGGCAGGGCGCGGTCGCGCTGGACGCGCTGGTCGTGACCCGGCGCCAGGCGGCGCCATGATGGCGCCGTGAAAAAGCCAGATCAACCCCCTCGGGGCTCTCAGGCAAGCGGCTGCCTCGTGGGCAGGGTGAGGCGGGCGCTTCCCGTGTTGGTCACGTGCCCCAGCTCGTTGACGCATTCGAGTTCGACGTCGATCCAGGGGGCGGCGGGATCGGCGGACTTGCCGGCGACCCGGCCGCGGCACTCGACCGCGAAGCCGATCAGCAGCCAGCTCTTGTCGCGCTGCGCCAGGTGCTCGATCCAGGCCTCGGGGCCGGCCCAGGCGGTCAGCAGGGTGCCGAACCATGGCACCCGGAGGTGCCCGAAGACGTAGGCGTCGGGCAGTGCGCCGTTCGGGGACGGGCCGCCCACCTCGTCGACGCCGCTGGCCAGCGTCGCGGCGCAGTAGCGGGCCAGGTTCTGCAGCATGACGGGGGGGATCTTCAGCGTGTCCACGGCGTCGCCGACGGACACGTCCTCGAAGAACCGCTGCGGGTACCTGCGGGGCGAAGGCAACTCGAACGTGCCCGGAAACCGCGTGGGCTGGATGACGTTGCGGCTCTTGCCGTTTTCCAGGGGGGGATAGCCCAGCCCGCTTCCGGCGCCGCCCTTGCCTTCCTTGAGCACGAAGCAGGTGTCGACCCGCGTCGCCACGTCCTCGCCCTTGTGGTTGAAGTAGCGGGTGAACAGGTCGACGAGCACGCTCGATCCGACCTTCTTCCCGACTTTCGCTTCCGCCCTCGAGATCTTGCTGTGGGACAGCACGTGGTCGCCCGGGCGGACCGGGCGCAGGAAGTGCCAGGCTTCGGAGGCGTGGACGATCTCCGTCAGCGGGTTGCCGTCGGTGTCCTCGATCGTGGGCACGTGCTTCGCCAGCCACATCGAGGAGCCATGGCTGGCCAGGTAGCCCGGCGGGGCGATCCGCCCGCCCCAGCGGGTGCGGCGCGCGTACTCGTCGTCGAGATAGAGGGCGTTGTGGTCGTCGACGGCGTAGGCGAAGGTCCGCAGCGAGTCTCGCGTGACCTCGTAGTTGATCTGGTGGGGCTGCTTGAGGTCCTTGTCGACGATCGCGTGGAACGCGCTGATGTCCAGGACGGCTTCGGCATGCGTGTTCATGGGACTGGCCTCGCTCATTCGGCCGTGATGCCGGCGGCGCGCACGAGGGCCTGGATGCGCGCCGTTTCGTCCTTGACGAAGGCGCGGAAGCCGTCGACCGCCATCGGCCGGACCGTCAACCCGATGTCGGCGATGCGCTTGCGCACGTCCGCATCCTCCAGCGCGAGCTGGATCTGCGCGTGGATCCGGTCCACCACCGGCTTGGGCGTCTGGGCCGGCGCGAAGAAGCCGTACCACGACGTGAACTGGGCGTCCGGGTAGCCGGCCTCGCTCATGGTCGGCGCGTCGGGCAGCAAGGCGGTGCGGTGGTTGCTGGTGACCGCGAGCACGTTGAGCTTGCCGGCCTTCTGGTGGATGGCCGCCAGCGGGGCGGACGTGAAGGTCAGCGGGATGGTGCCGGCCAGCACGTCGTTCATGACCGAGGTGCCGCCCTTGTACGGAACGTGGAGGAGCCGGATCCCGGCCGCGCGTTGCAGCAGCTCTCCCGCCAGGTGGGTGCCCGAGCCGACGCCGCTCGAACCGTAGCCGAGGGATTCCGGCTCTTCCCTGGCCCGGGCCACCAGGTCCTTGAGCGAGGTCAGGCCGGTCGCCGGGCTCGCGGTCAGCACGAAGTTCTCGGTCCCCACGAAGGCCACCGGCTGGAGGTCCCTGGACACGTCGAAGGGCAGGCTCTTGAAGAGGCTGGGGTTGATCGCGATCGGTCCGATCGCGCCCAGCAGCAGCGTGTAGCCGTCGGCGGGGGCGCGCACCGCGAACTCGGTGCTGATGTTGCCGCTCGCGCCGGGCTTGTTTTCGACGACGAACGGCTGGTTCAGTTGCTTGGTCAGCTTTTCGCCCAGGACGCGGGCGATCGTGTCCGCCGGACCGGGCCCCGCGGGGTAGGGCACCACGATCCGGACCGCCTTGTCCGGCCAGGCCGGCTGGGCGGCGGCGCCCGTCGTCGTGCCGGCCACCGCGGCCGCGGCGATCAAGGCGGAGAGAAAAAGAGGCTTCATGGCGTGCGTCCTGAATCCGGGGAAAGAAAGAGGGAGGGAAGGAAGACTGCGGGCTGGGTCCGCCGATGCCGGCCAGGCGGCACATGGCGGGATTCATGCTAGTGGGGCTACCATGCCTGCAACAAGCATTGATTTGGTCACGACCCGTACTCAAAACGGGAACGGTCTGCGCGACCCCACGGCCCGCTCTGGAAGGATTCCCATGTTTGCTCCGTTGATGCGCTACTTCGTGGAAGTGGCAAGAGAGGGCTCGATCCGGGCGGCGTCGGAAAAGCTCCACATCGCGGCGTCTGCGATCAACCGGCACATCCTCGAATACGAGGAGCAGCTCGGCACCCCGCTGTTCGAACGGCTGCCCAGGGGCATGCGCCTGACGCAGGCTGGACAGATCCTGTTCGATGCCGCCAAGCGCCTGCAGCAGGACTACAGCTTCGCGGTATCGGAGGTGGACCAGATCCGCCAGGCCAGGCGGGGACACGTCTCGCTGGCCACCTTGCATGCCCTGGCGGAAGACCTGATCCCGCCCGTCATACAGGAGCTGCTGCTGCAGTACCCGGCGGTCCGCTACTCGTTCGTGGTGAGGAATTCGGTCGAGGCCGCGCGCCTGGTGTCGGAGGACGACGTCGATCTCGGCCTCGCCTACGATCCGCCCCGCGCAGCGCCGCTCAAGGTCCTGCACAGCGTCGAGATGCCGGCCGGCGTCATCCTGACGCCGTCGCACGTGCTGGCCCGGCACGAGGAGATCACGCTGGAGCAGTGCGCGGCGTTTCCCATCATCCTGCAACGGTCCGGCGAGATGCGCGAGAGCCTCTCGTGGATGCAGAAAGAGGAAAGCGTGCCGATCGAACCGGTGGTCGAGACCGACTCGGCGGCGATGTTCCGGGAGCTGGTGATGAACGGTTCCGGGATCGGTTTCGTGTCCCCGGCCGCCGTGCTCTACGAACTGTCCATCGGGCAACTGGTGTTCCGGCCGCTCGCCGGCCACAAGGACCTGCACCCTCGGCTGTGCCTGTTTGCCAAGGAGGGCCGGCCGTTGCCGGCGGTCGTCAAGCTGCTGGCCGAGCGCTTGATCGCGGCCTTTCCTGAACCTGGCGCGGGCGTGTACCCCCGGCTGGCCCGCAGCATTCGGGCCGCCAGCGAGCGGTCTTCAGGGCGGTGAACCGCCCGCTCCCACCCCATCCCCGCCCTTGCCCAGGCGGGATGGGGTGGGCTGCGGCTCCGGCCTAGATCAGCCCTTCGGCCTTCATCGCCGCCTGCACCGCCGGGCGCGCGGCAACGCGCGCGCGGTACGCGGCGAGGTTGGCCAGGCCGCTGATGTCCACGCCCACGCGCGACGCCCAGTTGGTGACGGTGAAGAGGTAGCCGTCGGCGACGGAGAAGGTGTCGCCCAGGAGGTACTGCTTGCCGGCGAGCTCGCCGTCGACCCATTTCAGGCGCTTGTCGAGCCGCTCCTTGGTGCTGGCCTTCACCTCCTCGGGCGTGGCCGGGTTGAACAGCGGCCCGAAGCTGCGGTGCAGCTCCATGCCGATGAAGGTCAGCCATTCCTGCAGGCGGTAGCGCGCCAGCGTGCCGTTGGCCGGGGCCAGGTTCTTCTGCGGCACCTGGTCGGCGATGTACTGGACGATGGCCGGGCCTTCGCGCAGGCGTTCGCCGTTGTCCAGCTCGAGCAGCGGCACGTAGCCGAGCGGGTTGATGGTGTAGTAGTCGGTGCCGTCGGGCAGCTGGTGCGTCTTGGTGGGCGCGGGAATGGCCTCGAAGGCCAGGCCGGCTTCGTGCAGGGCGATGTGCGGCGAGAGCGAGCAGGCGCCGGGGGAGTAATAGAGTTTCATGCGGGTTGTCCTTGGGTGAATCGGCAGCGGCGGCCCGGATGGGACGCCGCCGCTGCCGATCCTACCGGCGGCCCGGAAATCCTGCTGGCGCTCAGGGCGAAAAGGCGTTGGCCCGGATGCCGTTGACCGAGTCGTCCCACACCGCGATGGCGTGTCCGCCGGCGTTCACCGCGAGCGCGACGTGGCCGGCGTCCTCGATCCGCTGCGGCGGGCCCCATTGCAGGCCGCTGGCGTCGTAGCGCGAGGTGTACAGGCCGTCGTGCGGCGCCGCGCCGGGGGTGTGGTTCCAAAGGACGATGGCGTTGCCGCCCGCATCGACGCCGATCGCCGCTGCGCTGTTGTTCGAGCTGTTGCCGGCCAGCGCGGCGTCCAGCCGCACCGCCGCCGCGCCCCAGCCGCTGCCGGGCTCGTAGCGGTTGGCCCAGGTCTCGAACGCGCCCCCACCGGTGCGCCACTCGCGCCAGACCACCCGGGCCTGGCCGTTGGCGGTCATGGCGATGCGCGGGTCCTCGCTTTGCTGGGCGTGGATGTTCGACAGCGTCACGGGGGTTGTCCAGAGCCCGCCGGCATACCGTGCGGCGACGATGTCTGCCGTGCTGCTGCCCGCGCCGGGGCTCTGCGCCCAGACCGCGATGGCCTCGCCGGCCGAGCCGCCCGCGATCCGCAGGCCGCCGGTGGGGGCCGTGCTGGGGTGCAGTTGGTCGGCGGTGGACCAGCCGGTGCCGTTGAACCGGTTGTGGAACACGTGGAGCGTGCCGCCCTGATCCTGCAGCCACACCACCAGCGCGGTGCCGTCGGGGAACACGGCCACCTGCGGGGCGGCCACCGCTCCCACGGCGCCGTCGATCGCGGTCTCGCCCTGCCAGACGCCGTTCACGCGGCGGTTGGCCATGATCCGGCTCTGGTTGGCGCCCAGGTCGTCCTGGGTCCAGACGGCCAGCACGTTGCCGCTGGCGTCGATGCCCAGGTGGGCCGAGTGGGCCGGGCCGCTGCCGCTTTCCACCGCCACGTCGGCGCTCCAGCCGCCGCCGGCGGTGTGGCTGGCCGCGCGGATGCTGGGCGCGGTGCCGTCGTGCTGCGTCCAGAGGGCGGTGGCGTTGCCGGCGGCGTCCATCGCGATGACCGGGTGCTCGGCGTTGCTGCTGCCGCTGTCGATGCGCTGCGGCGTTCCCCAGCCGCCGCTGCCGGCGGCGTAGCGGTTGGCCCAGACCTCGGCTTGCGGACCGCTGTCCTGTATCCAGACCGCGAGCCCGTTGCCGTTGCCGTCGATGGCGACGACCGGCTGGTAGGCGGCGCCCGGGCTGGCGTCGATGCGGTTCATGCCCAGCCAGGTGCCGCCGGCCGGGCTGGCCGCGCAGCTCACCGCCACGTTGGTCACGTTGGCGCTCGCGGTGCCGCTGCCGTTGTGCACCGCGCAGGTCTGGCCCGCGGGCTGGGTGGCCACGGTGATGTGGAAAGGCGCGCCGGTGGCCACCGGCGCGGCGAAGGTGAAGGGGCCGTCGGCGCCGACGCTCAGGTCGTCCGCGCCGTTGTTGCGCAGCACCACCGTACCGCTCAGGCCCGAGACCGTGCCGCCGATGGTCTGCGTGCTGGTGGGGACGGGCACCGCCACGTGGATCACGATGCTGTCGGTGTACGTGGTGACGAGGCCGTCGGCCCGCTGGCAGGAGATGTAGGTGCTGTACACGTGGCGGCCCGCGTCGAGGTGGCTCAGCGCCATGGGCGGGTAGGCCGTGGCGCCGCCCGAGCCGCGCCGCCCGTCCGGGAAGAAGTTCTGTTGCAGCCCGACGGTCTGGTCGAACAGGGTTTCCAGCAGCTGGGGGCTTTTGTCGAGCTGGCGGCGGTGGAGCCTGAGGCGGGCGTGCGAACAGCTGGGCCACAGGTTGTAGGTCGCCGTGAAGCTCAAGGTGGCCGCGGCGTCGAGCCGGAAGGTGCCGGCGCCGTTGATGTAGGCATTGGAGTGGCTGGTGAGCGTGAGCGCGCCGGATGGGCTGGCCACCACGCGCGTGTCGCCGCTGGGGGAAAAGCAGCGGTCGGGGTTGGGCGGGGCGTTGGCGGGAATCGAGCAGCCTCCATACACCCCGCCCCACGAGAAGGTGTTGCGCTGCACGCTGGCGAAGCCGCCGGCGATGGTGGCCTCGTTCTGCTGCCAGTCGGCGTCGGTGCCGGCCATCCACACCGTGGGGTCGACGGTGCCGGCCGGCACGGGCAGCCGGAGGGTCACGGGGAGTTCGAAGGCGATGCCGTGGGGCGTGAACTCGTAGGTGGCCCCCGCTGCGGCCCAGGACGCGTCGCGGCCCGGCGCGCCGTCGGCGCTGCGCGCGATGCCGATCGGGGTGTCGGCGCGCAGCGCGCCGGGCGGCACGATCACCTGCACGCCGTCGGGCCCGGTGACCGTGCCGCCGGCCGCGCCGATGACCGCGCTCGCGCGCGCCACGGGCTCCGGCGGGTCGGCGTCGCCGCCGCCGCAGGCGGCCAGCAGCAGGGGCAACAGCAGCAGCAGCGCGCCGGCCAGCCGCCGGCATGGGTTCTTCAGAAGCATGGCAACGGCGAACATGGGTGAGGCCCTCCAGAGGTCGCCACCCACGATAGGCAAGCCGGTACCGGCGCACCAGTGCCAAAGGTCATGATGTGCGCGGCGGCGCTCCGGCTAGTGCGCCAGGGCCCGCAGCAGGCGCTCGGGGTCGATCGGCTTGAACAGCACCGGCACGCCGGCGTCGCGCACGCGCTGCAGCCGCTCGGGCGAGGTCTCGCCGGTGATCAGCAGCAGCGGCAGCGTGGGATCGAAGCGCGCGCGCAGGCGCATCGCGGCGGCCAGGCCGTCGGCGCCGTCGGCGAGGCGGAAGTCGCACACCAGGGCGTCGAACGGCCGGCCTTGGTCGGCGGCGGCCTGCAGCGCGCGCTCGGCCTCGGCCTCGCCGCCGGCCGGCTCGCTGTCGACGCCCCAGGCCTGCAGGAAGGCGCCGAGCGCGTCGGTGATGTCGGCCTCGTCGTCGATCAGCAGCACGCGGCGCGGCAGCCGCAGGGTGGCCTGCGGCGGCGGAGCATGGCCGGGCGCCGCGTCGGCCGCCGGCACTGGCGCCGGCGCCGCCGCGACGGTGATGCGAAACCGGCTGCCGTGGCCCGGGCGCGAGCGCAGCGTGACCGGGTGGCCGAGCAGTTGCGAGAGCCGGCGCACGATGGACAGGCCGATGCCCAGGCCGCGCGTGCGGTCGCGCCCGGGGTTGTCGACCTGGTAGAACTCGTCGAACACGCGGTCCAGGTGCTCGGGCGCGATGCCGATGCCGGTGTCGACCACGTCGATCCACACCTGCGCGCCCCGGGGCCGCGCCACCACCAGCACCCCGCCGCCCGGCGGCGTGTACTTGATCGCGTTCTCGATCAGGTTGCCCAGCAGGCGCTGCAGCAGGTGCGGGTCGGTGCGCACCCAGACCGGGGTGGCGCGCAGCCGCAACTGCAGCTCGCGCGCCTCGGCGCGCGGCGCGAGCGAGGGCTGCAGCGCCTGCAGCACCGCGTTGAGCGGCACGTCCTGCCGGTCGGGTTCGATCACGCCGGCGTCCAGGCGCGAGATGTCGAGCATGGTGTCCAGCGAGGTGCTCAGCGCGCGCACCGCGCTGGTGAGCCGCTGCGCGTGCGCGTGGGCCGTCTGGCCTTGCAGCTCGGTGTCGAGCACGGCGCCGAACAGCGCGATCGCGTGCAGCGGCTGGCGCAGGTCGTGGCTGGCGGCGGCGAAGAAGCGCGTTTTTTCCTCGCTGGCGCGCTGCGTGGCCGCCATCTGCGCGGCCAGCTGCTCGGCCAGGGCCTCCTTCTCGAAGCGCATCTGCAGCGAGGCGGTGAGCAGCCGGTGCTGGCTGCGCGCGAAATACAGCATGGCGCCGGCGTAGATGACGGCGCAGGCGGCCAGGAAGACGTGCCGCGCATCGCCGCGCCACAGCAGCGCGGACACCAGGCCGGCCATCATGGGCAGCACGAAGGCCAGCACCGAGGCCCAGCGCGGCGCCACCGAGGGGATGCCGCCGCTGACCAGGCCGAGCATGATCAGCATCAGCAGCATGGTCATGGACACGTCGTCGCCCGCCGGCATCAGCAGCCACGGCGCCAGCCCCCAGGTGGCGCTGTAGTACAGCAACTCGCGCCACTGCCGGCGCGCCCAGAACGCGCTGCGCGACGCCGCCTGCGGGTCGCGGAAATAGGCGCCGAGCAGGGGATAGCGCAGCACCTGCACCGTGTGCAGCGCCAGCCACACCAGCACCCACGGGCTGCGCAGCTGCCAGTAGAACAGCGCGCACACGCTCCAGGCCAGCACCGCGTCGGCAACGGTGGAGCTCAGCGAGGTGGCATACAGCGCCGCCACCTGCTCGCGCAGCACCCGCTGCCGCGTCGATTCGCTGGCGGAGGCAGGCTCGGGCGTGTCGTCGGCGCGCATGCGGCACGCTACCACGGCCGCTCAACGCCCATGACTGGCTGCTGGTGCGAGGGAGCGAGCCAAGCGAGGCGACCCAAAACCCAGAGACAGCGAGGGTCCGGCTCCGCCGGCCCGAGATGTCGTCCCCCCTCCAAGCGCCGCGCAGCGGCGCGCCAGAGAGGGGGGAAGCCGCGCAGCGGCGCAGGGGGGAGTCATCGGAGCCTGCTGATCAGCTGCGCCCGCGAGCGCACGCCGAACATCAGCAGCAGCGCCGAGACGTGGTTCTTCACCGTGCCTTCGCTGAGGTGCGCCTGGGCGGCGATGTCGCGGTTGGACTGGCCGGCCAGGATCCACTCCAGCACCTGGGCCTGCCGTTCGCTGAGTTCGAACGGCTCGCCGCTCGCGCCGCGCACGGTGCGGGTGCGCGGCACCGGGTCCGTGGCGCAAGCCGTGGCCGCGGAGTCCGTGGCCATGGGTGCCGCGGCCGGCCCGAACAGGCCGAGGGAGCGGATGTAGCCGATGACCTCCTGGAGGTCGCCCGACTTGGTGAGGTAGGCGCGCGCGCCGCGCGCGAGCGCCAGGCGCATCACGCCCGGGTCGTTCACGCCCGAGAGCACCACCACCGGCGCGGCGGGGAACGCCTTGAGGAACTGCGTCAGCCCCGAGAGGCCGTGCGCGTCGGGCAGGTGCAGGTCCAGCAGCACCAGGCCGATCTGGTCCTGATGCTCGCCATACAGGTCCAGCGCCTCCTGCAGCGTGCGCGACTCCAGCACCCGGATCTGGTGCCCGTGGCCGGACGCCTGCGCATGCGCCTGCACCAGCGTGAGCAGCCCCAGGCGCAGCAGGTCGTGGTCGTCCACCACCAGCAAGGTGGTGGCGGCGCGCCCCGGGCGCGCGGCGAGGGCCGCGCCGGCCGGGGCAGGCGGGGATGGGAAAGGCTGGGGGGACATGGGGCGGATGGTAGGTCCGTCGCGCGCACCGGGGAAGTGACGAAAGTCATGGGGCGCCGGTGGACGCCGCGCGCGCGGCGCAATTGGACTCATGGGGCGACCCGGGCCGGCGTATCGTCTGGCACCTCTCATCATCAGGAGCACCGCCCCATGGCCCTGGGCTCGTTTGCCTTCGCCAGCCACAGCAACCGTTTCCTGGCCTGCGCGCCGCTGGCCGACCAGCCGTTCGCGATCGCCGGCGTGCCGTTCGACGGGGCGGTGACGAACCGGCCCGGCGCGCGCTTCGGACCGCAGGCGATCCGCGCGGCGAGCCTGATGCTGTGCGACGGCATCCACCCGGTGTTCGACGTCTCGCCGCTGGCGCACCTGGGCGACGCGCTGGACATGCGCCTGCCCAACGCCTCGCCGCTGCCGGAGGTGCGCCGCCACATCGAGGCGCAGGCCGCCGCGCTGATGGCGAAGCACCATTGCGTGTTTCTGGGCGGCGACCACTCGGTCACGCTGGCGCTGCTGCGCGCGGCGAAGGCACGCCACGGGGCCGGCGGGCCGCTGGCACTGGTGCATTTCGACGCCCACTGCGACACCTGGGAGGACCATTTCGGCGAGCCCTCGGGCCACGGGACCTGGACCTGCGAAGCGATCCGCGAGGGCCTGGTGAGCGCGGCGCACACGGTGCAGATCGGCCTGCGCTCCAGCGGGGCGCGCGCGGCGCGCGAGTACGTGGCCGACCAGGGTGGGCTGATCTTCACCGCGCGCGCATTGCGCGGGCAGGACGGCGCGGGCCTCGTGCCGGCGATCGAGGCGGTCCGCGCGCGCATCGGCCGCGAGCGGCCGTGCTACCTGACGCTGGACATCGACTGCCTCGATCCCGCGTTCGCGCCCGGGACCGGCACGCCCGAGCCCGGCGGCCTGGCCAGTACGCAGGTGCTCACTTTCATGGAAGAGCTGGTGGACCTGAACTGGATCGGCATGGATTGCGTGGAAGTGGCGCCGGCGTACGACCACGCCGAGCTGACGGCGAACGCGGCGGCCACTTTCGTGTGGACCTACCTGAGCGGCCAGGTGGCGCGGCAGCAGCAGCGCGCGCGCCAGCGCCGGGAGGGCTGAAACATGGCGGCGTCGTCGCCATCGACGTCATCGCTCATCGGCTCGGACGTGCAGCTCAACCGCCGCAGCTACTACGAGGCCAGCGTGCAGCGGCCGGCGCCGCTGCCCGAGCTGTCGGAAAGCCTGGAAGCAGACGCAGTGGTCGTGGGCGCGGGCTTCGCCGGCCTGAGCGCGGCGCTGGAGCTGGCGCAGCGCGGCCTGTCGGTGGTGGTGCTGGAGGCCGACCGGATCGGCAGCGGCGCGAGCGGGCGCAACGGCGGCCAGGTGGTGGCGGGCTACGCGAGCGGCATGGGCACCTTCGAGCGCCAGCTCGGCGCGGCCGACGCGCAGCGCGCCTGGGAGATGTCGCTGGAGGCGATCGGCCTGATCGACGCGCGCATCGCCCGGCACGGCATTCACTGCGACCGCGTGCACGGCTACGTGTACGTGGCCGACTCGGCGCGCAAGCGGCGCATGCTGCGCGCCGAGATGGACGGCCTGGCGCGGCGCGGCCTCGAGGTCGAGTGGGCCGAGGGCGCCGACCTGCCGGGCCTGATCGGCAGCCCGCGCTACGTGGCGGCGGCGCGCGAGCGGCGCTCGGGCCACCTGCACCCGCTGAAGTACGCGCTCGGCCTGGCGCGCGCGGCGCGGGCCGCGGGCGTGCGGATCTTCGAGCGTTCGCCGGTCACCGGCCTGCTGCGCAGCGGCCGGCTGATGGCGGTCACGCCCCAGGGCCAGGTCAAGGCGCGCTTCGGCGTGCTGGCGGGCAACTGCCTGCTGCCGGAATACGGCCCGCGCGTGGCGCCCGAGGTGGCGGCGAACATCATGCCCGTGGGCACGTACATCGTGGCGACCGCGCCGCTCGACCCGGCGCTGTGCGAGCGCCTGATCCCGGGCGACGCGGCGGTGTGCGACAACAACTTCGTGCTCGACTATTTCCGCTTCAGCGCCGAACGGCGCCTGCTGTTCGGCGGCCGGGTGAGCTACACCACGCGCACGCCGCCGAACCTGGAGGCGCTGATGCGCCGCCGCCTGGGCACGGTGTTCCCGGCGCTGCGCGAGGCGCCGATCGAGCACGTCTGGGGCGGCTTCGTGGACATCAGCATGAACCGCGCCCCGGACTTCGGCCGCCTGGGCCCCAACCTGTACTACCTGCAGGGCTTCAGCGGCCATGGCGTGGCCCTGACCGGCCTGGCCGGCCAACTGGCGGCCGAGGCGATCGCCGGGCAGGCCGGCCGCTTCGACGTGTTCGCCCGCCTGAAGCACCGGCGCTTTCCCGGCGGCGCGCGGCTGCGCACGCCCAGCCTGGCGCTGGGGATGCTGTGGCACCGGTTGCGGGATGTGGGCTGACGACTCCCCCCTGCGCGCCTTCGGCGCTTCCCCCCTCTCTGGCGCGCCGCTGCGCGGCGCTTGGAGGGGGGACGACAGCTGGGGCCGGCAGAGCCGTCCCGCGCTGTCTCTGGGTTTGGGGCCGGCTCGCTTCGCTCGCCTGGGGAGGCCTTGTCTTCGCTCCCTCTCCCTCTGGGAGAGGGTTGGGGTGAGGGCCAGACTTCAGATTTCTGCGTTGTCAATCAAGAAGCATCCAATGCCTGCTGAACCGCCGCCGCCAGCAGCGGCCCGCAGCGTTCGATCTCGGCCATCGGCGCGTAGCCGTAGCCGATCACCAGGCCGGTGAGGTCGGTGCGGGCCAGGCAGTAGGCCGAGAGCGGGCGCGCGGTCAGGCCTAGCTGGGCGAGGCGCTGGGCCAGGGCGCGGTCGTCGACCGGCGGCGGCAGGCGCAGGCACAGGTGCAGGCCCTGTCCGGCGCCGCTGATGGCCGGACCCTGGCCGCCATCGCCGGCCGCCAGCACCGGCCCGAGCATTTCGAGCAGGCGCTGGCGGCGCTCGCCGTAGCGCTGGCGCGCGCGGCGCAGCGCGCTGGCGAAGTGGCCCAGCTCGATGAACTCGGCCAGCGCGGCCTGCAGCGGCATCTGGCCCGGGCGGTTGAGGTCGTAGTGGGCCTGGCGGAACGCGGCCACCAGCGGCTTGGGCACCACGAGGTAGCCGATCTTGATGCCCGGATAGAGCACCTTGGAGAAGGTGCCCAGGTAGAGCACGCGGCCGTCGGCGTCCAGGCCCTGCAGGCTGGACAGGGGCGGGCCGCTGAAGCGGTATTCGCTGTCGTAGTCGTCTTCCAGCACCCAGGCGCCGTGCGCGCGCGCGGTGGCCAGCAGCTCGTGGCGGCGCGGCACCGACATCACGGCGCCGGTGGGGTACTGGTGCGACGGGGTGGCGTAGATCAGGCGCGGCGGGCCGGCCTGGCCGGCGCTGGTGGGGCGGATGCCCTGCTCGTCCACCGCGACCGGGTGCAGCGCGAGGCCGGTGGCCATGAAGGCCTTGACCGCGCCCCAGTACGCCGGGTCTTCCACCCACACGGTGTCGCCGTGGTCGGCCAGCAGCCGGGCGCACAGCTCGAGCGACTGCTGGGTGCCGGTGGTGATGAGGACCTGGTCGGTGTCCAGGTGCACGCTGCGGGACACGCGCAGGTAGTCGGCCACGGCGCGGCGCAGCGGCGCGTAGCCGCCGGTGTCGTTGTAGTCCAGCATGTCCGCGTAGGTCATGCGCCAGTGCTTGTTCTGCAGGCGCTGCCACAGTGCGACCGGGAAGGCGCTGAAGTCGGCGATGCCGGGGGTGAAGGGCTGCACCTCGAACTCGGTGGCGCAGTAGCGCGTGGCCAGGGCCTCGCCGCGCGCCGACAGCCGCTCGGGCCGGGGCCGGGCCGCGGCGGCGGGCTGCCGCGGGCCATTGCGGCCGCGCCGCGCGGCGGCGCGCGGGACGCTGTCGTTCACGTAGGTGCCGCTGCCCACGCGGCTGACCAGGTAGCCTTCGACGCCGAGCTGGTTGATCGCCGCGACCACGGTGTTGCGCGAGAGCCCGAGGTCCTCGGCCAGGTCGCGGCTGGACGGCAGGCGTTCGCCCGCGCCGAGCTTGCCCTCGAGCAGCGCCCGGCGCAGCGCTTCGTAGAGCTGGCGGTGCAGCGGCAGCGCGGCGTGGCCGTTGTCATCGTCGTCGTGCGCGCCCAGCCGGCCGATCTCGGCCAGGAGGAATTCGGACAGCATGCGGTCGGTGGGGTTCTCGTGTGCCGCCGCGCCGCGGAACGGCGCAGGGGGCTTTCCAATTGGCTCTGCGAAGAGGGCTAAACTGGCCCCGATTGTGATCCAATCTGCCCGCCAAAATGCAGGGGCATGCCACCGTCTGGATTGTCTGGAGCGATCATGAACAAGCCGCCGCCGAGCATGGTCTGGCTGCCCGCCGACCACCGCCTGATGGGCGACCACGGGCACCAGATGCCGTTCCTGCTGCTGGGCGACAAGTACGCGCGGGCGGTGAAGGTCGGCGCGCGCGCGCAGCCGGTGATGTTCCCGCTGGCCGATGCCGAGCACATCGACGAGCTGCTGGCGCTGGTCGACGGCGTGATGCTCACCGGCTCGCCGTCCAACGTGCACCCGTCCCACTTCCAGGAGGACGTGGCCGACCCCAGCCTGCCGCTCGACATGGAGCGCGACCGCCTGACGCTGGCGCTGGTGCGGGCCTGCGTGCACCAGGGCGTGCCGCTGTTGGGCATCTGCCGCGGCTTCCAGGAGATCAACGTGGCGCTGGGCGGTGCGCTGTACCAGCGGGTGCACGAGGTGCCGGGCATGATGGACCACCGCGAGCCCAAGACGGCGCCGCCCGACGAGCAGTACGCGCCGCGCCATGCGGTGCGCATCGCCGAGGGCAGCGCGCTGGCCGAGTGGGCCGGCGGGACCGAGGCGCAGGTCAACTCCCTGCATGGGCAGGGCATCGCCCGGCTGGCGCCGGGCCTGGTGCCGCTGGCCTGGGCGCCGGACGGGCTGATCGAGGCCTTCGCCGTGCAGGGCGCGCGCACCTTCGCCCACGCGATGCAGTGGCACCCGGAATGGCGCTGCTGGGAAACCCCTTTCTACGCCGCGATCTTCGAGGCGTTCGGCCGCGCCTGCCGGCAGCGGCGCAGCGTGCGGCTGCAGGCCAGCGACCTGGCGCGCAGCCAGGCGGCATGATCACCACCACCCACCCCGAGGACCCGAACCGGCATGAGCGCCCCGAAGAATTTCAATGAACTGGAGAGCTGGCTCAACCAGCACCGCGTGACCGAGGTCGAATGCCTGGTGCCCGACCTCACCGGGGTGGCGCGCGGCAAGATCCTGCCGCGCGAGAAGTTCACCGAGGACCGCGGCATGCGGCTGCCGCACGCGATCGTGGCCATGAGCGTGACCGGCGAGCAGCCGCCCAGCGGGCCGTACTACGACGTGGTCGAGCCGACCGACCGCGACATGCAGCTTCGCCCCGACCCGAGCACGGTGCGCATCGTGCCCTGGGCCACCGACCCGACCGCGCAGGTGATCCACGACTGCTTCGACCGCAAGGGCGAGCTGGTGCCGTACGCGCCGCGCAGCGTGCTGCGGCGCATCTGCGGCCTGTACGAGGCCGAGGGCTGGGAGCCGGTGATCGCGCCCGAGCTGGAGTTCTACCTGACCGCGCGCAACACGGATTCGAACACCCCGCTCAAGCCGCCGATCGGCCGCAGCGGGCGCGCCGAGACCTCGCGCCAGGCCTATTCGATCGACGCGGTCAACGAGTTCGACCCGCTGTTCGAGGAGATCTACGAGTACTGCAACCTGATGGGCCTGAACGTGGACACGCTGATCCACGAGATCGGCGCCGGCCAGATGGAGATCAACTTCTTCCACGACCACCCGCTGGGCCTGGCCGACGAGGTGTTCTTCTTCAAGCGCACGGTGCGCGAGGCCGCGCTGCGCCACGACATGTACGCTACCTTCATGGCCAAGCCGATCGCGGGCGAACCGGGCAGCGCCATGCACATGCACCAGAGCGTGCTGCGCAAGGAAACCGGCCAGAACCTCTTCAGCAACCCCGACGGCTCGCCTGCCGAGGCGTTCTTCCACTTCATCGGCGGCCTGCAGCGCTACATCCCGGCCGCGATGGCGCTGGTGGCGCCGTACGTGAACAGCTACCGGCGCCTGAGCCGCCACACGGCGGCGCCGATCAACATCGAGTGGGGCTACGACAACCGCACCGTGGGCATCCGCTCGCCGATCGCCTCGCCCGAGGCGCGCCGGGTGGAGAACCGCGTGATCGGCGCCGACGCCAACCCCTACGTGGCCATGGCCATGACCCTGGCCTGCGGCTACCTGGGCATGAAGAACAAGATCAAGCCCAAGCCCGAGATGAAGGGCGACGCCTACCTCTCGCCCTACGCGCTGCCGCGCAGCCTGGGTGAGGCGCTGGACTGGCTGCGCCGCGAGCCCGACCTGCACGAGGTGCTGGGCCACGAGTTCATCACCATCTACACCGAGATCAAGGAGCTCGAGTTCGACGAGTTCATGAAGGTGATCTCGCCCTGGGAGCGCGAACACCTGCTGCTGCATGTCTGATCGGCCGGGTTTTGCGTTGGGCGTTGAGCGTTCGGCGTGAATCCTCTCTGCTCCTCGCTCAACGCTGAACCCTCAACGCTCAACCACCATGTCCCCTACTCCCCTGATCGCTCCGCCTGCGCTGGTGCAGCGCGAACAGCAGCACGACACCCAGGCCATCCAGGCGCTCGACAGCGCGCACTACCTGCATCCCTTCACCGACCACGGCGACCTCGCCACGCGCGGCGCGCGCGTGATGACCCACGCGGATGGCATCTACGTCTGGGACTCGGAGGGGAAAAAGGTGCTCGACGCGATGAGCGGGCTGTGGTGCGTGAACGCCGGCTACGGCCGCAAGGAGCTGGCCGATGCGGCGTACCAGCAGATGATGACGCTGCCCTACTATAACAGCTTCTTCCAGACCACCAACGTGCCGGCCGTGAAGCTGGCCGCGAAGCTGGCCGCGCTCGCGCCCAAGGCCGGCGAGCGGTCGTTCCAGCATGTGTTCTTCACCTCCAGCGGCAGCGAGGCCAACGACACCAACGTGCGCCTGGTGCGGCGCTATTGGGACCTGATGGGCCAGCCGCAGCGCAAGGTCATCATCAGCCGCCACAACGCCTACCACGGCTCGACCATGGCCGGCGCCTCGCTCGGCGGCATGGACGGCATGCACGCGCAGGGCGACCTGCCGATCCCCGGCATCGTGCACATCGGGCAGCCGCACCACTGGGAGGACGCGCGCGAGGGCGAGAGCCGGGACGACTTCGGCCTGCGCGCGGCGCGCTGGCTGGAAGAGAAGATCCTCGAGCTCGGCCCCGACCGGGTGGCGGCCTTCATCGCCGAGCCGGTGCAGGGCGCCGGCGGCGTGATCATCCCGCCCGACACCTACTGGCCCGAGGTCCAGCGCATCGTCGACCGGTACGGCATCCTGCTCATCAGCGACGAAGTGATCTGCGCCTTCGGCCGCCTGGGCCACTGGTTCGCGTACGAGAAGTTCGGCATCCGGCCCGACCTGGTGACCTTCGCCAAGGGCGTGACCAGCGGCTACGTGCCACTGGGCGGGGTGCTGGTGGGCGAGCGCGTGGCGCAGGCGCTGATCGAGCGCGGCGGCGAGTTCAACCACGGCTACACCTACAGCGGCCACCCGATGGCCTGCGCGGTGGCGCTGGCCAACCTGGAGCTGATGGCGCGCGAGCGGCTGGTCGAGCGCGTGCGGGACGACACCGGCCCCTACCTGGCCGAGCGCTTCGGCGCGCTCGCCGGGCACCCCCTGGTCGGCGCGGCCGAGACCTGCGGCTTCGTGGCCGGGCTGGTGCTGGTGCAGGACAAGGCCCGCCGCACCCCGTTCGACCCGGCACTGGCGGTGGGCATGGTCTGCCGTGGCCACTGCTTCCGCAACGGCCTGATCATGCGCGCGGTGGGCGACCGCATGATCGTCGCGCCGCCGCTGGTGATGACGCGCGCCCAGGTCGACGAGATGGTGGCGCTGGTGCGCCAGTGCCTGGACGCCACGCTGGACGATCTGCGCGCGGCCGGGCACGTTGCCGCTTGAATAGAATGTCCGCTGCCGCGTCCCGCGGCCTGCGGGTGGCGCGGGAAGGCGAGAAACACCGGGTCTGGAAATTGCTAGCTCGCAGGGCCGGTGGGTTCGTGCGAGCGTTGGCGGGGACCCGTCCGGCCGGGCTGTTGGGGCCTGGTCGAACCAATGCTGGTCTTTATTCCTTGGAGTGAGCAACACCATGAAGAAGCACGTTGTGGTCCTCGCGATGTCGGCAGCGCTGCTGTTGCTGGCCGCCTGTGGCAAGAAGGAGGAGCCGGTCGCGGCTCCCGCGGAACCGGCACCGGCGGCCGCGGCGGCCCCCGCCGCACCGGCCGGCCCGGTGCTGGACGACGAGAAAGTCCTCAACATCTACAACTGGCCGGACTACATCACCGAGAACATGGTCTCGGATTTCGAGAAGGAATTCGGCATCAAGGTCAACTACGACACCTTCGAGAACAACGAGGCGCTGCACGCCAAGCTGGTGGCCGGCAACTCCGGCTACGACATCGTGGTGCCCACGGCCGGCTTCGGCAAGAAGCAGATCGAAGGCGGCCTGTACCAGCCGATCGACAAGAGCAAGCTCGCCAACTACGGCAACCTCGACCCCGAGTTCATGCAGAAGATCGCCGGCGTCGACCCGGGCAACCGGTACTTCGTGCCCTGGGGCTGGGGCTTCACCACGGTCGGCATCAACAAGCAGAAGGTGGAAAAGGCGCTGGGCGGCATGCCCATGCCCGGGAACGCCTGGGACCTGGTGTTCAACCCCCAGTACTCCAGCAAGCTGCGCTCGTGCGGCATCGCCTACCTGGATTCGCCCAGCGAGATCCTGCCGGTGGCGCTGCACTACGTGGGCAAGCCGCCCTACAGCGAGAACCCGGAGGACTTCAAGGCCGCGGCCGAGATGCTCATGAAGGTGCGCCGCGACGTGCGCCTGTTCTCCAGCACCATGATCGACGACATCGCCGGCGGCAAGGCCTGCGCCTTCGTCGGCTGGTCGGGCGACATCAACATCGCCGCCGACCGCGTGAAGGAGACCGGCGGCACCGACGAGATCGTGCCGCTGCTGCCCACCGGCGGCGGCCTGGTGTTCATCGACACCATGGCGATCCCCAAGGACGCCAAGCACCCGAACAACGCCCATGCGTTCATCGACTTCTTCCTGCGCGCCGAGAACGCGGCGGCGATGGCCAACGAGATGAACTACCCGACCGGCAACAAGGCCGCGCTCGACCAGATCAAGGACGAGGTCAAGAACAACAAGACCATCTTCCTCGGCCCCGAGGACACCGCGCGCCTGATCCCCACCGGGGGCTTCTCCAACGAGATCGCCAGCGTGGTCAACGAGACCTACAACGCCTTCAAGCGCGGCCGGTAACCCATTGCCGCACGGGCTTGCGAGGGCTGTTCTTCCTGCGGGTCGAACGGCCCTCGCCGTTTAGGGTCTGTTTACACTCATTTTCCAAGATGCGTTGCGATTCAAAAAGGCTATGCGCAAGGCGCGAAACGCAGACGGGCCGGGCGGCCCGGCGAGGCTTCGCAACGCGGCGCATGGCCTTTTTGATCGCAACCCGCAGGGAACGGGGTGGATAAAGCGCCACTCGTCGTTGCCCGCCTAGGCCAGACGCCCAGTCTGGCCGTCGCCGTGCGCCTAGATTGGCGCTTTATCCACCCCGTTCGCACTTGGAAAATGAGTGTGAACAGGCCCTAACGCACGACGGATCTCAACATGGCAGCAGACACGACGACGAAGGCGGGGGCGGCAGCGGGTTTCCTGGTGACCGAGAAACTGGTCAAGCGCTTCGACGACGCGCTGGCGGTGGACGAGGTCTCGCTGTCCATCGGCAAGGGCGAGATCTTCGCCCTGCTGGGCAGCTCGGGCTGCGGCAAGTCCACCCTGCTGCGCATGCTGGCGGGCTTCGAGAAGCCCACCTCGGGGCGCATCCTGCTCGGCGGGCAGGACGTGGCGGCCATGCCGCCCTACGAACGGCCGGTCAACATGATGTTCCAGTCGTACGCGCTGTTCCCGCACCTGGACATCTGGGAGAACGTCGCGTTCGGCCTGAAGCGCGAAGGCCTGCCCAGGGACGAGGTCGCGCGCCGCACCGACGAGATGCTGGCCCTGGTGCAGCTCACGCCGTACGCCAAGCGCAAGCCGCACCAGCTCTCGGGCGGGCAGCAGCAGCGCGTGGCGCTCGCGCGCAGCCTGGCCAAGCGGCCCAAGCTGCTGCTGCTCGACGAGCCGCTGGGCGCGCTGGACAAGAAGCTGCGCGAGCAGACCCAGTTCGAGCTGGTCAACATCATCGAGTCGGTGGGCGTGACCTGCGTGATGGTCACGCACGACCAGGAAGAGGCCATGACCATGGCCAGCCGCATCGCCATCATGAGCAAGGGGCGCGTGCTGCAGGTGGGCTCGCCGGAAGAGATCTACGAGCACCCGGTGAACCGTTTCGTGGCCGACTTCATCGGCAACGTCAACCTGTTCGAGGGCCAGCTCAGCGTGGACGAGCCGGACCGCTGCGCGGTGGACAGCGGCATCGGCGAGATCCACGTCGGCCACGGCATGCCCGGCACGCTGGGCATGCCGGTGGCGCTGGCGGTGCGGCCGGAGAAGATCGCGGTCGGCAAGCAGCAGCCGCCGGCCGGCGCCGGGCCCAACGTGTTCCGCGGCCGGGTCAAGGAGGTCGCGTACTTCGGCTCCTACAACACCTACATCGTGCAGGCCAGCAACGGCCAGCGCGTGAAGATCACCGAGGCCAACACCTCGCGCCACGACCTGTCCGACATCACCTGGGAGGACGACGTGAACTTCTGGTGGAGCGACACGGCCGGCATCGTGCTGAGGGAATGAAGGAATGACCCCCCTGCGCCGCTGCGCGGCTTCCCCCCTGGAAGGGGGGACGGCGCGAGAGGCCCGGCGGAGCCGGTTCCTCCGCGCCCCTGGCCTTTGAGTGTTCGGTGAACCTACAGAACGACAGGACTCCAAAATGGCTTCGGTCCCCATCCCCGGCAAGCGCTTCGTGATCGGCGTGCCCTATGCATGGCTGCTGGTCTTCTTCTTCCTGCCGTTCCTGATCCTGCTGTACATCAGCTTCGTCGACATGGGCGCGGACATCAGCCCGTTCAAGCCGCTGTGGGACGCGAACGGGGTGCTGCACCTGAAGTACGAGAACTACCTCTCGATCTTCCGCGTGGCCGAGGGCGCGCCGTGGTTCCGCACGCTCTACATCGACGCCTACGTGCGCTCGATCGGGTACGCGCTGTGCACCGCGCTGCTGTGCCTGGCGATCGGCTACCCGTTCGCCTACTTCATCGCCCGCGCGCCGGCTGGCATCCGCCCGGCGCTGCTGCTGATGGTGATGCTGCCGTTCTGGACCTCGTTCCTGCTGCGCGTCTACGCCTGGAAGGGCATCCTGGCCGACCAGGGCGTGCTCAACCGCTTCCTGATGGCGGTCGGCCTGATCGACGAGCCGATCCACATGCTCTACACCAACGTGTCGATGCTGATCGGCATGACCTACGTCTACCTGCCCTTCATGGTGCTGCCGCTGTACGCCAACCTGGTGAAGATGGACTTCCGTCTGCTGGAGGCCGCCTACGACCTGGGCACCACGCCGTTCAAGGCGTTCTGGCTGGTCACCGTGCCGCTGTCCAAGGCCGGCATCGTGGCCGGCTTCATGCTGGTGTTCATTCCCTGCGTGGGCGAGTTCGTGATTCCCTCGCTGCTCGGCGGGTCGGAGAACCTGATGATCGGCCGCGTGGTGTGGGACGAGATGTTCACCGCCAACGACTGGCCCAAGGCCACGGCGCTCGCGGTGGTGATGATCGCGCTGATCGTGATCCCGCTGGCGGTCTACTACCACCACACCGGGGAGGAGAAATGAAAGCCTTGCTGGAAAGGCACTTCGGCAAGTTCTGGCTCGCGCTGGTGTTCGCCTTCCTGTACCTGCCGCTGCTGTTCATGGTCGTGTTCTCGTTCAACAGCACGCGGCAGGACGCGCGCTTCACCGGGTTTTCGCTGCGCTGGTACGAGGCGCTCACGCGCGACACCAAGATCGTCGAAGGCTTCTGGCTCTCGCTCAAGATCGCCACCATCACCGGCCTGCTCTCGGCCGTGCTGGCCACGTTCGCGGCCTTCGTGCTGGTGCGCTACCGGCGCTTCCTGGGCCGCACCGTGTTCTCCGGCATGGTGAACGCGCCGCTGGTGATGCCCGAGGTGATCATTGGCCTGTCGCTGCTGCTGCTGTTCGTGGGCGCGCAGAACGCCTTCGGCTGGCCGCAGCGCGGCCTGCTCACCATCATCCTGGGCCACACCCTGCTGGGCATGGCGTACGGCATGGTGGTGATCCAGTCGCGCCTGCTGGAGATGAACCGCTCGATCGAGGAGGCCGCCATGGACCTGGGCGCGCGGCCGCACCAGGTGTTCTTCCTGGTCACGCTGCCCAACATCTTCCAGGCCATCCTGGCCGCCTTCCTGCTCGCGTTCACGCTCTCGTTCGACGACGTGGTGATCGCCGAATTCCTTTCCGGCCCGGGCGTGAACACCCTGCCCCAGGTGATCTTCGGCTACGCGCGCCGCGGCATCAACCCGACCATTTACGCCGCCGCCACGCTGCTGATCACCACCGTGACGGTCGTGATCGTGGGCTACGCGGTGTGGGTGGCGCGCGCCACCCGCAAACGCGAACGCGAGATCGCCGCCGCCACGAGAAGCTGAGCAGCCTGGAGACCGATGCCATGACCGACCCCCTGACTTTCGACGGCCGCGCCTTCATCGACGGCGAGCGCGTGGCCGCGCGCAGCGGCCAGACCTTCGACTGCCTTTCGCCGGTGGACGGCCGCCTGCTCACCGCGGTGGCGCGCTGCGGCGAGGCCGACGTCGACGCCGCCGTGGCCGCCGCGCGCGCCGCGTTCGAGGACCGGCGCTGGGCCGGCCTGCCGCCAGCCAAGCGCAAGCGCGTGATGATCGCGTTCGCCGAGCAGATCCTGGCGCACGCCGGCGCGCTCGCGCTGACCGAGACGCTCGACATGGGCAAGCCGGTGCGCTACGCGCGCTCGGTGGACGCGGCCAGCGCGGCCAACTGCATCCGCTGGTACGGCGAGGCGGTGGACAAGGTGTACGACCAGATCGCGCCCACGCCCGACACCGCGCTGGCCCTGATCACGCGCGAGCCGCTCGGCGTGGTGGGCGTGATCGTGCCCTGGAACTACCCGATGATCATGGCGGCCTGGAAGATCGCGCCCGCGCTCGCCGCCGGCAATTCGGTGGTGCTCAAGCCGAGCGAGAAGAGCCCGCTGACCGCGCTGCGCCTGGCCGAGCTCGCGCTGGCCGCCGGCATCCCGCCCGGCGTGTTCAGCGTGGTGCCGGGCTTCGGCCCCGAGGCCGGCAGCCCGCTCGCGCGGCACATGGACGTGGACGGCATCGCCTTCACCGGCAGCACGCGCGTAGGCAAGCAGATCCACGTGATGGCCGGCCAGAGCAACCTCAAGCGCGCCTGGACCGAGCTCGGCGGCAAGTCGCCCAACATCGTGTTCGCCGACTGCCCGGACCTGGACCGCGCGGTGGAGGCGGCGGTGGGCAGCGTGTTCTTCAACCAGGGCGAAAGCTGCAACGCGCCTTCGCGCCTGTTCGTCGAGGCCACGATCAAGGACGCCTTCCTGGAGAAGGCGCTCCAACTCGTGCCGCAGTACCAGCCGGCCAATCCGCTGGAAAAGGACACGGTCATGGGTGCCATCGTCGACAAAGTGCAGATGGACACGGTGCTGCGCTACATCGAGGCGGGCAAGGCCGAGGGCGCCAAGCTGCTCGCGGGCGGCGAGGCGGCCGAGCCGGTCAAGGGCGGCTGCTACGTGTTGCCCACCATCTTCGATGGCGTGAAGAACCACATGGCGATCGCGCGCGAGGAGATCTTCGGCCCGGTGCTCTCGGTGCTGTCCTTCACCGACGCGGCCGACGCGGTGAAGCAGGCCAACGACAACATCTACGGCTTGCAGGCCGCGGTGTGGACGCGCGACATCGACAAGGCGCACGGCGTGGCGCGCGCCCTGCGCGCCGGCACGGTGCACGTGAACCAGTACGACGAGGACGACATCACCGTGCCGTTCGGCGGCTTCAAGCAGAGCGGCGTCGGGCGGGACAAGTCGCTGCACGCGTTCGACAAGTACACCGAGATGAAAACGACGTGGATCAGAGTGGACTCCCCCCTGCGCCGAGGGCAGTGAACGCCCCCCTGCGCGCCTTCGGCGCTTCCCCCCTCTCTGGCGCGCCGCTGCGCGGCGCTTGGAGGGGGGACGACAGCTCGGGCCGGCGGAGCCGGACCCTCGCTGTCTCTGGGCTTCTTGGCTTCTTCACTCCCTCTCCCTCTGGGAGAGGGTTGGGGTGAGGGCCCGCTGGAGCGGTCTTTGGGATCTTGCTCGTTGGCTCCGGTGTGACTTGAACCTGTCATCAAACGGGATAATGCGCTCCGTTGAACCCCATTGCCGCTTTCCCCTCCGCGTCCAAGACCTGGACCAAGACCGCCGACCGGCCGCTGCGCAGCCTGCGCAAGTCGATGGGCATCTGGCTGTTCGCGCATTTCGTGGGCGTGCCGGTGCCCTGGCGCGCGGCTCGCCAGACCGATGGCGCGGCGCTGCTGGCCTACGAGCATGAGCGCCTGTGCGCGCTGGCCGCGGCGGGCGAGCACGTGCCGCCGGTGCTGGCCTTCGATGGCCATGCGCTGACCACCGGCGACGTCGGCGACACGCTGGACCACCAGTTGCACCGCATGCCCGAGGCCGGGCGGCTGGCCCTGATGTGCGCGGCCAGCGCCGACCTGGCCGGCTTCCATGCGCGCGGCCAGTGGCACGGCGGCGCGCAGATCCGCAACATCGCCTGGGACGGCGGGCGCTTCGCCCGGCTGGACTTCGAGGAGCGCCTGCTGCCGGGCATGGCGCTGGCCACGGTGCAGGTGTACGACGTGCTGCAGCTCCTGCTGTCGCTGGCGCGCTACCTGCAGCCGCTCGGGCCGGCCGCGGTGCAGGCCGTGCTGCAGGCCTACGACGACGCGGGGCAAGCCGCGGCCGCCGCGAGCGGGCGGTCCGCGCCGGACCTGCGCGGCTTCATCGTCCACCTGCTGCCGCGGCTCACGCGCGTGTCCCGGCTGGCGGCCTGGTCGCGGCGGCTGGACGGCTCGCGCGAGCTGGTGCGCCTGCGCACCGTGCTCGAAGGCATGGCCCGCTTCGCACGCGAGGGGTAGCCCTGGCCCCGCCCCGCCTGGGTCCGCGGCCCATGCGGGTGGCTTGGCTCATGGGTGTGGGCCGCCCGGGCGCGTCAGGTGCTCCAGGCGCGTGAGCCAGACCAGGGCGTGCTCGCGCGAGTCACCGCACATCTCGCGGCTGGGCTGCAGCCCGGCGCAGACGGCCGGGCGTTCGGGCCGCCCGAACAGGCCGCAGGCCAGGCTGGCGGTCAGGTGCGGGCAGCGCACGCCCGCGGGCTTGCCGGCCGGCATGCCGGGCAGCGCCGAGGTGATGGAGGGCGCGATGCAGCAGGCCGCGCAGCGCGGCCGGCAGGCCATGGCGGTGTTTCGCGTGGTGGCGGCGGCGAAGGACGGCGGCATGGCCGCCATTGTCGCGGTTACCTCGCGGCTACCGGGTTGCCGCCGGGGCCGCGGTGCCCCTGCGCAGGCGCAGCGCCAGGGTGCACAGGCTGGCCGAGAACAGGGCGGTGCTCAGGAGGGCGCGGAACAGGTTGGCGCGGTTCCAGGCGTCGCGGGTGTCGGCCCAGTCGGCGGGCAGGGTGGCGGGCGTCCAGGATTCGGTGAGATGGTTCAGGGGCAGGTTGACTTCGCGGGTGAAGAGCACGATGCCCAGCGCGTAGGCGACGACGACGCACGCGAGTAGGCGCCACCAGGGCCGGGCCCGTTCGCGCCAGGCGGCGGCCAGCCCGAGCAGGCCCAGCGGTACGGGGCCGAAGAAGGCCGCGAAGAACAGCGCGTGGCGCACGTGGCGGTTGAAGGCGGACTGCACCAGGGCGTAGGTGGGGCCGTCGAGTTCGCGCGTGGCGAGGTTGACGTTGGCGCTGTAGGTGGAGAAGAAGCCGGCCATGAGGCCCAGCGCGAGCACGGTGGCGAACTGGGCCCAGAGAGAAACGGTGCTGGAAACGGCGCTGGCGGGCGGGAAAGCGGGGCGGGAAGAACGGGGCGGCTGCGGCATGCGGGGGACTCCGGTGATGGTCGTCCCCTACGGTAAGGCCGGCCGGCGCGCGGCGCCTTGATCCGGGTTCAGACCAGGCGGCGACGGATGCGCGAGAGCGCGACGTCGGTCACGCCGAGGTAGGTGGCCAGGTGGCGCAGCGGGATGCGGCGCAGCCAGTCGGGGTGTTCGGCGGCCAGATCCAGGTAGCGTTCGGTGGCGGTGCGCTGGAGGAAGCGCTGCTCGCGGCGCATCTTGTCTTGCAGCAGGCTGGCGAGGACGCGGCGTTCCAGCGCCTGCCAGGGCGGGTGTCCGGCGGCGGCGGCTTGCCAGGCGGACCAGGGCACGGCCCAGACGTGGCCGGGCGCGAAGGCCTTGACCCAGAACGCCGCCGGCTCGTGGGCGAGGTGGGGCGTGATGGGCCAGAGCATGGCGCCGTCGAGGTAGAAGTTCTTGTTGGACGACTGGCCCTGGCGGTCCAGGTAGTGCAGCCGCAGGCAGCCGTGTTCCACCCACCACAGGTGGCGCCAGTGCTCGCCTGCACGCAGCAGCGCCTCGCCTTTGCCGAGGGCTAGGCGGCGGCCCTGGCCGCAGACGGCCTGCAAGGGTTCGGGCAGGGGGCCGAGGGCGGCGGCCAGATGGGCGGCCAGGGGCGTGGCGGCGGGCATGGCCCGATTGTGATGGGCGCTCCATGCGCCGGCCGTGCGCAAAGCGCCCAACGGTGGGAAAATCGCGGGTTGCCCCGGCCGTGCCGGGGGCCCCGAACGCCCGAGACCCGCCCGACCAGGACCCGCACCCGCCATGCTCTACCCCCAGGAATTCGATGTCATCGTCGTCGGCGGCGGCCACGCGGGCACCGAGGCCGCGCTGGCGGCCGCGCGCATGGGCTGCGCCACGCTGCTGCTGACCCACAACATCGAGACGCTGGGGCAGATGAGCTGCAACCCGTCGATCGGCGGCATCGGCAAGGGGCATCTGGTCAAGGAGGTGGACGCGCTCGGTGGCGCGATGGCGCTGGCCACCGACGAGGGCGGCATCCAGTTCCGCATCCTCAACAGCTCCAAGGGCCCGGCGGTGCGCGCCACGCGCGCCCAGGCCGACCGGCTGCTCTACAAGGCCGCGATCCGCCGCCGCCTCGAAAACCAGCCGAACCTCTGGCTGTTCCAGCAGGCGGTGGACGACCTGATGGTTGAAGGCGACCGGGTGACGGGCGCTGTGACGCAAGTGGGCATTCGCTTCCGGGGGCGTGCGGTGGTGCTGACCGCCGGCACCTTCCTGGACGGCAAGATCCACGTTGGCCTGAACCATTACGCGGCCGGGCGGGCGGGGGATCCGCCGGCGGTGTCGCTCTCGGCACGGCTCAAGGAGCTGCGACTGCCGCAAGGCCGTTTGAAAACCGGCACACCGCCGCGGCTGGACGGGCGCAGCATCGACTGGTCGAAGTGCACCGAGCAGCCGGGCGACGGCGTGCCCGGCGGCATGAATGCAGACCGCCCGGTGCCGGTGTTCAGCTTCCTGGGTTGGCCGGCCATGCACCCGCGCCAGGTGCCGTGCTGGATCACCCACACCAACCCGCGCACGCACGAGATCATCCGCGCCGGCTTCGACCGCAGCCCGATGTTCACCGGCCGCATCGAGGGCGTGGGCCCGCGCTACTGCCCGAGCGTGGAAGACAAGATCAACCGCTTCGCCGACAAGGACAGCCACC
>CAZAPJ010000032.1:0-49892 GCA_964487025.1 uncultured Hydrogenophaga sp.
CCTTGACCGCGTGCGACATCTGCGTCACCGCGATGCGCAGGATGCCGTCGGCCGCCTCGGTCGGGTCCAGGCCCAGCGGGCCGGCCACGCGCTCGGCCATCTGGCGCTGGCAGCCTTCCAGGTCCAGCTTGAGCTCGCCGCCCAGGAAGTTGTCCTTGTCCAGCCGGCCCAGCACCAGGTTGGCGTCGGTCACGGTCGGTTCGGTGCCGCCGCGGCCGTAGGCCACCGGACCGGGGATGGAGCCGGCGCTCTGCGGGCCCACGCGCAGCGCGCTGCCGGTCTCCACGCGCGCGATCGAGCCGCCGCCGGTGCCGACCTCGTGGATGTCCATCATCGGGATCTGGATCGGCAGCGCGCGCTCGTAGCCGCCGATCAGCGCCGAGCCGGTGGTGAGCGGGCGGCCTTCGCTGATCACGCCGGCCTTGGCCGTGGTCCCGCCCATGTCGAACGCGATCGCGTCGCCCATGCCGAGCTGCGCACAGATCGCCTGCGCGCCGATCACGCCGGCCGCCGGGCCGGATTCGAGCATGCGCACGCAGCCGACCTTGGCGTGCTCGACCGGGAACAGCCCGCCGGTCGACTGCACGATGTAGAAGTCGCCGTGAAAACCCTTGCCGGCCAGGTGGTTCTCCAGCTGGCCCAGATAGGCCGAGACGCGCGGGCCGACGTAGGCGTTGGCCACCGCGGTGGAGACGCGCTCGAACTCGCGGTACTCCTGGCTCAGCTCGTGCGAGGCGCAGACGAAGGCGTCCGGCATTTCCTCCAGCAGGATCTGCTTGACGCGCTGCTCGTGCCGCGGGTTGCGGTAGGAGTGCAGCAGCAGCACGGCCACGGCCTCCACGCGCTGGCCCTTGAGTTCGCGCGCCAGCTCGCGCACCGCGTCCTCGTCCAGCGGCTTGTGCGTGCTGCCGTCGGCGCGCAGGCGCTCGGCCACCTCGTAGCGCAGCGAGCGGCGCACCAGCGGCTGGTGCTTGTTGAAGAACAGGTTGTAGGCGTCGGGCCGGTTCACGCGGCCGATCTCGTAGATGTCGCGGAAGCCCTCGGTGATCAGCAGCGCGGTGTGGGCGCCGTTGCGCTCCAGCAGCGTGTTGATCGCGATCGTCGATCCGTGCAGAAACAGGTGGCCGTCGCGCCAGTCGATGCCGGCGCTGTCGATGGTGGCCTGGATGCCGTTGACCAGTTCGCCGTGCGTGGACAAGGCCTTGCCGAACAGCAGCCGGCCGGAGGCTTCGTCGAACGCCGCCATGTCGGTGAAGGTGCCGCCGATGTCGACGGCGATGCGGAGCTGGGGGGTGTGCTGGCTCATGGTGCTGCGCTCCGGGCTCAGGCCGCCGTGCCGATGCGGTTGCGCAGCACGCCCAGGCCGGTGATCTCGACCTCGACCACGTCGCCGTCCTTCATGTACAGCGGCGGCTCGCGCCGGTCGCCCACGCCGCCGGGGGTGCCGGTGGCCACCACGTCGCCCGGCGAGAGCGGCGTGAAGCGCGAGATGTATTCGACCAGCGTCGGGATGTCGAAGATCAGGTCGCCCACGCTGGCGTGCTGCATCACCTGGCCGTTGACGCGGGTCTCCAGCGTCAGCGCCGCCACGTCCGGCACCTCGTCGCGCGTGACCAGCACCGGGCCGAAGGGGGCCGTGCCGGGAAAGTTCTTGCCGGGCGTGAACTGGTGCGTGTGGCGCTGCCAGTCGCGCACGCTCACGTCGTTGAAGCAGGCGTAGCCGGCGATGTGCGCGAACGCGTCCTGCCTGGCGATGTGGCGGCCGCCGGTGCCGATCACGAAGGCCAGTTCGCCCTCCCAGTCGAAGCGCTCGGAAAAGGCCGGGCGCAGCACGGTCTCGCCGTGCGCGGCCAGGGTGTCGTTGAAGCGCAGGAAGATCGACGGGTACTCGCTGTCGGCGCGTTTGGTTTCGGCCACGTGGGTCTTGTAGTTCAGACCCACGCAGATCAGCTTGCCCGGGTTGGGAATCACCGGCAGCAGCGCCACCTGATCGGGCGCCAGGGCCGGGGCGCCTTGCACGGCCTGGGCCAGCGCGCCGAGCGCCCGGGCCTGCAGCACGGCCTTGAGGTCGGCATGCTGGCGGACGAAGGCCTCGGGGGCCGGGCGGTAGTGGCCCGTGGTCGGGTCGACCACGCCGTAGGTGGCCTGGCCGCCGGCCTGGAAACTGGCAATGCGCATGGGTTGTGCTCCTCGGATCGCGCCATCGGCGGCGCGGGGTTTGTATGGAATGGCGGCAGTCTAGGAGCCGGTTTGCCATCTGAATAGAATCCAATCCGAGATTTCAGACATGCCTTTGTTGGCATGTCTCGTGCAAGGAGGCGCGCATGAACCCGAGTGACTTCCGGCTGTTCCTGGAAGTGGCCGAACTGGGCAGCTTCACCAAGGCCGCGGTGCAGCGCCACACGGTGCAGTCGCACATCAGCCGCCAGATCGGCGAACTGGAGCGCCAGTGCGGCGGCGCGCTGTTCCGCCGCACCGGGCGCGGCGTGGTGCTGACCGAACTGGGCCAGCACGTCGCCGCGCGCATCCGCACCTGGCTGCGCGACACCGACCAGCTCATGAGCGAGATCCGCACCGACGCCGGCGTGCCCATGGGCGAGGTGCGGCTGGGCATCCTGCCCTCTGCGGCGCACCCGCTCATGACGCGCATCTTCCTGCGGCTGCGCGAGGAGTACCCGCGCATCCGCCTCAACATCCGCGAAGGGCAGGGCGGCGAGCTCGATGCGCTGCTGGACACCGGTGCGGTCGACATGGCGGTGCTGTTCCGCTACCAGCGCCCGTCCAGCCTCGACGAGCACCTGCTCGCCACCGCGGGCACCTTCCTGGTCTCGCGGCCCGGCGACCCGCTGACGCGCGGCGAAACCTACGATTTCACGCGCCTCGAAGGCCTGCGCCTGGTGCTGCCGCGCCGCCCGGCCCACTGGCGCGCCGTGCTCGACGAGACCGCGCGCAGCAAGGGCTTCACGCTGCAGGCCGAGGTGGAAGCCGATTCGCTGAAGGTACAGAAGCAACTGGTCGCCCACACGCCCGGGCTCTATTCGCTGCTCGGCCCGTTCTCCATCGCCGACGAGCTGCGCGCCGGCCAGTTGCAGGTCTCGCGCGTGGTGGCGCCCGACCTTCGGCGCCACGTCACCCTGGCGCTGCCCAAGCTGGGGCAGCTCACCGCCGCCAGCCGCATGGTGTCCCGGCTCATCCGCGACACCGTGGCGGCCTGGGGCCATCGGCTCAGCGAGCCGGACGAGGCGCCGCCGGCCGCGGCCCCATGAGGTCGTCGGCCACCGTTCTCGAAAAGGGGACGCCATGTGGCCAAAACGATGCTTGTGGAAAGCGCACCATGGCCCCTAGCATGAACGCCACTCAGTTGCTTGATGACGCCATGGACATTCCCATCATTGACCTGTCGCGCCTGCCGGAAGACCAAGACGGGGTGGTGCGGCAGATCGGGCAGGCGGCGCGCGGACCCGGGTTCTTCTACGTCATCGGGCACGGTGTGCCGCCCGAGGTGATCGAGGACCAGTTCGAGGTGTCGCGGCAGTTCTTCGAACTCGCGCCGCACGAGAAAGCGGAGGTGTCGATCCACCAGTCCCGGGCGATGCGCGGCTATGAAACCCTTGGCAGCCAGACCCTGGACGCCTCGGCCATGGCGGACCTGAAGGAGAGTTTCCAGTGCGGCATCGAATACCCGCTCGACCATCCGTACGTGGCCAAGGGCTACCCTTCATACGGGCCCAATCAATGGCCCAAGCGCCTGCCCGAGCTGCAAGCGCACAGCGAGCGCTACGTGGATGCGCTGCGCGGACTCGCCGCCCGCCTCATGGCGCTTCTCGCGCAGTCGCTCGGCCTGCCGAGCGACTACTTTGCCGCCCTGGACCACGCGCCCGCGGTGACGCTGCGCATGCTGCGCTACCCACCCCAGCCCGGGAACGCCGACGGCCGGACCTTCGGCGCCGGCGCGCACACGGACTGGGGCGCCATCACCGTGCTGGCGCAGGACGGCCATGGCGGGTTGGAGGTGTGCTTGCCCGACGGGCGCTGGGTCGCCGCGCCGCCGGTCGCCAACAGCTTAGTGGTCAACCTCGGCGACATGATCCCCAGATGGACCCATGGCCGCTACCGCTCGAACCCGCACCGCGTGCGCAACCTCTACAGCCACGGCAAGCACCGTTTCTCGATCGCGTTCTTCGCCGACCTGGACTACGAGGCCCGGATCACGCCCATCGCGAGCTGCCTTGACCCCGGCGCGGCGATGGCGGACGCCGACACCGAGCCCATCACCGTGGGCCAGCACATGAAGGAGATGTACGCCAGGACCTACGGAGGCACCGGCGCGTGAAGCTGAGCTGCAACATCCTTTGCGCCGACATTCAAGCCCAGATGGACTTCTATCAGGGGGTTTTCGGCTGGCCCGAGCGCGAGGAAGACCGCTCGGAGATCTATCGCGCGCTGTCCCTGCCGGGCGGCGAACTGGGTTTCAATGCGCAGGCGGCTTATGCACTCCTGCAGATCGGGGACCGGAAACCGCCCTCGGGTCCGAACGCCGTGACGGTCTTCCCGACCTTCACAGTGGAGACACCATCCGACGTGGACAGCATATGCGCCCGGGCCGTCGCGCGGGGCGGTACCCTGGTCAAGGGGCCCTACGCGACGTATTACGGCAACTGGCAGGCCGTCCTCGCGGACCCAGAGAGCAATGTCTTCCGGGCAACGTGCTTGACGCTGCCGGACGGGGCCGTGGCGCCGGCCCTGTCCGGCCTCGGCTAGGCGGCATGGGTTGGCTGGACTGCGGGTCGAGCGCACGGGCGTCTCAGATGGCCAAGTCACGCCAAGGGCACCGCCGTTTCGCGCAAGACGGCCTCCGGCGTGCTGAGCTGGGCCTGCATGTACGCCCCAAGCGCCCGCGCATGCCTCACCAGCATGGTCCCGACGGCGACGCGTTGCGTCTCATAGGCGCTCAGGGCCGTTTCCCAGGGCTGAACCGCATCGAGCCACTGAACAAGCGCGGCGGCATCGCCGGCGGCCTTGGTCACCCCCATTCCGCAATGCGGGCGTGCAACGAATGCAGAGTCGCCAAGCAGCACGATCCGATCGAATGCGAGCTTCGGGCTTTCCAGATCAAAGATCGGCTGGAAGAAGAGATCCGCTTTCTCCACGACCTCGGCGAAGTGCGGCGGCAATAGCGCGCGAGCGGCGGCCCGCGCGCTGGCCATGACATCGGGTCGAATGGCGGGCGGGGGGATGCCGTCCCGCCAGAGATGCCCCGCGGCGTCGGTGTTCATATCCGCCAGCGCATCGTGCTCAACCGGCCGGTACCACACGAAGTTGTATCGGCGGCGCCCAGGAGCCAGGCTGTTGGCGCGACCGGCGACCGGGTAGCCCAACATCTGCTCGCCTGCGGGCAGGCCAAATGCGAAATAGGGAAACAGCTCGCTCTGCGCGGCTTGCGAAAGGGCCGCCTCGTCCACCAGGCCACGCCAGGCCACGTAGCCGGCGTACTCGGGATGCACCTGAGGCAGGAAGTGCTGCCGGATCCTGGATCGAATCCCGTCGGCGGCGATCAGGAGATCGGCCGTCGCCCTTTCTCCATCCTGAAATTCGGCGCGAACCGATGCCGCGTCCTGACTGAACCCGACCAGGTTCTTTCCCGCGTGGTAGCGTTCGACGGGAAAGGCGGCCTTGAGCAGCTCGTAGAGCTTGCTCCAGGCGGTGAACACCTGGGGATACGCCAGGGTCAGGGCGTGCGAATTCTGATTGTCCAAGGCGACGCGATACTCGACACGGACACCGATGTCCGACTCGATGGGCACGCCGGCTTTGGCCAGAACGTCCATCATTTCGGGGTGCGTCACGAGACCGGCGCCGCGCGATTCGAGGGCGGCGGCCGCGCGCTCGAAGACGTGCACGTCCCATCCCGCCCGATGAAGAAGGTTGGCAGCGAGCAACCCGCCCAAAGACCCGCCGATCACGATGGCGGAACGCTTGGCGGTCATGCGCCCTCCATCGCCTTCCCGGATTTGGAAGCCAATGCAGCGGCTTCGGACGCGGGATAGTTGAGCTCGATGACGACACCCGAAGGGTCTTCAAGGAAAAGCTGATGGAGGTGCAGCGAGGGGACTGTGCGCTCCCGGTACGGGACGCCGGCGGCCTGAGCACGCGCTTGCATCTCTTCGAGACCGGTTGCCAGGAACGCCAAATGGTCGATGCTGGCGGATCCGAACGCCAGGTCCGGCTTGTCTCCCATGTACTCGAGCAGGCCGCTGGGGTCGTCCGGGTCGATGCCGATGATATGGACGACCCCGAAGTCCGAATCGTCGTCTGGAAGATAAAGCCATGCGCCGGGAAAGTCGAAGGGCGGCCTGTATCCGGTCCTCAGTCCAAGGATGTCCACGTAGAACCTCAGCGAACGCTCAAGGTCTTTCGTGCGTATCGAATAGTGGCCGAGTTTCCTCATCCCCATGAGCGCCTCCTTTAATTATCAAAAGATCAATAGTAAATGGGGACATTGATTCGTGCAACCGTGGCCGCGCTGCATCGGCAAGGGCGGAATGCATGGCCATGGGGCCGATGGCTCAGCGCGCCATGCGCCGGGGTGGCGGCCTGGGCGCGAGCGGTGGTTCCGTCGTCCCGGGATCGACATCCCGCCGCATCCGGGAACGCCTCAGGACCTCAGGCACGCCGGCCAGAAACGCATCGACGCGCAGGCCGATGACCCGGTCCAGATCCTTCGGGACCGGAAGCTCGTAGACCCATCTTCTGACGCCGATGTAGAACACGCTCGCGTGCATCGCCCAGATGAGATCCACCTCATCTTCCACAGCGGCTTCGTCCGGCGGCTCCGGAATCGCATACTCGGCGCGCAACTCTCGGGCGATCACCAGAAAATGCCGCTCGCGCAGGCGTGCGATGAACTTCTGGTTGATGCCGCTTCTGCTGAGCCCGGCGTGAATGAAGATGCGTATCCATTCGCCCTTGAGCACGAAGCTGGCGTAGTCGTTCAGGTAACGCTTGAGCCGATCGGCCAAGGGGACGCCGCGGTCGGCCAACCACTCCTCCCACTCGGGATTCCAGCGTCTCAGAAATACCTCTTCGAACACTTTGTCCACCAGGGCTTCCTTGGTGGAGAAGTACCGGTACAGCAGCGGCTGCGTGATGCCGATTTCGGCCGCGAGCTCCCGTGTGCTCGCCTCGAAGCCGCGACGGGCGAAGAACGAAATCGCCGCCTGGAGGATCTGCTCCTCGCGGCTTTCAGGCGAAAGACGCCGCCTGCTGGAAGCGCGGCCAGTCGGAGGCGCCGATGCGTTCATGCTTGACGGGGAACCCGCTGTCGGTGGTCGATCGAGCGATTCTAAGGCTCTCTATTGTTTATCTATTGATAATCAATGAATGGGGCACATGTCGTTCGCGCCTGAGGAGGCCGGATAGCCTTGATCCGCTTCGACCATTGAGACGGGAATGCACTTGCATCGGCCGCCGCATACGGCAGCCAAAAGAAAAGCGGGTCATTGGTTGCTCACCAACTGACCCGCTTGCCTGCTTGCTGACTGGTGCCGGATAGAGGAGTCGAACCCCCGACCTTCTCATTACGAATGAGCTGCTCTACCAACTGAGCTAATCCGGCGAAGCTCGGCATTATACCGTCGCCGCAACGGGTGACTGACGGTCAGTCACCGGTATGGCTCCGACGCGCCATCAGGCCGCGACCGGGCCGGATGCCGTCTTGCGGCGGGGCGTGGCCGTCCGCCCGCCGGTGGTTGTGGTGGCGTCCTGCAGTCCCACGCCGCGCAGCACGAAACGCGTGAGCTCGGAGCAGATGCGTTCGCGATCGAGTGACTGGTCCGGGGGGCAGGCGGTGAAGAAGCGTACCTGCGGCTCGTAGTCGGCGTAGTGCTGGGTCAGGGCCCAGATGTGGAACAGCAGGAATATCGGCTCGATCGGCGCGATGCGGCCCTGACGCACCCAGTTGGCGATGATGCGCACCGCGGCATCGACCGTCCCGCCGGTCTCGCGCCAGAGCTGCTGGATGACAGGGCCGCCGCTCATCACTTCGTAGCTGAACAGGCGCGAGACCTGCGGGTAGTCGAACGTGAACTCGAGCTTGCGCCGGATCAGCCGGGTGATGGCCTCGGCCGGTTCGATCTGCTCGTCCTCGGTGTACAGACCGATCGAGCCCCAGTGCTGCATCGTGCGGCGCAGGATGGACTCATAGAGCGCTTCCTTGCTTTCGATGTAGTAATGCAGCCGCTGCTTGGAGATGCCGACACGCTCGGCGATGGTCTGTGTGGACGTCCCGCGCAGGCCGTGCAGGGAGAACTCCTCCAGCGCCGCACCGGAGATGAGATCCATCATCTCCGCGCGGCGCCTGGCCAGTGCCAGCGTGCGTGGATCGGCCATGTACGCTTACTTGACCAATTTGGCTCGGACGTCCAGGCCAACCCCCTTGTTGACGAAGCGGTCCGTGACCAGCTTGTCCAAATCGATGTCGCCGGCCTTGAACACGCCGGCCTTGACCATCTCGTTGGTGTATCGGGCCATACGCTCGCGCGACAGGGTGCCGATGCCCTTGACCAGCGCTTCGCCGGAATCGATCATACCGAGCTCCTGGAGCTTGGAGACTTCCTCGTCCAGCTTGGCGTCGGTCATCTCCGGGTTGTCCTTCTTGATCAGCGCGTACGCGCCCTTGCGATCGCCGCCGTAGAGGTAATTGTACCAACCGATGGCCGAGGCATCGATGAACTTCTGGATCAGCTCCGGGTTCTTCTCGACCATGTCCTGCCGCGCTTCGATCAGGTTGGCGTATGCCTCCCAGCCTTGGTCGGCGAGCAGGAACACGTCGGTCTTGACGCCGTCCTTGGCCAGATACAACGGCTCGGCGGTGGCATAGGCCTGCTGCACCGCGCGCTTGTCGGACAGGAACGGCGCCATGGCGTAGTTGTATTGCTTGTATTGCTCGTCGCTGAAGCCGTGGTTGGCTTTCAGCCACCGCCAGAAGCTGAACTGGCTCGCCTTGGCCACGTACACGTTCTTCGCATTCTTCAGGTCCGCGAAATTCTTGTACTGGCCGGCGTGCGCCATCAGCGAGGTCGGATCCTTCTGCATGAAGGCGGCGACCACGGTCGTGGGCAGCTTGCCCTTGTTGGCCTCCATCATGCCGATGATGCCGATCGGGATGACCAGGTCGAGCTTGCCGGCCAGCAGCAGCGGGCGCGAGCTGAACTGAGGGCCGCCCTGGGTAATCTCGACGTCCAGCCCGTAGCGCTTGTAGGTGCCGTCGGCCACCGCCTGGTAGAAGCCGCCATGGCTGCCCTGCGCTTTCCAGTTGGTCGCGAAATTCACCTTCTGCTGCGCCTGCGCCAGGCCCGAGGTCATCAGCGCCGTGGCGGCCAAAGCGGCCATTGCCGTCATCTTGATGTACTTGCAGATCATTTTGTCTCCTTCGATCGTGATGGACAGGGGTGAAACGCCGGTGGCCGGCGGGTGGTGGGGGCGACTGCGCTGGTCAACCCGGTGACAGGATCTTTCCCGGATTCATCAGCCCGTACGGGTCGACGTCGCGCATGAACGCCAGGTCCTCGGCGTGCATCTGCTTGCGCCCGCTCCTCTCGAGCACGTAGACGTGCGGGTTCATGACCTGGCAGCCGTCGCGCACGAGTTCTTCCTGGATCTCCTCCAGCCGCTCTTCGTCGAGGTACTGCACCAGCACGAGACCGGACAGCCGCGGCCCACCGGCATAGCGTGCGAACTCGTGGTGCATCAGCATCTCGTCGCCGTAGCGCTCCATCTGCGCGGCGATCAGCGCCGGGTCGAAAGGCGGGGGGACGACGGCCTGCAAGTAGGTCCACCCGCGATCGAATTTCAGCGCCCGCAGCGTGGTGTGGTTGTAGGCGCACTCGTGCACCGACGGCAGCCCGGCCTGAAGCCGTTGCGCCTGCGTCATGCAAAGGCTGACGCGTCCGCCGTGCGCGATGGCCATCTGCTCGAAACGCTCGCGGTCGCGCGGATTCAGCAGCGCGAACATCGCATCCGCGCTGCCGTCGAAATAGTCCTGAAGGTCGGTGTAGTAGGGAGCGAAGCGGCGGTCCACGCCGCTGAGCAGGAAGACGTCGATGTCGCTGTTCAGTACGGCGGCGCCAAAGGCGATCACGTCGGGGTAGCTCGGGAACAGGGCGATGCAATGGAGCCAGTCGACGGCCGGCACCAGCGCGAGATCGAGCTCGACGATGATGCCGTTGGTGCCCCAGGCATGGTGCACCTGCTCGACCTCGCCGCCGCTCAGGGTGAGGATGCGCGGCTGTTCCTCGACGGTGACGATGCGCATCGAGCGCATGGTGCCGGACTCCTTCAGGATGCCGTGGCGCGCCGAGCCGATGCCGGCCGAGCCGCCCGCGATGAAGCCTCCCACGGTGGCGATGTCCATCGTCGACGGGTAGATCATCAGCTGCTGGCCGCTGGGCCGCACGGCGTCCAGCACCGCCTCGAGTCGTGCGCCGGCCTGCACCCGCACGTGACCATCCTCGATCGCCAGGATCCGGTCCAACTGCGTCGTATCCAGGACCACGCCGCCTTGCAGCGGAACGGCCTGGCCATAGTTGCCGGTGCCGCCGCCGCGCACCGTCAGCGGCAGGCGATGCCTTGCCGCGGCGGCGGCCACGCGCACCACCTCCTCCTCGGTGGCCGGCAGGACGACGATGTCGGCCCGGCAATCGCTCAGCAGCTTGTCCAGCACGGGGCTGTACCAGTAGCAGTCGCGCGCCCGGGTTCGCAGCTCGTTTGCATCGGTGAGGCAGGCGACGCCTTCGATTTCGCGCGCGAACGCCGCGAGGGCTCGCGCGCGATCGTCGGCCGCCATGGGGGTGGGTTCGCCAGTGGCTGTCATCATCGTTCCCGTTTCAGTTCGCTCTCGTGCCAGTGGCCGAGCACCTTATGCGAGATCCAGCTCGTGATGAGAAAGATCAGGATCCCGCACAGCGACACCAGCAGCAGTGCCGCGAACATCAGCGGGACCTCGCTGCGGAAGCTGGCTTCGAAGATGCGCGAGGCCAAGCCCGTTTCCTTGCCCGCGGCGCCGGCCACGAACTCGGCCACCACCGCGCCGATCAGCGCCAGCCCGCCCGAGACCTTCAGGCCCGACATGAAATACGGCAGCGCCGAGGGCATCAGCAGGTAGCTGAAGCGTTGCCATGGACTGGCCTCGTACAGCGTCAACAGATCGCGCAGGTTGTGGTCGGCGCTGCGCAGCCCGATCACGGTGCTGGACAGGATCGGGAAGAACGCGACGATCCAGGCGCAGATCAGCAGCGCGGCCATGGTGCTGTCCACGTAGATCATGATCAGCGGCGCGATGGCGATGATGGGCGTGACCTGCAGCACCACGGCGTACGGAAACAGGCTCACCTCGACGTAACGGGACAGCGCGAAAAGTATGCCCAGCCCGACGCCGCCGATGATCGCCAGGACCAGCGCGGACAGGGTGAGCTTGGCCGTGAACATCAGCGAGGTTGACAGCGACGGCCAGCTCTCCCACAGCGTCTGCAGCACCAGGATGGGACCGGGCAGGATGTAGTGCGGCACCTGGCCGATGCGCACGAACAGCTCCCAGGCGGCCAGCGCCACCACCAGCACCGTCAGCGGGGCCGCGACGGTCAGCCGGCGTTCGCGCCGCTCGCGCCGCTGCTCGGCTTGGTTGAGCGCGGGGATGTCCGCATTCGCGTCATCGATGTCAATGGTCGACGTCGGCATGGCCCAGGGTCTTTCGCAAGGAAGCGGATACGCGAACGCACCAGTCGGCATAGGGCTTCGAGGTGCGGAACGCTTCGTCTCTCGGATAGGGTGCATCGATGAGGATGTCGTCCACCACGCGTCCCGGCCGAGCGGCCATCACCACGACCCGGCTGGACAGGTACACGGCCTCCCAGACGTTGTGGGTGACGAAGACGACCGTCAGATCGCGTTCCTTCCACAGGCGCAGCACGTCGTCGTTCAGCTTGGCGCGCGTCATCTCGTCGAGCGCCGCGAAGGGCTCGTCCATCAGCAGCAGCCGCGGGCGCGTGACCATCGCGCGCGCGATCGACACACGCATCTTCATGCCGCCGGACAGTTCGCGCGGATAGACGTCGGCGAACTTCGACAGGCCCACCAGGGCCAGCGCTTCCTTCACGTCGGGCGCCGCGCTCGCGCGCGGCGTTCCGGCGACCCGCAGCGGCAGGTAGACGTTGTCGAACACGGATGCCCAGGGCATCAGCGTGGGCTCCTGGAACACGAAGCTGATGTCGCGGTTGCGCTTGGCTCCGTCGGGGCGGCCCGGCCAGCGGATGTCGCCGGAGGACAGGCTGAGCAGGCCGGCCAGCATACGCAGGGCCGTGCTCTTGCCGCAGCCCGACGGGCCCAGCAGGCTGACGAACTCGCCGCTGTGCACGGTCAACGACATGTCGCGCAGCGCGACGGTGCCGTTCGAATAGCGCTTGTTGACGCGCATCATCTGAACCAGCGCCGGCGAGTTCGTCGCCGGCGCGGCGGGTGCGAGGTCGGTCGCGGTGTTCATGGCCGCGGTCTCAGTGGAAAGCCGGCTGCCGCGACAGCCAATCGACCGAGGTGCCGTGCAGGTCCCGCAGCATCTCGATGAAGTGCCCGGCCACGTGCTCGACGACATGGGAGCCCTTGTCGGCGGTGGCGATGCTCGCGTCGCCGCAGGCACCCGCCGGGTTGAGGTCCTGGACCTGCCAGCCCACCTTGGCGCGCGCGTTGATCGACAGGTGCCGCGTCTGTTCGACCAGCGCCTCGGCACTGGAGTGGAAATTTTCGGCCCGCGCCATGTTCACGAGATCGGGCCGCAGTGCCAGCATCACGGACGTTTCCTTGTCGCCGGCGTGGATGCCGTGCTGGGTCTCGGCGCTGCTGAACATGCCCGCAGGGGTGCCGAACGAATAGGTGTTGGTGGCCACGACCAGCATGTCGTGCTTGACGCGCAGGTCGCGCGCGACGATGTCGCCCACCATGCCCTGGCCGCCATGGCTGTTGAGGATGACCATCTTGCGCACGCCGGCGGCGGCCACGCAGTCGCCGATTTCCATCCATAGCCGTACCAGCGTGTCGAGCGACAGCGTCAGGGTGCCCGGATAGCGTGCGTGCTCGTTGCTCTTGCCGACGCGCTGCGTGGGCAGGAAGACCACGGGCAGATCGTCGGGCAGGCGCTCGATGACGCGGCCGATGATGCCCTCGACGATCGTCGTATCCACCGAGAAGGGCAGGTGCGGTCCGTGCTGCTCGATCGCGGCCACGGGCAGCACGGCGATCAGGGCGTCGCGGTCCAGCGCGGCGAATTCGGCACAGGTGTAGTCAGCCCAGTAGCGCTTCATGTCCATGTACGAGTGGATTGACCGAAAGTAAAGTGTCGAATCAGTTTAGGCTGCAAAACCCGGCGATGAACCCGTGGATACCCTCGGTTGCCCGAACACAGGGCGGCCTCAAGCGGTTCGCCGGTCCTGGCTTTGCACCATGCGCAGCAAGGCGTACAGCGCTTCCAGTGCGGGCACGGCGACCCCGAGCCGGTGCGCCGATCGGACCACGTTGCCGACGATGGGTTCCACCTCCATCGGCCGGCCATGCGCGTGGTCCAGCGCCATGCTCGTCTTGTAGGGCGTCATGGCCCGTGTGCTGTCGATGGCCTCCTCGATGACGTTTGCTCCGATCGGATAGCCGTTAGCCGCCGCCACCGCGGCCGCTTCCTGCATGACCTGGCGCACGAACGCCGTGCCTTCGGGCGGCGTCAGGATGGCGCGCGTGTCCAGGCCGCCGCCGAGCACCGATATCGGGTTGAACGCGATGTTCCACAGGTTCTTGAGCCAGCGCGAGCCGGCGATGTCGGCCTGGGTCTCGCACTTCAGTCCGGCCTGACGGAACAGGTCGGCGAGGTGTTCGGTGCGCGGGGACAGGCCCTTTGGGAAGTTGCCCATGGCCAGCGAGCCGAGCGCATGGTGCCGGATCGCGGCCTCGCCCGTGCGGCTGACGGCAATGAAGGCGAGCACGCTGACCAGCTCGTTGTCGGGAAAGGCGTTGGCGATCTCCTGTTCGATGCCGATGCCGTTGCCGATCAGGACGATGACGGTGCGCGGCCCGACGGCATCGCGGATCAGCGACACGCGGTCCAGCCCCTGCACGGTCTTGACCGCGAGCACCAGGTAGTCCGCGGCCGCGCCGTATTCGCCGGTCGCGCGCAGCACGCGCGATGGGCGGAAAACGAAGTCGCCCATCGGGCTGCGGATGTCGAAGCCGCGCGCCCGCACGACTTCGGCGTCCGAGCGGCATACCACCGATACGTCTGCGCCGGCGCGCGACAGCATGCCGCCGTAGAAGGCGCCGATTGCGCCCGCGCCGATGACCAGGACCGCGCTCTGTTGTGAATCGGGCATGGGCATATCCCGGTTGCTTGGAAGTGGAGCTCAGTGTACAAATGGGCTGACCAAATGTCAAAAATGAAAACAGAACTGCACCGAACAGCCTGCCGACACGGAATGACATCTCCCTGAACGCTGAGTCGACACAGATCCATGGGATACACGATCACCGTCCAGCCTGCCGCGCGCAGCTTCGTCGCCGACCAAGGCGAAGCGGTCCTGGTCGCCGCCATCCGAGAGGGCATCGGACTGCCGTACGGCTGCCGTGACGGCGCCTGTGGATCCTGCAAATGCCGTCTGCTCGAAGGCGAAGTCGACCAGCAGTCCCGCCGCGGCGCGGCCCTCAGCGCGGCCGATGCCGCCCAGGGCTTCATCCTCGCCTGCTGCAGCGTGCCGCGCAGCGACCTGGTGCTGGAGTCGCGGCAGGCCACCTTCGGCGATGTGTATCCGATCCGCAAGCTGCCCTCGCGCGTGGTTGGGATGGAGCGCCGTTCGCAGGACGTGATGCTGCTGACGCTTCAGTTACCGGCCGGCAATCCGGTGCTGTGGCGTCCAGGGCAGTACGTCGATGTCGTGCTGCGCGACGGGGTCCGCCGCAGCTATTCAATGGCCAATGTGCCGGGAGAGGGCGCATCGCTGGAGCTGCACCTGCGCCACATGCCGGGTGGCCGGTTCACCGACCATGTGTTCGGCGCGATGAAACCGCGCGAGATCCTGCGGCTGGAGGGCCCGTTCGGCAGCTTCTTCCTGCGCGAGGACTCGGCGGCGCCCATCGTGCTGCTGGCCTCCGGCACCGGGTTCGCGCCCATCAAGGCCATCATCGGGCACATGCAGCAGCGCGGCATCGTGCGGCCGGCGGTGCTGTACTGGGGTGCGCGGCGCCCGGCGGACCTGTACCTGGCCGACTGGGTTCACGCACGGGTGGCCGAGATGCCGAACCTGCGCTTCGTGCCGGTCGTGTCCGACGCGCTGCCCGAGGACCGCTGGACCGGCCGCGCCGGCTTCGTCCACCGGGCCGTGATGGAAGACTTTCCCGACCTGTCGGCGCACGAGGTCTACGCCTGCGGCGCACCTGTGGTCGTGGAAGCCGCGCGAGCGGATTTCATCCACCGCTGTGCCCTGCGCGAGGATGCGTTCTTCGCCGATTCGTTCACGTCCGAGAAGGACAAGCTTGCGGAGCAAAACCCATGAAGATCGCTGACATCGCCGCCTTCCCGCTGTCGTTCCCCGTGAATCAGACGGTGCGTTTGGGCATCGGGCGCACCGTCAAGCGCGATACCGTCCTCGTGCGCGTGCGCACCGAGGGCGGCCTGGTGGGATGGGGGGAGGCTCATCCAGGCCGTGCGCCGGGATCGGTCGCCCACCTGGTGCAGACCACCCTGTCGCAGCTCGTGCGCGGCCTGGATGCGACCGATGTCGTCGGTGCGTGGAATCGCATCTACCGAATGCAGTTGTCCAGCCATGGGATGGGCGCGGCCGCCGCGATGGCGATGAGCGGCATCGACATGGCGCTGTGGGACATCCGCGCCAAGGCCGTCGGCTGGCCCTTGTACCGGCTGCTTGGCGGGCAGGCGCGGCCGATTCCCGCTTATGCCGGTGGCATCTCGCTCGGCTTTCAGCCGCCGCAGGAACTGGTGGCCGAGGCGCAGGGCATGGTGCAGCGCGGTTTCCGGGCGCTGAAGCTGCGCGTGGGCGATACTTGGCGCGCCGACCTCGAGCGCGTGCGTGCGGTGCGCGAAGCGCTGGGCGGCGATATCGATATCCTCGTCGACGCCAACACTGGCTACACGCTGGCCGACGCCCGCCGAACCTTGCCGGTGTTCGATGAACTCGACATCGGCTGGCTCGAGGAGCCGTTCCCGCCGCACGACGCGCACAGCTACCGCATCGCCGCAGGCTTCGGCCGCACGCCGCTGGCGGCGGGCGAGAACCACTATACGCGCTTCGAATTCCAGCGCCTGCTCGATGACGGCACCGTGTCCGTGTGGCAGCCTGACCTGTCCAAGACCGGTGGCCTCACCGAGGCCCTGCGCATTGCCGCGATGGCCTCGGCGCGCAAGCTGCCGATCCATCCGCACACGTCGGCCACGGGGCTGAACATGGCCACCACGGTCCACTTCCTCGCGGCGATCGACAACGGGGGCTACTTCGAAGCCGACACCGCCAAGGAGAACCTGTTCCGCGACGAGCTCACGTCGCAGGCGTTCGAGGTCGATGCGCAGGGCCGCGTGGCGCCGCTGGAGCGCCCCGGCATCGGCGTGGACGTCAACGAAGACTTCATCCGCGCCCATCCGGTGATGGAGGGCCCGGGCTACGTCTGAGGGTGCCGAGACCTGGCGGGTGGTCAGCCTTCCAGGTGGTAGCGCGTCACGCGCTCGACCTCGTTCTTCGAGCCCAGGATCACGCTCACGCGCTCGTGCAGCTTGGCGGGCTGGATGTCCAGGATGCGCTGGCGGCCGTTGGTGGCGGCGCCGCCGGCCTGTTCGACCAGCCAGCCCATGGGGTTGGCCTCGTACATCAGGCGCAGCTTGCCGGGCTTGTTGGGTTCGCGCTTGTCCCAGGGGTACATGAAGATGCCGCCGCGCGTGAGGATGCGGTGCACGTCGGCCACCATGCTGGCGACCCAGCGCATGTTGAAGTCCTTGCCGCGCGGGCCTTCGGTGCCGGCCAGGCATTCGTCCACGTAGCGCTTCACGGGGGCATCCCAGTGGCGCATGTTGCTCATGTTGATGGCGAACTCCTTGGTGTCGGCCGGGATCTGGACGTCTTCCCGGGTAAGCACGAAGGAGCCCTGCTCGCGGTCGAGCGTGAACATGGCCACGCCGTCGCCGACGGTGAGCACCAGCGTGGTCTGCGGCCCGTAGACGCAGTAGCCGGCGGCGACCTGCCGGTGGCCGGGCTGGAGGAAATCGCCTTCGTCCACGCCGCGGTCGTCCTCGGGCATGCGCAGCACGCTGAAGATGGTGCCGATGCTGACGTTCACGTCGATGTTGGACGAGCCGTCGAGCGGATCGAACAGCAGCAGGTATTCGCCTTGCGGGTACCGGTTGGGCACCACGTAGATGCCTTCCATTTCCTCGCTGGCCATGGCCGCGAGGTGGCCGCCCCATTCGTTGGCCTCGATCAGCACCTCGTTGGCGATGATGTCGAGCTGCTTCTGCATCTCGCCCTGGACGTTCTCGGAGCTGGCCGCGCCGAGCACGCCGCCCAGGTCGCCCTTGTTGACGGCCTGGCTGATGCCCTTGCAGGCGCGCGCGACCACTTCGAGCAGCAGGCGAAGCTGCGAGGGGATGTGGCCGTGAACGCGCTGCTGTTCGACGAGGTAGCGGGTGAGGGAGATGCGTTTGGTGCTCATGGTGGTGGGCGTGCAAGGGCTTCGGCAGGCTCGGCCCGAACGGAGTCGGGTCTGGTCGGAAGGGGGTGGGATCCGAGTGGCGTTGGCTCACTCCGCTAAGGCGCGCGTGACGACTTCGCGCACGTCGTTGCTCAGGTCGGGCCTGGCGGCCACGCGGGCGATCGCTTCGCGCGCCGCTTCCCGGTAGGGCGGGGCGAGCTTCTTCCAGCGGTCGAGCGCGCGCGCCAGGCGGGCCGCGACCTGGGGGTTGAAGGCGTCGAGCTCGATCACGCGTTCACTCCAGAACCGGTAGCCGGCCGCGTCGGTGCGGTGGAAGGCGCCGGGGTTGGCGTTGCAGTAGCTGAAGATCACGCTGCGCGCGCGGTTGGGGTTGCGGACGTTGAAGTCCGGGTGGCCCATGAGCTGGCGCACCACGGGCAGGATATGGCCGCCATGGTCGCTCGCGCCGGCCTGCAGCGCGAACCATTTGTCGATCACCAGGGCCTCGTGGCGGAACTGGGCGTGGAAGCGCTCCAGCGCCCGGGCGGCGAGCGCGTGCCCGCTCGCCACCAGGGCGGAGAGGGCGTTGAAGCGGTCGGTCATGTTGCCGGCGCGCTGGAAATGCAGCCAGGCCTTTTCGGGCCACTCCAGGCGCGGCTCGTGGCGCGCGGCCAGGCACAGCATGGTGAGCGCCATGCCGGCCAGGGCGCGGCGCCCGGCGCTGACCGGATCGGGCCGGTAGGCGCCGTTGTCCTTGTGGTGCTCGAAGGCCCAGGCCCAGTCGTCCTGCAGGGCGCTCGCGAGCTGCGCGCGCATTGCCTCGCGCACCGCGTGCACGCGCTGCGGGTCGACCTCGGCGAGCTGCTCGGCGATGTAGGTTTCGCTCGGCAGGGTGAGCACCAGCTCCTTGAACGCCGCGTCCAGGGCGTGGTGGCGCAGCACCTCGCGCATCGCGCCGAGGAAGGCGCCGTCCAGCGGAGCGTCGGTCACCGGGCCGTCGTCCAGGATGGCCTTGAGCGCGCGGCGCAGCGCCAGGCGCTGGCCGGCCTCCCAGCGGTTGAACGGGTCGGTGTCGTGCGCCAGCAGGGTCATGAGCTGGGCATCGGTGTAGTGGCAGTCGAGCACCACGGGCGCGGAGAAGCCGCGCAGCAGCGAGAGCACGGGCTCGCCGTCGAGGCCGACGAAGGTGAAGCTCTCGCTGGCCTGCGTGAGCACGAAGGTGCGGCTGCCGGCCTCGGGGTGGCTCCAGTGCGCCAACTGCAGCGGCAGCTCCCGGCCCTGCGCGTCGAGCAGGCCGAGCGTGACCGGGACCACGAACGGCTCCTTGACCGGCTGGCCGGGCGTGGGCGCGCAGCTCTGGGTCAGCGTGAGCGTGTAGCTGCGCGTGTCGGCGTCGTAGCGGCCCTCGGCCAGCACGTGGGGCGTTCCGGCCTGGCTGTACCAGCGCTTGAACTGAGGCAGTAGCCGCGCCAGCTCGGACTCGGGGTTGGCGTCGGCGATCGCCTGGGCGAAGTCGTCGCAGGTCACGGCCTGGCCGTCGTGCCGCTCGAAGTAGCGCTTCATGCCGCGCGCGAAGCCCTCGCGCCCCGAGAGGCCCTGCGACGGCGAGCCCGCCATGGTCTGCATCATGCGCACGACCTCGGCGCCTTTCTCGTAGACCGTGACAGTGTAGAAGTTGTTGATCTCGGCGTAGCTGTCGGGGCGCACCGGGTGTGCCATCGGGCCGGCGTCTTCCGGGAACTGCGCGGTGCGCAGCACGCGCACGTCCTCGATGCGCTTGACCGCGCGCGCCGAGGAAGGGGGTGGCGCGCCGTCTTCCCGGCGGCCCGCCTCGGGGCCGCACATGTCCATGCTGAATTCCTGGTCGCGGAACACCGTGAGGCCTTCCTTCAGGCTCAACTGGAACCAGTCGCGGCAGGTCACGCGGTTGCCGGTCCAGTTGTGGAAGTACTCGTGGCCGACCACCGATTCGATGTTGGCGAAGTCGGTGTCGGTCGCGGTGGCGCTGTTGGCCAGCACGTACTTGGTGTTGAAGATGTTCAGGCCCTTGTTCTCCATCGCGCCCATGTTGAAATCGGCGGTGGCGACGATCATGAAGCGCTCGAGATCGAGCGGCAGGCCGAAGCGCGCCTCGTCCCAGGCCACGCTGGCGATGAGCGAGTTCATCGCGTGCTCGGTCTTGTCCATGTCGCCCGGGCGCACGTAGACCTGCAGCAGGTGCTGGCTGCCGCTGCGCGAGGTGATGCGCTGCTCGCGCGCCACCAGCTGGCCCGCGACGAGCGCGAACAGGTAGCAGGGCTTCTTGTGCGGGTCGACCCACTTGGCGAAATGGCGGCCCTCATTGCCGGGCCCGTGCAGATCGCCTTCCTCGACCAGGTTGCCGTTCGACAGCAGCACGGGATACGCCGCCTTGTCGGCGCGCAGCGTCACGGTGTAGCTGGCCATCACGTCCGGCCGGTCCAGGAAATAGGTGATGCGGCGGAAGCCCTCGGCCTCGCACTGCGTGAAGAACGTGCCCTGGCTCACGTACAGGCCCATGAGCTGGGTGTTCTTCTCGGGCGCGCAGGTGGTGAAGATCTCCAGCTCGAAGGGCTCGAATCCCTCGGGCAGGTTCTCCAGCACGAGCTGCTGGCCTTCGATCTTGAACGAGCAGCCCGCGCCGTTGACCAGCACGCGCGCCAGGTTCAGCTCCTCGCCGTCGAGGCGCAGCGGCTGGGCGGGCACGTCCGGGTTGCGGCGCAGCCGCATCCGGTTGAGCACGCGGGTCTTGGCGGGGTCGAGGTCGAAGCACAGGTCGACGGTGTCGATCCAATAGGCCGGCGGCGCATAGTCTTCGCGCCGGACCACGGTGGTGGGGCCTTCACGCAGTGAACTCATGGATCAAACCCCTTGTTTGAGAGACGCTTCGATGAAGGGATCGAGGTCGCCGTCCAGCACTTTCTGCGTGGCCGATATCTCGACGTTGGTGCGCAGGTCCTTGATGCGGCTGTTGTCCAGCACGTAGGAGCGGATCTGGTGCCCCCAGCCGACGTCGGTCTTGCTGTCTTCGAGCTTCTGCTGCTCTTCCTGACGCTTGCGCAGCTCGTGGTCGTACAGGCGCGAGCGCAGGCGCTTCCAGGCCACGTCGCGGTTGCTGTGCTGGCTGCGGCCGTCCTGGCACTGCACCACGATGCCGGTCGGGATGTGCGTGAGTCGCACCGCCGAGTCGGTCTTGTTGATGTGCTGGCCGCCGGCGCCGCTGGCGCGGTAGGTGTCCACGCGCACGTCCGCCGGGTTGATCTCGATCTCGATCGAGTCGTCGACCTCCGGGTAGACGAAGATCGACGCGAACGAGGTGTGGCGCCCGCCCGCGGAGTCGAACGGGCTCTTGCGCACCAGTCGGTGCACGCCGGTCTCGGTGCGAAGCAGGCCGTAGGCGTACTCGCCCTCCACCTTGATGGTGGCGCTCTTGATGCCCGCGGTGTCGCCCTCGGTCTCGTCCTCGACGGTGGTCCTGAACCCCTTGCGCTCGGCGTAGCGCAGGTACTGGCGCAGCAGCATGCCGGCCCAGTCGCAGGCCTCGGTGCCGCCGGCGCCGGCCTGGATGTCGACGAAGCAGTTCAGCGGGTCGGCCGGGTTGCTGAACATCCGGCGGAATTCGAGCTTCTCCACGTCGGCCGCCAGCTTGGCGGCCTCGGACTCGATGGTGAGCAGGCCGGCGTCGTCGCCTTCCTCGTTCGACATCTCGAACAGTTCGGTGTTGTCGGCGAGCTCGCCGGCGAGCCGGTCCAGCACCCGCACCACGTCTTCCAGCGACTTCTTCTCGCGGCCCAGGTCCTGGGCCCGCTTGGGGTCGTTCCAGACCGTCGGGTCTTCCAGCGCCGACTCGACCTCCTTCAGCTTCGTGGCCTTGGCGTCGTAGTCAAAGATACCTCCGAAGTTCGGCGACCCGCTCGGTCAGGTCTTCGAGTCGGCTGCGGATGGTGTTGCTGCGTTCGGCGTCCATGGTGCGTTTTCCTGGGGATCGGGGTTCAAGACGAAAGAGGGCGATTTTCTCATGTGGGCGCCGGCCCGGTCTCGGCGAGAAAGTCCTCGATCAGGCGCGCCAGCGCGGCGGGCTGGTCGTGGTGCAGCATGTGGCCGGCGTCCGCCACCACGGCGTGGCGCACGTCGGCGATGACGCCGAGGCGTTCGTGGTACTGGGCCAGGGTGTATTGCCCGTTCCTCCAGCGCGACAGGCTGTCGTCGCCGGCGGTCACCGAGAGCAGCGGCGCGCGGATGCGGCGGTAGATCGCCAGCGTCTCGTCGAGCCGGAACAGATAGGGGTTCACGGTCCTGTGGGCGGCGTCGCCCAGGATGCGCCACGCGCCCTGCGCGTCCGGCGCCGCCCACTGCCGGGCCAGCCAGTCGGCCTTGTCCCGGGTCAGGCGCGGATTGGTCTTCATCAGGCGCTGCGCCACGCCGTCGGCGGACCCGTAGGCCTTGAGCGCCTGCTCGCCCTGGTGGAAGGCCTTGATCTCGTCGAGCCACTGCGCGTAACGGCCTGGTGCCTGCGCGGGCCGCGTCTCGGGCAGGCCGAAGCCTTCGAGATTCACCAGGCGGCGGATGCGCTCGGGGCGCACGCCCGCATAGGTCATGGCCACGTGGCCGCCCATGCTGTGCCCCACCAGGTCCACCGGCTGCTGCGCGCCCACGAGCCGGTCGAGCAGCATGTCCAGGTCGGCCAGGTAGTCGGGCAGCCAGTAGCAATCGGGGGATGGGCCCTGGGCCTGCCGGGTGAGCCCGAAGCCGCGCCAGTCGGGCGCGACGATCCAGCGCTCGCCGCGCAGCGCGTCCACCATGAACTGCCAGGACGCCGACACGTCCATCCAGCCGTGCAGCAGCACCAACGGCGCGTGGCCCGCTTCGCGCTGGCCCCAGGTGCGCACGTGGCAGTCGAGCCGCCGGATCGGGATGGATTCGCTGCGAGAAGGCTTGAGAGCTTGGTACATCCGGCCGATCATAAAAAGAAACCCGGCCAAGGCCGGGTTTCGTTAGAAGAAGGGAAGAGGGGAAGAGGGGAGGACTCAAGGCAAGCGAAGCGAGCCGCCCCAAACCCAGAGACAGCGAGGGTCCGGCTCCGCCGGCCCGAGATGTCGTCCCCCCTCCAAGCGCCGCGCAGCGGCGCAGGGGGGAGTCTTCAGTTCCTCGCCGGTTCGGCGACGTAGATCTCGACCCGGCGGTTCGCGGCGCGGCCCGCGGCGGTGCTGTTGTCGGCCACCGGTTCGCGCGAGCCGCGGCCATCGGTGGTGAAGCGGGTCGCCGCGACGCCGCGCGCCACCAGGTAGTCGCGCGTGGCGTTGGCGCGGTCGAACGACAGCGGGTTGTTGACGGCGTCGCTGCCGGTGCTGTCGGTGTGGCCGATGATGGCCACATGGGTCGCCGGATTGCTTTGCAGCGTGCCGGCGAACTGGTTGAGCACGCCCCCGAGCGTGGGGCTGACGGCGGCGCGGCCGGTGGCGAAGCCCGCGTCGGCCGGCACGTCGAGCTTGAGGCGGTTGTCGGTTGTCTGGCTCACGCCGATGCCGGTGCCCGCCGTGGCCTGCTCCATCGCACGCTTTTGTTCCTGCATGCGGGTCGACCACACGTAGCCGCCCAGCGCACCGGCGCCGGCGCCGATGACGGCGCCCTTGGCGGCTCCGCTGGAGCCGCCGGTCAGGGCGCCCAGCACGGCGCCTGCTGCAGCGCCGATGCCGGCGCCCTTGGCGGAGTCGGACTGGGTTTCGGTCATGTTGGCGCAGCCGGCCAGTGCTACGGCGGCGGCCAGGGTGCTGAACGCAAGACCTCGGGTGACACGGGTAGAGATCGACTTCATAGCTATTGCTCCACTGTTCTTGGGTTGGATGGGATGGAAAGGCACCGTTTGAGGATATCGGAACCGTGCTAGCGTGGCACGCCGACAGCCTCTGGACTTAAACTTATACCCTGGTTGCTGGTATTGCCAGTATTTTCGGGCTGACTTTACACAAAATTGCATGAATACCGTATTACTTGGCAGCCACAGCGGCCTGCGGGTGACGCCTATCTGCCTGGGCACCATGACGTTCGGCCAGCAGGTCGATGAGCCGACCGCCCACCGCATCCTCGACCGCGCCATCGAACGCGGTGTGAATTTCCTGGATACGGCCGAGATGTACTCGGTCCCGAGCCGGGCCGAAACCTATGGCGCGACCGAGACCATCCTGGGGAACTGGCTGGCCAGCCGCCCTGGCGTGCGCCAGAAGGTGGTGCTGGCGTCCAAGGTGGCGGGGCCGTCGCGCGGCATGCCCTGGGTCCGGGGTGAAATGGCTGGCCTGACCCGGGCCGAGATCGTGCAGGCCTGCGAGCAGAGCCTGCGCCGCCTGCAGACCGAGGTGATCGATCTCTACCAGATCCACTGGCCCGCGCGCCAAGTGCCTTCCTTCGGCACCATTTATTTCGATCCCGCGAAGGAGCGGCCATGCGCGCCGGTCCAGGAGCAGCTCGAGGCCATGGCCGAGCTGGTGAAGGCCGGCAAGGTGCGCGCGATCGGCCTGTCCAACGAGACGCCTTATGGCGTGCATGAGTTCGTGCGCGTGGCCGAGCAGCTCGGCCTGCCGCGCGTGGCCACGGTGCAGAACCCCTACTGCCTGATCAACCGCGCCTACGAGAACGGATTGGACGAGACCTGCTACCGGCTCGGTGTTTCGCTGCTGGCCTATTCGCCGCTGGGCTTCGGCCTGCTCACCGGCAAGTACGACCAGTCCGGCCTGGTGGGAGATATGGGCCGCCTGGGCCTGTTCGAATCCATGCGCCGGCAGCGCTGGGGCCGGGCCGAAGCGCTCGAGGCGGCGCGCCGCTACAACGCGCTGGCCCGCGAGCACGGCCTGACGCCGACGCGCCTCGCGCTGGCGTTCTGCTACGGCAACTGGCGCGTGGCGAGCACCATTCTCGGCGTGACCACGTCCGCCCAGTTCGACGAGTGCCTGGACGCCTGGGGCACCCGGCTGTCGCCCGAGCTGCTGGCGGCGATCGACCAGGTTCGCTGGGCGCAGCGCGACCCGGCCCAGTGATGAGCAGCAAGCGGGCCACCCACGTCAGCGAAACGCCCGCCACGCAGATGCTGCGCGCCCACGGCGTGGCCTTCACCGAGCATCCCTATCACTACGTGGAGCATGGCGGCACGGCGGAGTCCGCGCGGCAGCTCGGGCTTGACGAGCACGCGGTGGTCAAGACGCTGGTGATGCAGGACCAGGACGCCCGGCCGCTGATCGTGCTGATGCACGGCGACCGCAAGGTCTCGACCAAGGGCCTCGCGCGCCAGATCGGCGCCAAGAGCGTGGAGCCCTGCAAGCCCGAGGTGGCGAACCGCCACAGCGGCTTCCTGGTGGGCGGCACCTCGCCGTTCGGCACGCGCAAGGCCATGCCGGTGTTCATCGAGGAAAGCATCCTGCAGCTGCCGCGCATCGCCATCAACGGCGGGCGGCGCGGCTTCCTGGTGCAGATCGATCCGCAGGCGTGCGTGCAGGTGCTGGGCGCGCGGCCGGTGCGCTGCGCGCTGGCAGAATAGCCGTTCCTGCCGCCCGCCGAGTTCCCCACCCTCGTCCGCCGTGAGCACCTATCTGCCGTCCATCGCCGCCACCGTGGCCGCCTACCTGCTGGGTTCCCTGTCGTTCGCGGTCATCGTGAGCCGCGCGATGGGGCTGTCCGATCCGCGCACCTACGGGAGCAAGAACCCGGGTGCCACCAACGTGCTGCGCTCGGGCCGCAAGTCGGCCGCCGTCGTCACGCTGCTGCTCGATGCGCTCAAGGGCTGGCTGCCCGTGGTGGCGGTGAAATGGTGGGGCGGGGCCTGGGGCCTGGGCGAAGGCACCGTCGCGCTGGTCGGGCTGGCGGCGTTCCTGGGGCACCTCTATCCGGTCTTCTTCCGTTTCCAGGGCGGCAAGGGTGTGGCCACCGCTGCCGGCGTCATCTTTGGCTTCCAGCCCTGGCTGGGGCTGGCCGCGCTGGCCACCTGGGCCATCATCGCGTTCTTCTTCCGCTATTCGTCGCTGGCGTCGATCGTCACCGCCGTGTTCGCGCCGGCCTATTTCCTGCTCGGCCACCGCGTGGCCTGGGACGCGCCGGGCGTGCAGGTGCTCGCGCTGACCGCGATGGCGGTGCTGCTGTTGTGGCGCCATGCGGAGAACATCAACCGCCTGATCGCAGGCAAGGAAAGCAAGCTGGGGAGCAAGAAAACATGAACGGCGCCGCATCGTCTTCTTCCACCATCACCCGCATCGGCATGGCCGCGCGCTACAGCGAGGCGGCGGTGTTCAACGGCGTGGTCTACCTGGCCGGCATGGTGCCCGAGCGGGGCGATACCGACATCCGCGGCCAGACCGAAGACGTGCTGGAACAGGTCGCGCAGCGCCTGCGCGAAGCCGGCAGCGACAAGTCGCGCATCCTGCGCGCCCAGATCTACCTGGCCGACATCGGCGAGATCGGTGCGATGAACGAAGTCTGGGACGCCTGGGTCGTGCCCGGCACCGCCCCGCCCCGCGCCACCGTGCAGGCCGCACTGGCACAGCCACACTACCGCATCGAGATCGTGGTTACCGCCGCGCAAAACGCCGCAGCCTGAGCAACCGGGCGAGCGAAGCGAGCCGACACAAACCCAGAGACAGCAAGGGTCCGGCTCCGCCGGCCCGAGCTGTCGTCCCCCCTCCAAGCGCCGAAGGCGCGCCAGAGAGGGGGGAAGCCGCAAAGCGGCGCAGGGGGGAGCCCCTCATTCTCTGAAGTTGTTGAAAGACAGCGGCAGGTCCTTCAGCTCGGCGCGGACCAGCGCGATCGCGGCCTGGAGGTCGTCGCGCTTGGCGCCGCTCACGCGCACCGCGTCGCCCTGGATGGCGGCCTGCACCTTGAGCTTGCTGCCTTTGAGGAGCTGCTGGATCTTCTTGCCGTCTTCGGCGCTGATGCCGTTCTTGACCTTGAGCGCCTGCCGGACCTTGTCGCCGCCGGCCTTCTCGACCTTGCCGGCTTCGAGGAAGCGCACGTCCACGCCGCGCTTGGCCAGCTTGCCGCGCAGCACGTCGTCGATCTGCTGGAGCTGGAAGTCGGCATCGCCGTGCAGCACGATTTCCTTCTCCTTGTCCTTGAACTCGATGGCCGCGGACGTGCCCTTGAAGTCGAAGCGGGTGCCGATTTCGCGCGCCACCTGGTCGACGGCGTTCTTCACTTCCACGAAATTGGCTTCCAGGACGGTGTCGAAGGAGGGCATGGCGGTGGTGTCCTCGTGCTGGGTTCAGTGGGAAGCGGCGGTGACCACGCCGCGGTAGAAATCGATGATCTTCTGCTTGGACGATCCCATGACGCGCGTGCTCCAGACCAGCTTGCGGTCCTTGTTGTCGGCGATCACGTCGGCGTCGTTCAGCGCGAGCAGTTTCTCGGGCTTGATGTCCAGCCCGCACAGGGTGATGGCGGCGAGCCTTTCGCGCCGCGCCCGCACCCAGGGCAGCAGGGCCTTTACATAGAGCCAGCCCGGCAGGGGGAACATGAACTCGTTCGGGAACTTGACCGCGAACGACTTGGGGATGCGCTCCATGTGCGGCTGCGCGGCCCAGCTGATGAAGCGCTCGTCGGCCACCATGGGGCGGAAGCCGAAATCGGGGTAGCGTTCGTAGAGCTCGCGGAAGCGCCGAGCGATGTAGGTGCAGCGCGCCGGGTGGAACACCACCACCGAGGAATTGCCGCGCGCGTACTTGCGGCCGCGGGTCAGGCGCCAGACCGCGCGGCCGATGCGGCCGAAGGGAATGATGGCGCTTTGCAGCATGAGCACCGTGTCCGGCGTCTTCATGAAGCCCACGGCCTGGCCCATGTCGTCCATGACCACGGTGTCCAGGTCGATGTAGACCACCGGCAGGTCCTGCGGCAGCACGCCTTCCTCGAACATCGCCAGCTTGGCCTGGCAGCCCGAGCGCTTGAAGGCGTCCTGCAGGTAGAAGGGCGGGAACGGGCGGGTCTGCACGAACGGCAGCAGGCCTTCCTTGGGTTCGTCGCAGATGAGCAGGAAGCGTGGCGTGCTGCGGCTGTGCGCGGCGATGTGCTCGACCAGGTGGTTGATCAGCGCGACCGGGTACTTGGTGCCCCAGCACACCAGCACGCATTGCCAGGAAGGGGCGGCGGCGGGCGTTTCGGCGGGGGGATTCATGGGTTCGAGGGAGGGCGGACGAGGCGCGACCCGATACAGGCGGGTGAGACAATCGCCGCATGATAGTCGAGAACCAGGTCCCCCTACAGGCCTACAACAGCTTTGGCATCGTGGCCCGCGCGCAGCAGCTCGCGCGGGTGCGCAGCGAGGCCGATGTGGTGGCGCTGATGGCGCGCGGGGACTGGGCCGAGCGCACGCGGGAGGCCGCGCCCTTCGTGCTCGGCGGGGGCAGCAACCTGGTGATCACCGGCGACGTCAAGCCGCTGGTGATCAAGGTGGAAATCGGCGGCCGGCGCCTGGTGGAAGAGACCGCCAAGGGCTGGCTGGTGGAGGCCGGCGCGGGCGAGAACTGGCATGACTTCGTGCGCTGGACGCTGGCGCAGGGCTGGCCGGGCCTGGAGAACCTGGCGTTGATCCCCGGCACGGTGGGGGCTTCGCCGGTGCAGAACATCGGCGCCTATGGCGTGGAGCTGCAGGACCGCTTCGGGTCGCTCGACGCGATCGACCTGCACAGCGGGCGCGCCTTCACGCTCGATGCCGCGCAGTGCGGCTTCGGCTACCGGGACTCGGTGTTCAAGCATGCGCCCTCGGATGCCCGGGGCATGGGGCTGGCCGGCCGGGCGCTGATCACGCGCGTGCGCTTCTGGCTGCCCAAGGCCTGGCGGCCGGTGCTGGACTACACCGACCTGGAGCGCAAGCGCGCCGAGACCGGCGTCGCGCGGCCGGACGCGCGCCAGGTGTTCGACTGGGTGTGCGCGATCCGCCGCGCCAAGCTGCCGGACCCGGCGGTGATCGGCAACGCCGGCAGCTTCTTCAAGAACCCCACGGTGTCGCCCGAGCAGTGCGCCGACATCATCGCGCGCGACCCCCGGGTGGTGCACTACCCGCTGGCCGACGGCAGCATCAAGCTCGCCGCGGGCTGGCTGATCGATGCCTGCGGCTGGAAAGGGCGCGGGGTGGGCAATGCCGGCGTCTACGAGCGCCAGGCGCTGGTGCTGGTGAACCGGGGCGGCGCCACCGGCGGGGAGGTGATGACGCTCGCCAAGGCGATCCAGACCAGCGTCTACGAGCGATTCGGCATCCTGCTGGAGCCCGAGCCCGTGGTGGTGTGACCGTCCCGGCGGGCCTCGATCGCGATGCCCGCCATCGCGGCGGCGACAGGAAGGCGCCGCTTGCCTGCGTCACAATGCCCCTGTCGCGCGGCCGCGGGAGGTGCATCGGTGGCGCGAAGAACCGAATCAAGAACCGCCGGAGACACCCTGATGATGCTCACTTTCCTCGCCTACGCCATGATCGTCGTCTTCATGGCGCTGATCATGACCAAGCGCCTGTCGGCGATGGTCGCGCTGATTCTGGTGCCCATCGTCTTCGGCCTGCTCGGCGGCTTCGGCATGGGGCTGGGGCCGATGATGATGGACGGCATCCGGAAGCTGGCACCCACCGGCGTGATGCTGATGTTCGCCATTCTGTACTTCGGCATCATGATCGACGCCGGCCTGTTCGACCCGATCGTGAAGCTGGTGCTGCGGCTGGTGGGCGGCAGCCCGACCAAGATCGTGGTGGGCTCCTTCCTGCTGGCCGCCGGCGTGTCGCTCGACGGCGACGGTTCCACCACCTACATGATCACCTGCGCCGCCATGCTGCCGCTGTACCAGCGGCTGGGGCTGAACCGGCTGGTGCTGGCCTGCGTGGTGATGATGGCCGGCCAGCTCATGAACATCCTGCCCTGGGGCGGCCCGACGGCGCGCGCCGTCAGCGCGCTGGGCGTGGAAATGGGCGACGTCTTCGTGCCGATGATCGGGCCCATGATCATCACCGGCATCTGGTGCACCTTCGTCGCCTTCATCCTGGGGCGGCGCGAGGCCCGGCGGCTGGGCACCATCCGCCTGGACGGCGCGCACGGCGGCGGCAGCCAGTCGATCGCCGAGGTCACCGGCGGCGACCCGGAACTGGCGCGGCCCCATCTGCTGTGGGTCAACGCGGCGCTCACGCTGGGCCTGATGGTGCTGCTCGTGATGGACGTGTTCCCGCTGCAGGCCTTGTTCATGGTGGCCTCGGCCCTGGCGCTGATGATCAACTACCCCAAGCTGCAGCAGCAGAAGGAGCGGCTGGAAGCGCACGCCGTGAACATCGTGCCCGTGGTGTCGCTGATCTTCGCGGCCGGCATCTTCGTCGGCATCCTCTCGGGCACCAAGATGGTCGACGCCATCGCCACCAGCGTGATCGCCATGGTGCCCGACTGGATGGGACCCTACATGGCGGTGGTGACGGCGGTCCTGAGCATTCCGTTCACCTTCTTCATCTCCAACGACGCGTTCTACTTCGGCATCCTGCCCATCCTGGCCAAGACGGCGGCGGTCTACGGCATCGGTCCGGCCGAGATCGCGCGCGCCTCGCTGATCGGCCAGCAGGTGCACCTGCTCAGCCCGCTGGTGGCGTCGACCTACCTGCTGGTGGGGCTGTGCAAGGTCGAGTTCGGCGACCACCAGCGCTTCACGCTGCTGTGGGCGCTGTCGGCGGCGCTGGTGATGCTGGCCGCCACGCTGGTCCTGGGCGTCATTCCTCTGGTGGGAGGCACCGCATGAACCCCGACATCCGCACCATCCTGTACGCATCGGGTCTCGGCGAGGGCTGCGAAGCCTCGCTGGGCTACGCCATCGGCCTGGCCAACCGGCTGGGCGCGCGGCTGCTGGTGTTGACCGTGATCGACGAGCAGCGCGAGCGCTCGCTGATCGACCTGGAAGAGCACGTGCCGCAGAAGCCACTGGACCAGTACCACGACGACCGCGCCGAGCGCGCCCGATCGCACATCGAGGCGCAGATCGCCGCCTTCTACGCCGTGCGCGGCAGCGACGCGCCGCCGCGCCCCATCACCGACCTGATCGTGCACGAGGGTGACGACGTGGCCCAGGCCATCCTCGACGAAGCCGAGCGCGGCAAGGCCGACCTGATCCTGCTCGCCTCGCGTGGCGCGGGCCTGCTCGCCGGGCTGCTGTTCGGCTCCGTGCCCCAGGAGGTGATGCGCCGCACCCGCCGGCCGCTGCTGCTGGTGCCCGTGGAGGGCTGCTGATGCGAAGCCCCGCCACCCGCCGGTCGATCTCGCGCCGATCCGCCCTCGGCCGGCTCGCGGCGCTGGGCTCGCTGCCGGCCCTGGCCGCGCCCGCGCTGGCGCAAAGCCGCGACGAAGAGTTGCTCGACTATGCCGTGCGCGGCAGTGCGCCGCCCGGCTACCCGGCCGCCTACGCCGCCACCGTGCGCGCCGCCGAGGACGAGGGGCGCCTGACCGTCCACTCCACCACCGACGAGCGCGTGGCCGCGCCCCTGGTGGCCGACTTCCGGCGCCTGTACCCGCGCATCGACGTCGGCTACGAAGACCTGAACAGCACCGAGCTGTACCACCGCTTCATCGCCGAGAACCAGCTCGGCCGGGAGGCCGCCGACGTGCTGTGGAGCTCGGCCATGGACCAGATGGCCGCGCTCGCCGCCGACAGGCATGCGCTGGCCTACGACTCGCCTGAAAAGGCGAACCTGCCGGCCTGGGCGCTGTGGCAGGACCGGCTCTGGTCCACCACCTACGAGCCGGTGGTGTTCGCCTACCACAAGCCTTCACTCCCCGAAGCCGAGGTGCCGCGCACCCATGCCGCGCTGGCGCAGTGGCTCGCACGCGAGAGCGGGCGCCTGCAGGGCCGGGTGACGGGCTACGACGTGCAGAAGTCCGGCCTGGGCTACTTCCTCGCCACACGGGATGCGGCCGCGGCGCCCGACACCTTCTGGGCGCTGGCGCAGGCCCTGGGCCGCTGCCGCGCCCGCCTGCTGCTGACCACCGACGCCATGGTGCGCGAGATCGCCGCCGGCCGCGCGGTGGCCGGCGTGAACCTGCTGGGCGCCTACACCCTGGCACAAGCGCGCAGCCGGCCCACGCTGGGCGTGGCCTTCATGCAGGACTACAACCTGGTCAGCTCGCGCGTGCTGCTCATCAACGGCAAGGCCGCGCACCCGAACGCCGCGCGGCTGTGGCTGGACTACCTGCTGTCGCGGCGCGGGCAGGCGGTGATGGCGACCGCCTCGCGCCTGTATGCGCTGCGCGACGACGTGCAGGGCGATACCACGGCCGCTGCGCTGCGCCGGCTCCTGGGCGGGCGCGAGCAGCCCATCGCCCTCGGTCCCGAACTGGCGGCGCCGCTGGACAGCGCGGCCTACCGCGACTTCATCCTGCGCTGGCGCTCGGCCATCGGCCGCCAGGGCTGAGCGGGCGGCGTCCGCCGGGTTTGCCGTTTTTGACGCGGCATTCGTGCATTTTGTCCGCTTTTTGACCCCCTGATCCCCGCGAACGTGGGGTGTTCACGCGGCGGCTTCCTTGCGAGCATCCGTGCCGTTTCCTGGCGCATCGGGCGCCGGGTGCGTGCACGGAAAAGGAAAAACGGATGCTTGCAAGGCGAAACGGATGGGCGCTGGTCTGGTCGACGGGGGTGTTGGTCGGCCTGGCCGCCTGTGGCGGCGGTGGCGTGGACGACGGTGGTAGCGGTGCGGCCGGGCCGGTGATCGAGGGCGGCGTCGTCAAGGGCCCGGTGAGCGGCGCCACGGTGTGCGTGTACGCGGTGTCGGGCGGCGCCAAGGGCGCGCGCATCGAGCTTTCGGGGCCCCAGGTGTCCGGCGGCTGCTACGTGACGCAGGCCGACGGCCTTTACCGGCTTCAGTTGCCGGCCGGCACGGGCGGCGACGTGATCATCGAGGCCACCGGCGGCCAGTACTGCTCGGACGAGCAGCCGGTCGCGGCAGGCGCCTGCGGCGCCGGCGCCACGCTGGCGTCGCTCGCGGGCCAGGTGATGGTCACCGCCGCCACCGTGCCGGTCGCGGGCGGTTCGGCCCAGGTCTATGCCACGCCGCTGACCACGGCGGCGTTCAACAACGCGGCGGCGGTGGGCGGCGCGTTCTCCGCGGCGGTCTTCGACGCGCAGTTCAACACCTTGGTGGGGCAGGTGGTCGGCGTGGGCAGCGGCCTGACGCCGTCCACCGCGCCCAGCGCATCGAACTCGCCCTTCCTGGCCCAATTGGCCACCTACCTGCAGGGCGGCGGCAACTGGCCGCAGGCGCTGGCGGCGCTGCAAGGCGGCGCGCTGCCGTCCCTGCCCAACAGCGGCGGTGGCGGGTCCGGCGGCTCGGCCGGCCTGGCCCAGCCGTTCGACTTCTCCGGCAACCCGTCGGACGAGGCGATCATGCAGCGCATGGCGGGGGAGTACGACGTCGGCATCGTGGCCGCGCCCACGCCGGCCGAAACCGGCGCCGGCAAGCTGGTGGTGCACTACCCAGGCAGCGACGGCGCGGTGACCATCACGCTCAAGGACGCGAGCGGCGCCGTGCTGATGTCGCGCAGCGCGCCCGCGCTGTCGGACCGCAGCTGCGGCGATGGGCGCTGCCTGCGCCTGTGGGACAACGCCGTGGGCGACGTGGTCGGCGGGCGGCGCTTTGGTCTCTACAACTACTACGAAGCGGGCAACAGCACGGGGCCGGAGGCCTATGCCGAGGTGGGCTTCCTGTCCACCGGGCACCTGAGGGGCAGCATCGGGCCCTATGCGTTCCGCAATGGCCTGCACGCGTACGGCGGCGCAGTGCCGGCGCAGTTCGCGACGCTCGCAGGCTCGTACACCGGCACCGAGCAGACCTTGCTGTGCGGCGCGGGCAACCCGGTCCACGTCGACATCGGCGCCGACGGATCGATCCGCATGCGCGGGCTGGCCTCGGTGAGCTGCGCGCCGCAGGACGTGACGGCCCAGTGGGATGGCGTGGACGACTTCATCGTCGTCGAGCCTTCCGGCGAGATCCTGCTCAAGCTCGACAGCCAGCGGCTGGGCGGCTCCCAGCCGGGCGGCGGCATCACCCTCAAGCTGGCAACGGCCCAGTCGCCGCAGGGCTTCACCGAGGCGCGGCTCGCGCTGGCCGGCGCCGCGGGTGGGGTGACGACGGTGAATGCGGTGAGGTGAAGCATCGGGATCGTCTGGTCCGTACGGTATTTGTCGGCATTTGATGCATGGATCGTGAATGTTGACGACATGAGCCCCCATGAACGCGGGGTTCTTTTTCCTTCGAGCCGGCTGCCAACATGCCGGCCGGTTTCCCGGTGCCGCGTGGCGCCGGGTCGGTTTGTCTGTCCTGGAAAGGGAAGCGGTATGTGGAGAAGACATGGTGGGTGGGCAGCGGCGCTGCTGGTGGGCGGTCTCGCCGCGTGCGGCGGCGGGGGCAGCGGTTCGGGTGGACCGGTGATCGATGGCGGCGTCGTCAAGGGGCCGGTGAGCGGCGCGAGCGTGTGCGTCTACGCCCTCTCGGGCGGGACCAAGGGCGCGCGCATCGACCTCTCGGGCGCCCAGGTGTCCGGCGGCTGCTACGTGACGCAGGCCGACGGCCTGTACCGCCTGGAACTGCCCGCCGGCACCACGGGTGAGGTGCTGGTCGAGGCCACCGGCGGGCGCTTCTGCTCGAACGAAGTTCCCCTGACCGCGGGCGCCTGCGCCGGCGGCGGCGCGGTGGTCGACCTCACGGGCACCACCATGAGCGGCGTGGTCAGCGCGGCGCCCGGCGGCGCGGCCGTGGGCTCCGCGCTCTACCTGACCCCGCTGACGACGGCGGCCGTCAACGCCGCGGCGGCCGGCGCGGGCCTGAGCGCCGCGAACTTCGGGACCCAGTTCGCTGCGCTGGCCAGCCAGGTGCTCGGCGCGAACAGCCCGGTGCAGCCCGGCACGCCGCCCACCCCGGCCAACCAGCCCTACCTGCAGCAGGTGGCGACCCACCTGCAGACCGGCGGCTCGATGGGCACCGCCGTGGCGGCGCTGCAGCAGGGGTCCACCAACTTCGGCGGGGCATCGGCGAACACGCCCGCCACGGTCAACGCCGCGCTGGCGGGCAGCTACAGCCTGGTCTTCAAAGTGGGCGGCGGCGAAGGCTGCGGCTCGGTCTGCTCGTACACCGACGGCCAGACGGTGGCCGTGACCGTGCATGCCGATGGCCGGCTGGAGCTGCCGAGCAAGACGCTCTCGCAGCCGTTCTACCGCAACTACGGCAGCGGCCCGCACCTGCCCGAGGCGATCTGGCTCGATGCCGACGCGCAGATCGAGTACGCGCTGAGCGACAACGAAGGCGGCACGTTCAACGAGATCAACGTGGGCGATGCCGGCCGCAAGCAGGGGCCCTTGGGCACGCCCACCTTCCTGGGCCAGTTGCGCAAGGCGGAAGCGTCCGCCGGCCAGGTGCTCGGCCAGGCCGCGGGCACCTACAGCAAGGGCCAACAGTACGCGGGCGCGAACGTCGCCTGGACCAGCTTCACCCTCGCGGCCGATGGCGCCGTGACCTTCCAGGGGGCGGGGCCGTCGATCGCCTCGGTGCAGACCGTGACCAGCCGCGTAACCTGCTGCAACCGGATCGACATCTTCTCGACCACCGACATCAACGGCGTGGCCGGCGTGACCGACGACGACAAGATCTCGCTGTTCCTGAACGCCGACGGCACGGTCAAGGACGTGGAGTACTTCGTGGGGGCGAGCAATGTGTCCACGAGCCTGCGCGGCGTTTCGGTGGTGGCCGGCGGCGCCAGCCTGGCGACCCTGCCGGCGCCGGGCACGGGCACCTGGGCCATTCCGGGCGGCAACGCCATCAGCGGGACCGTCGGGAGCGGTGCGACGACCGTCGCGATCGAGCACTTCACGGGCTCGTCCGGCGGGTTCCAGATGTCGGGCGCTTCGGGGGCCGACGCCTGGCTGATCAACGTGGATCCCGCGACGGCCGCGCTGCAGACGGGCGTCAACTACTCGTGCGTGCACGGTGCGCGCGCCCAGTCGATCCAGTTCTCGAAGAACGGCGCGCCTGTTCAGGCGAAGAACGGCGGCAACTGCAACATCTACCTCACGCGCCTGGAAATGGGCCCGAACAGCGCCATCACCGCGGTCGAAGGGCGTTTCGTCGCCGAGATGTACGACTACAAGCACGCGGCTCAGGCGCTGGTGCTCGATGGGGCTTTCAAGTACGAAGCACCCTGAAGCGGGCGGGCGAGCCCATGTGAAAAGCGCCCCTCGGGGGGCGCTTTTTCTTTAAAAGGCGGAGGCGCGTTTACCGATCCAGGCCCAGGAACGGGGTGCCGTCGTTGCCGACGGAGAGCAGGCCGGTGCGCGTGTACACGCCCAGCTTGGCGCGCGTGTCGGTGATGTCGAGGTTGCGCATGGTCAACTGGCCGATGCGGTCCAGCGGCGAGAACGGGGCGTCCTCGACCTTTTCCATGCTCAGGCGCTCGGGCGCGTAGGTGAGGTTGGGGCTCTCGGTGTTGAGGATGGCGTAGTCGTTGCCGCGGCGCAGCTCCAGCGTGACCTCGCCGGTGACGGCGCGCGCCACCCAGCGCTGGGCGGTCTCGCGCAGCATGATGGCCTGCGGGTCGAACCAGCGGCCCTGGTAGAGCAGGCGGCCCAGGCGCAGGCCGTTGATGCGGTACTGCTCGATGGTGTCCTCGTTGTGGATGCCGGTGACCAGGCGCTCGTAGGCGATGTGCAGCAGCGCCATGCCCGGGGCTTCGTAGATGCCGCGGCTCTTGGCCTCGATGATGCGGTTCTCGATCTGGTCGCTCATGCCCAGGCCGTGGCGCCCGCCGATTTCATTGGCCTTGAGGAACAGGTCCACCGGCGAATCGAAACATTGGCCATTGAGCGCGACCGGCTGGCCTTCCTCGAAGCGCACGGTCACTTCCTCGGCCTTGACCTCGACCTCGGACTTCCAGAACGCCACGCCCATGATGGGGTTGACGATGCGGATGCCGCTGTCCAGGTGCTCGAGGTCCTTGGCCTCGTGCGTGGCGCCGAGCATGTTGCTGTCGGTGCTGTAGGCCTTCTCGACCGACATCTTGTAGTCGAAGCCGTTGGCGATCAGGAACTCGCTCATTTCCTTGCGCCCGCCGAGCTCGTCGATGAAGGCCTGGTCGAGCCAGGGCTTGTAGATCTTGAGGCTGGGGTTGGTCAGCAGGCCGTAGCGGTAGAAGCGCTCGATGTCGTTGCCCTTGAAGGTACTGCCGTCGCCCCAGATGTGGACGTCGTCTTCCTTCATGGCGGCCACCAGCATGGTGCCGGTGACGGCGCGGCCCAGCGGCGTGGTGTTGAAGTAGGTGATGCCGCCGGTGCTGATGTGGAAAGCGCTGCACTGGATCGCGGCGATGCCTTCGTGGGCGAGCTGCAGCCGGCAGTCGATCAGGCGCGCCTTCTCGGCGCCGTAGGCCATGGCCTTGCGCGGGATCTCGTCGTAGTCGCTCTCGTCGGGCTGGCCCAGGTGGGCGGTGTACGCGTAGGGGAAGGCGCCTTTCTGCTTCATCCACAGCAGCGCGGCGGAGGTGTCGAGCCCGCCGGAGAAGGCGATGCCGACTTTTTGCTTGGACGGGAGGTTCTGGAGGATGGTGGCCATGGGAGGAAGGCTCCGGATGCGGATCAGCCGAAGTGGCAGATGTAGTGGAAGGGCTGCTCGGTCACGCGGATGTCGAAGCGGCTGTTGCCGGGCACGCTGAAGGTGTCGCCCGGGCCGGCCTTGACCCAGGTGTCGCTGCCGGGCAGCCGGTATTCGCAGGCGCCGGCCACGCCTTCCATGACCTCCGGCGCGCCGGTGTTGAAGGTCAGCGTGGCGGGCAGGATGACGCCGACCGATTTCTTCGTGCCGTCGGCGAGGGTGATGCCGTGGCTGATGCACTTGCCGTCGAAATACACGCTGGCCTGGGTGCTGACGGTCACGCCGTCGAACTGGGTGGTGCTCATGGAGGATGGATGCGGGCGCGCAGAGGAAAAGGAAGGAAGAAGAAGGCGGAAACCGCGATTCTAGGTCCGCGGGCCCGTGGGGACGCCCCGGGCCTCAAGGCTTGAGGCCGAGGCGGCGCGCCAGCTTGTGTAGGTTGCTGGGGTCGAGCGCGAGCGTGCGGGCGGCCTGGGCCCAGTTGCCCTGGTGGATCCGCAGCGCGGTCTGGATGGCCTGGCGCTGGCAGTCGGCCACGGTGTCGTGCAGGGGCCGCAGCGGCGGCGCCGCCGACGCCTGGGCCGGCCCGGCGGGCTCGGCCGGGCCCGCGTGGCCGGCGGCGGGAGGGTCGAGGTCCAGCAGCTCGGGTTCCAGGGTCACGATGTCGGTCTTGCTGGCGCCGCGGCTCAGGCAGCGCAGCGCGGCGCGGCTGATCACGTGCTCGAGTTCGCGCACGTTGCCGGGCCAGGGGTAGCGCAGCAGCGCGGCCTCGGCCGGCACCGACAGGCGCAGGCTGCGCAGGCCCAGGCGGGCGCGGTTGAGTTCCAGGAAGCGGCCGGCGAGCAGCAGCACGTCCTTGCCGCGTTCGCGCAGCGGCGGGATGGGAATCGGGTAGACCGAGAGGCGGTGGTAGAGGTCGGCGCGGAACGAGCCGTTGCGCACCAGCTCGCGCAGTTGGCGGTTGGTGGCGGCGACCACGCGCACGTTCACGCGCCGCGGCCGGTCCGCGCCCAGGCGCTGGATCTCGCCGTTCTGCAGCGTGCGCAGCAGCTTGGCCTGGATCGCCAGCGGCAGCTCGCCGACCTCGTCGAGGAACAGCGTGCCGCCCTCGGCGGCCTCGAAACGCCCCGGCCGGTCGCTCACCGCACCGGAGAACGCGCCCTTGACGTGGCCGAACAGCTCGCTCTCGGCCAGCGACTCCGGCAGCGCCGCGCAGTTGACGTGGACCAGCGGCTTGTCGGCGCGGCGCGACAACTGGTGCAGCCGGTGGGCGAACAGCTCCTTGCCGACGCCGGTCTCGCCCAGCAGCAGCACCGGCAGTTCGGAGTCGGCCACCACGCGCAGTTCGTGCAGCAGGCGCGCGATCGCCTCGCTCTGGCCGACGATCTCGTGCTCCTCGCGCGGCGCCTGCAAGCCGCCGGCCGGCGCGGGCCAGCCCGCGGCGCGCAGCGCGCGGATCTCGACCTCCATGCGGGTCACGCGCACCGCGGCCTCGATCGCGCAGGCCAGTTGGCCCAGGTCGGTCTGGGCCGGCTCGCCGAAGCGGCCGATCTCGAGCGCGTCCAGCGTGATCGCGCCCCAGCGCTCGCCTTCCACGTCCAGCGCCAGGCCCATGCAGTCGTGCACCGGCAGCGGCTCGCCGGCGTGCCCCTCGACCAGACCGTCGTACGGGTCGGGCAGGGTGCTGTCGTGGTGGAAGCAGGTCACGCCGCGCCGCGCCAGGATGGCCGCGAGCCGGGGGTGGTCCTTGACCGCGAAGCGCCGGCCCAGCGCGTCGCCGGCCAGGCCGTCCACCGCCAGCGGGCGCAGGTGCTCCTGCTCCAGGCGCAGCAGCGCCACCGCGCCGCAGCCGAAGTGCGCCCGCAGGCTGCTCACGAGGCGCTGCAGCCGCACCGCCGCCGGCAGTTCGGCGACCAGGTCGGCTTGCAGCAGCAGGTGCAGTTGGGATATGGTCATTTATACCTTTTGGGGTTGCTAAAACCCTGATTGAAGAGGGTTAAATATACCCTTTATTGCGCCAAGCCATTGATGAATAAGGGTTTTCCCCTGGCATGGCTTTCGCATGGTGGACCACGACACATGGCAACCACCAAGGAGGCACACCGATGGAATTCATCGACCAGTCCCTGGGGCAGATCGCGCGGAGCCTTCCCGGCGCCACGCGCGTATTCGATGCCCACCATCTGGATTTCTGCTGCGGCGGCAACCAGACCCTGCGCGTGGCCGCCCGGTCCGCGGGCGTGGACGTGATCCCCATCCTCCAGTCGCTGCACGAACTGGAGGCGCGCGAGGCCGGCGGCGGCGAGCGCGACTGGGCCCGGGCATCGCCCACCGAACTGGTGGACCACATCCTGGCGCGCTACCACGCGGTGCACCGCGAGCAGTTGCCCGAGCTGATCCGGCTGGCGCGTAGGGTCGAGCGGGTGCACGGCGAGCGCGCCGACTGCCCGCACGGCCTGGCCGATCACCTGGAGGCGATGGGGCAGGAACTGGAGAGCCACATGCGCAAAGAGGAAATGGTGCTCTTCCCCATGATCGCGCGCGGCCACGGCGCGCTGGCCGAGGCGCCGATCGCCGTCATGCGCATGGAGCACGACGAGCATGGGGTGGCCCTGCGCCGGCTCGAGGAACTGACCCACGGCATCAACCCGCCGCGCGCGGCGTGCACCACCTGGCGCGCGCTCTACGCCGGCCTGCGCACTTTCCGCGCCGACCTGATGCAGCACATCCACACCGAAAACAACATCCTGTTCGAGCGCTTCGCGCCCGCGCAGGTGCACTGACCCCCACAAGGAGCACGCATCATGGGATCGTATAAAAAGCACTGGTTCACGCTGATCGGCCTGTGCATCGTCATGTTCTCGCTGCTGGGCTACTACGGCGCGGACATCTACCGCTCGGCGCCGCCCGTGCCCACGCAGGTCGTCGTCGCCGACGGCCAGGCGCTGTTCACGAAGAAGGACATCCTCGACGGCCAGACCGCCTGGCAGTCGGTGGGTGGCATGCAGCTGGGCTCGATCTGGGGCCACGGCGCCTACCAGGCGCCCGACTGGACGGCCGACTGGCTGCACCGCGAGCTGACGGCCTGGCTCGACCAGGCCGCGCAGGAACGCCACGGCAAGGCCTACGCCGCGCTGGACGAGGGCCAGCAGGGCGCGCTGCGCGCCGAGCTGCGCGCCGAATACCGCGGCAACCGCGTCGACGGCGAGGGCCGGCTGGTGCTGAGCCCGCGCCGCGCCCAGGCGATGGCGCAGGTGGCGACCTACTACGACCAGTTGTTCTCCGACGCACCGGCGCTGAAGAAGAGCCGCGAGAACTTCGCCATGAAGGAGAACACGCTGCCCAGCGCCGAGCGGCGCCAGCAGCTCGCGCGCTTCTTCTTCTGGACCGCCTGGGCGGCCGCCACCGAGCGCCCCGACAGCCGCGTCACCTACACCAACAACTGGCCGCACGAGCCGCTGATCGGCAACGTGCCCAGCACCGAGAACGTGGTCTGGTCGATCGCCAGCGTGGTGGTGCTGCTCGCGGGCGTGGGCTTCCTGATCTGGGGCTGGGCCTTCCTGCGCCGGCACGACGAGCAGCCGCCCGTCGCTCCCGCGCGCGATCCGTTGACCAGCTTCGCCCTCACGCCGTCGCAGCGCGCCTTGGGCAAGTACCTGTTCCTGGTGGTGGCGCTGTTCGTGTTCCAGGTGTTCATCGGCGGCTTCACCGCGCACTACACGCTGGAAGGCCAGCAGTTCTACGGCGTCGACGTGTCGCAGTGGTTCCCGTACTCGCTCACGCGCACCTGGCACATCCAGAGCGCGTTGTTCTGGATCGCCACCGGCTTCCTGGCCGTGGGCCTGTTCCTCGCGCCCGTCATCAACGGCGGCAAGGACCCGAAGTTCCAGAAGCTCGGCGTGGACGTGCTGTTCTGGGCGTTGGTGTTCGTGTGCGTGGGCTCCTTCATCGGCAACTACCTGGCGATCGCGCACAAGATGCCGGCCGAGTGGAACTTCTGGCTCGGCCACCAGGGCTACGAGTACATCGACCTGGGCCGCATCTGGCAGATCCTCAAGTGGGTCGGCATCCTGCTGTGGCTGGTGCTGATGCTGCGCGGCGTGCTGCCGGCGCTCTTCGCGCGCAACAAGGAAGACAAGAACCTGCTCGCGCTGCTCACCGCCTCGGTGGGCGCCATCGGCCTGTTCTACGGCGCCGGCCTGTTCTACGGCGAGCGCACCCACCTGTCCATCATGGAGTACTGGCGCTGGTGGGTGGTGCACCTGTGGGTGGAAGGCTTCTTCGAGGTCTTCGCCACCACCGCGCTGGCCTTCGTGTTCAGCAGCATGGGCCTGGTCTCGCGCGCCATGGCCACCACGGCCAGCCTGGCCTCGGCCTCGCTGTTCCTGCTGGGCGGCATCCCCGGCACCTTCCACCACCTGTACTTCGCGGGCACCACCACGCCGGTGATGGCGGTGGGCGCGGCCTTCAGCGCGCTCGAAGTGGTGCCGCTGATCGTGCTGGGCCACGAGGCCTGGGAGAACTGGCGCCTGAAGACCCGCGCGCCCTGGATGGCCAGCCTCAAGTGGCCGCTGGCCTGCTTCGTGGCGGTGGCGTTCTGGAACATGCTGGGCGCGGGCGTGTTCGGCTTCATGATCAACCCGCCGATCTCGCTCTACTACGTGCAGGGCCTGAACACCACGCCGGTGCACGCGCACTCGGCCCTGTTCGGCGTCTACGGCTTCCTGGCGCTGGGCTTCACGCTCATGGTGCTGCGCTACGTGCGGCCCGAGATCGTGTTCAGCGAGCGGCTGATGAAGACCGCCTTCTGGGGCCTGAACGGCGGGCTGGTGCTGATGATCGCCACCAGCCTGCTGCCGATCGGCTTCATCCAGTTCCACGCCAGCGTGACCGAGGGCCTGTGGTACGCGCGCAGCGAGGAATTCATGCAGCAGCCGATCCTGGTGACGCTGCGCTGGGTCCGCACCTTCGGCGACGTGGTGTTCATCGTCGGCGCGGTCGCGATGGCGCTGCAGGTCGTGCTGGGGCTGGGGAGCCGGCGGGCCCCGGCGGTGCCGATCGCACCGGTCGGCAAGCCGGTGCTGCCCCAGGCGCGCTGAGGCTAGCCCATCACCTCCTGGACCTTATCCCGCGATCGAGGTCCAGATGTCGGGATCGAAGCCCACGGTGATGCGGTCGTCGGCCCAGCGCACCACCGGACGCTTGATCACGCTCGGATGGGCCAGCGCGAGCGCGCGGGCGCTCGCGGCGCCGGCCACGCCGGCGCGGGTGGCCTCGTCGAGCTTGCGCCAGGTCGTGCCCTTGCGGTTGATGAGGGTTTCCCAGCCGGCGGCGGCCAGCCAGGCGTCGAGCGCGGCCTCGGGCACGCCCTGCTTCTTGAAGTCGTGGAAGGTGTGTTCGATCCCGCGCCCGGCCAGCCAGGCGCGGGCCTTCTTCACGGTGTCGCAATTGGGGATGCCGTAGACGGTCGTGGTGCTCATGGCCGGCATTGTCCCACCGTGGCTGGCCGGCCGTTCGGCGGACCTGTTTGGCGGACAATGCCGGCCATGATCGACCTTCCCGTGCCCGACCACCCCGCCACGCTGGCCGAATGGCTGGCCCATGCCGAACGCCTGCACCCGGTCACCATCGACATGGGGCTCGAGCGCGTGCAGCGCGTGGCGCGGCGCATGGGCCTGACGGCGCTGGACTGTCCGGTCATCACGGTGGCCGGCACCAACGGCAAGGGCAGCACCTGCGCCATGCTGGAGGCGATCTACACGCAGGCTGGCTACCGCACCGGCGTCTACACCTCGCCGCACCTGGTGCACTTCGAGGAGCGCTGCCGCGTCGCGGGCGTGCCCGTGGCGGCGGCCGAACTGCTGCCCGCGCTGGCCGAGGTGGAGGCCGCGCGCAAGGGACAGGCCGGCGACGATGGCGGCGGCGAGGTCAGCCTGAGCTATTTCGAGTTCACCACGCTGGCCATCCTGCGCGTGTTCTCGCGCAGCGGGCTGGACGTGGCGATCCTGGAGGTCGGCCTGGGCGGGCGGCTGGACGCGGTGAACCTGATCGACGCCGATTGCGCCGTCATCACCAGCATCGCGCTCGACCACATGGCCCTGCTCGGCGGCGACCGCGAGGCGATCGGCTTCGAGAAGGCCGGCATCATGCGCACCGGGCGCCCGGTGGTGGTGAGCGACCCGGCGCCGCCTCAGAGCGTGCTGGACCGTGCGCTCGAGATCGGCGCCATGCTGTGGCGCGTGGGCCGCGACTTCCATTTCGCCGGCGACCCGCAGCAGTGGGGCTGGGCGATGCATCCCTCGCACGGCGGCCGGCGCTACGCCGGCCTGGCCTATCCGGCGCTGCGCGGCGCCAACCAGCTCGTCAACGCCGCGGGCGTGCTGGCGGCGGTGGAAGCCCTGCGCGCGCGCCTGCCGGTCACGGCGCAGGCGGTGCGCAGCGGCCTGGCGCTGGTGGAGCTGCCCGGCCGCTTCCAGATCGTGCCCGGCGCGCCGGCCCTGGTGCTGGACGTGGCGCACAACCCGCACTCGGTGGCCGCGCTGGCGGAGAACCTCGACGCGATGGGGTTCTACCCCACCACCCACGCCGTGTTCGGTGCCATGGCGGACAAGGACCTGCCGGCCATGCTGGCGCGCATCGCGCCGCTGATCGACCGCTGGTACCTGACCGACCTGCCGCTGCCGCGCGCCAGCCGCGCCGCCGCGCTCGCGGCGCTGGTCGATGCCCATGGCGGCGGCCCGGGCCGGGTCGCGGGACGGTTCGCCGACCCCGCGGCGGCGCTGCGCGCGGCGGCTGCCGACGCAGACCCCGCTGATAGAATCGTGGTCTTCGGATCGTTCTACACCGTGGGTGGCGTATTGCAGGACGGTGTGCCCCGGATGGCGTCGAAACACCTGCCTGGCTAGCCCCATCGCCCACGCCCGAGCGCTCCACCTGCTGCGCCTCCCGCCAGGCCATTCATGGCGCCACGGTCCCACCCCGAATGTTCAAGTCCCGTTCAGGTTCCCAGGGCAACGCCTCGACACCGCCGCCGCCGCAGAGCATCGAGGCGGTGCGCCGGCGCGCCCGGCACCGCCTGATCGGCGCCAGCGTGCTGGTGCTCGCGGGCGTGCTGGGCTTCCCGCTGCTGTTCGACACGCAGCCGCGCCCGATCCCGGTGGACATCCCGATCGAGATCCCCGCCCGGACCGCGCCGCCCGCACCCGCGGCGCGGCCCTCGGTGCCCACGCCGCCGGCCGCGCAGGCGGACAGGACGCCGCCTCCGGCCCCACCGCCTGCGGCCGAGGCCGAAGCGCCGCCGCCCGAGCGTGCCGCGGCCAGCCCCGCCCCTTCGCCCGCTGCTTCGCCTGCTCCCGCGCCATCGCCCGCTCCGGTACCCGCGCCGGCGCCGGCCCCTGCACGGGCGCCGGCCCCCGCGCCGTCCGAAGCCGAGCGCGCCCGGGCCCTGCTGGAAGACCGCGCCTCGCCGGCGCCGGCTCCAGCGCCGGCCGCCGCCAGCGCCGAACGGCTGGTGGTCCAGGTCGGGGCCTATGCGGAAGAGGCCAGTGCCCGCAGCGCGCGGCAGAAGCTCGAGGCCGCCGGCCTCAAGACCTACACCCAGGTGGCGCAGACGCCGGAAGGCCGCCGCATCCGGGTGCGGGTGGGGCCGTTCAACAGCCGCGCCGAGGCCGACCGGGCGGCGGCCCGGGTCAAGGCGCTGGGCCTGCCGGCGGCCGTGCTCACGCTCTGAGCCGCGGGCGACCACGGGGGCGGCTGCCATGGTGACGACGGACTGGGTGCTGCTCGGGGTGCTGCTGCTCTCCGTGCTGCTCGGCCTGTGGCGCGGCCTCATGTACGAGGTGCTCTCGCTGGCCGGCTGGGTGGTGGCGTTCGTGCTCGCGCAGGCCTTCGCGGACGACGTGGCGGCCTGGCTGCCGATGCAGGGGCTCTCGCTGCCGCTGCGGCTGGCGCTGGCCTTCGTGCTGGTGTTCGTCGCGGTCGCGTTCGCCGGCGGCCTGGTGGCGTGGCTGGTGAAGAAGCTGGTGGCTACCGTGGGCCTGCGGCCGGTGGACCGCGTGCTGGGCGGCGCCTTCGGCCTGGCGCGCGCGGTGGTGATGCTGCTGGGCGTGGCGGTCGTGGTCAGCATGGCGCAGATGCAGAACGCGGCCTGGTGGCGGGGGTCGAGCACCGCCGGGGTGCTCTCGGCCACGCTGCTGGAGATCCGGCCCCTGCTGCCCGAGCCGGTGGCGCGGCACATCCGTTGAATTTGGGCTTTCCTGAGGATCCGATCATGTGTGGAATCGTGGGCGTGGTGAGCAAGGCGCCGGTCAATCAGCTCATTTACGACGCCTTGCTGCTGCTGCAGCACCGCGGCCAGGATGCGGCGGGCATCGTCACGCAGCAGGAGCGCAAGTTCTTCATGCACAAGGCCAAGGGCATGGTGCGCGACGTCTTCCGCACCCGCAACATGCGGGCCCTGCCCGGCAACATGGGCCTGGGCCAGGTGCGCTACCCGACCGCGGGCAATGCCTACAGCGAGGAAGAGGCGCAGCCCTTCTACGTCAACGCGCCGTTCGGCATTGTGCTGGTGCACAACGGCAACCTGACCAATGCGCATGCGCTGCGCGCCGAGCTCTTTTCCACCGACCACCGCCACACCAACACCGAGAGCGACTCGGAGGTGCTGCTGAACGTGCTGGCGCACGAGATCGAACGCGCCACGCGCGGCGTGCCGCTGCGCGTCGACGACATCTTCACGGCGGTGCAGGCGGTGCACCGGCGCCTGCGCGGCTCCTATGCGGTGGTGGCGCTCATCGCCGGCCATGGGCTGCTGGTGTTCCGCGACCCGTACGGCATCCGCCCGCTGTGCATCGGCCGCAACGCCCAGGGCGCCTGGATGGCGGCCAGCGAATCGGTGGCGCTGGAAGGCTCGGGCTTCCGATTCGAGCGCGACGTGGCGCCGGGCGAAGCGGTCTTCATCGACCCGCAGGGCGAGCTGCACGCGAGCCAGTGCGCCGACGCGCCGGCGCTGCACCCCTGCATCTTCGAGTACGTCTACCTGGCCCGGCCCGACTCGACGCTGGACGGCATCTCGGTCTACCAGGCGCGCCTGAACCTGGGCGAGACGCTGGCGCAGCGCGTGATCTCGACCGTGCCGCCGAACGAGATCGACGTCATCGTGCCGATCCCCGAGTCCAGCCGGCCGAGCGCCACGCAACTGGCGCACCTGCTGGGCATTCCGTACCGCGAAGGCTTCGTGAAGAACCGCTACGTGGGGCGCACCTTCATCATGCCAGGGCAGAGCGTGCGCAAGAAATCGGTGCGGCAGAAGCTCAACGTCATCGGCAGCGAGTTCAAGGGCCGCAACGTGCTGCTGGTGGACGACTCGATCGTGCGCGGCACCACCAGCCGCGAGATCGTGCAGATGGCGCGCGACGCCGGCGCGCGCAAGGTCTACCTGGCCAGCGCCGCGCCGCCGGTGCGCTTTCCCAACGTGTACGGCATCGACATGCCGACCAAGGATGAACTGGTGGCGCACGGCCGCAGCGTCGAGCAGATCCGCGAGCTGATCGGCTGCGACGCGCTGATCTACCAGGACGTGGAAGGCATGAAGCGCGCGGTGCGCAAGGCCGCGCCGGCGAATGCCCCGGCCATCGCCGGCTTCGAGGCCTCCTGCTTCGACGGCGTCTACGTCACCGGCGACATCGACACCGACGCGATCACGCGCCTGCAGGGCAACCGTCCGAACCATGCCGAGGAGGCGGACGTCGACGCGTCGCGCCTGGCGCTGCCCAACCTGAGCTAAAGCACCACCATGAACAACGATCCCACCCTGCCCGATGGCCTGCACCCCGATACGTTGGCGGTGCGGGTCGCCATCGAGCGCAGCCAGTACGGCGAGAACTCGGAGGCGCTGTACCTGACCAGCGGCTTCGTGCAGCCCGACTCCGCCACCTCGGCCGAGCGCTTCGCCAGCGGCCAGGGTTACACCTACACCCGGACCTCGAACCCCACCGTCACCGCGTTCGAGAACCGCCTGGCCGCGATGGAAGGCACCGAGGCCGCGATCGCCGCGGCCAGCGGCATGGGCGCGATCCTGCTGATGATCATGGGCCTGCTCAAGGCGGGCGACCACGTGGTCCTGTCGCGCTCCATGTTCGGCTCCACGCTCAACCTGTTCGCCAAGGAGTTCGGCAAGTTCGGCCTGTTGACCACCTTCGTGTCGCAGACCGACGTGGACGAGTGGCGCGCCGCGGTGCAGCCGAACACGCGCCTGCTGTTCGCCGAGACGCCCACCAACCCGCTCACCGAGATGTGCGACATCGCCGCGCTGGCCGACATCGCGCACCGCGCCGGCGCGCTGCTGGCGGTGGACAACGCCTTCGCCACGCCGGTGCTGCAGAAGCCCACGCAGCTCGGCGCCGACATCGTGATGCACTCGGGCACCAAGTACCTGGACGGCCAGGGCCGCGTGATGGCCGGCGCGCTGTGCGCCAGCGCCGAGCTCGTCACCGGCAAGTTCGCGCCCATCGTGCGCACCGCCGGCATGGTGCTCTCGCCCTTCAACGCCTGGGTCGTGCTCAAGGGGCTGGAGACCCTGGGCGTGCGCGTCAAGGCGCATTGCGAGCACGCGCTCCAGGTGGCGCGCTGGCTGGAGGCGCAGCCGCGGGTGGAGCGCGTCTTCTATCCCGGCCTGCCCTCGCACCCCCAGCACGCGCTGGCGCTGCGCCAGATGGGTGGGCTGGGCGGCGGCGTGGTGACCTTCGACCTGGGCGGCGACACGCCCGAGGCCGCACGCGCCCGGGCCTTCCACGTGATCGACAGCTGCCGGCTGCTGTCGATCGCCACCAACCTGGGCGACACCAAGACCATCATCAGCCACCCGGCCACCACCTCGCATGGCCGCCTGAGCGAGGAGCAGCGCCAGGCCGCGGGCGTCCGCCAGGGGGTGGTCCGCGTTGCCGTCGGCCTGGAGCACCCCGAGGATGTCCTGAACGACCTGCTGCGCGGCCTGTCCTCGCTGCCCGCCGCGTGACCCCGCCCGAGACAATGAGCAAGACCCGCACCCGCTTCGCGCCATCGCCCACCGGTTTCATCCACCTGGGCAACATCCGCTCGGCCCTGTACCCCTGGGCGTTCGCCCGGTCCACCGGCGGCGACTTCATCCTGCGCATCGAGGACACCGACCTGGAGCGCTCCACCCAGGCCGCGGTGGACGTGATCCTCGAGGGCATGGCCTGGCTCGGCCTGGACCACGACGAGGGCCCGTACTACCAGATGCAGCGCATGGACCGCTACAAGTCCGTGCTCGCGAGCCTGGTGGCCGCGGGCCTGGTCTACCCCTGCTACATGAGCGTGGCCGAGCTCGACGCGCTGCGCGAGCGCCAGATGGCGAACAAGGAGAAACCCCGCTACGACGGCACCTGGCGGCCCGAGCGCGGCAAGGTGCTGCCGCCGGTGCCCGAGGGTGTCAAGCCGGTGCTGCGCTTCCGCAACCCGCAGGGCGGCGTGGTGGCCTGGGACGACAAGGTCAAGGGCCGCATCGAGATCGCCAACGACGAGCTCGACGACCTCGTGATCGCGCGGCCCGACGGCACGCCGACCTACAACTTCTGCGTCGTGGTCGACGACATCGACATGGGCATCACGCACGTGATCCGCGGCGACGACCACGTCAACAACACGCCGCGCCAGATCAACATCTTCCGCGCGCTCGGCAAGGAGCCGCCGGTGTACGCCCACCTGCCCACCGTGCTCAACGAGCAGGGCGAGAAGATGAGCAAGCGCAACGGCGCCAAGGCCGTCACGCAGTACCGCGACGAAGGCTTCCTGCCCGACGCCATGGTGAACTACCTGGCCCGGCTCGGCTGGAGCCACGGCGACGACGAGATCTTCTCGCGCGAGCAGTTCCTGCGCTGGTTCGACCTCGACCACCTGGGCCGCAGCGCCGCGCAGTTCGACGAAGCCAAGCTGCGCTGGGTCAACGCCCAGCACCTCAAGGCCATGGCCGACGAGGCGCTCGCGCCATTGGTGTCGGCACAGCTGGCCAAGCTCGGCATCGCGTCCGACGAGCGCCTGCTCCGCATCTGCGGCCTGTTCAAGGACCGCTGCGACACCACCGTCGCGCTGGCGCAGTGGGCCCGCGCTTTTTATGCCGGCGTCGAGCCCAGCGCGCAGGAGCGCGGCCAGCACCTCACCGAGGCCGTGCGCCCCGCGCTGGCCACGCTGGCCGGCAAGCTCGCCGAAGGCGCGTGGGACAAGGGCTCGATCGCCTCGGCGATCAAGGAAACGCTCGCCGCGCACGGCCTGAAGATGCCGCAACTGGCCATGCCCGTGCGCGTGCTCGTGATGGGCACGGCGCAGACGCCCTCGCTGGACGCGGTGCTCGAGTTGCACGACCGCGCCACCGTGCTGGCGCGGTTGCGGGACGCCTGAAAAAATCGCCTATAATGCGAGGCTTGCTGAAACGCACCGAATGGCGACGCTGTGAGGGGCTGGAAGGCATCTGTGGGGGTATAGCTCAGCTGGGAGAGCGCTTGCATGGCATGCAAGAGGTCAG
>CAZAPJ010000033.1:0-49379 GCA_964487025.1 uncultured Hydrogenophaga sp.
TACGAAATCGTTTTGCTGATCCATCCGGATCAAAGCGAACAGGTTCCAGCCATGCTGGAGCGCTACAAGGGCATGATCACCGCCGGCGGCGGCAAGATCCACCGCGTTGAAGACTGGGGCCGCCGTCAACTGGCGTACCAGATCAACAAGCTGTCCAAGGCCCACTACCTCTGCGTCAACATCGAAGCCGATCAGGCCGTGATGAACGAGCTGGAGCACGCTTTCCGCTTCAACGACGCCGTGCTGCGCCACCTGAGCGTGCAGCGCAAGAAAGCCGACACCGGCCCGTCGTCCATGATGAAGACGGTGGAGCGCGAAGAGGCCCGCAAGGCCCAGCAGCAGTCGCAGGAGCCCACCACCTGACGCCCCAGGCGTGAGGCTCGCGGGAATCGGGTGAACCGTCTCCAGTTGCAGGCCGTGGTGGTGCAGGTGCAGAACCTGCGTTACACACCGGCAGGCATCCCGGTGCTCAACCTCGTGCTAGAGCACGAGTCACAGCAGACCGAACTGGACACACCCCGAACCGTCGCCCTCCAGATCCGTGCCGTGGCCTTCGGGCCCCTGGCCGAGACCCTGCAAAAGCAGGCGCTCAACGAACTGGCGGTGTTTGACGGCTTCCTCGCGAACGCGCGCAACGGCAAAGGCGTGGTTTTCCACATCCAGGCATTCAGCAAGACATAGGAAAGGCCCATCATGGCTGCACCCAAGCGTTTCAACAAAGACAAGCGCCCCAAGCGCAACACCCAGTCGCTGCTCTTCAAGCGCAAGCGCTTCTGCCGCTTCACCGTCGCCAAGGTCGAGGAAGTCGACTACAAGGACATCGACGTCCTGCGCGACTTCATCGCCGAGAACGGCAAGATCATCCCCGCGCGCCTGACGGGCACCCGCGCTTTCTACCAGCGCCAGGTCAACACCGCGATCAAGCGCGCGCGCTTCCTGGCCATGCTGCCCTACAGCGACCAGCACCGCGTCTGAAGGAGAGCCTGACATGCAAATCATCCTGCTCGACAAAGTGATCAACCTCGGCGCCCTGGGCGACGTGGTCAAGGTCAAGGACGGCTACGCCCGCAACTTCCTGATTCCTTCCGGCCGTGCCCGCCGCGCGACCCAGAGCGCCATCGCCGAGTTCGAGGCGCGCCGCGCCGAGCTCGAGAAGGTGGCGGCGGCCAAGCTGGCCGAGGCCCAGGCGCTGGGCGAGAAGCTGGCCGCGGTCACGCTCAAGCTCACGCAGAAGGCCGGCGTGGACGGCCGCCTGTTCGGCTCCGTCACCAACCACGACGTGGCCGACGAGCTGAACAAGCAAGGCTTCAAGGTCTCGAAGTCGCAAGTGCGCATGCCCAGCGGCCCGCTCAAGAACGTCGGCGACTATACGGTCAGCGTCCACCTGCACACCGACGTCAACGTCGACGTCAATGTCTCGGTGCTGGGCGAAACCGCCTGAAAGGGCCTGAAAAGGCCCACCCCCGCGCCGCCTTCGGCGTCACCCCCTCGAGGGGGCGGTTCCTGTGGACCGGCAAAGCCGGATCCACGGAACCCTGGAACAAAACCCGCTGTTTGCGCAGCGGGTTTTTTCTTGCTATTCCTCTGCGTTATCCCCGGCTGTCCACCTGGGGTGCACCGTTTGTCCACAGGCTTTTCCCGTGACTTGGCCGACCCCTGGGGGTACGATAGCCGGTCACTTTCGATGCGTTCATGGCTGCCGTATTTCCCAGTTCCTTTTCCTCCTCTTTCGACGCTGGTTTTGACGAATCGGGCATGGGCGCCGACCAGCAGATCGCCCAACTGCGCGTGCCCCCGCATTCGGTCGAGGCCGAGTCCAGCGTGCTGGGCGGCCTGCTGCTCGACAACGGCGCCTGGGACCGCGTGGCCGACCTCGTCAACGACTCCGACTTCTACCGCTACGAGCACCGGTTGGCCTATTCGGCCATCGCGGCGCTGGTCAACGCCAGCAAGCCGGCCGACGTGGTCACGGTGTTCGAGCACCTGCAAAGCCTGGGCAAGGCCGACGAAGCGGGCGGCCTGGCCTACCTGAACTCGCTGGCGCAGTACGTGCCCAGCGCCGCCAACATCCGGCGCTACGCCGAGATCGTGCGCGAGCGCGCCATCTTGCGCAAGCTCGTGGCCGCCAGCGACGAGATCGCCACCGCCGCCTTCAATCCCCAGGGCAAGCCGGTCGACCGGATCCTGGACGAAGCGGAGCAGAAGATCTTCCACATCGGGGAGGAAGGCTCCCGGATGAAGGAGGGCTTCCAGGCCATGGACAAGCTGGTGGTCGAACTGCTCGACCGCGTGCAGGAGATGGCCGACAACCCGAACGACATCACCGGCGTGCCGACCGGCTTCGTCGACCTGGACCGCATGACCTCCGGCCTGCAGGCGGGCGACCTGATCGTGCTGGCGGCGCGCCCGAGCATGGGCAAGACGGCGTTCGCGATCAACATCGCCGAGCACGTCGCGCTGCACGAGGGCCTGCCGGTGGCGGTGTTCTCGATGGAAATGGGGGCGGCGCAACTGGCGGTGCGGATCGTGGGGTCGATCGGGCGCATCAACCAGACCCACCTGCGCAACGGCAAGCTCACGGACGACGAGTGGCCGCGCCTGACCGAGGCGATCGAGAAGCTGCGCAACGTGTCCCTGCACATCGACGAGACGCCGGGCCTGACCACCAGCGTGCTGCGCGCCAACGCGCGGCGGCTCTCGCGCCAGTGCGGCAAGCTCGGCCTGATCGTGGTCGACTACCTGCAGCTCATGAGCGGCAGCAGCAGCGACGGCGACAACCGCGCCTCCGAGCTCGGCGAGATCTCGCGCGGCCTGAAGATGCTGGCCAAGGAACTGCAGTGCCCGGTGATCGCGCTTTCGCAGCTCAACCGCGGCGTGGAGTCCCGCACCGACAAGCGGCCGATGATGAGCGACCTGCGCGAATCGGGCGCGATCGAGCAGGACGCGGACATCATCATGTTCATCTACCGCGACGAGTACTACACCAAGGACGCCTGCAAGGAGCCCGGCGTGGCCGAGATCATCATCGGCAAGCAGCGCAACGGGCCGACCGGCACCGTCAAGCTCGCGTTCCTGAACATGCTGACCCGCTTCGAGTCCCTGAGCTACGGTGGCGAAGACTTTTGATCACGCCACCTTGAAGACCTGGCGCAGGTAGGCCAGGAAGGTCTGGTCGTCGCAGATCGTCTTGCCGGGCGAGTCGGAGAGCTTGGCCACGGGCTGGCCGTTGGCGCTGGTCAGCTTCATCACGATGTTCAGCGGCTTGAACCCCATGTCGTTGGTGAGGTGGGTGCCGATGCCGAAGCCGAGCTGCGTGCGGTCCGCGAAGGTGTCGTACAGGTGCATCGCGGCCGGCAGGTCCAGCCCGTCGGAGAACACCAGGCGCTTGGTGTGGGGGTCGATGCGCAGCGCCTGGTAGTGGGCCAGCGCCTTTTCGCCCCAGGCGACCGGGTCGCCCGAGTCGTGGCGCAGGCCGTCGAACAGCTTGGCGAAGTACAGGTCGAAATCGGCCAGGAAGGCGTCCATGCCGATCACGTCGGTCAGCGCGATGCCCAGGTCGCCCCGGTACTCCTGCACCCAGTCCTCCAGCGCGGCGCGCTGGAAGTCGCGCAGGCGCACGCCCAGCGCCTGGTAGGTCTGGAGGTATTCGTGCGCCATGGTGCCGATCGGCACCAGGCCGAGGTCCTTGGCCAGCAGCACGTTGGAGGTGCCCTTGAAGCAGGCGGCGGCCTCGCGGCGCAGCGTGCCGACCACCTCGCGCTGCCAGGCGCCGCTGAAGCGGCGGCGCACGCCGAAGTCGAACAGCTCGAACGGGTGCCGGCGCCGGGCCCGGGCGGTGAAGCCGTTCAGCCGCTCGAGCTTGGCCGCGAGGCGGCGGCGGCCTTCCTCGCGCACCGCGGGCGTGTCCAGGCGGCGGAAGTAGAGCTCGTTCACGATCGCCAGCACGAAGATCTCGAAGGCCATGACGTGCACCTGCGGGCCGCGCGCCTGGATGTGCAGCGTGTCCCCCTGCGCCCAGGCGCGGATGAAGGCGCGCTGGAAGCTGAAGATGCGCAGGAAGTCGACGAAATCGCTCTTGATGAAGCGCAGGCCGCCGAGGTAGGCGAGTTCGTCCTCGCTGAAACGCAGCCGGCACAGGTGGTCGAGCTGCGCGTTCAGTTCGGCGAGGATGCCCGGCAGCGGGTGCTCGGGCACGTTGCGGCAGACGAAGGTGTATTCGGCCTGGGTCTGCGGGTGCCGATGCAGCATGGCCTGCCACATCGTGAACTTGTAGAGGTCCGTGTCGAGCAGGCTGTGGATGACGGGCGTCATGGCGGTCATCGGCGCGGGGTGGTCAGCGCAGGGCGGCCAGGCAGCTCGCGGCGGTGGTGACGGTGGCGCCGCGCTCGCGCATGCCGTCGAGGAAGGCCCGGGCCTGATCCTCGAAGCCGGGCACCGGGCTCATGCAGTCCTCGAGCAGGACGATCTTGTCCACCCGGCCCGAGGGCAGGTGGGCGGCCAGGTGCTCGGTCGTCGCGCGCACGCAGTGGCTGCTCGCCTCGCCGGCGATCACGATGCGCTCGCCCTCGTCCAGCGCCGCGATGAGGCGGTGGTTGAGCTGCGTGTCCGGGTCCTGCCCGTCGGGCACCTCGGCCTGCAGGGCGCTGTAGTGCTCGGTCCAGGGGTTCATGCCCTTGAAGACCTTGCGCGCGGGCTGCAGCGCCTGCGCTTCCCAGCGGCCGTACGCGTCGCGCACCACCGGGTGGACGTTGTGGCCCCAGGTGCCGATCTCGCAGTGCGCGGGCCAGACCATCAGGGTGTAGCGGCCACCGGCTTCCAGCGCGTCCAGGTAGGCCAGCACGCGGGGCAGGGCGTCGGCCTGGCGCGGCGCGTAGGTGCCGGCGCGCACGTCGGCGGCCCGGATCGCGGTGAACGGCGCGACTGCGCCGCCAGCCGCCGTGCGCCACATCGCCGGCCGCTCGATGCCGACGCTGTGGTGGGAATCGAGCGTGACCCAGATGGCGGCCAGCCGGTTTCGCGCGGCGTCGATGAACGCCGCCAGGCGGTGCATGTCGGCGCTGGCGCCCGCCACCGGCAGCGCGCTGCCGTCGACGTCCATGAAATCGTTCTGGGGGTCGATGACCAGCAGGTGGGTGCGCATGGCCGGCCCCCGGGTGCGTCAGAGCACTTCGCTCGCGAAGTCCGCCAGCCGCGAGCGCTCGCCGCGCGCCAGCGTGATGTGCCCGCCGTGCGGCCAGCCCTTGAAGCGGTCGACCGCGTAGGTCAGGCCCGACGAGCCTTCGGTCAGGTAGGGGGTGTCGATCTGTGCCAGGTTGCCCATGCAGATGATCTTGGTGCCCGGGCCGGCGCGCGTGATCAGCGTCTTCATCTGCTTGGGCGTGAGGTTCTGCGCCTCGTCGATGATGACGTACTTGTTCATGAAGGTGCGCCCGCGCATGAAGTTCATGCTCTTGACCTTGATGCGGCTGCGGATGAGTTCGTTGGTGGCGGCGCGGCCCCATTCGCCGGCGTTGCCGCCGTCGCCCTTGGCGAGGAACTCCAGGTTGTCGTCCAGCGCGCCCATCCAGGGGCCCATCTTTTCCTCTTCGGTGCCGGGCAGGAAGCCGATGTCCTCGCCCACGCTCACGGTGGCGCGGGTCATGATGATCTCGGTGTAGCGGCGGTCGTCGAGCACCTGCGTGAGGCCGCTGGCCAGGGCCATCAGGGTCTTGCCGGTGCCGGCGGTGCCGGCCAGCGTCACGAAGTCGACCTCCGGGTCCATCAGCAGGTTGAGCGCGAAGTTCTGTTCGCGGTTGCGGCTGGTCACGCCCCAGACGGCGTTCTTGAGGTGGGTGTAGTCCTTGAGCGTCTTGAGCACCGCGGTCTCTTCGCGGATCTCGGTCACCCGCGCGTACAGCGAGGGCTCGCCCGGCGCCTCGAAGTAGACGAACTGGTTGATGTGGAACTGCCCCACGGTCGGGCCGCTGACCCGGTAGAAGGTGTGGCTGCCGCTCTGCCAGCTCTCGATGGTCTTGCTCTGCCGGGTCCAGAAGTCCTGCGGCAGCGCCAGCGCGCCGGAGTACAGCAGTTCGCCGTCGTCCAGCGTCTTGTCGTTCTGGTAGTCCTCGGCGGCCAGGCCGAGCGCGCGGGCCTTGACCCGCATGTTGATGTCCTTGGACACCAGGATCACTTCGCGCTGCGGATGGCGCTCGCGCAGCGCATGCACCACGCCCAGGATCTGGTTGTCGGCCTTGCCCTGCGGCAGGCTCGAAGGCAGGCGGTCGTTCAGCGGCTCGGTCTGGAAGAACAGCAGGCCGCGCGCCGTCTGGTGCCCGGTGGCCGACAGCTTCAGGCCCTTGGCCATGTCGCCGCCCTGCTGGGCCACGAGCGCATCGAGTGTGCGGCTGGTCTGCCGGCCGTTGCGGGCGACCTCGGTCATGCCCTTCTTGTGGCCGTCCAGTTCCTCCAGCACGATCATCGGCAGGAAGATGTCGTGCTCCTCGAACCGGAACAGGCTGGTCGGGTCGTGCAGCAGCACGTTGGTGTCGAGCACGAACAGCCGGGCCGGGCCGAGGCCGGCGGACTTGGCCGCGCGGCGCCGGCGGCCGCTGCCGACGGCAGCCGCCGGCTCGGGCGGTTGCTCCGCCGGCCGCGGCGCGGGTGCGGGGGCCTCGGCCGGTTGGCGTGCGGCCCGGGCGGCGGCGGGGGGCGGTGGCGATGCCACGGGCGCCGCCGTGGCGGTGCCGTTCAGCAAGGCGTGGGAAAAGGCCTGGGCCGCCGGCTCGGTAGGGGCTTTGCGGGTCCGCGCCGGGCGGGCGGGTGCACGGGCGGCCGCGTCGGACGCTTGCGATGCGGCGGGTTCGTCGGCGGAGGGGTGGAAAGCCGCTTCTTCGTGGCCTTTGAGGTGGTAGGCGTCGGGGGCCAGGAGGGCAGCGCGTTTGGCGGGAGCGGGCGGCAGGGGCATGGAAGGCTTGGAACGGTCAGCGAGAAACCGAAAAGCAAAAAGCCGCCGGGGTGACCGGGCGGCTTCGATGGCTGCGGGGCTGTCGGGTGGAGAGGGGCGGAGCGCTGCGGCTTGCCGTTGTCATGGACCCATTATGCACAAGTCCCGTGACGGCCCGCGCCAGACGTCCGGACCCGCGGGCCACCGGTCGGGCGGCGGATCAGGCGGCCTTTTTCAGGGCCTTCACGGCCTTGAGCACTTCCTCCACGTGGCCCGGCACCTTCAGGCCCCGCCATTCCTGGCGGAGCACGCCGTCGGGGCCGATCAGGAAGGTGCTGCGCTCGATGCCCTTGACCTTCTTGCCGTACATGATCTTGTTCTTGACCACGCCGAACATGTGGCACATCTTTTCCTCGGTGTCGGCGATCAGCTCGAAGGGAAGTTCCAGCTTGGTCTTGAAGTCCTCGTGTGACTTCATGTTGTCGCGCGAGACGCCGAACACCTGGGCGCCGGCCTTCACGAAGTCGCGGTACTTGTCGCGGAACTGCATGGCCTCGGTGGTGCAGCCGGGGGTGTTGTCCTTGGGGTAGAAGTACAGCACCAGGGTCTGCCCCAGGTGGGACTGGTTGCTGACCTTGACGCCACCAGTGGCCAGGGATTCGAATTCCGGGATGGGTTTGTTCACAACGACGGCCATACTGCGTGGTCCCCTGACAAGTTGATGGTGATGCGTTGGCTTCCAGGCCGATTCGCGGCGCAGCCGGCGGGCCGGTGCGGGGAAGACGGGAGGAAACAAGCCGCTATTTTACCCTGAACGGTATGCCCCGGCCGGGACCTCGCCCAGCAGCGGCTCAGGCCTCGATCAGCAGGGCGGCCACGACGCGCCGGCCCTCGCCGGCCAGGATGTTGTAGGTGCGGCAGGCGGCCGAGGTGTCCATGGTTTCCACGCCGATGCGGCGCGCCATCAGGCCCTGCAGCAGCGCCGGCCGCACGAAGCGCAGCCGCGCGCCGCTGCCGAACACCACCAGCTCGGGCGCTTCGCCGTCGAGTTCGCCCAGCCGCTCGAAATGCGCCGCGCTCAGGTCCTCGAACCGGTCGCAGTGCCAGTCCTGCAGCGCGCCGCTGCTGCTCAGCACCAGGCTGTGCGCCTGGCGCTGGCCGTCCACGGCGACCCAGCCCGGTCCGTAGGCGGTGATGGACGGGCCGTCGGGCCGGTCGGCATGAAGTTTCATGGGGTGGCAGCCTGGCTGATGAAGCGGTGAACTGTGGTCAAATGGCAGGTTTTCCCTGACGGGGGGGAACCAGCCAATATACCCCTCGTCGCGACCGCCCGCGGCCCCGGCCGCGGCAAGACCCTTGACCACCCCTTCCGGGAGGGATCGTGAAACGCATCCAGAAGTCCGCCAAGCTTGCCAACGTGTGCTACGACATCCGAGGGCCCATCATGGACGCGGCGCGCCAGATGGAGGAGGACGGGCACAAGATCATCAAGCTCAACATCGGCAACCTGGCCGTGTTCGGCTTCGATGCGCCCGAGGAGATCCAGCAGGACATGATCCGCAACCTGCCGAACTCGGCGGGCTACTCGGACAGCAAGGGCATCTTCGCGGCGCGCAAGGCGGTGATGCACGAGACGCAGAAGCAGGGCGTCAAGGGCGTGACGCTGGATGACATCTACCTGGGCAACGGCGCCAGCGAGCTGATCGTGATGGCCACGAACGGCCTGCTCGATGCCGGCGACGAGCTGCTGCTGCCCGCGCCCGACTACCCGCTGTGGACGGCCGCGGTGAGCCTGTCGGGCGGTACGCCGGTGCACTACATGTGCGACGAGGCCAACGGCTGGATGCCCGACCTCGACGACATCCGGCGCAAGATCACGCCGGCCACCAAGGGCATCGTGGTCATCAACCCGAACAACCCGACCGGCGCGCTGTATTCCACCGAGCTGCTCAAGGCGATCGTCGAGATCGCCCGCCAGCACGGGCTGGTGATCTTCGCCGACGAGGTCTACGACAAGGTGCTGTACGATGGCGTGAAGCACACCGCATTGGCCAGCCTGTCGGACGACGTGCTCACGCTCACCTTCAATTCGCTTTCCAAGAGCTACCGCTCGTGCGGCTACCGCGCCGGCTGGATGGTGATCTCGGGCGACAAGAAACCGGCGCGCGACTACATCGAGGGGCTGAACATGCTCTCGAACATGCGGCTGTGCGCCAACGTGCCCGGCCAGTGGGCGATCCAGACCGCGCTGGGCGGCTACCAGAGCATCGACGAGCTGGTGGGCGAGGGCGGGCGCCTGCGCCGCCAGCGCGACCTGGCCTACGAACTCATCACCGCGATCCCGGGCGTGAGCTGCGTCAAGCCCTCGGCCGCGCTCTACATGTTTCCCCGGCTCGACCCGGCGCTCTACCCCATCGCGGACGACCAGCAGCTGTTCCTGGAGCTGCTGCAGGAGACGCGCGTGATGCTGGTGCAGGGCTCGGGCTTCAACTACCCCGACAACCAGCACTTCCGCATCGTCTTCCTGCCGCACGAGGACGACCTGCGCGAGGCGATCGGCCGCGTGGCCAGGTTCCTCGACGGCTGGCGCAAGCGCCACGGCGGCGCGGGCCGATGAGGGTTTTCGTCTCCAACAAGAAATCCAGACCGACATGAAACCGATCCAAGTAGGCCTGCTGGGCATAGGCACCGTGGGCAGCGGCACGTTCAGCGTGCTCCAGCGCAACCAGGAGGAAATCCGCCGCCGCGCCGGCCGCGGCATCGAGATCACGATGGTGGCCGACCTCGACGTCGAGCGGGCGCGCGCCATCGTCGGGCCGGGCGTCACGGTCGTGAACGACGCGCGCGCGGTCATCGCCAACCCGGCCATCGACGTGGTGATCGAGCTGATCGGCGGCTACGGCATCGCCAAGCAACTGGTGCTGGAGGCGATCGCCGCCGGCAAGCACGTGGTCACCGCCAACAAGGCGCTGCTGGCCGTGCATGGCACCGAGATCTTCAAGGCCGCGGCCGACAAAGGCGTGATGGTCGCCTTCGAGGCCGCGGTGGCCGGCGGCATCCCCATCATCAAGGCGCTGCGCGAGGGCCTGACTGCCAACCGCATCCAGTGGATCGCCGGCATCATCAACGGCACCACCAACTTCATCCTGTCGGAGATGCGCGACAAGGGCCTGGACTTCGGCGTGGTGCTCAAGGAAGCGCAGCGCCTGGGCTACGCCGAGGCCGACCCCACCTTCGACATCGAGGGCGTGGACGCGGCGCACAAGGCGACCATCATGAGCGCCATCGCCTTCGGCATCCCGGTGCAGTTCGACAAGGCCTACGTCGAGGGCATCGCCCAGTTGTCGGCCACCGACATCCGCTACGCCGAGCAGCTCGGCTACCGCATCAAGCTGCTGGGCCTCACCCGGCGGCGCGAAGGCGAGGGCGTCGAGTTGCGCGTGCACCCGACGCTGGTGCCGACCAAGCGCCTGATCGCCAACGTCGAGGGCGCGATGAACGCCGTGGTGGTGAACGGCGACGCCGTCGGCACCACGCTCTACTACGGCAAGGGCGCCGGCAGCGAGCCGACCGCCAGCGCCGTGATCGCCGACCTGGTGGACGTGACGCGCCTGGCCACCAGCGACCCGCAGCACCGCGTGCCGCACCTGGCCTTCCAGCCCGGAGCCATGCGCGACGTCGGCGTGCTGCCGATGGAGCGGGTCGTGACCAGCTACTACCTGCGCCTGCGCGTGGCCGACGAGGCCGGCGTGCTGGCGCGCGTGGCCGCCATCCTGGCCGAGGGCGGCATCAGCATCGACGCGCTGCTGCAGCGCGAGGCCGACGAGGTGGGCGGCGAGGGCAGCACCCAGACCGATCTCATCATCCTCACGCACGAGGCGCGCGAGGGCGCCATGAACGCCGCGCTGGCGCAGTTGCAGAGCCTGCCCAGCGTGCTGCTGCCGATCGTGCGCATTCGGAAGGAAGAGCTGGCGTGAAATGGGACTCCCCCCTGCGCCGCTTCGCCGCTTCCCCCCTCTCTGGCGCGCCTTCGGCGCTTGGAGGGGGGACGACATCTCGGGCCGGCGGAGCCGGACCCTTGATGTCTCTGGGTTTGGCGCTGCTTCATGCGTTGCGGGGACTGTTCCGGCGACATGGGAAACATCTGAGATGGTGATGCCGTGAACGTGCCCGCTTCGGCGATGCAGCACATCCTCGTTTATGCCGATTCGCTGTCCTGGGGCATCGTGCCCGGTACGCGCCAGCGGCTGCCTTTCGAGGCGCGCTGGCCGGGCGTGATGGAGGGCGAGCTCGCGGCGCAGGGCCGGCGCGTGCGCGTGGTCGAGGATTGCCTGAACGGCCGCCGCACCGTGTGGGACGACCCTTTCAAGCCTGGTCGCAACGGCCTGTCCGGCTTGGCGCAGCGCGTCGAAATCCATTCGCCGCTGGCGCTGGTGGTGCTGATGCTGGGCACCAACGATTTCCAGGCCATGCACCCGACCAACGCCTGGATGAGCGCCCAGGGCACGGCCACGCTGATCCACGCCATCCGCACCGCGCCGATCGAGCCCGGCATGCCCGTGCCGCCCATCCTGGTGGTCGCGCCGCCGCCGGCGCGGGCCGCGCGCGGGCCCATTGCGCCCAAGTTCGAAGGCGCTGACGTGAAGTGTGCGGGCCTGGCCGAGGCCCTGCGCGCCGTCTGCCAGGCCGAGAGTTGCGCCTTCTTCGACGCCGGCACGGCGACGGCCACCAGCGCGGTCGACGGCGTGCACCTGGACGCGCCGCAGCACGCCGTGCTGGGGCGCGCGCTGGCGCAGGCGGCCGCGCCGCTGCTGACACCGAATCCACACCCATGAACTACCTCTCCACCCGCGGCGACGCCACCCCCCGCAAGTTCTGCGACATCCTGCTCGAAGGCCTGGCGCCCGACGGCGGCCTGTACCTGCCCGAGCGCTACCCGCAGGTGGACGCCGCCGCGCTGCAGCGCCTGCGCGCGGTGTTCAACGAAGGCAAGCCCGGCGGCTACGCGGCACTGGCCTTCGAGATCCTCTCGCTCTACATCGACGATATTCCCGCGGCCGATCTGCGCGCGATCTGCGAGCGCACCTACACCGAGGCCGTGTTCGCCAACCCGGCCATCGTGCCGCTCAAGCAGCTTGACGACGGCTTCTACCTCGAAGCCCTGTCCAACGGACCCACGCTGGCCTTCAAGGACATGGCCATGCAGTTGCTGGGCCAGTTGTTCGAGTACGAACTCGGCCGTCGCGGTGAGGAACTCAACATCCTGGGCGCCACCAGCGGTGACACGGGCAGCGCGGCCGAACACGCCATGAAGGGCAAGCGCGGCGTGCGTGTGTTCATGCTCAGCCCACACGGACGCATGAGCCCCTTCCAACAGGCACAGATGTTCAGCCTGACGGACCCGAACATCCACAACATCGCCATCGAAGGCGTGTTCGACGACTGCCAGGACATCGTCAAGGCGGTCAGCAACGACCGCGGCTTCAAGGCGCGCTACAAGATCGGCACCGTCAATTCCATCAACTGGGCGCGGCTGCTGGCGCAGGTGGTGTATTACTTTGCAGGCTATTTCCAGGCCACGAAGTCCGACGGCGAGCGCGTGAGCTTCACCGTCCCCAGCGGCAACTTCGGCAACGTCTGCGCCGGCCACGTGGCGCGCCAGATGGGCCTGCCGATCGACCGGCTGGTGGTGGCCACCAACGAGAACGACGTGCTCGACGAGTTCTTCCGCACCGGCGTCTACCGCGTGCGCGGCGCGGCCGACACGCACGAGACCTCCAGCCCCAGCATGGACATCAGCAAGGCCAGCAACTTCGAGCGCTTCGTGTTCGACCTGCTGGGCCGCGATGGCGCCGCCACGCGCACGCTGTTCCACGACGCGCTGGCCCAGGACGGCCGGTTCGACCTGAGCGGCGACCCCCGCTTCGCCGACGCCGCGGCCCGCTACGGCTTCGCCAGCGGCAAGAGCGCCCACGCCGACCGCCTGGCCACCATCCGCGACGTGTTCCAGCGCCATGGCGCGATGATCGACACCCACACCGCCGACGGCGTGAAGGTGGCGCGCGAGCACCGCCAGCCCGGCGTGCCCATGGTCGTGCTGGAGACGGCATTGCCGATCAAGTTCGCCGCCACCATCGAGGAGGCGCTGGGCCGTCCGCCCGAGCGGCCGGCGAAGTTCGACGGCATCGAAGACCTGCCGCGGCGGGTGGAGGTGCTGCCGGCCGACACCACCGCCGTGCAGGCCTTCATCGCGCAGCGCTGCGCCTCCGCCGGCGCCGCCTGAGGGGCTTTTCCCCCGCTGCCGTGCCGGATTGGGGGGCCAACCGGTGACGCCGCCGCGCGCTTGCTCGACAATGGCGGACGGCCGTCCGGCACCATGACCCCACCCCGAGCCCCACAGACATGAACGATGCCCGCAAACCCGCCACCGCCCGCGCGCCGCTGATGGCGCTCGACGTCGCCATGGCCGACCTGCTCGGCCGCGTGCAGGCGCTCACCGCCGAGGAAACGGTGGCCACCTTCGACGCCGACGGCCGCGTGCTCGCGGAAGATCTCGTCGCGGCGCTGCAGGTGCCGCCGGACGACAACTCGGCGATGGACGGCTATGCGCTGCGCGCCGCCGACGTGCGCGAGCCCGGCCAGGTGCTGCCCGTGAGCCAGCGCATCGCGGCCGGGCAGGCCGGCGGGCCGCTCAAGCCCGGCACCTGCGCGCGCATCTTCACCGGCGCGCCCCTGCCGCCCGGCGCGGACGCGGTGGTGATGCAGGAAGACACCATCGAGGTCGGCGGCAACCTCCATGCGGTGCACATCCAGGCCGTGCCGCAGGTCGGGCAGTGGGTGCGCCGTGCGGGCGAGGACGTGCGCCGCGGCGCGGTCGTGCTGGCGCGCGGCGAGCGCCTGGGGCCCGCGGGCCTGGGGCTGGCGGCCAGCCTGGGCCGGGTGCAACTGCCCGTGCTGGCGCGTCCGCGCGTGGCGCTGTTCTCCACCGGCGACGAGCTGGTGATGCCCGGCGACGTGCCGCCCGAGGCCATGAAGCCCGGGGCCATCTACAACTCCAACCGCTTCGTGCTGCGCGCCCTGCTGCGCCGCTTCGGCTGCGAGGTGAGCGACCTGGGCATCGTGCCCGACCGGCGCGAGGCCACGCTGGCCGCGCTCAGGAGCGCGGCCGACCACCACGACCTCATCCTCACCAGCGGCGGCGTCTCGGTGGGCGAGGAAGACCACGTCAAGCCCGCGGTGGAGCGGCTCGGCAGCCTGGACCTGTGGCAGATCGGCATGAAGCCGGGCAAGCCGTTCGCCTACGGCACGGTGCGGCGCGACGCCGGCGCGGGAGCCGATGCGGGCCAGCCGTGCCACTTCATCGGGCTGCCCGGCAACCCGGTGTCCAGCTTCGTCACCTTCCTGCTGCTGGTGCGTCCTTTCCTGCTCAAGCTGCAGGGCGTGCCGGTCGACCGCATCCCGTTGCTGCCGCCGGCGGTCAAGCTGCCGGCGCACTTCGCGGTGCCGCGGGCCGACAAGCGCCGCGAGTTCCTGCGCGTGCGCCGCAATGCGGCCGGCGGGCTGGACCTGTTCACCAACCAGAGCTCGGGCGTGCTCACCTCGACGGTGTGGGCCGACGGCCTGGTCGACAACCCCGCCGGCGCCACCATCGCCCAGGGCGACCTGGTGTCCTACATCGCGTTTGCTGACCTTTTGGCATGACGGCGGCGATGAAGAAGAAACGCGTCCACCTGCGCTACTTCGCCTCCATCCGCGAAGCCCTGGGCACCGGAGCCGAAACGGTGGAGACCGGCGCCGCCACGCTCGGCGCCCTGCGCGACGAGCTGGTGGCGCGCGGCGGCGCGTACGCCGAGGCGCTGGCGCGCGGTCGCGCGGTGCGCCTGGCGCTGAACCAGACCATGAGCGAGGAGTCCGCCGCGTTCGGCGACGAAGACGGCGCCGAGGTGGGCTTCTTTCCGCCGGTGACGGGTGGCTGATCCATGGGCGCGCGCGTCAGCATTCAGACTGCGGACTTCGACCTCAGCACCGAGGTGGCGCAGTTGCGCGCGCAGGATGGGCGCGTGGGCGCGGTGTGTGCCTTCGTCGGCACCGTGCGCGACCGGAATGGTGCCCCCACGCTCCCCGCTGCGCGTGGTTCGCTGCCCCCCGAAGGGGCTGCTCCGCCTTGGGGCGGCCCGGCGGCGGAGCGCGGCGGCCAGGAGGTGCTCGCGATGGAGCTCGAGCACTACCCGGGCATGACCGAGAAAGCCATCGAGGCGATGATCGACGAAGCCTGCCGGCGCTTCGACCTGCTCGCCGCGCGCGTGGTCCACCGCGTGGGCGTGCTCCAGCCGCTGGACCAGATCGTGCTGGTGGTGGTGACGTCCGCGCACCGGCGCGCGAGCTTCCAGGCCTGCGAGTTCCTGATGGACTACCTCAAGACCCAGGCGCCGTTCTGGAAGAAGGAGCAGACGCCCGAGGGCGCGCGCTGGGTGGACGCGCGCGTGAGCGACGACGCAGCCCTGGCGCGCTGGGGCATCGAGGCCCGCAATGGCGGCTGAGACGGCTGAGCCCCCGGCGGACGTCGAATCCCTGGAGCGCGCCACGTTGCAGGCGGTGGCGCCCGAGCGCGTCGAGGCGCTGCCGGGCTGGTTGCTGCCCATGGACGGCGGCACCGTGGGCCGGGCCCGCAGCGCGGTGCCGCTGTCGCACGACCGGCCCGATCCGGCGGCGCTGGCGGCCATCGTCGAGCGCTACGAGGCCCGGGGATTCCCGCCCCGGTTCCGCCTGCCCGACCTGCCCGCGTTCGACGGCATGCACCGCGCGCTGCGGGCCCAGGGCTTCGAGCGCCGGCAGCCCACGTTGACCCAGGTCGCGCCCGTGGCCGGCCTGCTCGCCGCCACCGCGTTCGCGGGGCCGCCGGCAGGCGAACTGGCCGAGGCGCCCGACGCGGACTGGATGGCCATGTTCCTCGGCGAGGGCCTGGACCCGGTGGACGGCGCCAGCCGGTCCCGCGCGCTCGGCCGCGCCACCGGCACGCGCTACGCCAGCCTGCGCGAGCATGGCCGCACCCTGGCCTGCGGCGCGGCCTCGCTCGGCCACGGCTGGCTCGGGGTGCACGGCATGCGCACCGCAGCCGCCCAGCGTGGCCGGGGGCTGGCGGGCCGGCTGCTGCACGCGATGGCGCATGAAGCGCAGCGCCGCGGCATCGGGCGCGCGTTCCTGCAGGTGGACGCCAGCAACGGCCCTGCGCTCGCGCTGTACCGCCGCTGCGGCTTCGCCACCGCCTGGCCGTACGCCTACTGGCAGCGCGCCGGCGACCGCGCCGCTTGATCTGGGTCAAGCGGGCGCCCAACGCACGCCCCGCGCGCCATGCCTGCCTTGAAAATGGGGCGGACAAACCCATGTGCGGAGCAGTTCTGAATATCCGGAGAGCCCATCCATGCGCCTTGACAAACTCACCACCAAGTTCCAGGAAGCCCTGGGCGAAGCCCAGACGCTCGCGCTCGGCGGCGACAACGCTTACATCGAGCCGGCCCACCTGCTGCTGGCCATGCTGCGCCAGACCGACGGCCCGCAGTCGCTGCTGCAGCGCGCCGGCGCCAACGTGCCGGGGCTGACCCGGGCCGCCGAGGCGGCCGTCAAGCGCCTGCCCGAGGTGCAGGGGCAGGACCAGGTGCAGGTGGGCCAGGAACTGGCCAAGCTGCTGCAGGCCACCGAGAAGGAGGCCATCAAGCGCGGCGACCAGTTCATTGCCAGCGAGCTGTTCCTGCTGGCCGTGGCCGACAGCAAGGGCGAGCTGGGCCGCATCGCCAACGAGAACGGCCTGACCCGCAAGAGCCTGGAGGCGGCGATCGCCGCGGTGCGCGGCGGGCAGAAGGTGGACAGCCCCGAGGCCGAGGGCCAGCGCGAGGCGCTCAAGAAGTACACCCTGGACCTCACCGAGCGGGCCCGCGCCGGCAAGCTCGACCCCGTGATCGGCCGCGACGACGAGATCCGCCGCGCGATCCAGGTACTGCAGCGCCGCTCCAAGAACAACCCGGTGCTGATCGGCGAGCCCGGCGTGGGCAAGACCGCCATCGTCGAGGGCCTGGCCCAGCGCATCGTGGCCGGCGAGGTGCCCGACAGCCTGAAGGGCAAGCGCGTGCTGAGCCTGGACATGGCCGCGCTGCTGGCCGGCGCCAAGTACCGCGGCGAGTTCGAGGAGCGCCTCAAGAGCGTGCTCAACGAACTGGCCAAGGACGAGGGCCAGACCATCGTCTTCATCGACGAGCTGCACACCATGGTGGGCGCCGGCAAGGCCGAGGGCGCGATCGACGCCGGCAACATGCTCAAGCCGGCGCTGGCGCGCGGCGAGCTGCACTGCGTGGGCGCCACCACGCTGGACGAATACCGCAAATACATCGAGAAGGACGCCGCGCTGGAGCGCCGCTTCCAGAAGATCCTGGTGGACGAGCCGACGGTGGAGGCCACCATCGCCATCCTGCGCGGCCTGCAGGAGAAGTACGAGAAGCACCACAACGTCGACATCACCGACCCGGCCATCGTGGCCGCGGCCGAGCTCAGCCACCGCTACATCACCGACCGCTTCCTGCCCGACAAGGCGATCGACCTGATCGACGAGGCCGCGGCCAAGATCAAGATCGAGCTCGACTCCAAGCCCGAGGTGATCGACCGGCTCGACCGCCGGCTGATCCAGCTCCAGATCGAGCGCGAGGCGGTGAAGAAGGAAAAGGACGAGGCCTCGCAGAAGCGCCTCTCGCTGCTGGACGACGAGATCGCCCGGCTCAAGAAGGAGGCGGCCGACCTGGAGGAAGTCTGGAAGGCCGAGAAGGCCACGGTGCAGTCGTCCGGCACGGTGCGCGACGAGATCGACCAGGTCAAGCTCCAGATCGAGGAGTTCACCCGCAAGGGCGACTTCAACAAGGTGGCCGAGCTGCAGTACGGCAAGCTGCCCGAGCTGGAGAAGCGCCTGAAGGACGCGCAGGCCGCCGAGACCGGCAAGAAGGAAGGCGGCCGCCCGCAGTTGCTGCGCACCCAGGTCGGCGCCGAGGAGATCGCCGAGGTCGTGGCGCGCGCCACCGGCATCCCGGTGAGCAAGCTCATGCAGGGCGAGCGCGACAAGCTGCTGCAGATGGAAGAGAAGCTGCACCAGCGCGTGGTGGGCCAGGACGAGGCCATCTCCGCCGTGGCCAACGCCATCCGGCGCTCGCGCTCGGGCCTGTCGGACCCGAACCGGCCCACCGGCTCGTTCCTGTTCCTCGGCCCCACCGGCGTGGGCAAGACCGAACTGTGCAAGGCGCTGGCCGGCTTCCTGTTCGACAGCGAAGACCACCTGGTGCGCATCGACATGAGCGAGTTCATGGAGAAGCACTCGGTGGCCCGCCTGATCGGCGCGCCGCCCGGCTACGTGGGCTACGAGGAGGGCGGCTACCTGACCGAGGCCGTGCGCCGCAAGCCCTACAGCGTGCTGCTGCTCGACGAGGTGGAGAAGGCCCATCCGGACGTGTTCAACGTGCTGCTGCAGGTGCTCGACGACGGCCGCCTGACCGACGGCCAGGGCCGTACCGTGGACTTCAAGAACACCGTGATCGTCATGACGAGCAACATCGGCTCGCACATGATCCAGGCCATGGTGAACGAACCCTACGAGGACGTGAAGGACGCCGTGTGGGGCGAGCTCAAGAACCACTTCCGCCCGGAGTTCCTCAACCGGATCGACGAGACGGTGGTGTTCCACGCGCTCGACGCCAAGCACATCGAGTCCATCGCCGCGATCCAGCTCAAGGCGCTGGAAGCGCGCTTGGCCAAGATGGACCTGCACCTGCGCGTCTCGCCGGCGGCGCTGGCCGAACTGGCCAAGGTCGGCTTCGACCCGGTGTTCGGCGCCCGCCCGCTCAAGCGCGCGATCCAGCAGCGCATCGAGAACCCGCTCTCGAAGTACCTGTTGGAAGGCCGGTATCCGCCCAAGTCGGTGATCCCGGTGGAGGTGGATCCGGTGCGCGACCCCGGCGTGTTCCAGTTCGGCGAGGCGGTGCCCGCCGAGGCCTGAGCCGGGGGCGATGGTGGAGGCGCCGCTCTATCCATGAGCGGTGCCGCCGCCTATCATGGTCCGCATGACCCAGATTCCGCCCACCCTGCCGCTGCGGGCGCTCTTCGAGGCCCAGTACAACGCCAGCCGCGCGCAGATTCACGTGCCGCTGGCGCTGCGGCGCGAACGGCTCGGGCGCCTGCGCGGCCTGATCGAGACCCACGCCGACGCCCTGTGTGAAGCGGTCCAGGCCGACTTCGGCGTGCGCTCCCGCCCGCTCACCGAAGTGGCGGACCTGTTCGTGCTGCGCGCCACCATCGGGCAACTGCAGCGCCAACTGCCGCGCTGGATGAAACCCCGGCGCGTGCCCACGCCGCTGTACCTGCTGCCCGCGCGCGGCCACATCCAGCGCCAGCCGCTCGGCGTGGTGGGCGTCATCGGCCCCTGGAACTACCCGCTGCAGCTCACCTTCGGCCCGGCCGCCACCGCGCTGGCCGCGGGCAACCGCGTCATGCTCAAGCCCAGCGAGCTCACGCCGCACACCTCGGCCCTCATGGCCACCTTGGTGCAGCAGCACTTCGCCGCCGACGAATTCTGCGTCGTGATCGGCGGCGCCGACGTGGCCGAGGCGTTTTCCCGGCTGCCGTTCGACCACCTGTTCTTCACCGGCTCCACGGCCGTGGGCCGCAAGGTGGCCGAGGCCGCCGCCGCCAACCTCACACCCACCACGCTGGAACTCGGCGGCAAGTCGCCCTGCGTGATCGACGCCTCCTGCGACCTGGACGACGCCGCGCGCAAGATCGCGCACGGCAAGCTGCTCAACGCCGGCCAGACCTGCATCGCGCCGGACTACGTGCTGCTGCCGCGCGGCCTGGAAGCCGCGTTCGAACGCGCCTTCGCCGACGCCGTGGCGGGCCTCTTCCCGCACCTGGCCGGCAACCCCGACTACGCCGCCATCGTGAGCGACCGCCACTTTGCGCGCCTGCAGGCGCTGCTCGACGAAGCCCGCGCGCAAGGCGCCCGTGTGGCCGAGGTGCGACCTCAATCCGAATCCGTTGCCGATGCCGCTACTGCCGCTGGCGGCATCGCACGGCAGATGGCCCCGGCCCTGGTGTTCGACCCGCCGCCCGGCCTGCGCCTGATGAACGAAGAAATCTTCGGCCCCATCCTGCCCGTGCTGCCCTGCGACACGCCGGACGACGCCATCGCCTTCATCAACGCCCGCCCGCGCCCGCTGGCGCTCTACTGGTTCGGCACCGACACCGCCGCGCGCGACCGCCTGCTGGCCCACACCGTGAGCGGCGGCGTGACCGTCAACGACACCCTCATGCACATCGCCCACGAAGGCCTGCCCTTCGGCGGCGTGGGCGAAAGCGGCTGGGGCGCCTACCACGGCGAAACCGGCTTCCTGCGCTTCTCCCACCCCAAACCCGTGCTCGTGCAGTCGCGCTGGGCGATGGGGCACCTGTTCCATCCGCCGTATGGGAAGCGGTTCGAGCGGGTGATGGGCTTGCTCAGGCGGTGGCTGTGACGGCCGGCGGCGTTGCACCAGCCACCCCCGACCATGAGCACGCGATTTCTTGACACGCACCTTGCCGCGATTGGCTACAAGAGGGTTAAGGCCGGCATATACGCCTTTACCGTTCCTTCGGACTACATTCCGTTTCTCGCCGTGCAAACCCATGGCGCGAGCGACAGATATCTGACGGCAGATTTCGCCTTCTTTCACCGTGATGCCGAGGGGTTTGCATTGAACGAGTTGCGTAAGTATGGCGACCTCGCTTTCAAGAGTTGGAGGAACGACGCAACCCAGAGCGTCATCTGGTTCTCTGTGGGCGAGGTGGCTGGCTGGGCTCCCGGCCGCGCACTATGGCAGCGTCATCTGTCTGACGACAACTTCGCGAAGCTCTTCGCTCGGACAATCAAGAATCAAATCGTTCCGGTCGTGGAGCAAGTGGCTTCGACCGATGATCTCTTGCGCATCCTGCTGTCGAACGACGCTCCATATCAATGGGTCAAATCCAACGGAGCGATCAGAGCGGCCGAGATCATCTTCCTGACTAGCAGGCACGGGATGAGTGGCGCTGAGATTCGATTGCTCCTTAAGCCTTACCTGAAGGAGGTGGAGATTGGACTGGGGGGACGTCGGGAACTCGATGCGGTGGAGTTCATTGATGCGGTGATAGCCGACGCTTCGTCGCCGACTTTGAATTGACTCAACGCGACGAGAGTTATGTGCAGCTCGGTCTATCAGCAGTACAAGGTACGCAGATGTTGAAGTTCTGGTGGCGGTTCGGCGGGGAACAGTAGGTTAGGTTTATGGCGAAACTGGATCGTAGGTCTGTAGGGCTAACGCTCACGTCAGAACTGGTAGAGCAAGGCTATGAGCTAATCGATGATCAAGACAGTTTCGTCGTTCGACGAAGGCTTAACGCCGAGGCTAACTTACTTGTCGCTCTCGGTCCCTACGAATCTGTCTCTCCACGTGGGATTCAAGTTGATGTCGTCCTGGGTCTCCAGTACCCGAATCTTCAGAGACTATGGAACCGTCTGATCGAGCATCAACCGGAAGAGCCGATAGCATCATGGTCGGTGATGTCGGCGAGTGCAAAGAAATGGTGTCCTGACGCTGTGCATTCAAATTGGTTTTATTCAAAGCGACATGACCTTGACCTCGGGTCGACAACACACATGATATTGGATGCGGTTAACGGTCTTGGATTGTCATACTGTGCCGGCTTCGAAAGTGTCAGTGCGTTGCCCGCAGCATGCGCAACGGATGCCGAACCGCGATGGAATTGTGATCAGATGTTCTTGTTGCCAGTTGCATTCTGTATGCTTGGCAGGAACGATGAAGCAAGACAGCAAGCAAAAGTCTTCTTGCATCAACTTGAAAACGCACCTCGAAAGCCCAATCCCATGTATCTTGAAGGGTATAGGCGCTTCGCTGCGAACATAGCTGTATTTGCTCGAGAAGGTGGAGATCGCTGATCGGCCAGCCGAGCTAGATTTCAGTTCATAGAGCACATAGGTATTTGTATTATGCAGCATAATTCCGAATAGAAATGAAAATTCGAATCACATCAATTTCATCTGAGGAAACGTCCTCAAGTTTATCTGAGGCTGTATGGATTGAGGATTGTGTTGGTCCTTTTTTTCTTGATAAAGAGTTTGGCGGAGGGGTTGCGCAATTTACGGCCATTTTTGTGGCAGTTGATGGCGATGTGGGAGAGAATGAGAGATATGGGAGATCTGCTGATAGATGTGGCGTGTTCAAGGATTTTCGAACAGGGGATAGGATTAAGTACGTGGGTGTTCGTGTATTGTTAAATCATGCCGAATTTGTTTATCTAAATAAAATCGAAGCTCGAAGAAGAATGGTTGGGGCGTTGCTTGCCCGACTGGATGAACCAATTAATAGAGTGCCGAAAGATTTTCGGATCAAGGAATTTTTGGAGCTTTTCAGGGAGGAACTATTGAGATCGCTATGATCGAATTTGACTGCTATGATCTGTGGTCTCGGATTTCTTTGGTCGCGAAATCAAGGTGTGCAGAAATACATTAGCGCAGATCGCATAGTGGTTACTTTCTGGTGGCAGACGTTCTTAGGTTGAAGATGGTATGACTCCGAAAGATCTGCTTAGAGCTATCCAATGGATCTCGATTGGCGCATATGTGGCTTTGATCATTCATACGATGTCAATTCAAAGAAATGATATGCATCAGATCATTATTCTGGCCCTTGTCTTGGGGAATGGCGTGTATCTTTTGAACTCGTTGAATGACTACTGTGCGGGAAAGGATGCATGGATTTATGCTGCATACTTAAATGGCAGGCATGAAGAGGCAACGAAGTCCATGATTATTATAGTACTGGGTCTTGGAATTGTTTTCACATGCTTGGCCCCCATATTCTTGCAGCGTGGTCAACTTTGATTGCTGACATGGTGGTGCGCTCAATCGCTTTGATGGTATGGCTTGCATCGGTATTGGCTTGTGCTCCGGTGCTGGGAGTAAGCCTTTGAGAAGCGAGTGCATCGTTGGCTTCTGTCTGGATTAGTCAGGTGTCCGCGGAAATCAAAATGACGTTATCAATTCTTTCGATGTGTCCGCCTGAGCTTCGTCGATCAATGCCGTTGGCCGGTATGGTTTTGCCAGATTTGGATCATCTTTATTTGCAATTCCCTGATAAATGCAGGAACAGGCATGAGTTCGCAGAACAAGTGATCGCTCCTTGGGGGAGGTGATAATCATCAATGCCTAATTTTATTCTCATCGATGAGGTGATTGTGCCTTCGACCGGGATGCTAGATATTCGGGGATTGCATTGAATTGATTAAAGATTGTCACCAATTCTGTTGTGGTTGTTTGGGGTATTGCTTGAGAATTAATTGAAAAAGGTAATAGGTGCTGCGATATCTGACTGGGGCTATGCTGTTGATGCCCATCGTGTTGTTCGGTTGGGTATGGTTTCGCCCGGCTATCGATTCGACGACAACCTATGTGATTGCTGAGAGTGCTTTCAAGAGCTTTGCCGCGCAGATGAGTATGCCTTTGTCGGATTTTGATCCACCATCGCCGATTTCGGATTTGGATGGCGACAGGATGGTTGTACTGAGTTGGGTAAGCAGATCGCGACCTGAATGCCGAATCGAGGTGGATGTTGATCGTTTATATGCGAATGCTAGGCCGACTTGGAATTGTAGCCAGGGCAATGAAGCGGTGTAGGGCTAATGGATGCACTATTGTTGATCGGATTTCTTCAACCGAGGCATCAAGGTGTGCAGGAGTACATTGACGCAGTTCGTATTGTGATCAAACGCCGCGCGTCCATCGTCCCGCGATTCGATGAATGGCCCCAGGGGTTTCAATCGTTTGTATTTCATCGAGGCAGCACGGCGGAAGTCGCCGACACGCCTGACTCAGACGCGAAACAAAGCTACCTTGTTATCGAACATGATGTCGTTGTTCCTGTTCATGCAATCGACGACTTTGATGTTGTCCAGATATTGAAGCGGTCATGCTGTGTGCGGCTGACTACACACCGCTGGCTGCCGCGCCTCATCGCCAAGAAGGGTTTGGCCTTCCTGTGCCCGCTTTATTGGCGCCCGTGCTCGATGGCAGGTGTGTCACCGAACCGGCAAGACCCGCTGGGTACTTTGCTCATGCGGGTACTTCTCCGAATTGCCCAACGCCTTGCCTGGGCTCGGATTTGAATTAATCAGGGGTGACTACTGAGCCCACGGGTTTGCGCCCGCACCTGTGATGCACGTTCGACTGCCTGGGCGGCCGGCTTGGGGGTTACCTGGAGAGCAGGGTGAACTGGGCTCTTGGCAGCAGACGCTTGAAATCAGCGTCGAAGCTGGCCACGTGCTCACCCTGATGGAGGGCGGCAGCGGCCAACCAAGCATCGGGGATGTCATTAGCGGCGAGCGACTTGTCGGTGCACAGCTTGCGCAGCGTCGGCCACTCGGCACCCAACGCGGCTTGCTCAACTCCCGGCGCCGACAACAGCGCATCGACAAAGCGCAGTGCTTCGGATATGGGCGTCGGGTGCACGAAAATCCGCGGGTGCGTCACCAACCGCAGGAAGCTCGCAATCACCATGGGCTGCAAAGTCAGCGGGGTTCCCTGACCCGCCTCGACGACAGCCTGTTCCAGCCAACTGCGGGCGGTGGCGTGGTGGGGATGGTCGCTGCGCGAGGCGGCGACCAGGACGTTGACGTCGGGCGTCATGGGTCAGGCGCCTTGATCGGCGGCATCCAGCAGGGCTTTGTTGCTTAGACCATCAAGTCCGGGAGCCAGCCCGCCCTGCCCGCGGTAGACGGGCAGGCGAACGGGTTTGGCGGGGGCGCGCTGGGCGCGCATACGCAACTGCAGCCCTTCCTCGATCAGGCGCGTCAAGCTGGTGTGCTGTTGCGCCGCCAAGGCTTTGGCTTGGATCAGCAATGCGTCGTTCAGATTGAGTGTGGTCTTCATGGCCGCTCCTCGGAAATCAATGTGATACAGATTTCTGTATTCTATGTCCAGACCATCCGGTTTGCAATTCAACACCGGCTCGGGCTCGCTGGCGATGGGTAACGGCAACCATGTGGTACATGGTCAGCCAGGAACAGGTGAACGGGAGCGACAGCCAGGGCCTGACGTACGAGAAGGAGGTCAAGGCCAACGGCACGATCGAGCACAAGCACTACGTGAGCGCGGGGGGCATGAGCTTCGCGCTGTACGTCAAGCGCTAGGGGAACCTGAACGGCAAGCCGGCCACGAGCGTGAACTACCTGCACCAGGACCACCTGGGGTCGGTGGCGGTGATCACGAACGAGAGCGGGGTGGTGACCGAGCGGCTGGCGTACGACCCGTGGGGCAAGCGGCGCCACACGGATGGGCAGAGCGACACGGCCGACGCGCTGTACGGGGTGAACACGGACCGCGGGTACACGATGCACGAGCACCTGGACGAGATGGGCATCGTGCACATGAACGGGCGCATCTACGACCCGCTGATCGGGCGATTCATGAGCGCCGATCCGTTCATCCAGAGCCCGGAGCACCTGCAGAGCTACAACCGGTATGCCTATGTGCTCAACAACCCGCTGGCGTACACGGATCCGAGTGGCTACTTCAGCTTGAAGAAGCTGGTGAGAACCGTGGTGGCAATCGCCGTTGCGTACTACACGGGGGGCCTAGCAAGTAGTTCCTACTTGTCTTCCGTAATGGCGGGCTCCACATTCACGATTGGTGGATCCGTCGGGCTAACTGCAGGGATTATTGGTGGAGCTGCGGGTGGGTTTGCCGCCGGTATCGTCAGCGGCGGCGGCCTCAAGTCGGGTGTGCAAGGTGCTTTTACAGGAAGCCTGTTTGGCGCCGCCGGCTTCGCCGGGGGGCCTGGAGAGGCCGGGGCGAACTCTGCCGCTCGCTATTTGGCTCATGCTGGCGCAGGTTGTGTCAGCGCAGTGGCGGGTGGAGGAAAGTGCGGTGCGGGAGCCAGTAGCGCGCTGTTTGGAAAATTTGCTTCAAATCAAATCAGCCTTCCGGGAAGGGAGGCGACTCTTGGAGAGATTATTGGCAGGGGGGGCGCGACAGCAGTGGCGGGAGGGGTTGGCTCAAAGATCGCTGGCGGGAAGTTTGCCAATGGCGCGGAGACCGCTGCGTTTGGATATCTCTTTAATGAGTTGCTGCATAGCGCGGCCGAGGCCCGGGCGAAGTACGGCAAAGGGACTGTCGGGCATCACTGGGTTACCTTCGGGTCGACCACCGACCTAGATATCTCTGCCGAGGCTCGCGCCGTCTGGGGACAATCGACGAACGGAATGTCATTGCCTGATTCGGTTCATCTGCCGCAGCATGGGTCTTATAACGCCGCAGTTCGAGCTGAGCTTCTCGACTGGTCAGCAACGAATAACATTGATCTTGCGACGATGTCGGCGGACGATGCCAGGCGGTTCTCGCTGCATGTGCAATCTTCATCGCACCCAGACATCTCGCGAATTGTTAGCCGGATCAACACGTATCATTCGATGCCCAGCACTTCACGCTCTCTCTACCGTGGGCTGTCCGCTGTTGGCGCGAGTGGATTGGTCGAGTTGTTCTACCCGTCACCGGTGCGAGCGCCGCAGTGCGCTATCAATCCGAATATCTCTGGTTGTTGAGGGATGGATTGCAAAGAAAGATTCCAAGTTCTTGCACGGCTGGCTGATCAACTGCCGCGCTACTTTGCTGAGGTGCGGCAGGCCGGTTTCTCATGTTGTCATGTCAATGACGATTGGATTGAGCAGCACTACACCGCCGTCGATGTTCAGATGCACAAGCGCTACCTCGTTGAGTTCGCCCGTGAAGTGCTCGCAACAGGTAGGCCATCGCCTGATTTCGGTGACGAGCAAAGCTGTAGATCTGCATGGTTGAACGAGTTGAAGGCTGCGCGACTGGCAACGAGAGGCCCTCATGAGGATCTATGGAAAAGTCCGCACACGCGCCACCTGAGCCAACTCTCGCCGGGTTGGCGCGAGTTCATGCGCTTGAGGGAGTCGTCCTCTCCCGCCGATCAGGCTCAGTTCGCCGAGCAAGTCGCGACGTTCGTGCATCGCCAACAAGAGGAGATTCGAGTGCACAGCGAGGCGATTGCGAACTGCCGTTCACGACTACCATCAACCCACGATGAGTTGTCCTTGCAGGCATTCTTCACTGCTGAGCTTGCGAAGGTGTTTGAAGTGCTCGGTGCGCGCGCCGTTTCTACTCTGCGACGGAACCAAGCGCTCCAACGCGATGAACAGATCGTTGCCCCGATCTTCGATATAGCCGAAGAGTGCTATTTCGTCCTGCTCCCTTCCGTGGTCTTGTCTGCACCTGCCAAGTTGAAGACCTTCGAGGGCACCTTAAGTGTCGGATTCAGACTGATGACGCTCGCGGCGCTTGAAGCGCCGAAGTTTGAGTTTGGCCGTGACACCGTACTGCACCTGCACGAGTTGTTGCCTGACAAACTCAACGGCTACGGTCGCTTTACGACGCCCGAGGAGTTCTGCCTGAACATTTTGGCCTGGACGGTTTCGCTGTGTATCCTGCTGCCTGACGTGCTGCAAACTCTGCGTGCCGCGACTACGGCGCCAGCACCTTCACAGTTTCGCTGACGCTGATGAGCCTGATTCCCAATGCTCGCTTACGGTGAGAATTGGCAATTTTCCACCATGAAAGTGAACGTGCCATGAGTGAAATCCGTGTCGAACTGGCTACTGAGTTCAAAGGTGAGACGGTTGTTCTCTTGGCAATGGACAGCGACGGGCTAGGCACCTTCAGATCGGCGTTGGCTCAAACTGGAAAGAAGCCGTCAAAGCTATTCCACGCAGGGATGATTCACGAGTTTGCACTCACGGATGGAAACTCCGAGGTCGAACTGCAAGCCGGACACGTCAAATGGTGCTTGGCGCAATCGAAATTGGACGAGCTTATTGAAAAGCTGAGTGCGATGGAGAAGGCTCCCGGGCCCTGTCATCATTACGTCGATATCTCACGTCCAGCGGAGACGCTTGTGCTCTCGCGCGATGAGTACGTGTAGGGGCACTTGTAGGCGAAGAGTAAGGCTCATTGAGAGCAGAGATGGGAGGCGGATCCAAGGGGATATCGTTTGTCTGACGATGACTGACTATTTTGTTTCAAACGTCCCGACTGAGGTGCCAAATGCTTCATCGTTTCGATAGTTTTCATTTGAATCAGCTCCGTGGTATATGGGCATTGGCACTGTGCGCGCTTTCGTTGGCGACGGCTATGCAATTGGTTCGTAAAACCGAGCAAATCACCCAGAGTCTTCACGCTTCTGTGAATGAAGCGAAATCCAAAACGCCAACGGATGCTAAAGCTCAAGCGCGTCGGGATGATGTCTCAAGGTCACCCGTTCTTGAATGGCCCTCCCGCGAGTTAAGCGACGAACTCGTGCGGCAGGCAGAAGAGGCTGCACGAACGCATGGCCTTTCGCTCCGCACACTGTCGGTCTCGCACCAGCCCGCATCGGCGCACGCCCTGGGCGGTGTGGCGTTCGATATGGCCGCTTCGGGACCGTATGGCGCTCTCAAATCCTGGCAAGCCGATCTGCAGGGTCAGTTCTCTTTCCTGTCGCTGCAGTCGCTGCGCCTGATGCCCCGCAACAGCCAAAGGGAGGGTGAGTCGCTTCCGGCAGCATCCATGCCTTTCGCGGACGCCGCCGGGGCGCTCGATGCCGGGGTCACGTGGGTGCTGCATGTCCGTGACTGAAGCTCCGGCAGGCAGTCTTCGGCGCGGCTTGCTCGGGCGCTTCGCGCTCACGGGCTCGGCCAGGCGTGGACCAACGTGGGGCGTGCTGCTGTTTTTGGTGGTGGCGTTTGCTGCGTGGATGGCCTTGGCGGCTGCCAATGGGTGGCCGATGGCTCAGTGGGGCGCATGGCTGGCAAAGAAAAACCCAGCCGAAAGCGCAGTGCCGCTGGCAGCGGACGGGGTATCGCATCTCATGCCTTTCAGGCATCGGACGCCGAACCCGGCGCCCGACCAGCCCAACAGGCCAGCGCTGCCCTGGGTAGATCGGACCTCAAGCCCGCCAGCCGCGACCCGTTCACGTTGCAAGCCGCCCTGCCTTCGCCAGCGCCGACCGCACCACCCCCTCCGCCGCCCGCGGTGGCGGTAGCCGCACCCATCGCCGCCCCGATCGCGCCGCGCGAACCGCCGCCACGCCTGGAATTCGCCGGCCGCATGGTCGCGGCCGATGGCCGGGTGGTGGTGCTCGCGCGCTGGGCCGATGGTTCGCCGGTGCGGCTGGAGCAGGGCCGGGTGCTGCCCAATGGGTTCCGGGTGGAACGGTTGACCGAGCAGAGCGTGGACTTGGTGAACCCGCAGACCCAGGCCATGGTGCAGTTGCCGCTGCCCCGGCCGCCGCGGTTCGAGGTCCGCTAGCCGCCGCCGGTTGAGCGAGCGAAAGAATGCCAAGGAAAGATCCGATACCCATGCAGATGCGCGGATGGTCGACAGGGAAGAGAGGGCGGCGCCTGCTTGGGGTGGCTTTGCTGACCGGGCTGCTGGGCCTGGCGGGCTGCGCGCAGCAACGCATCCGCGACGAGGCGGGCACACAGTTGCGCGAAGGCCGGTACGAGGCCGCCGTGGCCACGCTGCAGGCGGGCGTGGCGCGCTACCCGGAGAGCACCCTGCTGCGCGCGGGCCTGCATTCGGCCCGCAGCGACGCGATGGCGCGGCTGGTGGCGCAGGCGGTGCAGGAGCGCATGCAGGGCCGGCTCGCACGCTGAAAGCCAGGCTCTTTCGCTGACGCGTGACGCACGCACGCGTAACCAGACCGTACCCGCCCAACGGCGCCGATCGGCGCCGATATCCGAAAAAGGGAATGCTGCTTTCGCGGCGATGGGCTCGCCTGCGCGGCGCGGGCTGCCTAGCATCGGCGCCATGCAAGCAGGCGATGCCTTGGCGCCGCTTCCCCCCCGGATCTGTGTCGCCCGCCACTGCTTCGACGCGCTTGCCCTTTCCGTCAGCACTTGTGCCGGACGGCATTGAAGAGCCCAGGCCTGACGCATAGCCATCGCTTCCCACATCACTTCCACACCAAGAGGACAGGTATGCAGACAAGACGCTCGCTTTTCAGAATCGGCCTGGGAGCCTGTTGTGCCATGGCCGCCGGCTCGGCCTGGGCACAGCAGGACGTTATCAAGATGGTCGTTCCCTTTCCCGCCGGCGGGGTCACGGACCAGGCCGCGCGGATCGTGGCCGAGAAGATGGGCCAGCAGCTCGGGCAGATCGTCGTGATCGAGAACCGGCCCGGTGCCGGCGGCCGGCTGGGCACGGACGCGGTGGTCAAGGCCGCTGGCGATGGTGCCACCTTGCTGTTCACCAACTCCAGTTTCAGCAGCCTTCCGGTGGTGTCCAAGATTCCCTATGACCCGCTGAAGCAGTTGGCGCCGGTCAGCATGTCGGCGACCTACAGCCTGCAGGTGGTGGTCAGCCTGAAGACGCCGGTCCACTCCCTGGGCGAGTTCATCGCATACGCCAGACAGCGACCCGGCGCGCTGAGCTACGGCAGCGCGGGCGTGGGCAGCGGCACCCACTTCGCGGGCGAGTTCTTCAAGTCGATCACCGGCACCGCCCTCGTGCACGTCCCCTACAAGTCGACCGCCGCGGCGCTCAACGACGTGGCCGCCGGGGTGCTCGATTTCGTCATCGATGGTGCGGCCCTGCCGATGGTGGAGAGCGGCAAGGTCCGGCTGCTCGCGGTGACCGGCGACAAGCGCGACCCGCGCTTCCCGGACACGCCGACGGCGGTGGAGGCGGGCCTGCCTTCGTTCGCGCGGGTGTCCTGGGTGGGCATTCTCGCCCCCGCATCGACGCCGGCCCCTCTGCTGGAGCGGTTGAACGCGGCGGCTCGCGCCGCGGTGGCCGATCCCACGGTCCAGAAGCGCTTCGCCGACATGGGCCTGCTGGCGCAGGGGGGACCGGCCGATCACCTGGCCCGCACCGTCGAACGCGAATTGCAGTCGTACCGGCAGATCGCCGCCGAGACGGGACTGAAGCTGAATTGACCGCGGGCGACGGCATCGCGTGGAATGGCGCCGGCGCAGCGTCCCGTGGGTGCCGTCCTACAAACGTCCACGGGGTACGCCGACATCGCCGCGAAGGCCGTCTGCCTAGACTGGATTCACGCAGCAATTCCGTTGCGCGACCCCTCTCAATGGAGACACTTCATGAGCAACCCGTCGACTCCCAATCCATCGCGACAACAGCCGCAGCAACAGCAGCAGCCGGGGCAGCCGCTGCAGCAACCCGACGGCCAGAACCGCAAGCCTGGGTCGCAGCAAGAGCAGCAGCAGCCGAATCCGCGCGATCAACGCAACCCCGACAACGCCGATCGGCAACAGCAGCAACAGCAGCGCTCGCCAGGCGGTGGCCAGAACAACAACCCGGGCAACCCGCAGCGCGGCTGATGCCATGACCCGTTCCGAGGCGCCGGTCGATAGGCGACACCCAGACCGGGCCTAGCGGCGCGGCACCCGGCTTTCTCTTTTACCCGGCCACGGCCGGGTTTCTTTTTGCCGCAAGCCACCCCTGAAGGGCAGCGACCCCGTTGACGGGCGAGATCGGTGGTGTCTAAAATATCGATTAATAGGAACAATGTTCCTTTTATTGGAACATTCGAGCAATGAGCCATTTTTCATTCCATGACCTGACGCGGCGGTGCTGATGCGGATCCTGGGTTCCGATCTCGATCCGTCGCAGGCCTACCGGTTGCTGACCGGGGTGGTGGTGCCGCGGCCGATTGCGTGGGTGACCACCCGTTCGGCCGACGGCGTGCTCAACCTCGCGCCGTTCAGCACCTTCACCTACGTCTCCACGAAACCGCCGATGGTCGGGTTCAACGCCGGGCGGCGGGCAGGGCGCCGGAAGGACACGGCCAACAACATCTTCGCGACCGGCGAGTTCGTCGTGCACGTGGTGGATGAGAGCCTGCTCGAGCCGATGCACGAGAGTTCGTGCGAGCACCCGCCGGAGGTGAGCGAGCCGCAGTTGCTGGGGCTGGAGTACACCGCCTCCGACTTGGTCGCGGTCCCGCGGCTGGTCGCTCCGCGCATCGCCCTGGAGTGCCGGCTGCACCAGGCCATCGCCTTCGGGCAGACCGGCGCCGAGTTCCTGGTCGGCGAGGTCCTCGCGTTTCACGTTCGCGACGACCTCGTCACCGACGGGAAGATCGACTCCACGGCGCTGAACCCGGTTTGCCGCCTGGCCGGGCCGCGCTATGCGACGCTGGGGCCGGTGCGCACGCTGCGGGTGATACCGCGCGAGCCGCATCAGGTGCTCGCCCAGGGCCGGGAGGAATGACCATGGCGGTTTCGGCCGGCCGCGTGCAAGGACAGGGAGAAGACCTGCGCAAGGGGCGCACCCACGATTTCAGCCCCGGAACGATGACCCGATTGCCAGAACATTGAAAGGAACGCACATGACCACCCGACGCAACCTGCTGAAGCTCCCGCCAGCCCTTCTGTTCGCCGCCGCCGCTGGTGGCGCGCACGCGCAGGGGCCGTTTCCCGACAAGCCGATCCGCCTGATCGTCCCCTGGGCCGCGGGGGGTATCTCGGACAACACCGCGCGGGCGCTCGCCAGGGCGGCGGAAACGCACCTGGGGCAACCGATCATCGTCGTCAACGTGCCGGGGGCGTCCACCACCATCGGCATGACGCAGCTCAACCGCGCCCCGGCCGACGGCTACACCATCGGCACGCTGGCGTCCACCTCGTACAACTTCGCGCTGACGGGCCAGACGCTCCCCTACGACCCGATCGAGGGGTTCAGCTACGTCAGCTACTACGGGGACACCCTGATCGGCGTCGTGGTGCCGGCGAGCAGCCCGTTCAAGACGCTGCAGGAACTCATCGCCCACGCGAAGACCCACCGCCTCACCTACGGCACGGCCGGCGCGTTGTCCACGCAGCACCTCATCGGCGCCGGTCTGCAGAAGGCGACGGGGGCGCAGATCGACCACGTGCCCATGAACGGCTCGGCCGGATCGATCAATGCGCTGCTGGGCAAGCACGTGGACTTCATCATCGAGACCTCGGTCTGGATGCCGCACGTGCAGAGCGGCAACGCGCGCGTCCTGGCGGTCAGTTCGCCGGAGCGCTCCAAGCACCTGCCCGATGTGCCGACGCTGCGCGAGCTGGGCTTTCCTTCGCCGCGTTCGGTCGTCGGCATCATCGCGCCGCCCAATATGCCGGAGCCGATTCGCGCCCGGCTGGAGGACGCCTTCCGCAAGGCGCTGACCGACCCGGCGTTCGTCGGCGTCATGGACCGGATGTTGATGGAGGTGATCGACATGTCCGGCGCGGAGACCAAGGCGCTGGTCCAGCGCGAGTTCCAGCGCGCGCAGCAGCTCCAGCGCGAAGGCGCCCTGGGCAATGCGCAGCGGTAGCGCCCAGCGATAGGCCAGGTGCGGCGGGCGCGGCCCTCGCGCTCGCGGCCGCGCCCACGGGATGACGCGTGGGCCGGTCGACCGCCTCCGGAAGTGCCGTGCCCGGCCGCCGGGCGCCCGGTCCAGCCCGTCGGGCACAATCACGGCCGAACGAGGGCAGAGATGGCAAGCACCAAGAAGCGCACGGCAGCGGTTCCCCGCGAACCGCGTTCGGGGGACATGATCACGGGGGGCGGCAACCAGTCGCTCGCGCGCGGGCTGGAGATCCTGGTGTGCCTGTCCGGCCAGGCCGATGGGGTGGGCGTGCGCGACCTGGCCAGGCAGATGGACCTGAGCCCCTCCATCACCCACCGCCTGGTCAAGACGCTGGCCGAATACGGCTTCCTTGAGCAGGACGACGCCACACAGCGCTACCGCATCGGCCATCGGGCGTTCGAGGTGGGCAACGTGTACCTGCGCGACAAGAGCCTGGAGACGGTCGCGCCGCAGATCGTCAAGGCGCTGGCGCACGAGCACCACATCGACGCGTTCATCGGCGTCATGCGCGGGCGGCACATCATCTACACCATGGTGTTCGCCAGCTCGGCGCCCGTGGCCGTCATCTCCTCCCCGGGCACGCGGGCGCCGCTGCACGCCTCGGCCCAGGGCAAGGCCATCCTGGCCGACCAGCCGGACGACGCGATCCTGGAGCTGCTGGGCCCCGAGCCTTACACCCAGCTCACGCCCACCACCATCACCCGCGGCGCCGACTTCCTGAAGGACGTCGCGGACTGCCGGCGCAGGGGCTATGCCACGGGCGACGGCGAGTTCGTGGCCGGGGTCTACAACATCGGCGTGGCCATCCGCGACCGCACGGGTTCGGCGGTCGCGGCGCTGACCGGCTCGGTCCCGCGCCACCTGCACCGCCTGGCCGATACGCCCAAGCTCGCCAAGCCGATCGTGGAGGCCGCGCAGCGGATCTCGCGCGCGCTCGGCGCGCCCTGAGTGCCGTTCGAGGCGGCTACGGCCCGTGCGTGCGCACGGCACGCGCACCGATGGCCGGCCGCCCGGCGATGTCGACGATGCGATTGAAGTCATCGGAGCCGTCCAGCGCTGTGCCCGCCTCATTCCAGCGCTGGGCCACGGAGCCGGTCACGGGCAAGTCGAGGCCCAGCGACCCCAGCAGGTCCGTGGCGAGCTGCACGTCCTTTCGCATCAATCCGACGGTGAATCCGGAATTGAAGGTGCCGTTCAGGATCCAGGTCGGGAAGTTGTGCATCGTCACATGGCTGCGCCCCGTCCCGGCATTGATGGCATCGAGCACGGGAGCGACCGCCACGCCGGCACGGTCGGCCATATGCAGGACCTCGCCGGCGATCGCCAGGTGCGACGCGAGGAGCAAGTTGTTCGCCAGCTTCGCGACGTGCCCGGCGCCGACATCCCCGATGCGGATTTGCGTGGCGCTCAGGCTCTTCAGGACGGGCGCCGCACAGTCCCATGCATCGCCGTCCGGACACCCGACCATGGTGGTCAGCGTCCCATCCTTCGCGCGCGCAGGGCCCCCGCTGACCGGCGCGTCGATCAGCCGGGCGCCCAGCGGCTCGAGGCGGGACGCCAGGCGCCGGGTCAGCCGGGGATCGGAGGTCGAGGTGTCGATCACCAGCAGGCCGGGGCGCGCGTTTTCCAGGAGCCCGCCGGGGCCTTCGACGACCGCCGCCACGTCGGCAGGCATGGGGAGGGACAGCACGATCGCATCCGCCTGGGCGGCCACGGCGGCAGCCGTCGCTTCGGTGCGAATGCCCAGGGCGGCGGCGATCCGCTCGCGCGTCGCGCGGGTCCGGGCGGTGCCGACCACTTCGTAGCCATGGCGCTTCAAGCTCGAAGCCATCCCTTCGCCCATCTGCCCCAGGCCCACCACACCGATGATCTTCATGGCGCCGGCTCCCCGTTCCGGGCGTGTTGTGCGGGCCCGGCGTCCGCGTCGGTGCCATCCGTCTTTTCGATCATGACCCGCAGCAGGTGTTTGAGCCGGTGGCCGTCCACGGGGGAGAGCTCGGAGAGCAGTTCCCGCTCGGCCGTTGCGGAAGCGTGCCGAAGCTCGCGCACCATCTGCGTTCCCTTTTCCGTCAGGCTGAGCCGCGTGGAGGGCATGACCGGGGTGTCGCAGTCGACCAGCCCCCGTGAGCGCAGCGCCTCCGCTTCCTGGGGGCTGCAGCTTTTTCCCGTGAAGCGCACCGCCACGTCGAGCTCGGCCACGGTCTGCCCCTGCCGCATGGCGAGCAGTTGCAGCAGGTACGAATCGCTGGCGTTCAACTGGAGGTCGACCCGTTTGTCGTAGTACCGCCGGCGGAACTGCATGAAGGCTCGCCAGATCAGGTAGCTCAGATCGGTCGCGGCCATCGGGCTCTCGGGATTGGCCAGCGGGAACGCGGCCACCATCTCCGCCACCTCACGGTAGCGCCCGCTGTGAAAGACCAGGGGCGGGACCGGCGCGGTGGAGAAGCGCAGCACCTGGCCGACGAAGATCACGTGGTCGCCGCCTTCGTACTGGTACTTCAACTCGCATTCGAAGCGGGCGGCGCAGTCCTTGAGCAGCGGCAGCCCGAACGCATTGCGTTCCAACGCGACGCCGGCGAACCGGTCGATGCCCCGGGTGGCGAATTGCTTGGACAGGTGCGCCTGATCCGACGACAGGACGTGCACGGCGAAATGTCCCGCGGACGTGAACGCGGGCATGGCCGATGCGGTCTTCGACAGGCTCCAGAGGATCAGCGGCGGGTCCAGCGAGACGGAGTTGAAGCTGTTGGCCGACAGGCCGACATCGCCGCGCTCGGCGGACCGCGTCGTGATCACGCAGACACCCGTGGCAAAGGACGCCAGCGCGTTCCTCAGCAACTGGGGATCCACCACGCCACTCAGGGAGGGGCTTTCCTCGTGAGGGGAGCCTTCATGGGGCACTGCTTCACTTTTTGAAATTTCAGTTTTCATAATAACTGTCATGGTAATCGTCTGGATTTTGGCGCGCAATCAAGGGAAAACCCTTGGCTATGGTGGCCGTGATCCGCTTGACATCGATCAATCTGAAATTTCATAATTAAATTTAATTGAAATTTCTGTAACGTGAAAGGTGACATATGAATGACAAGCGGCTAGTGACGAGTCCGGCAGCGGCGGACTGGGGAGACCTGCCCTACTGCCAGGGCGTCGTCAGCAACGGCTTTCTCTTCATTTCCGGGCAACTGGGGATGGACATCGAGACCGGGCAGCCCGCCGAGGGCATCCACGCCCAGGCGGAATCCATCCTGACCCAAATCAAGGGGATCCTCGCGGCGGCCGGCTGCACGCTCGATGACGTCGTGCAGACCACCTGCTACCTCGTGAACCGGGCGCGCGATTACGAGGGCTTCAACGAGGTCTACAAGAAGTACTTCACGGACCCGTCGCGCTATCCCGCACGGGCCACGGTGGAGGTGAAAGGACTGGCACCCGGGTACGTGCTGGAAATCCACGCCGTGGCGCGTTGCAGCAGCTAAGGGGCGGCGCCATGGACATCGGCATCTTCACCCAAGGCTACGTCCGGTCGGACACGTCGCCCCAACAGCGCATCAAGGAGGTCGTCGAACTGGCGCGCGTGGCCGATGAGGTAGGGCTCGCGTCGTTCGGCATCTCCGAGCAGCACTTCAAGTTCCCCACCAATTCGACCGGGCCCATCGCCGCGATCATGGCGGCGGTGGCGCAGTGCACCCGCCGGATCCAGATCAACCCCGGCGCCGTCATCCTCCCGTTCCACCATCCCTTGAATGTGGCGGAAACCTGGGCGTCGATCGACATCCTGAGCAACGGTCGCCTGTACTTTGGCTACGGAAAAGGAAACACGCCCCTGACGGCGGACGTGTACGGTGTGCCGATCACGGAAACCGACGCGCGGACCGATGAGGCGATGGAGATCTTGCTGAAGGCCTGGGGCCAGGAGCGGTTTTCGCACCAGGGGACCTATTTCCAGTTTCCCGAACTGGGCATCTGCCCGCGCCCCGTCCAGCAGCCCTTGCCTCCGCTCGCGTATGCCGCGGCGTCGGCCGCCGGCGGCGCGTATGCCGGAAGCCGCCAGGTGGGGTTCATGACCGCGTCCGTGCTGGCCGGATGGGACGAGGTCGAGGGACTTCTGAGAAGCTACGAAAGGGCTTGGGAGAAAGGCACGCCGCTCAAGGGCGCCCAGCCGTACAAGTATTCGAGTCTGCTGGTCCATGGCCACGTCGCCCGCAACATGGACGGGGTGCTGGACGTGGTGTCCGACGGGGTCATGAACTACGTGAACCGGGTGATCGAATACAAGCGCACGTTCGCGGAGCGGCGGGGCACGCCCGATCCCACCTATGGGCAGGAGTGGTACGACAACTTCGGCTACCTGCTGGAGAACGCCCCCTGCGTTTTCGGGACGCCCGACGAGGCGGTCGAACGGCTGCAGCGGATCAAGAAACTCGGCTTTGATCGGGTCGACATCACGCTCGACTACGCGAAACAGGAAGACCTCATCGAGTGCGTGCGCCTGCTGGGCGAAGAGGTCGCGCCGGCATTGAAGGATTGATTCAAGCGATGGAATGGCTGGGACGAAGCGCACAGGACTTGTTGCGCGAGATGCGGGCAGGGCGGCTTTCGCCCATCGAGCTCATGCAAGGCACGCTCGAGAAGGCCGAGCAACTGAACGCGGAGCTGTCCGCGTTCATCACGATCGCCGGTGCGTCCGCGCTCGAATCGGCGCAAGGCTTCGAGCGGGCCTACCGGGCCGGAGAGGACCTGCCGGTATGCGCGGGCATTCCGGTCTCGGTGAAGGACACCGAAGACACCGCCGGCATTCGAACGACATACGGGAGCCCGCTGTACCGCGACCATGTGCCGACGGTGGACGGCTCGGTGGCGTCGAACCTGCGGCGCGCCGGCGCCATCATCTTTGCCAAGACCAACATGCCGTCCTTCGCCCACCGCGACGTGGGCGTGAACCTCATTGCGCCGCCGGCCCGCAACCCGCACAAGCCCAGCCACACCGCCGGCGGATCGAGCAGCGGGGCGGGCATCGCGGTCGCCTCCGGCCTGTCGCCGTTTGCGCATGGGACCGACGGCGCCGGGTCCGTCCGGATCCCCGCGAGCTTGTGCGGCGTGGTCGGCTTCAAGCCGACCTACGGCCGGATCCCGCTCTGGCCCGCCCGGGATCTGTGGGCGGCCCGATCGCACCACGGCGTGCTGGCCCGCTCGGTCGAGGACGCGGCCGTCGGCCTGTGCGCGCTCACCGGGCGCAACGACTTCGATCCCTTGGTGAACACCGAACCGGTCGATTGGTTGAGCTACCGCCAGTCGGCGGCGCAGGGCCTTGCGAAGCTGCGGGGGGCCTATCTCGAGCGGCTGGGTGCCGACGACCCGGACGACGAGGTGGCGGCCAGTTGCCGGCGCGCCGTCTCCCTGCTGCGCGAGGCGGGGCTCCGGATCGACGCGCATGCCGTGGAAACGGAAGACACGCATGGGTGGTATTCCGATCTCTGGCAACCCATCGTGGCCCGGCAGCTCGGGCCGCTGGCGAAGACGCACCCGGAGCTGTTCGATTCGACCCTGATGGCGGTGGTCGAGCGAGGGGCGCTGGTCGATATCGACCGGCACCTGGGGGCGCGGGAGGCGCGCTCGCGCTTCCATACATCGTTCACGCGGCAGACCTTGCCCTTCGACTACCTGATCACGCCGACCCTGCCTTGTGCCGCCTGGCCGGTCGATGGAGAGCCCACGGTCAAAGGAGGACGCCCGCCCAGGCACGCGGGCAAGACCACGAAATGGGAAAGCGTCTACTTCTTCAATATCCTGGGTTGGCCAGCCATTTCCATTCCTTGCGGAAAGACGCGCGAGGGGCTTCCGATCGGCATCCAGATCATCGCCAGGAAAGACGAGGATCTCCGCTGCCTTGCCATCGCCGAGGCGCTCGAAGGGCTGTTGCGCCGCCAATAGCCGTTTTTCCGGGTGCTACACTGCATTGGGTAATGGGATAGAGCGCATCCGTGCTGCAGGACCGGCGGATGACGGAGCAAACAAGGCTATGACGATATCTTTCGCGCCGATGAGCAGACGTGAAGAGGCTTATGAGCGCGTGCTGGCCGCGATCATCTACAGCGACCTGCCTCCCGGATCCGCTGTCGACGAAAAAAGCCTGGCGCAGCGGTTCGATGTCGGTCTCGCCGGCGTTCGCGACGCGCTGGCGCGGCTCGAAAACGAAGGGCTCGTGGAGCGGCAACCCCGAATAGGCACGAAGATCGCCGCGCTCGGTCTGCGCGAGTTGCACGACGTCTTCGAGATGCGGTACATCGTCGAGCCGATGGCGGCCTACATTGCCGCGCAGCGCGCCGAGCCATCGGATATCGAGTCGCTGCTGCACCTGAGCGAGCGGTACCGGGAGATCGCCAGAACCCGCAACCTGCGGGAGCTGGTGATGGTGGATCAACGGTTCCATCGAGCGGTCGCCGCCGCCACCAAGAATGCATTCCTCGAGCGGCAAGTCGCGATCCTGACCAACAGCGCCATGCGTTTCTGGTACGCCAGCGCGTCGAGATTGAGCGACGAAGCCCGGCAGGCCAATCTCGCGGACCACGTGACTGTGATCACGGCCATCGAGCAACGCGATTCGGAGGCCGCCGAGCGCGCCATGAAGCATTTGATTGGCGAAGTGCCCGGGTTCGTCGATTCGAGGGAAAAGCTGGGTTTCGGGAAACCTTAGAGGGGCCAGCCATGAGCGCAGCAGCACTGCCGTCCGGCTTCGACGTCACGATCTACCACAACCCCGCCTGCAGCAACTCGCGCCAGGCGCTCGCGGCGATCCGCGAGGCCGGCATCGAGCCGCGCGTGGTGGAGTACCTCAAGACGCCCTATACGCGCGGGCAGCTCAAGGCCCTGCTGGCCGCCGCCGGCCTGGGCGCGCGCGAGCTGCTGCGCAGCAAGGAGGCGGCCTACCAGGCCCTGGACCTGGGCAGCCCGCGCTGGAGCGACGACGAACTGATCGACCACATGGTGGCGCAGCCAGTGCTCGTGAACCGGCCGATCGTGGTCACGCCGCTGGGCACGCGCCTGTGCCGCCCCGGGGACACGGTGCGGGAGATCCTGCCGGGGTAGGGCGCGTCAGGTCAGTTCACGGCCTCGGCCGGTACCGGCCCCGGATCGGCGCTGCGCGGCTTGAGGCCCCAGCGCGTGGGCGGCTGGCCCATCGCGGCCTTGAACATGGCGCTGAACGCGCTCTCGCTCGCATAGCCGGTGGCGGCCGCCACCTGCCAGACCGGCATGCCGCGCGCCAGCAGGGGCAGGGCGTGCGCCAGCACCGCCTGCTGCCGCCACTGCTGGTAGGTGGTGCCCAGTTCTTCCCGGAACAGGCGCGCCACCGTGCGCTCGCTGGCGCCGGCGTCGGCCGCCCACTGCGCCAGCGTGGCGCGCTCGCCGGGGGCGTTCAGCACCGCTTCGCACAGCGTGCGCAGCCGCTTGTCGTGCGGCAGCGGCACGCCCAGGGGCTGGGTGTCGGCGTGGGCGAGCTCGTCCAGCACGAGCTGGATCAGCAGGCGTTCGCGCACCGGCCCGGCGGCGCGGCGCGCGGCGGTGTCCATGGCCTCGACCAGTTCGCGCAGCAGCGGCGAGACCACGATCATGCGGCTGGCCTGCCAGTCCGGTGGCGTGGACGCCGCGTGCACGTACAGCGTGCGCAGTTCCGCGGTTTCGCGCACCGAGACGGCGTGCAGCAGGCCCGGGGGAATCCACACCGCGCGCGACGGCGGCACGATGTAGGTCACGGCGTGCAGGTTGTTGGCGGCCTCCGGCACGGCCATCACCTGGACGATGCCGGTGGCGCAGTACGCGAGCTGGCCCCAGGGGTGGCGGTGCGGCTCGAAGTGGCTGTCGGCGCTCAGTTCGCGCGAGCGCACGCGCACCGGCCGGGCTTCGTTGGGCGTGAAGGGGTCGGTGTCGCCCACCGGGGTGAACGGCGGACGCGGGCGCGGCTGGGCCATGTCGGGCTGGTTTTGGCGGGTTTTCGATGATGAGTGTCGGATCATCGTGATCCGGCATCGGGCCTTGAGTCTACGATCGCCCCATGTCTTCTTCAAGCTCCGCCCAACTCCCGGCGCCCGGCGCCTGGCGCCAGGACGCCAGCCTCATCGGCCTGGTGGGAATCGCGCACTTCGTCAGCCATTTCAGCCAGTTGTGGCTGCCGCCCCTGTTTCCCTGGCTCAAGGATGCCTTCGGTGCCAGCTACGCCGAACTCGGCTTCCTCATGACGCTGTTCTTCGTGGTGTCCTGCGCGGTGCAGACCACCTCCGGCTTCGTGGTCGACCGCTTCGGGCCGCGCCCGGTGCTGCTGGGGGGCCTGGCGCTACTGGCCGTGGCGGCGTTCGGCTTCGCGGCCAGCACGAGCTACTGGATGCTGGCGTTCTTCGTCGTGGTGGCGGGCCTGGGCAACGGGGTGTTCCACCCGGTGGACTACACGCTGCTCAACCGCAAGGTCCATTCCTCGCGTCTGGGCCACGCCTACAGCACGCACGGCCTGACCGGCACCCTGGGTTGGGCGCTGGCGCCGTTGATGCTGGTGCCGATCGCCATGGCGTATTCCTGGCGCCTCGCGCTGGCGGGCGCCGGCACGATCGCGCTGCTGGTGCTGCTGCTTCTGTTGTTCAACCGGAATCGCCTGGACCTGCCGGCGGCACCCCGTCCGGCTGCGCAGCCGGACGCCGGCGGCGCGGCCTCGTCCCCCGCGGGCGAGCCTCCCTTCGCGTTCCTGCGCATCCCCGCGGTGTGGATGTGCTTCTTCTTCTTTTTCTTTTTCGCGATGGCGTTGAGCGTGGTGCAGGTTTTTGCACCCGAAGCCGCGCGCCAGCTGCACGGCATGCCCTTGGCGATGTTGGCGGTCTGTCTGAGCGCCTACATGCTGTGTTCGGCGGTGGGCATGCTGGTGGGCGGCTTCCTGGCCTCGGACCCCGAGCGCTGCGAGCGCGTGGTGGGCATCGGCTTCGCGTTCGCGGCAGCCATCTCGCTGCTGCTGGGCCTGGGCCACGTGCCAGGCACGATGGTGCCGGCCCTGTTCGGCGCGATGGGCCTGCTCTCCGGCGTCGCCGGGCCCTCGCGCGACCTGCTGGTGAAGCGCACCACGCCCGACAACGCCACCGGCCGCGTGTACGGCGTGGTGTATTCGGGGCTGGACACGGGCCAGGCGGTGGCGCCGCTGATCTTCGGCGTGCTGATGGACCGCGGCAACTTCCGCGGCGTGCTGGTGGGCCTGGCGATCGTGCAGGCGGTGCTCATCGTCAGCGCCTTCAGGGTGCGGCATGTGCGGCGCACGCCGCTGGAGGCGTCCGCCGCGGGCGCGTGAACGCCGCGGTTTGAGTCCTTTCTTCTTCATATTCCGCGCCCTGGCGGCGCGGATGTCGCCGCCGTGCGACTTCCGGTGGCGCAGGCTCTCCAGGAGGCCGGCCTTTCTGCCGATGCAGCAGGTATAACTACGGTTTGACCTCCTACCCCTATCTCGCCGCGGGTTCCCGCCGCGGACGGAGTCCATGACGGCCCCCTCCCGATTGCTGCAGCAGTGCTTCCAGGAAGCACGCAACGGCGCTTCAGAACTGATCACTCGCAGCGTCGAGGCGGCCATCGTCAGCCTGCAGGCGGCCGAGAAGGCGTCGACGGAGGTGCGCCAGCGCGACCGCCTGGCGCTGGCCTGGTGGGGGCTGCTGCAGAACAAGATCCCGTGGAGCGCCAGCTACCCGCAGGGCCTGCACGAGGCGCTGCTCGAGCCGGACCCCGATGCGCCCACCACGCGCCCGCCGCTGCAGAGCACGGCGGCGTCGCTCTCGCTGGTGGAAGACGAGGCCATCAACGAATCGCTCGAGTCCGCGCGCCTGGTGCACAGCCTGCTGCCCATGGTGGAGGAGCAGCTCACGGTGCTGGATGCGCTGATGAGCTCGCTGCTGGGCTTGCCGTCGGTGCACGCCGAACGCAATCCGCTGCGCCCTTCGGTGTTCGTCCGGGTGCTGCGCGACACCATGGCGGCCGTGGAGCAGGACCCCGAGATGCGCGGCCTGTGGCTGCGCCACATGGGGCCGGCGCTCGGCGCGGAACTGCAAAAGCTCTATGAGCGCGTGGCGCTGATCCTGCAGCGCGCCAACGTGCGCGAGGCCGGGTACCGCGTGCGGCTCGCGGCGGACAGCGGGCACTCCACGCGATCGGGCGGCCTGTCCACGCATTCAGGGGGCTTGTCGACGCGCTCAGGCGAACTGAGCAGCGGCGGCCACCTGGCCTCCGGGTCGTCGGGCACCAGCCATTGGGCCGACCTGAGCGGCCCGGTCAGCCTGCCGGACCGGCCGAGCTGGGCCATGGCCGATGCCTTGCCGCCGATGCACGAGCTCGCGCGCCTGCAGACCGCCGTGGACAACCAGGTGTTCCACGAGTTCCTCAGCCAGGGCGGCAACCATTTCGAGCAGCCGCTGACCGCCGACTACTACGAACAGGTGAGCGAGGAGCTCGCCGCCATCGAGGCGTTCGCCGCCATCCCGGTGCTCGACGAGTCGATGATCATCGAGCAGAGCACGCGCTACCGCGACCTGCCCGTGGTCGACCGCCCGGCGCGCGAGGTCGGCACCTCGACCCAGCTCAGCCGTAATGCCTGGGGCGAGTTCGCGGTGGCGCACGAGCGCGCGCGCGTGCTCGTGCACCTCAAGCAGAAGGCCCAGCGCGTGGCCCAGGCGGTGGGCCTGGACCTGGTGCGCACGCTGGTCAACCAGGTGGCGCGCGACCCGCTGCTGCTGGCGCCGGTGCGCGAGGCGGTGGTGGCGCTCGAGCCCGCGCTGCTGCGGCTGGCGATGGACAACCCGCGCTTCTTCAACGAGGACGAGCATCCCGGCCGGCGCCTGGTGGAAGGCGTGGCGCAGCGCAGCTTCAAGTACAACGACGAGTTCTCGGGCGAGTTCGACGCCTTCTTCCAGCCGGTGCGCGAGGCCTTCAACGAACTCAACGCCCACGGCAACAGCGACCCTCAGCCGTTCGCGGGGGCGCTGTCGGCGCTGCAGGCCACCTGGGACGAGGAAGACCGCCAGGAGCAACTGGCGCAGGACCCTGGCCTGCAGTCGGTCCGCTACGCCGAAGAGCGCCAGGCGCTGGCCGACCAGATCGCCTGGGAGCTCAGCCAGCGGCCCGACGTCGACCACGCGCCGGGCGTCATCCTGGACTTCCTCTATGGCCCCTGGGCGCTGGTGATCGCCTCCGCGCAGCTCAACGGCACCGAAGGCCAGGCCGATCCGGGCGGCTACCGCAAGGTCGTTTCCAACCTGCTGTGGAGCGTGAAGAAAGAGGTCACGCTCAAGCAGCCCAAGCAACTGTTCGCCATGGTGCCCGGCATGCTCGCCACGCTGCACGCCGGGCTGGACATGCTGGGCAAGACGCGCGAGGAAACCAAGCCCTTCTTCGACGCCCTGATGCGCCTGCACCAGCCCGTGCTCGGCCTGCGCCGTGCCCGCATGCGGCAGGACGCGCGCAACGCCGCGCAGGAGGGCACGGATTCCACGCCGCCCGACTCCATGTCCATGGAGCTCGACGAAACCCTGCCCGCGACGCCGGAGCAGCGCAGGCCCAAGCCGCAGGACCAGCCCTGGCTCGCCCAGCGCGAGCGGGAGGCCGCGGGCTTCGAGCTCACCCAGCCCAGCGACCACGGCGCGCTGGAAGAAGAGACCGTGGTCGAACCCGCGCCCGTGGCACCGGCACCACCGCCGGCGGCGGCGCCGGTTGCTGCCCCCGCCGCCGCGGGCAGTGCCCAGGCGCCGCACCTGAGCGAGCAGGAAGCCCAGGAGCTGCAGGCCATCCAGGCCGAGGCGATCCTCTCGGGCCTGCGCGAAGGCGACTGGGTGGACCTGCACTCGCACGGCGAGTGGCTGCGCGCCCAGCTCATCTGGGCCAGCGGCAAGGGCACCTTGTTCATGTTCGTCAGCCGCGGCGGCCGCCCGCACTCCATGACCAAGCGCAGTTGCGAACGCCTGATCGCCAACCGGCTGCTGCGCCCGATCGACGCCCAGGGCGGCGTGGTGAAGAAGGCGCTGGCCGCGATGAAGCATCCGGACCGGGCGGCGCCGTCCCGGCCGGCGGTGCCGGAAGCGGTCTGAGCTTCCGGGGCCGTCAGCGCTGGCGCACCACGTAGCGCCTGATCACCGGCGGCTCCAGGCCCTTGTGGAAGGCCAGCCGGCGTTCCCTCAGCGCCATGTCGGCCGCGGTGACGCGGTTGAAGCGGCGCAGGTGCTCGGTCCAGGATTCGTCGACGATGCGCTCGACGTAGCGCTCCGGGTCGTTCACGTCGTGCAGCAGCTCCCATTCGATCGCGCCCTGGCCCAGCCGCGCGCGGCGGGTCTGCCGCATCACCACGTCGAAGGCGCGGGCCCGGGCGGGATCGATCAGGTATTCGATCGTGACCACCACGTGGCCCGGCTCGCTGGGCGCCTGCGCCGGCAGCGTGGTGGGCCGGCCGCTTTCGGCGGGGCTCATGTCGTCTTCGCCCGGGCCGTCGGCCACGTAGCGCAGCACCAGCCACATGACCACGACGCCGCTCGCGCCGGCGGCCAGCAGGCTCACGGGCAGCGAGCTCATCGTGGCCAACTGGCCCCATAGCGCAGCCCCCAGCGCGGTCGCGCCCATGATGGCCATCTGGTACATCGACATGCCGCGCGCGCGCACCCAGTCGGGCAGGGCGAGCTGCGCCGACACCGACAGGGAATTGGCCACCGTGATCCAGGCCCCGCCGCAGCAGAAGCACGCCAGCACGGCCAGCCAGATGTGGGGCGTCATGGCCAGCGTGACGGTGCTGGCCGAGAGCACCAGCGTGCCGCGCATCACCAGCTGGTCGCGCGACCAGCCCTGGCGCATCCGCGGCAGGCACAGCACGGCGGTGATGGCGCCCGAGCCCATCGCCGCGAGCAGCAGGGTGAAGGTGCCGGCGTTGCCGCCGTCGAGCCCGCGCGCGATCAGCGGCAGCAGCGCCATCACCGCCGACGAGTGCAGGAAGGACACCGCGATGCGCACCAGGACGGCGCGCAGGCGGGGAGACTGGCGCACGAACTGCACGCCCACCCGCATGGCGCTGACCAGCCGCTCGCGCCCCAGCGGCTGCGGCCGCCGTTCCCGCCGCCAGCGCAGGATGACGAAGCCGGCGGCGACGGACAGCAGCGCGTTGAGTGCGAACACCCAGGCCGTGCCGGCGCTGGCGATCAGCGCGCCGGCCAGCAGCGGGCCGATGATGCGCGAGGCATTCATGGAGATGCCGTTGAGCCCCAGGGCGGCCGGCAGCAGCGGGCGCGCGACCAGCTCGGGCACGATGGCCGAGAACACCGGCCAGCGCAGCGCCAGGCCGATGCCGTTGGCGAAGGTGAGCACCAGCAGCAGCGGCGCCGTGATCCAGTCCAGCACGATCGCCACGCACAGCACCACCGCCGTGAGCGCCAGCCAGAACTGCGTGGCCACCAGCCAGCGCCGGCGGTCCAGGATGTCGGCCAGCGCGCCGCTGGGCAGGCCCAGCAGGAACACCGGCAGCGTGGAGGCCGTCTGCACCAGGGCGACCCAGATCGGCGAGGTGGTCAGCGTGGTCATCAGCCAGGCCGACGCCACGTCGTTCATCCACATGCACACGTTCGCGATCAGCCAGGTGCTCCAGAGCAGGCGGAACGCGGGCGTTTCCAGCGGCTCCAGCGCGGCCAACCGGGGGCGGCGCGGGGGCAGTGGCGGAGGGGTGGCTTCTTCGTGCGGCAGGGAAGGCATGTGGATAGGGATTGTCGCGTAAATGGTGAACACCCCCCTGCGCCGCTTTGCGGCTTCCCCCCTCTCTGGCGCGCCGCTGCGCGGCGCTTGGAGGGGGGACGACAGCTTGGGCCGGCGGAGCCGTCCCTCGCTGTCTCTCGGTTTGTGTCGGCTTGCTTCGCTCGCCGCGGCACAATGCGGGAATGCTCTTCCCCGGTATTTCGATTTTCTCGTGGCGCGGTTTGGCTGCGCTGGTCCTGTCTGGTTTGTCCGGTCTGGTTTTTGCCCAGGCGCCTGGCGCCTGTCCGCCGTCGGCCAGCGTGCCCACGGGGCCGGAGCTGCAGGCGGCACGGGCCCAGGCCCGCGACCGTGGCGCGCTGTGGCGTGTTCAGCGCGATGGACGGACTTCCTGGCTGTACGGCACACTGCATGTGGGCAAGCTCGAGTGGGCGGTGCCGGGGCCGCGCATCACCCAGGCCCTGCAGTCCTCGGACGTGGTGGCGCTGGAGATCGACATGAGCGATCCGGCGACGATGGCCGAGATGGTGCAGCCGGGACCGGCGCTGCCCACGGCCCTGCCGGCCGCGCTGCAGGCGCGGCTGGCCAGCCAGCAGGCCGCGGCCTGCCTGCCCGACGCCCACGCGCTCTCGGCCCTGCACCCCCTGCTGCAGGTTGCGGTCCTGGGCGGGCTCGATGGGCGCTGGATCGGGCTGGACCCGAGCTACGGCGTGGAATTCGTGCTCACCGGCTTCGCCAAGGCCAGCGGGCGCCCGGTGCTCGGGCTGGAAACGCCCGCGATCCAGGTGCGGGCCCTGCTGCCCGACGCGCCCGAGCAGACCCTGCACCTGCTCGACACCATGCTGGCGCAACTGGAATCCGGCTTGTCGCGGCGCGTGCTGGGCCGCCTGGCCCAGGCCTGGGCGGACGGCGACCTGGAAACGGTCGAGACGTATGAAGACTGGTGCGAATGCATCGCCGGCGACGCCGACCGCGCGGCCCTGCGCCGCCTCAACGACGACCGCAACCCCCACCTGGCCGACCGGATCGCTGCCCTGCACGGCGAAGGCCGGCGCGTGTTCGCGGCCGTCGGCCTGCTGCACATGACCGGCCCGAAAGCCTTGCTCGGTCTGCTGGCCGCGCGCGGGTTCACGGTGGAACGGGTGGCGTTGCGGTGAGGCGGCGCTTCAGTCGCCGGTGATGCCCAGGTCCTGGATGACGCGTCTCAGGAGGGCGTGATCGGCAGCAACGGCCTGCGACAGCCGCGAGGGAGGGCCGCCGACGGGCACCGCGCCAAGCGCCTTCAGGCGCAGCGCGACGTCGGGCTGTGCGAGCACGGCGTTGATCTGTTCGTTCAGCTTCGCGACCATGGGCGCGGGGGTGCCGCGCGGCACGAAGATGCCGTTCCAGGCCATGTTCACCACGGCGGGATAGCCCAGCTCCTTCAAGGTGGGGAGGTCGGGCGCAAGCGGGGTCCTTTCGGGCTCGCTGGTGGCGAGAACGAGCAGCCGTTTTTGCTGGACGTACGCCTGCACCACGCCATACGGCACCCAGGCCAGGTCGATGTGGCCAGCCAACACGTCCGTGACGGCTGGCGCAATGCCACGATAAGGCGCGTGGGTGAGGCGGATGCCGGCCTCCCGGTTCAGCCATTCGCCGACGATGTGGGGCGGCGAGCCGGCGCCGGGGCTGCCGTAGCTCATGCCTTTTCCGCCCTTCGCGGCGCGCACCACGTCGGGCAGGGAGGCCAGTCCCCGGTCGGGGTTGGCGATCAGCACCAGCGGCTGCGTCGCCACCATGATCACCGGTTCGAAACCGGTGATCGGGTCGTATTGGGCACCGGGCCCCAGCTTGAGCACCAGAGGCGCCGTCACCAGCGTCTTGGGGGCGAGCAGCAGGGTGTTTCCGTCGGGAGGCGAGTTGGCCACCTGGCTGGCACCCAGCGTCCCGGCGGCGCCCGGCCGGTTGCTGACGACCAGCGGTCCGCCCAGGTGCGCCGCCAGCTTGTCCGCCAGCAGGCGGCCGATCGCGTCGGTGTCGCCTCCGGCGGGAAACCCGACGATTAGGGTGGCCGCCGGCCGGCCCTGGGCGAAGGCAGGGGCGGCGGCCGCCACCGCGCCCAGCGGGGTGATCGCAGCGGCTTTCAGAAGGGTTCTGCGTGGAATGCGGGACATGGCAAGACTCCTGGACTGGGGTGGTTGGGGGGAGACGGAGGCCGTCAGCGCTGAGGCATGTCCTTGGCGGAGTATCCGAGGCTGACGGCTGCGTCGTCG
>CAZAPJ010000034.1:0-48552 GCA_964487025.1 uncultured Hydrogenophaga sp.
ACCCAGGTGATCGAGCAGCAGCTCAAGGGCATCGACAACGTGCTCTACATGAGTTCGACCAGCGACTCCGCCGGCCGCTCGCGCACGCAACTGACCTTTGCCCCGGGCACCGACATCGACGTGGCCCAGGTGCAGGTGCAGAACAAGCTGCAGACTGCGATGAACCGCCTGCCCGAGGCGGTGAAGAGCCGCGGCGTGTTCGTGAACAAGGGCGGCCAGGACAACCTGATGACCTACGTCTTCACCTCGCCGGACCCCTCGGTCACGCAGGTGGCGATCGGCGACTACATCTCCAGCAACGTGGTCGATGTGATCTCGCGGATCGACGGCGTGGGCGACGTGAACGTGTTCGGGACCAACTACGCCATGCGCATCTGGATGGACCCGGGCAAGCTGGAGCAGTATGCGCTGATGCCCTCGGACATCATCGCCGCGCTCAATGCCCAGAACGCGCAGGTGTCCGCGGGCCAGCTCGGCGCGCTGCCCGCGGTGAAGGACCAGATGCTCAACGCCACCATCACGGCGCGCACCAAGCTCCGGACGCCCGAGGAGTTCCGGCGCGTCGTGCTCAAGGCCGGCAGCGACGGCTCCCTGGTCACCATTGGCGACGTGGCGCGCGTGCAGTTGGACGCCGACAACCTGACGGTGAAGTCCCGCCTCAACAACCAGCCAGGGGCCGGCCTGGGCGTGGTGCTGGCCGACGGCGCCAACGCCATGGCCGTGGCCACGGCGGTGAACGCGAAGATGGCCGAGCTGGCGCCGTTCTTCCCGGACGGCATCACCGGCGTCATCAGCTCGGATTCCACGCCCTACGTGCGCGCATCGATCAAGGAAGTCGCGATCACATTGGCCGAGGCGATGGTGCTGGTCGTGATCGTGATGTTCGTCTTCCTGCAGAACCTGCGCGCCACGCTGATCCCCGCCATCGCCGTGCCGGTGGTGCTGCTGGGCACCTTCGGGGTTCTCTCGGTGCTGGGCTACTCCATCAACATGCTGACCATGTTCGCGATGGTGCTGGCCATCGGCCTGCTGGTGGACGACGCGATCGTGGTGGTGGAGAACGTGGAGCGCGTGATGCACCAGGAGGGCCTGCCCGCGAAGGAGGCCACCATCAAGTCCATGGCGGAGATCACGCCCGCGCTGGTGGGCATCGGCCTCACGCTCTCGGCCGTGTTCATCCCGATGGCGTTCTTCTCGGGCTCGGTGGGGGTGATCTACCGCCAGTTCTCCGTCGCCATCGTCTCGGCCATGGCCTTTTCGGTGCTGGTGGCGCTCACGCTCACCCCGGCCCTGTGCGCCACCATCCTCAAGCCCACGAACCACCTGCACGAAGACGCGCCGCCGCGCTCGGGCTTTCTGGGCTGGATCGACCGCTTCTTCCGCCGCTTCAACACCGGGTTCGACCGCAACGCCACGCGCTACCAGGGGGCCGTGCGCCAGCTGTTGCTGCGCAGCAAGCGCGTCATGCTCGTGTTCGTCCTGCTGATCGGCGGTGTGGTGCTGCTGTTCCAGAAACTGCCCACTTCCTTCCTGCCGATCGAGGACCAGGGCTTCATCACGGCGAGCGTCACGCTGCCGGCGGGTTCGTCGGACGCCCAGCTCGAGGTGGTGCTGCAGGAGATCACCCGCTACTTCAACGCGCAGCCCGACGTGCTGCGCGTCAACTCGATCGCAGGCAACAGCGGCAACCAGAGCTCGGGCAACATCTTCGTGCGCCTCAAGCCCTGGGACGAGCGCCCGGACGCCAGCCAGAGCGCCGAGGCGATCGCGCGCAAGGCCACGCGCGACCTCTCGCGCATCCGCGCGGCGCGCATCTTCGTCTCCATGCCGCCGGCCGTGCGCGGTCTGGGTTCGGACGCCGGCGTGAACTTCATGCTCAAGGACATCAACGGCCTGGGCAACGAGGCCCTGCGTGCGGCCAAGGACCGCCTGATCGAGCTGGCCAACCAGCAGCCCGAACTCGCCAATATGCGCACCACCGACTTCGACGTCACCTCCGAACTCAAGGTGACGGTCGACGACCGCAAGGCGGCCGCGCTCGGCCTGTCCACCAGCGACATCAACAGCGTGCTCTCCAGTGCCATGGGCGGCACCTACGTGAACGACTTCGTGCACAACGGCCGCGTCAAGCGCGTCTACGTGCAGGGCGATGCGCCGTTCCGCATGCTGCCGCAGGACATCGGGCAGTGGACGGTGCGCAACCGCAATGGCGAGATGGTGCCGCTCGCGTCCTTCACCTCGACCTCCTGGACCAGCAGCGCGCCCCAGCTGCTGCGCTACAACGGCTCGCCGGCGATGGAGATGATCGCCAACACCGCCCCCGGCGTGAGCTCGGGCGCCGCCATGCGCGCGGTCGAGGAAATCATGAAGGAGATGCCGGCGGGCATCGGCCACGAATGGACCGGCGCGTCGCTGCAGGAGCGGCAATCCGGTGCGCAGGCGCCGCTGCTCTATGCCATCTCCATCCTGTTCGTGTTCCTGTGCCTGGCGGCGCTCTATGAGAGCTGGAGCGTGCCGTTCTCGGTCATCCTGGCCGTGCCGCTGGGCGTGGTCGGCGCGCTGCTGGCGACCTACTTCCGCGGCATGTCCAACGACGTGTATTTCCAGGTCGGCTTGCTCACCACGGTGGGCCTCGCCTCGAAGAACGCCATCCTGATCGTGGAGTTCGCGGTGCAGTTGCTGGACCAGGGCAGGAGCCTGATGGACGCCACGCTGGAAGCGGTGCGGCGCCGGCTGCGCCCCATCCTGATGACTTCGCTGGCCTTCGGCTTCGGCGTGTTGCCGCTGGCCCTGGGTTCCGGTCCGGGCGCGGCGAGCCGCCAAGCCATCGGCACCGCGGTGCTCGGGGGCACGGTGCTGTCCACCTCGCTGGGCCTTTTCTTCGTGCCGGTGTTCTTCCTGCTGGTGCGCCGCTGGGTCATGCGCAGGCAATCCGCGGATGCCGCGCCCCGGTCCGCCGCGGTGCCGGCGCTGTCGCCTCAAGGAGAAGCGTGATGTCGCGCGCGAATGCCACACGGATCGCCGCCCTGGGGGCGCTGGCCGCGCTGCTCGCGGGCTGTGCCCAGCAGCCGCCCGCCCGGCCCGATGTCCAGGGCGTGGTCGCCCCCGCGTTGGGCCAGCCTCTGGCGGTGGCTGAAACCAGCCCGGCCGCGCTGCAGCTCTCGCAGCGCCTGGCCTGGGTGCAGCACCCGGGCCTGCGCCAGTCGATTGCCCAGGCGCTCACCCACAACCGGGACCTGCGCGTGGCCCTGTCCAGCATCGAACGGGCGCGCGCGCAGTACGGCATCACCAGCGCCGCGCAACTGCCCACCGTGGCCGCCGCCGCGCAGGGCAGCCGCAACCGCACGGCGGCCGACCTGTCCAGCACCGGCCTGTCCGCCACCTCGAACCAGTACACCGCGCAACTGGCCATTACCAGCTTCGAACTCGACCTGTGGGGCCGCGTGCGCCATCTCAACGACGCCGCGCTGCAGCAGTTCCTGCAGTCGGAGGCGAATCAGCAGAACGTGCAGATCACGCTGGTGGCCGACGTCGCGAACGCTTGGCTCAACCTGGCCGCCAACGAGGCGCGGCTCGCGCTGGCCCGCGACACCCTTGCTGGCCGGGAAAAGGCCTACCAACTGGCCGAGCGCATGCACCAGCTCGGCAGCACCTCGGGCCTGGTGCTGGCGCAGAACCGCATCACGGTGGAAACCGCGCGCGGCGACGTGGCCGCCTTCACCGCCCAGGTGGCCAAGGATCGAAATGCGCTGGAAGCCCTGGTCGGCAGCGGCTTGCGCCGCGAGTGGCTGCCTGCCGCCGAGACCCTGCGCGCGGCCCCGGCGGCCGCGCCGGCGGCCCTGATGGCGTTGCCGGGGGAGCTGCCCTCCAGCGTGCTGCTGACGCGCCCCGATGTGCGCGCGTCGGAATACAACCTGCAGGCGCTCTCGGCCAGCGTGGCGGCGGCGCGCGCGGCCCTGTTCCCCACCATCAGCCTGAGCACCAGCATCGGCACCGGCAGCCGTGAGCTGGACGGGCTGTTCGACGGCGGCAACCGCACCTGGAGCTTCGTGCCCCAGATCCGCTGGCCGATCTTCGACGGCGGCGGCGCCCGCGCCGGGGTCGATGCGGCGCAGGCCAGCCGCGACATCGCCGTGGCCCAGTACGAGAAAGCGATCCAGACCGCCTTCCGCGAGGCCTCGGACGCCCTGGCCGAGCGCGCGCAATGGGAGGCGCGGCTGGCCGCCCAGCAGGCCGTGGTGGACGCCAATGCGCGGGCCTTCGAACTGTCCGAGGCGCGCTTCACCGCCGGGGTGGACAACTACCTCACGGTGCTCGATGCGCAGCGCAGCCTGTATGCCGCGCAGCAGGCGCTGATCGGCCTGCGGCAGTCGGAACAGGCCAACCGCGTGGCGCTTTGGAAAGTGCTGGGGGGAAACCTCGCCGAGCCGGCGTCCTGAGGTGTGTGAACTGCGTCGGCGCGTCTCCAGCCAGGCGCGGGTCTTCTATCCCCGGCACTCCGGCACCCGAACCGTGCTCATCGTGCCGCCGAACAGGTTCGGGACCAGCTTCGTGCGGTAGACGATCTCGCGACAACCATCGCCTTTCCCGCTGCGCGCGGAACGGTCCAGGTATTCGAGCGCGTACCTGAACCGGAAGACCGTGCCGACGGGAAATCCTCCGGGGGTCTCCGACAACGGGCTCAGTTCGACGAAGACATCGAGCTCCCGACCTTCGAACCGGCCCTTGATGGCCATCTGGTTGCCATCGATCGTGCCGCTGCCGGCGATCCGGCCATCAGCCGAGATCGTGACGGGAACCTGGGTTCCGCCCTGCCAGTCGGCACCGACGAAGCGGCCCTCGGCGGCGAAACTCGCGTCGTTGTCCTTTCCACGCTGCCGATCAGCAGCAGCGTGGCGGTGTCCTTGCCCGTCATCTGGAGTTCGGCGGTCCCTCGGCCGTAGTCGCTCCTCGAGCGAAAGCCCGAGCCCTTCGGCGGCGTGATCCGCGCCGAGACGAGCCCTGCGTAGGTGCGGCCGGTGAAGGCGCGTGCGCCGGGCGCGGGGGCCTCTGCCTGCGCCGGCGCCGTTAGCCCGGATGAAGCGGCCAGCAATGCCGCGACGCAGGCCATGCGGCCAGGACGTGTCCAGCGTTCCGGTGATGGCATCTTGTGCATTTGTCTTGCTCGGTGAATCCAATGCGATTTGACGGGAGATCATAAAGCCGTACAATTTATTTATGCCAAATAAATACTTTGATCTGGAGCCCTCGTCATGAGGGTCGCAGTGGTGGGCGGTGGTCCCTCTGGTCTGTACTTCTCGCTGCTGGTGCGCAAGCGCCGGCCGGACTGGTCCGTGGTCGTGCTGGAACAGAACCCGCCGGATGCCACCTTCGGTTTCGGCGTCGTCATGGCCGCCGCCGGCCGCAACATTCTGCAGGCGGCCGATCCCGAGACCCATGATGCGCTGGAGCGCCGGATGACATTCACCGATCGGCAGGTGATCACGGTCAACCAGACGCCGATCGTGGCCGATCGGCAAGGCAAGGGCGGCGCCATCCGGCGCATCGATCTGCTGCAGGTGCTGCAGGAGGCGGCCATGCGGGCGGGCGTGGAGGTGCGCAGCGGCGTGCGGCTGGAATCCCTGGAGCAGCTGGCCGTCCATGGCTTGGCCGATGCCGACCTGGTCGTCGGCGCGGACGGCGTGAACTCGGTGGTCTGCGGCAGCGACGAGCCCGGCTTCGGCACCGACCGTTCATTTCTTGGCAACCGGTTCGCGTGGTTCGGCGTGGGCAAGGCTTTTGCGACCTCGGCGCTCGTGTTTCGGCCATTCAAGGGCGGCAGCTTCGTCGCCCACTACTATCCGTATACCGCCAGCGAAAGCACTTTCGTCGCCGAATGCGACAGAGCGACCTGGGAGCGGTTCGGCATGGAGGCGATGTCGCTCGATGAGCGGCGCGCCTTGTTCGAGGAAATCTACGCGCCGGAGCTGGATGGTTACGCGCTGCTGTCCAACAATTCCCTGTGGCGGCAGTTCCCGGTGATCCGCAACGCGCACTGGGTCAGCGGCAACAAGGTGCTGATCGGCGACGCGCAGACCAGTGCGCACTTCTCGATCGGCTCGGGCACCCGCATCGCCATGGAGGATGCCATCGCCTTGGCCGAGGCCGTCTGCCATGCCCCGGGTTCCGCGACCGACCGGCTGCGGGCCTTCGAGGCCGCTCGCAAACCCCAGAAGGACAAGCTGATCACCGCCTCGCGCCGCTCGTATCTCTGGTACGAGGGCTTCGGCCAGTGGCTGGACCGGTATTCGCCGCACGAGTTCGTGTACCAGTTCATGATGCGCACCGGTCGCGTGACGGAAGCGCGGCTCGCGGCGACCTCGCCGCTCCTGTATGCGGAGCTTCGCGGCGCCGGCGTGATTCGCAACGCCGCAGCGGCAGCGGGTTGAGCCATGGTGGAGACGTACGAGAAGGTCGTGAACCATCTGCCCTTCAGGGTGGCCCGGCGGGTTCGCTGGTCCGACTGCGACCCGGCCGGCGTGGTGTACACGGGCAAGTTCATGGATTACCTGCTCGGTGCGGTGTCGCTGTTCTACGCCAGCCTGGCCGGCGGCGACTACCACGGTTTTCTCCGGCAGGCGGGCGTGACGACACCCTGCCGCGGCCTCGAGATGGATTTCCGTGGCGCGCTCTGGCCGGAGGATGAATTCACCATGACAGTCCGCGTCGCGCAGTTGCGCCGCAGCACCTTCGACTTGCGGGTGCACGCTGTTCAGGACGGCGGCCGGGAGATCTTCCTCGGCCGCTTCACGCCCATCTGCATTCCCGCCACGGAGCGCAAGAGGATCCCGATTCCCGAACCCTTGCGAGCGGCGCTGCTGCCGCATCTTGACGAGACACCATGACCCAGAACCCGTTGCGCATCGGGCAGATCGTCCCCAGCTCCAACACGACGATGGAGACGGAGATCCCCCGCATCCTTTTCAGTCGCGAACGCCAGCACGGCGAACGCTTCACCTTCCATTCCAGCCGCATGCGCATGCACCGCGTCACCGAGGAAGAGCTCGCGGCGATGAACCGCGAAGGCCTGCGCTGCGCCGCCGAGCTGGCCGACGCCCGGGTGGACGTCATGAGCACCGCCTGCCTGGTCGCGATCATGGCCCAGGGCCACGGCTACCACCGTCAGGTGGAGCAGGATTTTGCGCGCGTGGTCGCCGACAACTCGGCACGCTCGAAGGTGATGACCTCCGCCGGCGCCCTGATTCACGGCTTGCGCAAACTGGGCGCGAAGAAGATCTCGCTGCTGGCGCCCTACATGAAGCCGCTGACGGCGAAGGTCGTCGACTACATCGAGCACGAAGGCATAGAGGTCGTCGACAGCCTCTGCTTCGAGATTCCGGACAACCTGGAGGTCGGCCGGCGCGATCCGATGCGGTTGCTGGAAGACGTGAAGAAACTCAATACCGCCAATGTCGACGCGGTGGTGCTGTCCGCTTGCGTGCAGATGCCTTCGCTGCCGGCGATTCAGCCGGCGCAGGAGCGCCTGGGCCTGCCGGTGACCTCCACGGCCGTCTGCACCGCGCGCAACATGCTCGATCTGCTCGGGCTGGATGCGCGCGTGCCTGGCTACGGGCGGCTGCTGGACATCCAGTAGGCCTTGATCCCCGTCTTCCCCCAACCTTTTATCAGGAACGCCTGCTCATGCGCGAAGCCGTCTTCGTCTCCACCGCCCGCACGCCGATCACCAAGGCCCAGCGGGGCGAATTCAACCTGGCCAGCGGCCCCGAACTCGCTGGCTTCGCCGTGCGCGCGGCGGTCGACCGCGCCGGCATCGACCCGGCCCTCATCGAAGACGTGATCCTCGGCTGCGGGTATGCCGAAGGCACCACGGGCCGCAACGTGGCGCGGCAAACGGCGATCCGGGTGGGACTGCCGATCGGCGTGGCGGGCGCCACCGTGAGCCGCTTCTGCGCCTCCGGACTCAGCGCCATCGCCGCTGCGGCCGGCCGGATCATCTGCGACGGCGCGCCTGCTGTCGTGGCCGGTGGCCTGGAGAGCATCTCGCGCCTGCAGGGCCGCAACGACGAGAGCAGCCTCGACCCGCGGCTCCAGCAGCTCAAGCCCGAGCTGTACATGAGCATGATCGAGACGGCCGACGTGGTCGCCCGCCGCTACGGGATCGACCGGGAGGCGCAGGACCGCTTTTCGGTCGAGAGCCAGCGCCGCATGGCGCAAGCACAGGAAGCCGGCCGCTTCGAAGCGGAGATCGTGCCCTGCACCTTGACGATGGCGGTCATCGACAAGCAGAGCGGACAGACCAGCCGCCGCGAGGTGACCGTGGCGGCCGACAATTGCAACCGGCCCGGGACCACCTACGAAGGGCTGTCAAGCCTCAAGGCCGTGCGCGGGGAGGGCGAATTCGTGACCGCCGGCAATTCCTCTCAGCTGTCCGATGGGGCATCGGCCTGCGTCCTGATGGAAGCCGCGCAGGCCTCGCGCGCCGGCCTCCAGCCGCTCGGTGCATTCCGTGGCATGGTGGTGGCCGGTTGCGAGCCCGACGAGATGGGCATCGGTCCCGTGTTCGCCGTGCCCAAGCTGCTGGCCCGCCACGGCTTGAAGATGGACGACATCGGCCTGTGGGAGCTGAACGAAGCTTTTGCGTCGCAGACGATCTATTGCCGCGACCGGCTCGGCATCCCCGACGCGATCCTCAATGTGAACGGTGGTGCGATCGCCATGGGCCACCCGTTCGGCATGACGGGCGCGCGGCTCGCCGGACACCTGCTCATCGAAGGCAAGCGGCGCGGCGTCAAGTACGCGGTGGTGACGATGTGCGTGGCACAGGGCATGGGGGCGGCCGGCCTGCTGGAGATCTACTGATGCCGGCGGTGGCAACGTGCGTGGCAGGTCCAAGGCTCCATCAAAGCGGGAACGAGTCTCGGTAATCGGTATTTCAGCAGCCCGCTACTGGTTCAGCGCAGCGGGACCACGCGGCCGTCCTTGATCACAGCGGCCATTTTTTCAACGCAGGCCAGGTCCGCTACCGGATCTCCCTCCACCAGGATCAGGTCGGCAGCTTTGCCGGCAGCTACGACACCGATCGAATCGTCGCGCAAGTGTCGGGCGGCCTCGGAGGTGGCTGCCTTCAGCACAGCGGTGTTGCTCAAGCCCGCCTCGGCCAGCCGGCGCAATTCGACCAAGGTGTTGGCGCCATAGGCACCCGCACCCGAATAACTGTCGGTTCCGACGACCACCCGCACACCGGCCTGGTGGACCTTCAGTACGTTGGCCATCGAGTATTCGTTGGCCTTGACGAACAGCGTCGGCACGTACGAGCTGCCTTGGCGCAGCAGTCGCTCGATCACCCCGCTCTGCTCGATTGGCTCGTCGACGACCCCATGTTCCAGCGCATCGATGCCATCCTCGAGTGCAGCCATTGCGGCCTCCGCCTCGATGGTGTGCGCCGTCACCATCAGGCCCTGCCGGTGCGACTCGTCGATCACCGCCGTGAGCACCGGCCGGCGCAGCCGGATGATCTGGATGGCCATGCCCTTGGTATAGCGGGGGTGCCAGTAGTACGGCGTACCGTTACAGTCGCAGCCGCCCTGGTACAGCACCTTGATCGCGTCCACGCCATCGCTCGCCAGTCGCTGGACCACCGCGCGTGCAGCGCCGGGATCGTCGACTTCGGCGACCGACCGAGCACGATACCAATCGTTATTACGATAGATCGTTACCCCAGGATGCCCACCCGGCGCCGTGATGCCGAGGCCTGCCACCTTCAGGTTGGGGCCTGCAAGTTCTCTTGTCTGCAAGAGCTTACGGGCGCGTAGGCTGTCGGGCAGCGGATCCCCCACCGACTTGACGGTAGTCACGCCGTGCGAGAGGAAGTCCATTAGCCGTGAGCGCAAACCGTCGGCGAAGAAGGCTTCCATCTCCTCCTCCGAGCGCGTGGCGATGAAATCAAACAGGTGAATGTGGGTGTCGATCAACCCGGGCAGCACCGTCCTGCCCCGCCCGTCGATGACCATCACTCCTTCCAGCGGCTGCGGCGACACGGCCTCGATAAGGGAGCTCCGGATGCCGAGGTCGAAGGTCCCGTTCAAGTGGCCGTGGCCGTCGAAGACCCTTGCTTGCCGTATGACGAGGTCGTATTTCATGCTCACTTGTCCCGACGATGAAGGAGAGGCCGTTGGCATCGGCGCAGCTGACCCGCGCCGGATCGACGGCAGGCTTGTCGCGTGTCCACCGCTCATTCCGGCTGCAGGCCCATTTGCCGCACCAGTGCGCCGAAGGTTTCCTTCTCGGCCCGCACGAAGCGCACGGTGTCCGGAATCGTCATCGGACGCGGATAGGTGCCGAGGGCGCGCAGTCGCGCCGCCACTTCCGGACGGTCGAGCGCCGCGTTCAGCTCGGCGTTCAATTTCTGGACGATGGCCGGCGGCACGCCCTTCGGCGCGGCCAGCATGAACCAGCCATAGACCACGAGTCCGGGCACGGTGTCCTTGGCCAAGGGGATGCCCTCCAGTCCCGGGAGCTCGGTGTCGGCGGTGACCGCCAGCGCCTGCAGCCGGCCTCCGCGTGCCAGCGCGAGCAAGGGACCGACACCGTCGGTGTACATCTGCACGTCGCCGGCCATGGTGGCCTGGATGCCCTGCGGCGAGCTGGAGAACGGCACCATCCGCAACGGTGCCGGCGCCTTGGACGCCAACAGGAAATTGGCCAGGTAGGGGATGGACGTGCGGTTCGGGCCGCCGGCGGTCACTTCGTCCGGCTTCGCCCGGGCGGCCTCGATGGCCTCCTTCAGGTTTCGGGCCGGGAACTTCGGGCTGCCGGCGAACATCATGGGCGACACGCCGACCATGCCGATGGCGTCGAAGTCCCGTTCGCTGTCGTAGTTGGCGGACTTCTGCAGCAGCGGCGTCAGGGTGGCCACCTGAGCCTGGATCAGCACGAGCGTGTAGCCGTCGGGCTCGACGGCCTTCACCGACGCCATGGCCACGGCGCCACCTGCACCGGGCTTGTTGTCGATGACCACCGGCTGCCCCAGCGCCTTGGCGAGCGGCTCGCCCAGCGAGCGGGCGACGATGTCCGGCGCGCTGCCGGCATTGGATGGCACGACGATGCGCAGCGGCTTGCTGGGGTAGTCCTGGGCGGCGGCGGGAGCCGCGAACAAGGCGAAGGCGAGCAGCGCGCTTGCAAGCGGCTGCGCAAAGCCTGGGCGATCGAAGCGGCGGATGGCGGTCGGCTTCCACTGGATGGCCATGTTGTCTCCTTAAATTTGACGAAACATCAATATGGTATTGAAAAATTGATGTATGATCAAATAAGACACCGAAGACGTCGGTTTTTTTACGCGTGCCACCCGAAACACAAGGAGACATCCATGCTCACCCGTTCCTTCCAGGGCTTCCTGCTGGTCAGCGCCCTTGCACTTTCGACCGGTCCTGCGCTGGCGCAGTCCGTGCCTGGCGTCACCGCGACCGAGGTCAAGCTGGGTCAGTTCAACCCGCTGAGCGGCCCCGTCTCGGCCTACGGCATCTTCAGCAAGACCAGCGGCGCCTACTTCAAGAAGGTCAACGACGAGGGCGGCGTGGCGGGCCGCAAGATCAACTTGCTGACGATGGACGACGGCTATGCGCCGCCGAAGGCGGTCGAGGTGACGCGCCGGCTGGTCGAGCGCGAGCGGGTGCTCGCCATGTTCGGCAGCATCGGCACCGCCCAGAACATCGCGGTCAGGGACTACCTGTACGAAAAAGGCGTGCCGATGCTGTTCGCCGGGATCGGCGTCGACATCTGGGGCTCGCCGGAAAAAGCCAAATGGTCGACGATGTGGTCGCCCAACCACAAGATCGAGAGCGGCGCTTACGCGCGCCAGATCCTGAAGACGAAGCCGAACGCGAAGATCGCGATCCTCGCCGCCAACGACGAAGGCGGCCGCGGGCTCGTGGCGGGCTTCAAGGAAGGGTTGGGCGACAAGAAGAACCTGGTGGTCGCCGAGGCCACCTATGAGCAGGCCGACCCGACCGTCGATTCGCAGATTCTCGCGTTGAAGAATTCGGGCGCCGACGTGCTGGTCAACTTCGCTTCGCCCAGGACGGCGTCGCAGGCCATCCGCAAGGCCGGCGAGCTGGGGTGGAAGCCGGACCAGTACCTGTTCAGCTTCGCCGCGTCCATCGAACGCGTCTTCAAGCCGGCCGGCATCGACAACGCCGTCGGCATCGTCACCGCCACCTACCTGAAGGATCCGGCCAGTCCGGAATGGAAAGACGATCCCGGCGTCAAGGCCTACCTGGCGACGCTCAAGCGGTATGCGCCGGACGCCAACCCCACCGATCCGACGGCCATCCAGGGTTATTGCGCGGCTGAACTCACCACCCACATCCTGCGCGAGGTCGGGAAGGACCTGAACCGGGACTCGCTCATCAAGCAGACCAAGTCGGTCAAAGGGGTTCAACTTTCCATGGTGCTGCCGGGCATCCTGGTCGACACCAGCCGGCCGGAACCGAGCGGGCTGCACGAGGTACGGCTGCAGAAGTTCGACGGTACACAGTTCCGCTTGATCAACTGAACCCGCGCGCTGTGGAACAACAGGCGTCGAATTCGCAGCCGCTGCTGCGGGTGGAAGGGCTGTCGGTGCAGTTCGGCGGCATCAGGGCCTTGCAGGATGTGTCTTTCGACGTCGAGAAGGGCACGATCTGCGGCGCCATCGGTCCCAACGGCGCCGGCAAGACGACCCTGTTCAACTGCCTGAGCCGGCTGTACCAGCCCACGGTGGGCCGCATTGCCTTCGCGGGCCGGGACCTGCTCGCGGTCCCGCCGCATGGCATCGCGGACCTGGGGGTCGGCCGCACGTTCCAGAACCTGGCGTTCTTCTCGACGCTCAGCGTGTTGGGCAACGTGATGGTCGGTGCGCATTCGACGGCGCAAAGCGGCTTCCTCGCCAATGGGCTGCGGCTGGGGGTGGCGAGGCGCGACGAGGCCATGGCCCGTGCGCATGCCTTGCAGCTGCTCGACCTGGTCGACCTTTCGGAACAGGCCTACACGCCGATCGTCGACCTGCCGTTCGCGCTGCAGAAGCGCATGGAGATCGCCCGTGCGCTGGCCGCGAATCCCCGCCTGCTGCTGCTCGATGAACCGGCTGCAGGCCTGAACCAGGACGAGATCGGCGCGCTCGGCCGGCTCATCCGCCGCGTGCGCGACGAACTGGGCGTGACGGTGCTGCTGGTCGAACACCACATGGGCCTGGTCATGGACCTGTGCGAAAAGCTGGTGGTGCTGGACTTCGGCGCGCTGATCGCGGAGGGCACGCCTCAGGAGATCCGTGTCCATCCGGATGTCATCCGCGCTTATTTGGGGGGCGTCGATGCGGCCAGTCCTGCGAATTGAATCGTTGCGCGTGGGCTACGGCGCCATCGAGGTTCTCCATGAGATCGGGCTGGAGCTGCAGGCGGGCGAAGTCGGCGTCGTGCTCGGCGCCAACGGCGCCGGCAAGACGACGCTGCTGCGCGCCATCAGCGGTCTGGTCCGGCGCGCCGGAAGCATCCAGTTCGACGGCGAACCCATCGAACGCATGAGCCCGCATGCCATCGCCCGCAAGGGCGTCGCGCATGTCCCCGACAGCCGCGGCACCTTCACCGACCTGTCGGTGGACGAGAACCTGCGCCTGGGCGCCTACCGTTTCGGCACCGACCGCAGCTACCAGGAGGGCCGTGCGCGGGCGCAGGCGTTCTTCCCGCGCCTGCAGGAGCGGCAGGGCCAGCAGGCCGGGAGCCTGTCCGGCGGCGAGCAGCAGATGCTGGCCATCGCCCGTGCGCTGATGATGCGGCCCAAGCTGCTGATCCTCGACGAGCCCTCGTTCGGACTGGCGCCGCTGATCGTCCACGAGATCTATTCGATCCTGGCGCGCATCCGAAAGGAGGAGGGCGTGAGCATGCTGATCGTCGAGCAGCACGCGCAGATCGCGCTCGCCTTGGGCGACCACGCACACGTGCTGGAACTCGGCAAGTTCACCTTGTCGGGACCGGCGGCCCAGGTCGCCGCCAACCCCGCTATCCAGCGTTCCTATCTGGGCCACTGATGGAAAACCTGCTGCAGCAAATCGCCTCCGGTTTCGCCATGGGCATGCTCTATGGCGGTGTCGGGCTGGCCTTCGTGATGGTCTACCAGGCGACCCACCACCTCAATTTCGCACAGGGCGAGATGGCCACGCTGACGACGTTCTTCGCCGCCGCCATGCTGCAGGCCGGCCTGCCGTACTGGCTGGTCATGGCGCTGACGGCGGCGATCGGATTCGTGCTCGGCACGGCCGTCGAGTACCTGTTCATGCGGCGCGTGAGCGCGGCCAACCCGCTGGGCACCGTCATCGTCACCATCGGCCTGTTCATGCTGTTCAACAGCGTCAGCGGTTTCCTGTTCGGCCACGAGGCGCGCGCCTTCCCGACGCCATTCAACGACTTGTGGCCGTCGACGCCCTACATCTCGGCCCACCAGATCGGCATCTGCCTGGTCGTGCTGGGGATCGTGCTGCTGCTGTTCCTGATGTTTCGCTTCACCTGGTTCGGTCTGGCGATGCGTGGGGCAGTCGTCAACCCGGTCTCGGCCAGCATGGTCGGCGTTTCGGTGACCACGGTGCGCAGTGTCGGCTGGGGGCTGGCCGGGGCCATCGGCTCGGTCGTCGGCATGCTGGTCGCGCCGATCGTCTTCCTGGAGCCCAACCTGATGTTCGGCATGCTGGTCTACGGCTTTGCCGCCGCGCTGCTCGGCGGTTTGGACAACCCGTGGGGCGCCATCGTCGGGGGTGTCATCGTCGGTGTGCTCGAGAACCTGCTCGGTACCTACGTCATCGGCAACGACCTCAAGCTCACGGTGGCCTTGGCCGCGGTGATCCTGGTGCTGTACCTGCGACCGACCGGCTTGCTCAGTCGCAAAGTGATCAAGAGGCTGTGAGCATGGCGACGACTTCTTCCCGCCAAGTCCGCGATCCGGATCGGCGCGTCGATCGCGTGGAGCACGCCCTCGGGCTGGCGCTGCTGCTGGTCGGCCTGCTGCTGCCCTTCCTGCTCGAGGACTACCGGATGTTCCAGTTGTCCAACGCGCTGGTGTTCGGCATTTCGCTGCTCGGCCTGCACCTCTTGATTGGCCTGAGCGGCCAGATCTCCCTTGGCCACGGCGCCTTCATGGCGCTGGGGGCGTACACCGCCGCGCTGGCGATGCTGCACCTGGGGCTGCCTTACTGGGGTGCGATTCCGCTGGCTGCGGCCCTGTGCTTCCTTTTCGGCCTCGTCATCGGCATCCCGGCACTGCGATTTGCCGGCCACTACCTGGCCTTGTGCACGTTCGCACTGGCGGTGGCCACGCCGCAGTTGCTCAAGGCGAAGGTGCTGGAATCGGTGACCGGCGGTGTGGGGGGGCTGACGCTGCGCAAGCCCGAGGTGCCGCCCGGGCTGCCGCTGTCGCAGGACCAATGGCTCTATTTCCTGAGCCTGCTGCTGTTCGTGGCGACGTTCCTGTTCATCCGCAACCTGGCGCACGGCCGCATCGGGCGTGCGCTGATCGCCCTGCGCGACCACCCGACGGCGTCGGCCTGCATGGGGATCAACGTCGCCCGCTACAAGATCCTGGCGTTCGGCGTTTCGGCCGCCTGTGCGGGCATGGCCGGCGCCCTGTGGGGCATCCTGATCCAGTTCGTCGGGCCCGACAGCTTCTCGATCGTGCTGTCGATTTCGTTGCTGGTCGGCATTGTGGTCGGCGGCCTCGGCCGGCCGATCGGCGCCTTGTTCGGGGCCCTGTTCATCCAGTTCGTCCCGGACGTCGCCGAGTCCTTTTCCAAGTCCGCCCCGTGGGCGATCTACGGCCTGTTCGTCATCGTCACCGCCGTCGCGCTGCCGTTCGGCGCCGCGGGGCTGGCGCGCACCGGCCTGGCCCGCCTGGTCAGGAAACCTTCATCCACCCCCACCAAGGAATCGACATGAGCATCGAACAAGTCCCGTTCCAAGCGTTCGCGCCCGAGCACAAGATCGTCTTCGGCGAGGGGATGCGCTGGCATGACTCGCGCCTGTGGATGGCGGACATGCTGGGCCGCAAAGTCTATGCCTACGACAAGAGCGGCAGGCGCGAGACCGTGGCCGACGTGCCCGGCCGGCCGAACGGCCTCGGCTTCCTGCCCGACGGTTCCCTGCTGGCGACGTCGATGGAGGACATGTGCCTGTATCGGCGCGACGCTTCCGGCAAGCTGGTCCTGCACGCCGACATGAGTGCCGTGATGACCGGCTACTGCGGCGACATGGCCGTGGACGCACACGGTCGCGCGTACGTGGACGACGTCGGCTATCGCGTGTTCGAGGGCGTGCCGGAGACGCCTGGGCGCCTGCTGCTGGTCCAGCCCGACGGCACGGCCTCGATCCAGGACGAGCCGATCGTCTTCCCGAACGGTTTGTGGATCACCCCGGACCGGCAGCGCCTGGTCTACACCGAAGGGCGAAAAGGCCGGATGTTCGAGGCCGACCTCGACGCCGACGGCACGATCCGCAACAAGCGGCTGATCGTCGAATTCGCCGGCATGCCGAACGATGGCCTGACCATCGACAAGGAAGGCGGGATCTGGCTCTGCCAACCCTACGAGAAGCGCGTCATCCGCCTCGAAGGCTCGACGATCACGCACCAGCTCACCTTTCCCGACACCAAGCCGATTTCGCTCTGCCTGGGCGGTGACGACCTCAAGACGCTGTACGTGGTGGCGGCCGACTACACGATCCCGCGCATGGCGGTCGGCAAGGACGTCTGGGCCGCGCTGCACACGGCCCGGGTCGAGGTGGCGGGATTCCCGCTGCTGTGAGGAGCGAAGGGCGGGCACGATCGAACGCGCGCGCGGCCGATCGGCAGTCCCGACTCACTCGTGGCGGCGGCCTCCCGTGAGGGTCCGGAGAGGTTTCCGGGGCGCCGCAGGCGCTTGCTTCGCCAGGCGCTTGTTCTCGCGCAATTGTTTGGCCAGGCCATCGAGGTAGAACTGCAGGCCCCGCTCGAAGGCGGCCTCGGCGCCGACCGCCGCATAGGAGTCGGCCACCGCGTGCACGGCGGGGTAGTTGTCCATCGACGTGGCGCGTATCTGGCCGGCGATGTACTTGCTGTGCTCTCCCGGCAACTGGCGGCTGACCGCCGCGTAGGCCGACGACATGATGTACAGCGACAGCAAGTGGTGCGCCATGACGGCCTGCTCGGGGGTGAACCCTCCGGCCAGGAAGATGCCCATCACCCGGTTGACATAAATGAGGCCGTAGTCGGGCTGCCCCGGCGCCACTTGCTGGAAGATCCGGAAGCGGTTGTGCGTCATCAGGTACCGGACCACGCCGCCGAATTCGACCATGATGCCGTAGCTCATGCGGGCGTGCTTCTCCAGGTCGGCCCTCCAGTTGCCGTTCAGGGTGCCGAGGCGCCGCACGCGCTCTTCGAAGAAGACGTTGATCACGCCCGACAGCAGGTCCTCTCGGCTGCCCACGTAGTAGTGGATCAGCGCGGTGGTGACACCGAACTCGCGCGCCAGCCCGACCACCGAGATCTCCGTCAAGGGCTCCACCTTCGCCAGCTGGATGGCGCGTTCGATGATCTGCTCTCGCGAGATCAGCTGCATCACGTTGGCTCCGTCCGACTTGCGCGGACGGCCGCGCCCGCGGGGCGGGGCAGGGGGGGGGGTCTTGGCGGAAGTGTCCTTTGCCGAGATGCTCTTGGCGGGCGTGCTCTTCTTGCTGGAACGCATGGGGTCTGCTCGGAAATTGACAGTTCGCGAATTTAAACATACCATTTATTAATGCACCGAAAAATTGGAGACGCCAAGCGATGATCGACAAGCGCAAGGCGCCCGTCACGGCGGGTTTGAGGGGGGCTGGATGGAATCCCGCCCGCATGGAGCGGGACTACCGGCTGCGCCCCTATGCGCTGCGCACGGCCGACGGACAGCGCACGCTCGGCATGCTGTACACCGTGACCGGCAAGGAGAAGACGGTGGTCTGCCTGATGCATCCGCGGGAGTTCTCGGGCACGCCTTATCTCGTGCCGGACATCCTGGATGCCGGCGCCGCGGCCTGGGTGCAGGCGCCGCGCTCGATCGGCAGCGATCTGCGGCTCGAACATGAGGTGGCGTTGCTGGATGTGGCCGCCGCCGCGGTCCACCTGCGCAAGCTCGGCTTCGAGAAGATCGTCCATCTGGGCATTTCCGGCGGCGCCTGCCTGTTCGGCTTCTACGCCCAGCAGGCCCTGCGCACGCCGGAGCAACGCCTGTCCAAGACGCCGGGCGGACGTCCGGTGAAGCTGGCGGAGGCCGACATGCCTGCGCCCGATGCACTGGTGTTCGTGTCGCCGCACCCCGGGCCGGGCAAGCTGTTGATGGCGGGCATCGATCCCTCGGTGACCGACGAGAACGACCCCATGTCGGTCGATCCGGCCCTTGACCCATTCAGCGCCGCCAATGGCTATGCCGATCCGCCGAACTCGGCATGCTATGCGCCCGAGTTCGTGGCGCGCTACCGTGCGGCGCAGCAGGAACGCGTGAAGAGGCTCGATGCGTTCGCTCTGGGCCTGATCAAGCGCCGCAACGAGGCGCGCAAACGGGTGAAGGAGGCCGGCAGCGGTGCCGACGCCGCGCTGCGCCGCCTCGCCGCCCACGCGCCGATCTTCACCATCTGGCGCACCGATGCCGACCTGCGCAACTGGGACACCAGCCTCGACCCCTCCGAGCGCGCCGTCGGTTCGCTGTGGGGCATCGACCCCTACGTTTCCAACATGGGCAGCGTGGCCTTCTCGCGCCTGGTGACCCCGGAGTCCTGGCTCTCCACCTGGTCCGGGCTGAGCTCGCGGGCCAGCTTCGACCAGTTCGGCGCCGAACTGACGGTGCCGGTGCTGATGCTCGAATACACCGGGGACCAGGCGGCCTTTCCGAGCGACATGAACGCCATCTACGGCGCCATCGGCTCGACCGACAAGCAGCGTTTCCAGGTCAGGGGGAACCACCACGGCCAGGCGCTGGTCGAGGGCGAAGAGGCTGGACAGGTGGTCGCGGGCCGCCATGTGCAGCAGTGGCTCAAACAGAAAGGATTCGCCTGAGATGAACGCCCCCCGAAGCGCCTGCGGCGCCTCCCCCCACTGGGGGGCGCACCCTGCGGCCCGGCAAAGCCGGTTCCGCGGGTGCACTGGGCTGGGTTGCCGCGTTCATGCGTTGTGAGTGGTGCACAGCACCATGGAAAACTGAAATGATCGACAAGGACATGACCATCGGGCCCGCCATCCGCATGGAAGGGGTCGTCTACCGGCCAGACGAGCGCACCCGCAAGTATCTCGAGGCCGGTGTGCTCACCCGCGAAACGCTGGTCGACGGCTTTCGCGCCGCTTTCGAACAGCATGCCGACCGGCCGGCCCTGGTGGGCCCCGGCGGCAACTTCAGCTACGCCGAACTGGATGACGTCACCGATCGGCTCGCGGGCGCCCTGCTGGCGATAGGCCTGCAGCCGCTCGACCGCGCCATTTTCCAGCTTGGCAACAGCAACGAGACCCTGTTCCTGCTGCTCGCTTGCATCAAGGCCGGAATCATTCCCGTCTGTACGCTGGCCGCACATCGCGAGCACGAGATCGGCTACCTCGGCCAGCTCAGCGAGGCCCGGGTGCACTTCGTGCAGGGCGATGACCCCAAGTTCGACGACGTCGCCTTCGCCAACAAGATGCGCGAGCAGCTCCCGGACATGCGCTGGATCGTGCAGGCACACGGTACGCCACGCGGTGGCGCGCTGTCGCTGTGGCAGCTGGTGGAAGGCATGCCGCGCGCCGATGCCCGCCAGCGCCTGCAGACCATCACCCACGACCCGTTCCAGGTCGCCATCTTCCAGTTGTCCGGCGGCACCACCGGCGTGCCCAAGATCATCCCCCGCGTCCACAACGAATACCTGTACAACATGCGGGCGGTGGGCCGCTTCCACGGCTATTCGGCGCAGGACATGCTGTTCGGGCCGCTGCCGATGATGCACAACCTCAACACCGTGTGCTGCTACGGCCCGATGCTCCTGGCCGGCGCCTCCTGCCTGGTGAGCCGCAGTCTGCAGGCCGACGAGCTGGTCGCCCTGCTGCGCGAGCACCAGCCGACCTGGGGCACGATGGGGCCGGTGCTGGCCCGCATCCAGCCGGCGCTGGAGTCCGGCGAGCTGAAGCTGACGCGCTTCCGCGGCGCCATCGCGCCCAACGGCTCACCCAAGCTGAGCAAGCTGCTCGGCGCTCCGGTGCGGCACGTGTTCGGCATGACCGAAGGTGTCGTCACCTTCACCCGGCCGGAGGACCCGCAGGAGGTGCAGGACGTGATGGTCGGCGCTCCGATCAGCGAGTTCGACGAGATCAAGCTGTTTGTGCCGGGCACCGAGCAGGAGATCTCCGAACCCGGTGTCGACGGCGAATGCGCCTTCGCGGGGCCCTACACCATCCACGGCTACTACAAGGCGGAGCGCAACAAGCAGACCTTCACCAGCCACGGCATGTACCGGTCCGGCGACCTGATGTCCTTCCGCGATATCGATGGCAAGCGCTACTACCAGTTCAAGGGGCGCACCAAGGACCTGATCAGCCGCGGCGGCGAGAAGATCAACTGCGAGGAGGTGGAGAACCTCGTCCGCCGCCATCCGGACGTGGCCGACGTGCAACTGTGCGCCATGCCCGATCCCGTCTACGGCGAGCGGGCCTGCGCCTTCGTCATTCCCTACGCCGGCCACACGGCGCCGAGCGTGGCGCAGCTGGGCGCCTTCCTGCAACAGGAAGGTCTGGCCAAGTTCAAGTGGCCGGAGCGCGTGGAAGCCCTGACCGAGTTTCCCGTCACCAGCTCGGGCAAGCGCAGCAAGGCATTGCTGAAAGACCTGATCACCGCAAAACTGGCGGCCGAGGCCGCCGCCAAGCAAGGAGCCGCATGATGCAGAACCGATCTCCCCTCCAGGGCGTCCACCACACCGCCCGCCCCACCTGGAAACTGGCCGAAACCGTGCACTTCTACCGCGACGTGCTCGGCCTGCCGCTGGTGCACGCCATCTCGGCCCGCGGCTGGGGGCCGGCCGATCACGCCGACTTCCTGCACTTCTTCTTCGACAGCGGCAACGACAGCCATATCGCGTTCTTCTACTACATCGGCGAGGAACAGCCCGACTTCTGCCAGGCCCGCACCGACTACCGCTACCGTGCGACCCACACCGCCTGGCATGTCAAGACGCGCGAGGAATTGCTTGCCCTGCGCCAGCGCCTGGAGGCCGCCGGCGTGGCGATGAAGTACCAGATCCGGCACGAGATCATCGAATCGATCTACTTCAACGACCCGAACGGCTACCCGGTCGAGGTGACCTGGCAGGTGCGCCCCTTCAACGAACTCGATATCGACGACGCGGATCGGACCATCGAGGCGGCCATCGAACTGTCCCGGCAACCGGGCGCCCTGACCTGCATCGACGACGTATGGCGGCTCAAGGGCCGGCGCCTGCAGCAGGATCTGGAGGCCGCGTGATGCCCACCATCTTCGTGCTGGCGGTCGAGGAATTCGAAGCACTTGTCGAGAATGCGAAGGCCCGTCCGGAACTGCGCGTGTCTGGCCCGAACAAGGGTTACTGGTCCATCCAGGCCGATGACGAGATCAGCTTCCAGCGCAAGCCGCTGGGCCTGAAGCCTGCGGTGTGGAACGGTGCACTGACCGGCGGGCTGATCGGCCACATCATCCAGTTCGACAACGACGTGCTGCGCATCGTGGAGCAGGCGCCATGAAGATCGTGGTGGTCGGTGGCGGCCCCTCGGGCCTCTACCTGGCGATGCTGGTGCGCAAGCGCCGGCCGGACTGGTCGGTCGTGGTGCTGGAGCAGAATCCGCCGAACGCGACCTTCGGCTTCGGCGTGGTGATCGCCGAGACCGGCCGCAACATCCTGTGCGCAGCCGACGAGGAGAGCCATCGCGCGCTGATGGAGAAGATGACCCTGATCGGCTTCCAGGTCATCACGGTCAAGGAAAAGGCGATCGTGGTCGATCGGCCGACCCAGGGCGGCGCCATCCGGCGCATCGATCTGCTGGAGGTGCTGCAGGATGCCGCGCTGCGCGCCGGCGTGGAGCTTCGCGCCGGCGTCCGGTTGCAGGAGATGGACGAACTGGATCGCCTGGGCCTGGCGGACGCGGACCTGGTCGTGGGGGCCGACGGCGTCAACTCCGTCGTGCGAAGCGCCTACGAACAGGCGTTCGGCACCCGTCGCTCCCACCTCACCAACTGGTTCGCCTGGTTTGGCGTGGGCAAGGCCTTTCCTTCCTCGGCGCTGGTGTTCCGCGCGTACCAGGGCGGCCACTTCGTCGCGCACTACTATCCCTATGCGCCGGCGGAAAGCACCTTCGTGGCCGAATGCGACGCCGCCACCTGGGCGCGTTTCGGCCTGGAGCAGAAGTCGGCGGTCGAGCGCAAGGCGCTGTTCGAGCAGGTCTTCGCGCCCGAGCTCGGCGGCCATCCACTGCTGGAGAACAATTCCATCTGGCGCCAGTTCCCGGTGATCCGCAATGACCGCTGGGTGCATGGGCGCCATGTGCTTATCGGCGACGCCCAGACCAGCGCCCACCCGTCCATCGGCTCGGGCACGCGCATCGCCATGGAGGACTCGATCGCGCTGGCGGAGGCCCTGACCGGCTCCGACCAGCCGCTGCAGCAGAAGCTGGAACGATTCGTCGCCATGCGCAAGCCGAACAAGGACAAGCTCGTGACGGCCTCCGAACGGTCCTTCATGTGGTACGAGCGCATCGCCGAATGGATGTCGACGTACTCGCCGGAGGAGTTCGTCTACCGTTTCATGACGCGCACCGGTCGCATGAGCGACGAGCGGCTGGCGGCGTCCGCGCCCAAGCTGTACGCCCAGTTGCGGCAAGCCCGGATCCTGGAAGGGCGCAGGGCGCCTTCTCTTCACTCCTGAGCCATTCAGGATGGCTCCCATTCCTTGAGCGAGAGCGATGCGATGCGCAGCTACGCGACGCTTGCCGAGCTGCAGCCGCTGGTGGGAACCGTGGTCGGCACCAGCGGCTGGACACGGATCGACCAGGAGCGCATCGATACCTTCGCCCGCGCCACCGGCGACCACCAGTGGATCCACGTCGATCCCGAACGGGCCCGCGCGGGGCCGTTCGGGACCACCGTCGCCCACGGCTTCCTGACCCTGAGCCTGCTGCCGGCGATGGTGGCCGAGGCCTTCCGGATCGAAGATGTGGAGATGGGCGTGAACTACGGGCTCAATCGCGTGCGCTTCACCTCGCCGGTTCCGGTCGGGAGCAGGCTGCAGGCCACCTTCACTTTGCAGCGCTTCGAGCCCTTCGTCGGCGGCGCGCTGCTCACGCTGGCGGCGGTGGTCACCCGGGAAGGGGTCGAGAAGCCGGTGTGCGTTGCCGAAACCCTGTCGCGCCGCCACGTGCGCCAGGCAGCGGGTTGAATCCGCGCTTGATGGCGGCGGGCGTTTTCATTCTGCCGCTCTCCCCGCCTGAAAGACGAAGTGCCTTTCGCCCTCGTTCTTTCGGCCCGGCCTAGCGTGCCGCGCCGCCGACGCGCTCAATCCTGCAGGCAGACGTACTTGAGCTCCAGGTACTCGTCGATCCCGTGGCGCGATCCCTCGCGGCCCAGGCCCGATTGCTTGACGCCGCCGAAGGGCGCGACCTCGTTGGAGATCAGGCCGGTGTTGACGCCCACCATGCCCGATTCCAGCGCTTCGCTCACGCGCCAGATCCGTGACTGCGACGTGGTGAAGATGTAGGCGGCCAGGCCGAAGGGCGTGTCGTTGGCCATGGCGATGGCCTCGTCGTCGCTGCCGAAGCGGAACAGCGCGGCCACCGGGCCGAAGGTTTCCTCGCGCGCGATGCGCATGCCCTGGTGGGCGCCGGTGAGCACCGTGGGCGTGAAGAAGTTGCCGCCCAGGGCGTGCGGCTGGCCGCCCGTGGCGATGCGGGCGCCCTGGGCCAGCGCGTCGTCGACGTGCTGGCGGACCTTGGCCAGTGCCTTGTCGTCGATCAGCGAGCCCTGCTGCACGGCGGGCGTGAGGCCGTGGCCGACGGGCATGGCCGCGACCGCGGCCGCCAGCCGGCGTGCGAGTTCGTCGTAGACCCCGTGCTGCACGTAGATCCGGTTGGCGCAGACGCAGGTCTGGCCGGTGTTGCGGAACTTCGAGGCCATGATGCCCTGCACGGCCTTGTCCAGGTCGGCGTCGTCGAACACGATCAGCGGCGCGTTGCCGCCCAGCTCCAGCGAGAGCTTCTTGATGGTGGGCGCGCACTGCACCATGAGGCGCCGGCCGACTTCGGTGGAGCCGGTGAAGCTGAGCTTGCGCACCACGTCGCTCTCGCACAGCGTGCCGCCGATGGCGGGCGCGTCGCCCACCACGAACTGCAGCACGCCCGCGGGCACGCCGGCCTCTTGGGCGAGCACGCCCAGGGCCAGCGCGGTCAGCGGTGTGAGTTCGGCCGGCTTCACGATCAGGGTGCAGCCCGCGGCCAGCGCGGGGCCGGCCTTGCGCGTGATCATGGCGGCGGGAAAGTTCCACGGCGTGATGGCCGCGCACACGCCCACGGCCTGCTTGAGCACCAGGATGCGCTGGCCCGCGCGCTGGCTTTGCAGCACCTCGCCGTCGACGCGCTTGGCCTCTTCGCCGAACCATTCGATGAACGAGGCGGCGTACGCGATCTCGCCCTGCGCCTCGGCCAGGGGCTTGCCCTGCTCACGGGTCATCAGCAGGGCCAAGTCCTGCTGGTGCTCGAGCATCAGGTCGGCCCAGCGGCGCAGGATGCGGGCGCGTTCGTTCGCGGTGCGCGCGCGCCACGCCGGCAGGGCGGCCTGGGCGGCGGCGATGGCGCGGCGTGTCTCCGCCGCGCCCATGCGGGGCACGCGGGCGATCACCTCGCCCGTGGCCGGGTCGTGCACGGGCAGGGTCTGACCGCCGTCGGCCTGCACCCAGGCACCGTCGATCAGGGCGGCCTCGCGCAGCAGGCGGGGTGCCTTCAGGTTCCAGGCGGGCGCGGCGCTCACGGGTGAGCCTCCGCCCCCCTTGCGGGCTGCGGTGCGAGCTGGCTTGGGGCGGCTCCCTGGCCGAGAGCGGCGTCGAGGATGTCCAGGGCGCGTTCGAACTGCGCGTCGGGAATGGTCAGGGGGTAGAGGAAGCGCACCACGTTGCCATACATGCCGCAGGTCAGCAGCACCAGGCCGCGCGCCAGCGCCTCGCGCTGCAGGCGCTGTGCGGCGGCCGCGTCGGGCTGGCCGGCGCCGTCGCGGAATTCCACCGCCACCATGGAGCCCAGGCCGCGCACTTCGGCGATGCCGGCCCCCCGGGCCTGCGCTGCGCGCAGCCGCGCGACCAGCTTCTCACCCAGCGCGGTGGCGCGCTCGCACAGCTTTTCCTCGTGCAGCACCTCCATCACCGCGAGCGCGGCGGCCACGGCCAGCGGGTTGGCGGCGTAGGTGCCGCCCAGCCCGCCGGGGGCGGGCGCGTCCATGATGGCGGCGCGGCCGCACACGGCCGACAGCGGCATGCCGCCGGCCAGGCTCTTGGCCATGGTGATCAGGTCGGGCTCGACGTCGTGGTGCGCCATGGCGAAGAGGCAGCCCGTGCGGCCGAAGCCGGTCTGCACCTCGTCGGCGATCAGCACGATGCCGTGCGCGTCGCACAGCGCGCGCAGGCCGCGCATCAGTTCCGGCGGCGCGACGTTGAAGCCGCCTTCGCCCTGCACCGGCTCGATGATGATGGCCGCCACGCGGCTGGGCTCGATGTCGCACTTGAACAGATGCCCGATGGCAGCGAGCGAGTCGGCCGCGCTCACGCCCGTGAGCGCGCCGGGGAAGGGCGCGTGGAAGACGTCCGCCGGGAACGGGCCGAAGCCGGCCTTGTACGGCGCGACCTTGCCAGTGAGCGCCAGCGTCATCAGCGTGCGGCCATGGAAGCCGCCGCCAAAGGCGATCACGCCGGGGCGCCCAGTGTGGGCGCGCGCGATCTTGATGGCGTTCTCGATCGCCTCGGCCCCGGTGGTGAAGAAGGCGGTCTTGCAGGCCTCGCGGATCGGCACCGCGGCGTTGATGCGCTCGGCCAGTTCCACCGCGCTGGCGTAGGGAACGATCTGGTAGGCGGTGTGCGTGAAGCGCTGCAGCTGCTCGCCGATGGCGGCCGCGATGCGCGGGTGGACGTGGCCAGTGTTGACCACCGCGATGCCGCCGGCGAAGTCGATGTATTCGCGGCCCTCCACGTCCCACAGGGTGGCGTTCTCGGCGCGCTGGGCGAAGAAGTCGTACATCACGCCCACGCCGCGGGGGGTGGCGGCCAGGCGGCGGGAATGCAGGTCGCTGTTGGTGCTCATGCTCGAAGAAAAAAAGAGGAAAGGAGTGGTCAAGAAGGGGAGGTCGGCGCGATTAGAATTCGGTTTTGGTTCTATTGAAAAGTGCCAGTTTTATTATTTTCATGGTGCCAATTGATGCGAAACACCCGCCATGAAATCCATCTGCGCCGACCTCATCCAGCAGCGCCTGCCGCCGCCGGGTGAAGCGCCGCTCAACCGCCAGCTCTACGACTGCCTGCGCGAGGCCATCCTGGACGGCAGCCTCGCGGCCGGTACGGCCCTGCCCGCTTCGCGTGATCTGGCGCGGCAGATCGGGATGTCGCGCAACACCGTGCTGCACGCCTACGAGCAGCTGCGGGCGGAGGGCTATGTGCAGGCGCGGGTGGGCAGCGGCACCTTCGTCGCCGACCTCTCTACCGAGCACATGCCGCGCATCGACATGGCGGCGGCGCGGCGCGCGTCCGACGATGAGCCGGCGCGGCTGTCGGCGCGCGGCCAGGCCGTGGTGGCCGGTGCCTCGGCCAGCCCGGTGCAGTGGGGCGCGTTCATGCCCGGCGTGCCCGACGTCACCGAATTTCCGAGCCGGCATTTCAGCCGCATCCTGGCGCGCCTGTGGCGCCGGCCCGCGCCGCAGCTGCTGACGTATGCGCACGGCGGCGGCCACCCTGCGCTGCGCGCCGCGCTGGCGGACCACCTGCGCGTGGCCCGTTCCGTGCAGTGCGAGGCCGACCAGATCGTGGTCACCGAGGGCGTGCACCAGGCGATCGACATGTGCCTGCGCATGCTGGTCGATCCCGGCGACGGCGTGTGGGTGGAGGAGCCGGGCTACTGGGGTTTCCACCGCGTGCTGCAGATGAGCGGCGTGCACGCCGAGCCCATGCCCGTGGACGAGGACGGCGCCATGCAGCGCACGGGCGCTCCGGGCCGCTCGCCGCGCCTGATCTTCGTCACGCCCTCGCACCAGTACCCGCTGGGCGCGGTGATGAGCCTGGCGCGCCGCCGCGAACTGCTGGACGCCGCGCGGGCCCACGGCGCGTGGATCGTGGAGGACGATTACGACAGCGAGTTCCGCTTCTCGGGCCGGCCCATTCCCGCGATGCAGGGCCTGGAGGCCGACGCGCCGGTGATCTACATCGGCTCGTTCAGCAAGACGCTGTTTCCCGCGCTGCGCGTGGGCTACATGGTGCTGCCGCGCTCGCTGGCCGCGGCGTTCCGCACCGCCCACGCCGACCTCTACCGCGAGGGCCATGCGATCACGCAGGCCGCGCTGGCCGAGCTGATGTCGCGCGGCCACTACGCGTCGCACGTGCGGCGCATGCGGCTGATCTACGGGCGCCGCCGCGCGATGCTGGTGCAGCTGATCCAGCGCCACTTGGGCCCGCAGGCGCTGCACGCGCACGGCAGCAACGCGGGGCTGCACCTGGTGCTGGACCTGCCGCCTGGTTGCGACGACGTGGCGATCGCGCGCTCGGCGGCCGGCGCCGGCGTGCTCGCGCGCGCGCTGTCGCGCTACTACGCGGGCTCAGCGGCGCGGCGCGGCCTGCTGCTCGGCTACGCCTGCGTGCGCGAGGAGGACATGGAGCCCGCCTTCCTGACGCTGCTGGCCTGCCTGCGCCGTCACGGCGTGGCCTGAGCCCGCGCGAAAGCCAGCGCCGCTTCCATCATGCGGCGCAGCGGCGCCTGCACGCGGGCGGCCACCTCGGGCAGGTAGTCGAAGGGCGCCTGCTCCTGCATGTAGGAACACTGCGTGATCTCGCACTGGAAGGCGTGCACGCCCTGCGCGGGTCGCCCGTAGTGGCGCGTGATGTGGCCGCCGGTGAAGCGGCCATTGAGCGAGGCCGTGAAGCCCGGCGCGGCCCGCGCCTCGCGCATCACGGCCTCGGCCAGCGCCGGGTCGCAGCTGGCGCCCTGGTGCGTGCCCAGGTTGAGGTCGGTGAGCTTGCCTTCCCAGTACAGCGGCAGCCGAGAACGCAGCGAATGCGCGTCCCACAGCACCGCCACGCCGTGCCGCTCGCGCAGGCGCGCCAGTTCGGCGGCGAGCTGCCGGTGGTAGGGGTGCCAGATCGCGTCCAGCCGCGCCTGCACCTCGCCGGCGTCCGGCGGCTCGCCGGCATGGATCGGCGCGCCATCGAAGGTCTCGACCGGGCACACGCCGGTGACGCGCTCGCCCTGCCGGACGTTGGGGCCGTCCACGGGCCGGTTCACGTCGACGGCGTAGCGCGAATGCGTGGCCACCAGCATCGAGACGTCGAAGGCCTCGGCGAACGCGTAGAGCCGGGGCAGGTGCCAGTCGGTGTCCGGCACGGCCCGCGCGGCCCCGGTCATGGTGGCCGCGACCCGGGGCGGCAGGTAGGTGCCGCTGTGCGGGAAGGACAACAGCAGCGGCGCGCTGCCCGCGCGGAATTCGAAAGGAGGGCGGTCGGTGTGCGGCGGCATCGGCGGGTCTCGCGGGTCGGGTGGCGTTGGGCGCTCAAGGCGGGGCGGCGGCGGGGTAGGCGATCCCGGCGAGCGCCGGATGCCGCGTGGGCTCGACCTGTTCGAGCACGCGGGCCAGCGGCGCGAGGACGTCGTAGCGCCGCGCGGTGCGGTGCGCGTAGCCCCAGACTCGGGGCATGTCGGCCAGGTAGCCGTGCTTGCCATCGCGCAGGCTCAGGCGCGCGAACAGGCCCAGCACCTTGAGCTGCCGCTGCAGGCCGGACCATTCGAAGTCGCGCCAGAAGTCCTCGAAGCGCTCCGGCATGGCCACGCCCGCCGCGCGGGCGCGCGCCCAGTGTTCCTGCGCCTGGGCGCGCTGGAACGCCTCGTCCCATTCGATGTACGCGTCGCGCAGCAGGGACACCAGGTCGTACGCGGCGGGACCCCAGACCGCGCCCTGGAAATCGAGGATGCCGGGATTGGGGCTGGCGAACATCAGGTTGCGGCAGTGGTAGTCGCGGTGCACCAGGATCTGCGGCTGGGCGCGCGCGTTGCGCACCAGCGCGTCGAAGGCCGCGAGCAGGCCCGCCTGCGCCGCGTCGTCGAGCTTCAGGTCGAACCAGGCCTGCAGGTACCAGTCGGTGAACCAGGCGAGCTCGAACACCAGGCGCGCCTCGTCATAGTCCGGGATCCAGGGCTGGCGCTCGATCTTTTGCAGGCGCACCAGGGACAGGCTCGCGTCTCGGCACAGGGTCTCGATGCTGTCGGGCTGCGCCACCATGCGGTCCTGGTAGGTGACCGGTCCCAGGTCGGACAGCAGCATGAAGCCCTGCGGCCGCTCCCAGTCGACGATGCGCGGCGCGTGCAGGCCGGCGGCCTGGAGCAGGCGGGCCATGCGCACATAGGGCTCGCAGTTCTCGTGTTCCGGCGGCGCGTCCATCACCACGAAACTCGTGTCCGCGCCATCGATGCGGAAGTAGCGGCGGAAGCTGGTGTCGCTGGAAGCGGGCCGCAGGGTATCGGTTTGCAGGCGCTGCTCGGCCGCCACGCGCGTCAGCCAATCGGTGAACCGCTGCCGGCGGTGGGGATCGGTCCAGGCAATCGTCGAAGGGTTCATGGGGCTTCGTGGGTGGGGCGGGGGCGGGATTGTGACTTTATACAATCGTATATCAATAGACTCGGCAACGCCACCGGCAACCCCGGCGCCGGTTTCGAGCCAACACCATTGCGGAGACCTTCTTCATGCATGCGGCACCCCCCCTTCGACCGACGACCGTCGCCTTGTTCAGCCAGTCGGCCGACCTGGGCTTTCTGCTGGCGCCGCTGCGCGAAACGGCGCCAGCGCTGGATGTGGTCCTCTGGCCCGATCCGCGCTGCCGCGAAGCCGAGGTGGCCGTGGGCTGGGACGCGCCGCCCGGCCTGTACGCGCAGATGCCCCGGCTGCGCCTGGTGCACAGCCTGGCGGCCGGCGTGGACAACCTGATCGCCGGCCAGGACCTGAGCGGCATCGACGTCTGCCGCGTGGTCGATCCGAAGCTGGCCGACGGCATGGTCCAGTACGTGCTGTGGGGCGTGCTGCATTTCCACCGCCAGTTCGACCGCGCGCTGCGCAACCAGTGCGAGCGGCACTGGGAGCGGCCGCACCAGACAGCGGCGGCGGAGTTCCGGGTGGGCCTGCTGGGCCTGGGTGAACTCGGTCGCGTGGTGGCGCGGGCGCTGGGCGCGCTGGGCTATCCGGTGGCGGGCTGGTCGCGCTCGGCGCGCGCCATCGAAGGGGTGCGGAGCTTCAGCGGCGAGCAGGGCCTGCACGGGCTGCTGGCGCAGACGCAGCTGCTGGTCTGCCTGCTGCCGCTCACGCCCTCGACCCGGGGCATCCTGAACCGGGCCCTGTTCGACCGGCTGCCACCGGGCGCGGCGCTGGTCCACGTCGGCCGCGGCGAGCACCTGGTGGAGGCCGACCTCCTGCGCGCGATCGAATCGGGCCGGCTGCGCGGCGCGCTGCTCGATGTGTTCGAGCGCGAACCCCTGGATGCCGCGCACCCGTTCTGGCGCACGCCGGGCGTGGTGGTCACGCCGCACATGGCCACCATGGCCGGCAACGGCACCGTGGTGCGCCAGGTGGTGGAGAACATCGCGCGCCTGCAGCGCGGCGAGCCCTTGCTGCACCGCGTCGACCTCGATCGCGGCTATTGAGCGAAGGTGCCTGGGTGCCTCTGCCGCGCCGGTCGTGCGCGGGCATTCCATGCCTTCAGCTGGCATCTGCGCGCGATCGGCGATCGCTGTCTTTGAGCTCGATCAAAGGCACTTGCAAAGCGTTCACCTTTCTGACATGATTTTGCTATACGACTGTATAGAGTGACAACGCGACGCGCTGTGCGTGCGTGTGTCCCGCTCTGGCATTGCCCCCGCCCTGGAGGAAAAGAACGAATGAACGAGCCTCTGCATGAGGCCTCCACGCCAATGGCTTCACGTGCGCTCCAGGACCCCGCTGGCGTTCACGCATCCGGCCTTCCTGCGGCAACCGCCGCCCGTGCCCTGGCGGCTTGCGGCGGCGCTGTCCGGCCCGGGCGCTCCCTCGAATCCATCTCCTGAACCCGTTTCCTGTTTCACAACCCCTGGAGTGCCCAGATGAAAAAGCGACAGTTCAACAAGCTACTTCTTTCGGCGGGCGCGCTCGGCCTGGCCGACATTCCCCTGGGCATCACGCTGGCGCACGGCCAGACACGCGGGGGCATGCTGAATGCGGTGATCCATCCGGAACCGCCGACGCTCAACATCGGCATCAACCAGCAGGCCCAGACACAGATCGTCTCCAGCAAGATCTTCCTCAGCTTGTTGACCTACGATTTCAAACTGGCGCCGCTGCCGAGCCTGGCCAAGGCCTGGACCATCTCGCCCGACGGGCTGACGTACACCTTCCAACTGGAGGAGAACGTCAAATGGCACGACGGAAAACCCGTGACGTCGGAAGACGTGGTCTACACCGCGCTTGAATTCCTGCCCAAGACGCACCCGCGCATCAAGACGATCCTCGCGCGCTGCAAGTCGATCCGCGCGGACGGCCCCTTCAAGGTCGTGTTCGTCCTGGAAAAGCCGTTCGCCCCTTTCCTCGGCTCTTTCGACGTCGGCAGCTTTCCGATCATGCCGAAGCACGTCTACGAGGGCACCGATCTCGTCAAGAACCCCATCAACCAGAAGCCGATCGGCTGCGGCCCGTTCAAGTTCAAGGAGTGGGTGCGCGGTTCGCACATCCACCTGGAGAAATTCGAGGGGTATTTCCGCCCTGGCCAGCCTTATCTGGACGGCATCATCTACCGCGTCATCCCGGACGGCGCGTCCCGTGCGGTGGCCCTGGAAGGCGGGCAGGTGCAGCTGACCCAGTGGACGGACCTGGAGCCTTTCGATGCGAAGCGCATCGCGCGCGATCCCAACTTCACCATGACGACGCAGGGGTACGAGTACTACTCGCCGATCATGTACCTCGAGATGAACGTGCGCAACGGACCGCTGGCCGACAAGCGCTTCCGCCAGGCCATCTCCCACGCCATCAACCGGAACTTCATCCGCGACAACATCCTGCATGGCTTCGGTCGCATCGCCACCGGACCGGTCTCCTCCCGGACCCGTTTCTACGACGGGAACACGCGCGCCTACGAGCATTCCATGGAGAAGGCCAAGGCGCTGCTGGACGAGATGGGGCTGCAGCCCGACCGCTCCGGCATCCGGGCGAGGCTGCGGCTGCCCGTGGCGCCCTATGGCGACATGTCGGGCCGCACCTGCGAGTACATCCGCCAGACCCTCTCGCGGATCGGCATCGCCGTCCAGCTGGAGAGCGTGGACGCCGCGGGGTGGGCGCAGAAGATCTCGAACTGGGACTACGACCTGAACCTGAACTGGCCGTGGCAGTACGGCGATCCCACGCTCGGCGTCACCCGCCTCTACGTCAGCTCGAACATCCTGAAGGTGCTGTTCACCAACACCAACGGGTACTCCAATCCGGAGGTCGACCGGCTCGCGGAGGCTGCGGCGGGCGAGATGAACGTCGAGAAGCGCCAGGCGCTCTTCAGCGAGATGCAGAAGATCCTGGTCGAGGATTCGCCCATGGCCTGGCTGGTCGAACTGGAGTTCCCCACCACCTACGCCAAGCGGCTGACGAACGTCGTCACCACGGGCCTCGGTGTCATCGAGAGCTTCGACGCGGTGCGCTTCCAGCGCTGATCCGAAGCAGGCGGATGCGAGCGCCGCGGCGCAGGACCGCGCGCGTATCTCGGAGGCGGACGGGATGGCTTCCGCCTGCCTGGCCCTGTCGCTCGAAAGAACGTGAACACCCCTGAGGAGTTGGACCGGTGGCTGTATACACCCAAGAAGATGATTCCGCCGTGCTGGTGGACCGGCTGCAGGCATGGCTGCGCCGGAGGCCCGGCTATGGGCAGGCCGTCGTCGACCATCTCGGGCAGGCCGCCAGCGGCACGGGTACGTCGAACGAAACCTACAAGGCCTCGATCACGCCCCGTCCGGGCGGCCGTCGGGAGACCTACATCCTGCGGCTCCCGCCGGGCCGGGAAGCGCTGCTCCAGACCTATGACATGGCCCTTCAGTTCAACACGATGAAGGCCCTGGAGGGCATTCCGAGCCTGCCCGTCGTGCGCGGCAAATGGCTGGAGGAAGATCCCGCTCCGCTCGGGCGGCCGTTCTATCTCATGGAGTTCGTCGAAGGCCTGACCGCGAGCGACGAACCCATCTACGTCACCTCCGGCTGGGTCGTCGACGCCACCGACGAGCAGCGCCACCGGATGTGGACGAGCAGCGTCGAGGCCATCGGCCGGCTGGCCGACGTCGACTGGCGCGCGCGTGGACTCCAGGCGTACGAATGGCCGGACCGCAGCCGCTCCGCGATCGAGCAGAACCTCGAGCGCTGGATCGGCATCTACGGGTGGGGCGCCGCCTCGTTTCCCGCCCCCGACATACCGCCCATCGTGAAGGAAATGCAGCGCTGGCTGCAACTGAACCGGCCGAAGGAGGTGTCGGTATCGCTCAACTGGGGGGACGCGCGGTTTGCGAACATGATCTTTCGCGACTTCGAGCCGGTCGCCCTGATCGACTGGGAGACGGCGATGGTCGGCGACCCCGAGATCGACATCACGTTCTTCCTGCTCCTTCACCGCCACAAGCAACTGCTCGCCCGGCAGACGGGCGCGGTGCTGCCCAGGCTGGGCGGCTTCCTCTCCGAGGAGGAGACCGTTGCGCACTACGAGCGCTTTCGCGGCGTCCGGCTGCGCAACGCCAACTACTACTGGCTGTTCAACGCCTACAGGATCTACGGCATCCGCCAGCGCATGGCCTGCCTGCAACTGCTGTGGAACATGATCGACTTCGATACCGCCGAGACCATCCGGACCGTCCCCACGCTGCACGACGACATCGCGCGCCGGATGGACATGAGCCCCTCGAGCGTCTGGAACGGGTGATCGGCCGATGAACCCGCATGGGAATGGAGAGGGATCCGAATGAGCAGCACACTGGGCCCCAGCGAGATCGTGGGCCTCTACATCGAGCAAGCCTGGAACGAATCGCGTGCCGAACTGGTCCGCGAGATCTGCGCGAACCCCATCACCCGGCACTATTCGGGCGGAACCAAGCAGCTCTCGCACGACGAGCAGATCGAGCGGATCAACCAGGTCAACGCCGAAAAGGGCCCGAAGTTCTCGGAGGTGTGCCGCTTCACCGACGGGATCTACGTGACCTCTATATGGAACAACACCTATGCCAACGGCAAGACGACCTGCGGCATCGAAGTCTTCAAGGTTGTCGATGGGCGCATCACCGACGTCTGGAACCCGCGGACCTATGAAGAAGGCAGCTGGGCCTGAGGCGCGGCGCCGGCATCCATCGGGGCCTTGATGCGTCGGGGCGGTGCGCCCTTGTTGCGCCGCGTCAAACCCGATCACGGCCATTCGCGGCCATTGAGCCGAGACCCTCGGGCGCATCCGCCGCACCGCGCTGCGGTGTACGACGGGCATGCGCTCCATGTCCCCGGCTCGGGCATTACGCCCGATGGGTGACCTTGTCTTTGCGCTTGGTCAAAAGCGCTTGCAAAGCGCTCACCTTTCTGACATCATTTTGCTATACGACTGTATAGAGTGACAATTCGGCGCACTGCGCGCACGTGTCCCGCTCTTGGATTGCCCCCGTCCCGATAGGAGAAGAATGAATGAACGAGCCTCTGCATGAGGTCTCCAGCCAATGGCTTCACGTGCACTTCGAGGAGCCCGTCGCTTTCACCGAGACCTATGGGTTCGCTGGCAACCAGGGTTCGGTGAACCTCGAGGCCATCCTGCTGCGTCCTCGGGACGTGCCCTCCAGGACCTTGCTGGTGTTCATGCATCCGGCCTCCACGCTGCAGCTGCTGCCCGTGCCGCGGCGGCTGGCGGCGGCGGGCCTGCACGTGCTGTGCGCGGCCAGCCGCTACCCGCGCAACGACAGCGCGCTCATCATGGAGAAGGTGGCGATCGACCTCGGCGCCCACATCCGCCACGCGAAGGAGCACCTGGGCTACCAGAAGGTGGTGCTGATGGGATGGAGCGGCGGCGGTTCGCTCTCGCTCTTCTACCAGTCGCAGGCGGAGCGCCCGGACATCGTGGCCACGCCGGCCGGCGACCCGGTCGACCTCGTCGCGGCCGGCCTCATCCCGGCCGACGCGGTGGTCTGCCAGGCGGCACACCTCTCGCGTGCGGTGATGCTGCGCGACATGATCGATCCTTCGGTGCTCGACGAGCACAACCCCGACGTGCGCGACCGCGAGTTCGACCTCTACGACCCGCACAACCCCAACCGGCCACCCTACGACCGCGCGTTCATCGCCGAATACCGCGCGCGCCAGCTGCAGCGCGTGCGCCGCATCACCGCCCAGGTGCGCGAGACGCTGGAGCGGCTGCGGCGCGGCAGCACCGGCGAGCTCGAGCGCGGCTTCGTCACGCACCGCACGCTGGCCGACCCGCGCTACCTCGACGCCACGCTGGAGCCCAACGGCCGGCGCCCGGGCTGGTGCTACCTGGGCAACCCCGAGACCGTGAACTCGGGGCCAGTGGGCCTGGCGCGGTTCTCGACCCTGCGCTCCTGGCTGTCCCAGTGGTCCATTGACGACAGCCGGGCCGACGGCATGGCCAGCGCCGCGCGCATCTCGGTGCCGCTGCTGGTGATCGAGAACTCGGCCGACGACTGCGTGCCGCAGCCGCATGCGCGCATGCTGCTGGACGCAGCGGGCAGCCAGGACAAGCGCTTTCACCTGATCGAGGGCGCCACGCACTACTACGCCGGCCAGCCCGAGCTCCTGCTCGAATCCGTTCAGACCGTGCAGCGCTGGCTGGAAAGCCGCGGCCTGATGTCCTAGCCCCTGGCGCTCCCCGAGCCTCAGGATTCCCCACGACCTTTCCTCCTCGCCCTTTCTCCCTCTGTTTCACAACCCTGGAGTGCCCAGATGAAAAAGCGACAGTTCAACAAGCTACTTCTTTCGGCAGGCGCGCTCGGCCTGGCCGACATTCCCCTGGGCATCACGCTGGCGCACGGCCAGACGCGCGGGGGCACGCTCAACGCCGTGCTGCAGCCCGAGCCGCCCATGCTCAACATCGGCGCCAACCAGCAGACGCCCACGCAGACCATCGCGGGCAAGATCTTCCTGAGCCTGCTGACCTACGACTTCGACATGAAGCCGCTGCCCAGCCTCGCGCGCAGCTGGACCGTCTCGCCCGACGGCAAGACCTACACCTTCAACCTGGAGCGCAACGTGAAGTGGCACGACGGCAAGCCGCTGACCGCCGACGACGTGCTCTACACGGTCAAGGAGTTCCTGCCGGTCTCGCACCCGCGCGCCAAGGCGATCTTCGAGCGCTGCGAGTCGGTGACCGCGCCCGACCCGTACACGGTGGTGTTCAAGCTCAAGGCGCCGTTCGGCGCGTTCCTGGGCGCCTTCGACATCTCCAACCTGCCGGTCATGCCCAGGCACATCTACGCCGGCACCGACATCATGAAGAACCCGGCGAACCTGCGCCCCATCGGCAGCGGCCCGTTCAAGTTCAAGGAGTGGGTGCGCGGCTCGCACATCCACCTGGTGCGCAACGAGGACTACTTCAAGCCCGGCAAGCCGTACCTGGACGCCATCATCTACCGCATCATCCCCGACGGCGCGTCGCGCGCGGTGGCGCTGGAAGGCGGGCAGGTGCAGCTGACGCAGTGGACCGACCTCGAGCTGTTCGACGCGCAGCGGCTGGCCAAGGACCCCAAGTTCGAGATGACCACCAAGGGCTACGAGCACTTCGCGCCGATCCTCATGATCGAGCTGAACCTGCGCAACGGCCCGCTGGCCGACAAGCGCTTCCGCCAGGCCATCTCCCACGCCATCGACCGCAACTTCGTGCGCGACCGCATCCTCTACGGCTTCGGGAAAGTGGCCACCGGGCCGATCTGCTCCAAGACCCGCTTCTACGACGGCAACGTGCGCAAGTACGACTTCTCCACGCAGAAGGCCATCGCGCTGCTGGACGAGATGGGCCTCAAGCCCGATTCGCGCGGCATCCGCGCCCAGCTGCGCCTGCCGGTGGCGCCCTATGGCGACATGCCGGCGCGCGTGAGCGAGTACATCCGCCAGTCGCTGGCCAGGATCGGCATCGCCGTGACGCTGGAGACCAACGACGCGGCGGGCTGGGCGCAGAAGATCAGCAACTGGGACTTCGACCTCAACGTCAACTGGCCGTTCCAGTACGGCGACCCGGCGCTGGGCGTGACGCGCAACTACGTCACCTCCAACATCCGCAAGGTGCTGTTCTCCAACATCAGCGGCTACTCTAACCCCGAGGTCGACCGCCTGGCCGACGCGGCGGCGGCCGAGGTGGACGACGCCAGGCGCCAGGCCCACTACAGCCAGATGCAGAAGGTGATGGCGGAGGACTGCCCCACCATCTGGCTGGTCGAGCTGGAGTTCCCCACCCTCTACGACAAGCGCCTGAAGAACCTGGTCACCACGGGCATCGGCATCCACGAAAGCTTCGACAACGTCTACTTTGGGTGATGATGGCGGGCGGCCCCGGTCCCGGGGCTGCTCTTCCGTCGTGAATTCCTATGCAAGTTCTACCGTTCGCGATGCTGGCTTCCGCGGGGAGGCGCATTGCCAAGATGGCCGCTGTCGTCGTGGCAGTGGCCATCTTCAATTTTTTCCTGGTCCACGCCGCGCCGGGCGATCCGGCGCTGGTGCTCGCCGGCCAGTCGGGCGCCACCGACGAGGCCTACCTGGAGCGCGTGCGGGCCGACTACGGCCTGGACAAGCCGCTGGTGGTTCAGCTCGGCGCCTATCTCAAGAAGGTCGTCACCTTCGACCTGGGCTATTCGCATCGCCAGCAGCGGCCGGTCACCGAGGTGATCGGCGAGCGCCTCTCGCCCACGCTGCTGCTCACGGGCACCGCGTTCGTCATTTCGCTGCTCGGCGGCGTGGTGCTGGGCAGCCTGGCCGGCGTGCGCGCGGGGCGGCTCTCCGACACGGTGATCACCATCCTTTCGCTCATCGTCTATGCCACGCCGGTGTTCTGGCTGGGCATCATCCTGGTGCTGCTGTTCTCGGTGCAGCTCGGCTGGCTGCCGCCGTTCGGCTACGAGACCGTGGGCGCCGGCCTGGAGGGCTGGGCGCTGTGGCTCGACCGGGGGCGCCATCTGGTGCTGCCGATGTTCACGCTGGGCCTGCTGTACCTGGCGATCTACGCGCGCCTCATGCGCGCTTCCATCATTGAGGTCAGCCACCAGGACTACGTGAAGACCGCGCGCGCCAAGGGCGCGACGGAGCAGCGCGTGCTCTGGCGGCACATGCTGCGCAACGCCATGCTGCCGGTGGTCACCATGGCCGGCGTGCAGGCCGGCACGCTGATCGGCGGCTCGGTGGTGATCGAGACCGTGTTCGCCTGGCCCGGCCTGGGCCGCCTGACCTACGAGGCGGTGCTGCAGCGCGACTACCAGCTCCTGCTGGGCATCTTCCTCGTGCTCTCCGTCATCGTCTCGATCTTCAATCTGATCACGGACCTGCTCTACCGCGTGGTGGACCCGCGCATCCGGGCCGTGTGATTCCCGTCCATCCATGAAAGAATTTGCTCGCGCATTCCTTCGCCGGCCTTCCGGCGTCCTGGGCCTGGCGATCCTGCTGGTCGTCATCGCCGCCGCGGCGCTGGCGTCCGTGCTGTACCCCACGAGCCCGTGGGAGACCGTGGCCACGCCCTTCATGCCGCCGGGCGAGGAGGGGCTGCTGCTGGGCAGCGACAGCCTGGGGCGCGATGTCGCCGCCGGCATCGTGCACGGCACCCGCGTGTCCCTGCTCATCGGCGTGGCCTCCACGGCCGTGGCGCTGCTGATCGGCGTCGTGGTGGGCGCCATCGCCGGCTACCGCGGCGGGCGCATCGGCAGCGCGCTGATGAGCCTGACCGAACTGTTCCAGTCGGTGCCGGCCTTCGTGCTCGCGATCCTGCTGGTGGCCATCCTCACGCCGTCGATCGCCACCATCACCCTGGCCATCGCGCTGGTGAGCTGGCCGCAGGTGGCGCGGCTGACGCGCGGGGAGTTCCTCTCGCTCAAGGAGCGCGAGTTCGTGCACGCCGCGCGCTGCCAGGGCGAATCGGGCCTGGCGCTCGTGGTGCGCCATATCCTGCCCAACGCGCTCTCGCCGATCGTGGTCGCCGGCTCGCTGAGCGTGGCCACGGCCATCCTGATCGAGAGCGCGCTGAGCTTCATGGGGCTGGGCGATCCCAACCTCATGAGCTGGGGCTACATGGTGGGCACGGCGCGCACCATGATCCGCCAGGCCTGGTGGATGAGCTTCTTTCCCGGCATCGCGATCCTGCTGACGGTGCTGGCGATCAACCTGGTGGGCGAGAGCCTGAACGACGTGCTGAACCCGCGGGTGGTCCGGGAATGAGCCAAGCCAACGACATGCAAGCACACACGCAGGCTGCCCAGGCCCTGCTGGAGGTCCGCGACCTCAACATCGCGCTGCCGGCCTCCGGCGACCGCCGCTTCGCGGTCGAGGGGCTGGGGTTCGACGTGCGCGAGAACGAGATCGTCTGCCTGGTGGGCGAATCGGGCTCGGGCAAGTCCATGACCGCGCACGCCATCCTGGGGCTGCTGCCGCCGCGGGTGGCGATCGACCCGGCCAGCGCGATCCGCTGCGACGGCGTGGACCTGACGCGGCTGGACGAGGCGCGCATGCGCCAGTGGCGCGGCGGGCGCATCGGCATGGTGTTCCAGGAGCCGATGAGCGCGCTCAACCCCCTGCAGCGCGTGGGCGCCCAGGTGCGAGAGGCCCTGCTGCTGCACGAGCCGGGCGTGGCGCCCGGGGCGGCACAGCAGCGCGTGATCGACGCCCTGGCCTCGGTCGGCCTGCCCGATCCGCCCCAGGTGTGCCGCGCCTATCCGTTCCAGCTCTCCGGTGGCCAGCGCCAGCGCGTGATGATCGCCATGGCGATCATCAACGGGCCGCGCCTGCTGCTGGCCGACGAGCCGACCACCGCGCTCGACGTCACCACCCAGAAGCAGATCCTCGAGCTCATCAAGCGCATGCAGGCCGAGCGCAGGATGGGCATCCTGTTCATCACCCACGACATCGGCGTGGTGGCCGACATCGCCGACCAGGTGGTCGTCATGCGCCACGGCAAGGTGGTCGAGGCCGGCCCGCGCGACGACGTGCTGCTGCGCCCGCGGGAGGCCTACACGCGCGCCCTGGTCGACGCGCTGCCGGGCCGCAAGCCGCTGCAGCCGCCGCCCGCGGCCGAGCCGGCCCAGCCGCTGCTGCGCGTCGAGGGCCTGTGCAAGACCTTCGTGAGCGGCGGCGGGCTGTTCTCCAAGGCACGCAGGGTGGTCGCCGCGCAGGACCTGGCGCTCGATGTGCAGCCGGGCCGCACGCTGGCCGTGGTAGGGGAGTCCGGCTCGGGCAAGTCCACGCTGGGCCGCATGATCATGCGCCTGGTCGAGCCCGACCAGGGCCGGATCCTGTTCGAGGGCCGCGACATCGTGGGACTGGCGCCCGCCGAGCTGGCCGCCTACCGCAAGGACGCGCAGATCGTCTTCCAGGATCCGTTCGCCTCGCTCAATCCGCGCCAGAAGGTGGGCGAGGCGATCGCGCGCGGCCCCATCATCCACGGCACCGATCCGCGGGAGGCGCGGCGCCAGGCCGCGGCCCTGCTGGAGCGCGTGGGCCTGAGCGCGGGGGCGGCCTCGCGCTTCCCGCACGAGTTCTCGGGCGGCCAGCGCCAGCGCATCTCGATCGCCCGCGCCCTGGCGCTCAAGCCGCGCCTGCTGATCGCCGACGAGGCGGTGTCCGCGCTGGACGTGTCGATCCAGGCGCAGATCCTGCGGCTGTTGGCCGAGCTCAAGCAGGAGTTCGGGTTGACCATGATGTTCATCACCCACGACCTGCGGGTCGCCGGCGAGATCGCCGACGAGGTGATCGTCATGAGCCGCGGCCGCATCGTCGAGCGCGGCTTGCCTGGCCAGGTCCTGGGCCAGCCGCGCGACCCCTACACCCGCCAGCTGGTCGAATCGATCGCCGGGGCCTCCTTCCTCGGCGGACTGGCCCAGGCCGCCACATGATCCGAAGATGAGCACCATGCAAGCCACAGAAGAAGACGTCCGCGCCGAACTGGCGAGGCTCTACCGCGTCGTCGCGCACCTGCGCATGACCGACGTGATCGACACGCACATCAGCGCCCGTATCCCCGGCGCCAAGGACCACTTCCTCATCAACGTGTACGGCAAGCTGTTCCACGAGATCGGTCCCAGGGACCTGGTGAAGATCGACATGGACGGCAGCATCGTCGATCCGCAGCGGGAAGGGCACCTGCGGGTGAACAAGGCCGGCTTCGTGATCCACTCGGCGATCCACATGGCGCGCCACGACGTGGCCTGCGTGATCCATACCCACACGGCCGACGGCATGGCCGTGGCGTGCCAGGCGAACGGCCTGCTGCCGATCTCCCAGCACGCCATCAAGTTCCACGGCCGGCTGAGCTACCACGAATACGAAGGCATCGCGGTGGACCTGGGCGAGCGCGAGCGGCTGGTGCGTGACCTGGGGCGCAACGACGCCATGATCCTGCGCAACCACGGCCTGCTCACCACCGGTTCGAGCATCGCCGCGGCCTTCACCAACCTCTACTTCCTGGAGCGCGCCTGCCAGGTGCAGGTCAAGGCGCAGGCGGGCGGCGCGGCGCTGCACATGCCCTCGCCCGAGGTGGTGGCGCACACGGCCGCGCAGTTCGATCCGCAGGAGAGTGACTGGCACAGCCAGTTGTTCTGGGCCTCCGCGCGCCGGCTGGTCGATTGAGGTTGGCTCAGGCCGGCTGGCGCTTGCGATGGGTCTTTCTGGCGGATGTCTTGGCGGACGCCCTGGCCCGCCCGGGGCCCTGGAGCTGCTGGAGCCAGAAGGGCATCATCCGGGTCACCATCTCGAGTGGCTCGAAGTCGTCGCTGGAGAGCGTCCACTCGGCCCACACGCCCTTGAGGTAGATGATGATGGTGCGCATGATCATCTCGCAGTCGGCGTCGCTGCCGTTCTGCACCGCCACGGCCTTCACGAGCGCCAGCAGCTTGTGCTCGAACCGGTCGTAGATCTCGTCGTGCACCTGCTTGACCGTGGGGTTGGTGTGTGTCAGCTCGAAGAACAGGAAGCGGATGCGCACGTAGTTTCGGTCCAGCAGCGGGCGGTGCAGGCCCGCGTTGATGAAGGCCACCAGCTGGCTCAGCGGGTCGTCCTCGGTTGCCGCCAGGATCGCCTGCGTCTGCTGCTGCAGCATCTCCGACATGTGGCGGTAGGTGGCGGCCAGTAGCTCGTCCTTGGAGTTGAAGTAGTGACGGACCATGCCCAGCGAGAGGCCGGCCTCGGCGGCGATGGTGCGCACGCTGGTGTCGGAAACGCCGCATTGGACCAGGCAACGGAAGGTGGCATCGATCAGTTCCTGGCGGCGCACGTCGGCGCCCTTCTTGGAAAAGCTGCGGCGATCCGTTGTGCGCGGTTTCGCACGCGATGGGGTTTTTTTCGGGGCTGGCAAGGTGATTGGCACCGGGTAAGCGCACGGCGGCCCGCCGATGCGGTGGGTTCAGGAACATCGACGATAACTGAAGTTCGTGTGCAGTCAATCCCCGCATCGGGTTTGTGGTCTGCCCTTTCACAAAGCCCTCGCTTTTAATAATACACTCGTATAGAATTGCACGAAACTCCCGCCGCAAGTGCCCATCGCGGCGATGGACCTCGCTACTTCCCACGATTTCAGGAGAGCTCGCATGACGCAAATGGCCCAGCAGTTCCGATTCGTTCCGCGCGGCGACATCGGCATCAACAAAACCGAACTCGCCCGCTCCCACCACATCTCGGGCGACGTCTACACCTCGCCCGAGATCTACCGGATGGAAATCGAGGAGTACTTCTTCAAGGATTGGCTGTACATCGGCCGCGTGGAGCAGTACGAAAAGCCTGGCGACTACCAGGCCAAGCGCGTCCTCGGCCAGCCCATCCTCATCGCCAGGAACAAGGAGGGCCAGATCCAGGCCTTCCACAACATGTGCCGCCACCGGGGGGTGGAGATCGCCGACGGCGAAGGCAATGTGCGGTCGTTCAAGTGCCCCTACCACGGCTGGACGTACGACCTCAACGGCCGCCTCGTGGGTGCGGCCTACATGAAGGACACCGAGGACTTCGACCCCTCGACCTGCCGCCTGCCCACGATCCACTTGGACGTCTGGCGCGGCAACATCTTCATCTGCTTCGCGGCGAACCCCAGGCCCTTCGCCGAGGCGATGCAGCACCTGGAGAACGACTTTGGCATGCTCCATTCGGAGAAATGCCGCCTGGCCGACATCACGCGCACCACGCTGCAGTGCAACTGGAAGTTCTTCCACGAGAACCTGATGGACTACTACCACGTCGGCGTGTTGCACGCCAAGACGTTCGGCCAGCGCTTCTCGTGGACGCCCGAAAACCTGGTGCTCAAGCCCGGCGGCGGCCTCACCATGCGCTACCTCGCCTCGCCGTCCACGCCCGATGGGGTGAGCCTGTTCGGCAAGGCGCCGTGGCTGGAGTCGGAAGAGAACAGCTTCGCGTGCACCGCGTTCTATCCGCCCAACATGACGCTGTTCGGCCGCATCGACATGGTCAAGGTGATCACCGCCTGGCCCACCGGCCCCAACAGCTGCGAAGTGACCATCTACATGATGTTCCCCGAGGAATTCCATTCGCACGAGAACTTCCAGGAAAAGGTGGACGTGTACCGCAAGTACCAGCACGCCATCTACGAGGAGGACCGCTCGATGATCGAGTCCATGCAGCGCGCGATGTCGCTGTCCAACTACGAGCCGGGCCCGCTGTCGGTGATGGAAAAGCCGATCCACCACTTCCTTTCGAGTTATGTCAACCGCCTGTTTGGCCCCGCCATCGCCAGTGACTGAAGCCGGATCCCCGGCGAGCGCCACCCCGGGTGCCGTGGCCGCCGGCCGCTGGCGCGTCACGGTCGCTGCGCTGCGCCGGGAGGCGCAGGACATCGTCTCGCTCGAGTTGGCCGCGCCCGAGGGCGCGGTGCTGCCGGCGTACGAGCCCGGCGCGCACGTGCGCGTGAACCTGCCAGGCGGCCTGGAGCGCAGCTATTCGCTGTGCAACCGGAATCCGGGCGATGGCCGCTACACCCTGGCCGTGAAGAAGGAGGCGCAGTCGCGCGGCGGTTCGGCCGCGGTGCACGCGCTGCGGGTGGGCGACGCGCTGGAGATCGCCGGCCCCTTCAACCTGTTCCCGGTGGACTGGTGCGAATCGCGCCTGGTGCTGGTGGCCGGCGGCATCGGCATCACGCCGATCTTCGGCATGGCCCGCGAGGCCGCGCGGCGCGGCCATGCCTTCGAGCTGCACTACCTCGCGCGCGGCGAAGCGCACGCGGCCTTCCTGGCGGACCTGCGCGAGGCCGGCCTGGCCGAGCACGTGCACGTCCACCTGGGCCTGGAGGGCGGCGGGGTGCGCGCGCTGCTGGCGCAGCGCTTCGCCTCGCTCGGAGCGGGCGAGGGCGTCTACGTCTGCGGACCGAGGCCGCTGATCGACCTCACGCGCGAGTTGGCCGCCGCCCGCCTGCCCGAGGCGGCGATCCACTGGGAGAGCTTCGGCGGCGAGGGCGCCCCCGAGGCTGCGGCCGATGGCGACGCGCCGTTCGACATCCGGCTGGTGGACGGCAGCGGCCCCTTTCACGTGCCGGTCGGCAAGACCGCGCTGGAGGTGCTGCTCGAGGCCGGGCTGGACGTGCCGTATTCCTGCCGCGAGGGCGAGTGCGGCATGTGCGTGCTCGACGTCGCCGAGGGCGAGCCGGAGCACCGCGACCGTTTCCTCAGCCCCGAGGTGCGCGCCTCCGGCAGCTGCATGGCGGTCTGCGTCTCGCGCGCCCGCTCGTCCGTGATCGTGCTCGATTTCTGATGTCCCGATGGCCGACCTTCTTCGCTCCGTGGCCGCCCGTGCGCGTCGGCCTTTGTTGGATCCCAACCTGAAAGACAACCATGTTTGAACATCCCCGTCTCGCCCGCGCCGCGGACTGCCTGGTGCACAAGCAGTTCGGCGTGCGCCCCGGCGAGAGCGTGCTGCTGACCGCCGACTCGGGCGTGGAGCACGCGCTGATCGATGCCGTGGTGGCCGCCGTGGCGCGCTGCGGCGGCAAGCCGCTGGTGGCCCTGGCGCCGACGCTGCCGTTCCAGGGCGGGTTGTCGGACCCGTACGTGGGCGACTCGCTGGCCGCGGCGGCCGTGGCCTCGGACGTGTGGCTGGACTTCTGCTTTCCCTACCACGCCGGCTCGCGCATCCACAGCGCGGCGATGGACGCGAAGCGCTGCCGCTACGGCCTGCTGTCGATCTCGCGCGCGGCCAGCCTGGAGCGGCTGTACGGCAGCGTCGACTTCGATGCGCTGCTGGACTTCAACATCGCCTTCATGGAGTTCGTCTCCGGCGTGGCGGGACAGGCCGTGCGTTTCACCTGCCCGGCCGGCACCGACGTGAGCTTCGTGCTCGACGAGGTCAAGCTCAAGCGTGCGCGCGTCTGCGACAAGCCCGGCATGGACACTGTGCCCGGCGCGCAGAGCCTGTACCCGGTGAAGGATTCCGTGCGAGGCCGCATCGTCATCCAGGCGCTGTTCGACGAGCGCTACCGGCGGCTGCGCAAGCCCATCACCATCACGGCCGATGGCGCCATCACCGGCATCGAGGGCGCCGCGCCCGAGGACCACGCGAGCTTCGACCGGGCGCTGCGCCGCGCCAGCGGCGAAGGCAAGCTGGGCACCTTCGTGCATTTCACCTACGGCTTCCATCCGGCGGCGCGGTTTGGCGGCGAGCAGTTCGTCGAAGACATCCGCCTGCCGGGCACCAATGCCATCGGCATGGGGCTGCCATGGTGGGAGGCGGGCGGCGGCGAGAACCACCCGGACGGCGTGGTGTTCGACCAGTCGCTCTGGTTCGGCGACCTGCAGATGGTGGACCGAGGGCACTTCATCGGCCCCGAGCCCCTGCGGGCGCTGTACGCGAAGCTGCAGCCCCGGCTGGACTAGGCCGGCCGGCCCCGTGCCCCACGAACACAAGCCGCAAGAAGCCCAACACCCACGAGAGCAAGGAGAACTGACATGGCGGTCCGAGACATCCTGAAGATGGGCAACCCCGCGCTGACCGTGGTATCCCAGCCCGTGCAAGACCCCGGCAGCCCCGAGATCCGCGCCTTGCTGGAGGACATGCAGGACACGCTCGAGGCGGTCTCGGGCATTGGCCTGGCCGCGCCGCAAATCGGCGTGGCGCTGCGCGTGGTGCTCTACTGCCTGCCTGCGAACCGGATTCCGGAGGGCGCGCGCACCAAGCCCGTACCCTGGACGCCGCTGATCAACCCGGTCATCACCCCATTGGGCGACGAACGCGCCGACCTGTGGGAGCGCTGCCTCTCGCTGCCGGGCCTGTACGCGCGCGTGCCGCGCCACCGGCACATCGGCATCCGCCACCAGGGCGTGGACGGGCAGTGGATCGAGCGCGAATGCCACGGCTACCACGCCACGCTGCTGCAGCACGAGTGCGACCACCTCGACGGCGTGCTGTACCCCCGGCGCATGCCGGACCCGTCCAGCCTGGCCTACGCCACCGAGGTCTGCGGGCCGGAGGGCGTGTACCGCTATTCGGTGGCGGAATTCGATGGGACGTGAGGCTGCTCCCCGTTCGCCTGTCATCAAAAAAGGCTTTTGACCGGCACCTCGCGGGAGGCAGGCTCCTGCACCTCGCTTCACCTGACCGAGAACTTCACCATCCGCCTTGTCGCCCAGCCTCTACCGCGAGGCCGGCATCGGGGGGACGAGATCGGCGTCGCGGAGGTGTACCGCCATGGGCCGGCTACGACCAAGCCCCGGTGTCGATCTTGGCGGCCATGAAGCGGCTCGGCTACGCGGACAAGCCGCCGAGGTAGGCGCCGCTTCCGCGTTCGCGATCAATTCCGGTTATCGCAAATGGCCTTTTGCCATCTTCCCAGGCGGTCCTGCGGCCCCTACAGTCCGCGCACCCGACCCCTTCAGGACACAGGACATGGCCACCTCATCGCCCGGCATCCGGCCGGGGCTCAAGAAGATCGACATCTACAACCATGTGCTGCCGCCGAAGTACTTCGAGCTCGTCAAGGCGCATTCCAAGGACGCCGGCATCATCAAGCGCATGGCGAGCCTGCGCATGCTGTGGGATCTCGACGCCCGTGCCGAGATGCTCGCCCGCACGTTCCCCGACGTCGTGCAGGTGCTCACGCTGAGCCAGCCCTCGCCCGAGATGCTGGGCGGGCCAAATGTCTCGCCCGGATTCGCGCGCGTGGCGAACGACGGCATGGCCGAGATCTGCCAGCGCTTCCCCGAGCAGTTCCCGGTCTTCGTCGCTTCCCTGCCGATGAACAACGTGCCGGCCGCGCTGGCCGAGATGGACCGCGCCATCGACGAACTGGGCGCGCGCGGTGTGCAGGTGGTGAGCAACGTCAACGGCCGCGCGCTCGACGAACCCGAGTTCTTCCCGATCTTCGAGGCCATGGCCAACCGCCACCGGCTGCCGGTGTGGATGCACCCGTTCCGGCCGGGCACGGTGTCGGACTACCGGGACGAGGAACGTTCGAAGTACGAGATCTGGCAGGTGCTGGGCTGGCCTTTCGAGACCTCGGTGGCGATGTCGCGCATGGTGTTCTCGGGCATGCTCGAAAAGCTGCCCGAGCTGTGCGTCATCACGCACCACTGCGGCGGCATGCTGCCGTACTTCGCGGGCCGCGCCGAAACGCTGTGGGCCCAGCTCGGCAGCCGCAGCGCCGACGGCAGCGAGGCGGACGTGCTCAAGCGCCTGTCCAAGCCGCCCATCGACTACTTCAAGATGTTCTATGGCGATACCGTGCTCGGCGGGTCGGCGTCGGCGCTTCGCTGCGGCCTGGACTTCTTCGGCGTGGACCACGTGGTGTTCGCTTCGGACTGCCCCTTCGACCCGGAGGGCGGGCCCATGTTCATCCGTGAGGGCATCCGCTCGATCGAGGACCAAGGCCTGAGCGACGAGGATTGTGAGAAGCTCTACCTGGGCAATGCCTTGAAGCTGATGCGCCTGCCGCGCATCGGAAAGCCATGACAGGCGGTTTGCTCCTGCAAGCCGTCTGGGCCCAACTTTTGTCGATCCAACCCACCACACGAGGAACACGAACACCATGAAACTGCTGCGACACGGCCCCGTTGGGGCAGAGAAACCCGGCGCGCTGGACGCGCAGGGACAGGCACGCGACCTGT